>JACPCW010000080.1 GCA_016184365.1 Candidatus Rokuibacteriota bacterium
GCCCCGACATGGCCCCCAGACCCCCCACGCTCGTCGCGCCCCGGCGAAGCCGGGGCACTCCTCGACTTCGCGCTCGGACCTGTTGCTGATTCCACCGGGCGCCCCCGCATCCCCCAGCGCTCGGATCTGTTGCTGATTCCACCGGGGGCCCCCGCATCCCCCAGCGCTCGGACGTGCCCCGGCGGAGCCGGGGCGCGCCTCGGGACTGGCACGGCGCGTCTCATCGACCTGGCGGTCGGACGGCTTCGAAGCGGCACACGCCCGCGCCCGTCGCGAGGCACGCCGTCTCCCGCGCCGGCCATCGCGTGCCGAACACGGTCTCGGTCAGCGCCTCGAGGACGCCGCGTGTGACGTGACACACGGGATGCGACGACGCGCCGTAGGCTTCCGCGAACGGCGAGCGCCGGACGGTGATCGCGAGCCGATCGGCCGTCAGCGCGTCGAGCGAGAACTCGCCCCAGCCGATCGCGGAGCCCATCGCGATCAGGCGTTCCACGCGCTCCGCCGGCGTGCCGGCGAGATGGCTCGCCGCGCGCCCGCCGCCCGCGCGTCCACCGGCCGCGAAGCATTCCGCTGCCGCGTCGCCGAGCGTGGTTTCGACGGCGCGCTGCACCGCCGCGAGCGTCTCCGGGCGGATGAGGAGATAGCGGCCGCCGCGCCACGAGAGCACGCCGGGCTCGTGCGCGAGCTCGGCGAGCACCGGGTTGGACGTCACCTGACCGCCTGCACCCACGCCGTCGAGTCCCAGCCGTCGTACAGCAGCTGGCGAATCTCGCGGAGCACGAAGTCGCCGAGCCCGTGATGCTCGAGCGCGCGCCCGCGACCGCCGAGGCTCCGCCCGAGCAGGACGCCGAAGACGTGCAGCAGCCCCGTCGACGCCGGCGTCGGCACGCCGACCGTGCGCGCGGCCGATTCGAACAGCGGCAGGCCCATCACGACGTCCTCGGTGACGTACCGGTGCTCGAGCGTGACCGTTTCGCTCCACAGCCCGCTCGCGATCAACTTGGCCTTCGCGCCGGCGCCGTAGAGGCCCTCCGCGGCGCGCGCGTCGTCGTAGTACGTCGCCTGCTCGTAGTGCGGCGGCGGATATCCCCACCCGCGGCGCGCGCCGAGACGCTCGTCGTCGAGCGCGTCGATGAGCTTTCGCGCGCTCGCCGTCGTGCCGGTCGCGTGGATGTCGAACGTGCCGGCATCGATCGCGCCGGTGTTCAGCAGCACGAGCGGCGGGTGGAGCACGACGCCCGCGTTGGTGAGCGCGACGTCGAGCACGTCGACGCACGGCCGCAGGGTCGTGTAGAGCCCGCTCAGGCGCTCGACGACCTCCTTGGTGCGCGACGCCGGGAACACGCCGATCGGCAGGTTCGCGGCGCGGACGGGCGCCGACACCTCGGCCGCGCCGGTCTTGCGCGCGAGATACGGGAGCGTCCCCGTCTCGGCGAACGCGCGCGGCAATGTTCCGCCCGCGCGCGCGATGTCGCGCGCCATCACGTACGCGCCGAACGATCCCGGCATCATGACGACGACGTGGCGCTCGGTCAGCCGCGACGCGAGATCGCGCGCGAGCGCCTCGTGCGTCGTCGCGGGCAGCGCGAGCACGACCACGTCGGCGCCGTCGAGCGCGACGCCGAGATCCGACGTCACTCGCTCGAGCCGCGCGAGGCCCTGGCGCTCTTCCGACCGCAGCGTGATGCCGCCGGCGTCCCGGACGGGGCCGAGATCGGCGTCGGAGCGGCGCCACAGTCGAACGGCATGGCCGGCGAGCGACAGGTCGGCGGCCGCGGCGAAGGCGCCGTTGCCGCCGCCGAGGACGGCAACGTTCATCGAATGACTCCTGCGTGCCGCAACGCCTCGATGCGCGCGGCGTCGTAGCCGGCGACGTCGCGCAGGACGTCGGCGGTGTGCTGTCCCAGTCGTGCGGGTGGTACCACGTCGAGCTTCAGCTCGCCGTCCACCTTGATCGGCGTGCCGAGCGTCGGCACCCGGCCGTGCACCGGGTGCTGCATGTCGGTGACCATCGCGCGATACCGCACCTGTTCGTCGGCGAGCACCTGGTCCACGCGCTGGATCGGCGCCGCCGGAACGCCCTGGCCGTTCAGGCGATCGAGCCACTCGCGCGTCGGGCGCGTCGCGAACGTTTCCACGAGCAGCGGCTCGAGCGCGGCGCGATGCGTGAGGCGGTCGCGATTCGTGGCGAACCGCGGGTCGCGCTCCCACTCCGCCTTCTCCATGGCGTGACAGAAGCCCTGCCAGAACCGGTCGTTGAAGACCGCGATGATCAGGTGGCCGTCGCGGGTCGCGTACGCGCCGTAGGGCATGACCGATGAATGCCCGGAGCCCGCGGGTCCGAGCGCCTTGCCGTCGGTCCAGTAGTACTGCGCGATGTACGTCAGCAGCGAGACCTGGCAGTCGAGCAGCGCGAGGTCGAGCGACGCGCCGCGCCCGGTGCGCTCGCGCCGCAGCAGCGCGCCCGCGACCGCGAACGCGCCGAACATGCCGCCGGCGAGATCACCCATCGGCAGTCCCATGCGGACCGGCGGTCGGCCGGGCTCGCCGGTGAGACTCATCGCGCCGCCGCGCGCCTGCAGTGCCAGATCGAACGCGGGCAGCTCGCGATGCGGCCCCTCCTGCCCGTAGGCGGAGATCGCGCAGTGGACGATCCGCGGATTCACGCGCGACATCGCCTCGTAGTCGCAGCCGAGCTTCGCCATGACGCCGGGCCGGAAGTTTTCCCAGACAACGTCGGCGTGGCGCACGAGATCGAGGAAGACGTCGCGGCCCTCCGGCTTCGTCAGCTCGATCGCGATCGACTTCTTGTTCCGGTTGATCGCGAGGAAGTACGCCGACTCGCCGTCGGGCAGGAACGGCGGGCCCATGACGCGCATCGGGTCGCCGCCGTCGGGGTCTTCGATCTTGATGACGTCGGCGCCCATGTCGGCGAGCAGCATCGAGCCGTACGGCCCGGCGAGCATGCGGGAGAGATCGAGCACGCGGATGCCGTCGAAGAGCTTCATCGCGCCCGACGCACGCCGCGGCTCGCGCCTCGCCGGACCGCGGCGTCCATCTCCGCCAATGTGACGGGGCGGCGGCCTGGACGGTGGAGCAGGCCCTTGAGATCGGCGGCAGATCGTGCGGGTCTCGATCCTTGCTTCCGCGATGCCGATCGCTCGGACGGTTGTCGCTGGTGTCGCTTCTTCTTCATCGATCTACCCAGCCCGACTCAGAATCCTCGCGTGACGGTGCGGAGCCCGTTGGCGACGATCTCGCGCAGGATCGCGACGAGCGCCCGCTGCGTCCGGGCCGACGTCCCGTCCACGCGAAGCACCTGCGCGGCGTAGGCGCCGTCGATACCGCCGGCCGCGACGCACCGCCGGAGCATGAAGTCTTCCGTCTCCTCGTCCTGGAAGAGGTCGGGATCCTTCAGCGCGAAGGCGATCTGCGCGGCGACGCCATACGCGCCCCAGTTCGAGACGCTCGCCGAAACGAGGACGTCAGTGCGCGTGACGGTGGCCAGGCCGTCGCCGCACGGGCACCGGCATACCGCCCCGAACGGCTGGATCTTCCGCACGGCGTCGTAGATGACGCCGTTGCCGATCTCGTTGCCGCCATCGCCGATACCGATGGTGAGGATGCCGCGTTGCCGCGCGAGATTGGCGAGGTGAAACGCGTGCCCGGTTTCCGCCGGATCTTTCGCGGAGCCGAGGATCGTGTGATGTACGCCCTTGGCGTTCGGTCCCGTCTTCTCGATGAAGACGACGGCGCGCGGCTGGTAGCGGTCGAGCGCCGCGGCGGCGAACGTCCGGCCGGCATCGTCGCCGGGTGGGATGACGTCGACGACCGCGGTGTGCGGCCGGCGCTCGAAGCGCTCGGCGTCGATGACCGAGATCCCGGCCGCCTCGATCGTGGCGACGATCGGCTCGCGATGTGGCTCGTCGCACGCGAGCGCGACGCGAGCGCCGATACCAAGGTCGAGCACGCGCGCGAGCGACGCTGCACCGAGCGGACCGTCCGTCTCGCCCTTGTGCAGGCCGAAGCGGCTACCAGAGCCGGTGACGATCAGGACCACGTCGCGCCGGCTCAGGCGGTCGAGCAGCGCCCGCGCCGCGAGGTACACCAGCGCCTCGCCACCCTGGGCGTCGCGCGCGGCCTCGTACAGGGGCCGGATCACGCCGCGCGGCAGCTCGCCGGCGAAGCGCATTTCGATTGAGATCGCACGGTCGATGGCGTCGGCGATCAGCTTCGGCATCTCAGCGAGGCCTAGAGGTAGTCATCGAGCACGAGGACGGCCAGTCCTTCCGCCTTCAGCCTGCGCAGACCGGTGTCGTTCGTCAGGAAGCCGCTGACACCCGCGTGGCGTGCCGTGGCCACGAGCAGCGCATCGGGCGTCCGGAGTCCGTACCGGGCCCGCAGTCGGGCTGCGTCCTTCGCGATCGGGTAGTCGGGTGCGCGGACAGCCGTATGGGGCAGCGACAGAACGAAGTGCTCGAATGTCTCGACCTGTTCGGTGGCTCCCTCGGCGAAGGGCTTCGTCAGGAGCTCGGTCACCGAGACGGTCGAGAGCACCGCCCGCGGCCCGCCCGCGGCGATCGCGGCGAACACCGCTTCCGTCAACTCCACGTAGGGGCTGATGTCATCGAGGTGGTAGATCAGGATCGAGCTGTCGAGGCCGATGCTCTCCAGTCGTCCGAGATCGGTGACGAATCGCGCCGTCTTCACCGCCACGACTCGCGCTCCCGCTCCAGATAGGCGTCGACTTCACGGCGCGTCTTGCCCCACGTCCCCTTCATGAGGCCGCGGGTCGCCCGGGCGTACTCGCGCGGCGTGGTGACGAGCATCCGGCCGTCCTCGAGGATGATGAGCACGTCGTCGCCCTCTTTCATCCCGAGGGCATCTCGCATCTCCTTCGGGATGACGAGTTGACCTTTCCGGCTAAGCCTTACCGACTTCGTAACGGTCATACTATCCTCCAGTAGGTAGGATTATACCGGTCGGTAAAGCCAGTGGCGCAGCGCCCTTCACTCAATCACGCGGTTGGCGCGTAACAGCACCGCATGGGGAATCGTCACGCCGAGCGCCTTCTCGGACGGCTTCGCACCTTTGCGGATGCGGTCGACACGGCCGGCGGCGCGCCGAAACATCATGGAACAAATCGGGGGCGTACGACATGAGCGCGCCGATCTCGGTCTACGGCGCGGACGATCCCATGAGCGCGATGCGATGCTTGCGAGCAAGACCCACGATGGCATGTCTCAATTTCGACGCCCCGGCGGTTCAGCGTCGACGCTCCGCAAGCGCGTGATGCACGCGCTCGGGCGTGATCGGCAGCTCCGTGAAGCGCACGCCGATCGCGTTCTTGATCGCGTTGGCGACGGCGGCCGCGACGGGGATCACTCCCGACTCGCCGAGCCCCTTCGCGCCGAACGGCCCCTCCTCGTCGATGCTCTCGACGAGCTTCACGACGAGCTCCGGCATGTCGTCCGCCTTCAGCACCGCGTAGTCCATGAACGTCGTCGTCAGGATCTGGCCGTCTTCCACGACGAGCTTTTCGCTGAGCGCGTAGCCGAGGCCCATGTGGATGCCACCGTGGATCTGGCCTTCGGCGGCCGCCGGGTTCAGCGCGCGGCCGACGTCGTGCGCGGAGACGATGCGACGCACGCGCACCACGCCCGTCGCCTCCTCGACGTCGAGCAGCACCGCCTGCGCCGCGAAGCCGTACGACGCCGACACGTTGCCGTGCAGGTCCTTGTCGAGCATCGTCGTCGGCGGATCGTAGAAGGCTTCGGCGACGAGCGTCGTGCCGCCCGCGCGGAAATGTCCCGAGCGCACGATGCGGTCGTACGGCAGGCGGCGCTGCGGCTCGGCGCGCACGAACACGAAGCCGTTCTTCAGCTCGAGCCGATCGGCCGGCTCGTCCAGCTGGTCGGCCGCCATGGCCAGCAGCTCGGTGCGCAGCTTCTCCGCGGCCAGCCGCGCGGCATTGCCGGCGATGAACGTCGTGCGGCTCGCGTGCACGCCGACGTCCCACGGCTTCACCGTCGTGTCGGAGTTCACGACGTCCACGCGCTCGATCGGCGCGCCGAGGGTCTCGGCGACGATCATCGCGAGCACGGTCTCCGAGCCCTGTCCGATCTCCGTCGCGCCGGTGATGAGCGAGATCCTGCCGAAGTCGTCCAGCTTGACGATCGCGCCGCAGCCGTCGGACCGATAGATGCGCGCGCCGCCGGCCACGTGGAACATCGCGGCGTACCCGACGCCGCGCCGCCAGCCGGCCGGCACCGCCGGCGCGTTCTCCACGATCTCGCCCGCGACGGCGTCGAGGCACTCGCTCATCGCGCACGACGTGATGAGAGAGCCCTGCGGGTTCGGATCGCCGGGCTGCGTCGCATTGCGGCGGCGGATCTCGAGCGGATCGAGGCCGAGGCGCTCGGCGAGATCGTCCATCTGCGCCTCGACGGCGAACGTGGATTCGAGGTTGCCGTAGCCGCGCATCGACCCGGAGTAGGGATTGTTCGTGTACGCGATCGTCGTGTCGAAGCGGACGGCCGGGCAGCGATAGAGGCCGGCGACCGTCGACAGCATCACGTACGGCGTCGTCGAGCCCCACGACACGTACGCGCCGTTGTCGACGACGACGTGGCAGTCGCGTCCGAGCAGCCGGCCGTCGCGATCCGCCGCCGTGCGCAGCCGGATGCGGCAGGCCTCGCGGCCCGGCGCGGCGAGGAACTCTTCCACGCGATCGAACTCGATCTTCACCGGCCGCCGCACCCTGCGCGCGAGCAGCGCCGCGATCAGGTCGATCGGATAGAGATCGAGACCCCGGCCAAAGTTGCCGCCGACGGGCGGCTGCATCACGCGCACGCGGTCGCCGCCCACGCCGAGCGCGGCGGCGAGGTCGCGCTGGTAGAGGAACGGCACCTGCGTCGTGGACCACATCGTCAGGTTGCCGTCGACGTCCCAGTCCGCGATCGCCACCATCGTGCCGAGGCACGCCGTGTTCACGAACGGCAGCGTGTACGTGCCTTCGACCGTCGCCGCGGCGGTCTCGAACGCGCGGTCGACGTCGCCGTGCGTGAACTGGTAGCGCAGCGGCGCCAGGTTCGATCCGAGGTCGTCGTGCACGAGCGGAGCGCCCGGCAGCGCCGCACGCTCGGGATCGAACACGGCCGGCAGTTCCTCGTATTCGACGTCGACGAGCTCGAGCGCTTCGTCCGCGATCGCCGCCGTCTCGGCGACGATGGCCGCCACCTCGTCGCGGATACAGCGCACCGTGTCGCGCTTCAGCGCGAGCTGGTCTTTCACGAACCCGAACGGATACTGCTCGACGTCGGCGCCGGTCAGCACGGCCAGCACGCCGGGCCGCCGCGTGGCGCGCGACGTGTCGATGCGCACGATGCGCGCGTGCGGCACCTTCGCTCTCAGGATCCGGCCGTGCGCCATCCGCGGCAGCGCGAGGTCGTGGAGATACCGGGTCCGGCCCGTGACCTTCTCGCCGCCGTCCTTCTTGCGGACGGTCTTGCCGATGACGTCGAATTGAACGTGGGGGGCCCCGACATGGCCCCCCACACCCCCCCTCGCTCCGAGCGCCCCGGGGGACCCGTGGCGCTCGTCGATGTCGCGTCGTGGCGTCGTCACGCGAACTTCACCGGCTCCTTGTGCTCGCCGAAGACGTCCTTCATCGCGCGCGCGATCTCGCCGAGGGTGGCGTACGCACGGACGGCGTCCATGATCGGGGGCATCAGGTTCTCGGTGCCGCGCGCCGCGTCGCGGAGCCGCGCGAGGCTCGCGTCGACGGCGCCGTGGTCACGCTCGCGGCGGATCTTCTCGAGCTTCGCGACCTGCGCCGCGGACACCTTCGGATCGCAGGAGTAGAGCTCGACCTCCTGGTCGGCCGCGGCGCGCTGATCGCCGACGTAGCAGTTCACGCCGACCTTCGGAATCTCGCCGGACGCGAGCTTCCGCTCGAACAGATACGCCTGGCGCGCGACCTCGGCCTGGATGGCGCCGGCCTTCACCGCTTCGACGATGCCGCCCATCCGCTCGACCTCGGCCATCTCCGCGACGATCTTCTTCTCCATCTCGGCGGTGATGGCTTCGACGTAGTAGGAGCCGGCGAGCGGATCGACGGTATCCGTGGCGCCGGATTCTTCGGCGCAGATCTGCATGGTCCGGAGCGCGATCAGCTGCGCCTTCGCGGACGGGATGGTGTAGGCCTCGTCGTAGGTCGGCAGCGCCATCGTCTGCGCGCCGGACAGCGCGGCGGCCAGCGCGATGTACGCGCCGCGCACGATGTTGTTTTCGGGCTCCTCGGGGACGAACGACGAGCCGCCGCCGCCGATCAGCGAGCGGAACATGCACGACTTCGGATTCTTCGCGCCGAAGCGCTCGCGCAGCATGCGGGCATAGAGCCGGCGGCCGGCGCGGAACTTCGCGACTTCCTCGAAGATCTTGCCCCAGCACGTGAAGTTGAACGACACGCGCGGCGCGAAGTCGTCCACGTCCATCCCACGCCGGACCATCATGTCGACGTACGCGGCGGCGATCGCGAGCCCGTACGCCATCTCCTGCGCCGTCGTGCAGCCCGCCTCGCGGATGTGATAGCCGCACACCGAGACCGGGTTCGACCGCGGATAGTGCCTCGCCGAGTACTCGATGAGATCGCCGACGAGCCGCAGCGACGGGTCGACGGGATAGACCCACGTCCCGCGCGCCACGAACTCCTTCAGGATGTCGTTCTGCGGCGTCGTGACGACGCGGTCGCGCGAGGTACCCTGCTGCTCGGCGACCGCGAAGAACATCGCGGTGATCGGCGCCGCCATCGAGTTGATGGTGAGCGACACGCTGACGCGATCGAGCGGGATGCCGGCGAACGCTTCTTCCATGTCGGCGAACGTGTCGATCGCCATCCCGACGCGACCGACTTCCCCTTCCGCGCGCGGATCGTCGGAATCGAGGCCGAGCTGCGTCGGCAGGTCGAACGCCACGTTGAGCGCGTCCTGTCCGTGCGCCATCAGGTACTTGAAGCGGGCGTTCGTTTCCGACGGCGTGCCGAACCCGATGTACTGCCGCATCGTCCAGAGGCGGTCGCGGTACATGTGCTTGTGGATGCCGCGCGTGAACGGATACTCGCCCGGAGTACCGATGTCGCGCTCGACGTCGACGCCGGCGAGATCTTCGGGGCCGTACACGGGCTTGATCGGGATGCCGGCGTGAAGCCTGGCGTCTCTCATAGCGACTCCTTGAACGCCTTGACGATGTCGTCGAGCGGCGTCGCCATCGGGAACACGTGTCGAACCCCGAGCTGCTGCAGCTCCGCCACGTCGCGTGGCGGGATGATGCCACCGACGACGACCTTGATGTCGCCGGCGCCCTGCGCCCGCAGGCCGTCGAGCACCCGGCGCGCGAGCAGCAGGTGCGCGCCGGACAGGATCGACAGACCGATGACGTCGACGTCCTCCTGCACCGCCTCGTGCACGATTTCCTCGGGCGTGCGCTTGAGGCCGGTGTAGATCACCTCGACGCCGGCGTCGCGCAGCGCCTGCACCACGACCTTGGCGCCGCGATCGTGGCCGTCCAGCCCCGGCTTCGCGACCAGGACTCTCATGGACCCGCCTGCCGCCATGCGCTCACGCGGCGGTGAACGCCGGCAGCCATCGCGGGTTGCCTTTCGGATCGTCGGCCACGCGGAGCGGTGTGAGGGTCACGCGCTGGCCGATCGCGACGCGGCCGGGATCGGTGTCGACGAGGATCGTGAACACGGGATGACCGTCGACCTTGACGATCGCGAACACGCGCGGCCCCTCGAAGCCGGCCGGCAGCCCCGCGTCCTGCATCGTGAACGCGTGGACGACGCCCTCGCGCGGCAGCTCCACCCATTCGACGCGATCGGACGCGCACTCGCCGCAGAACCCGCGCGGCGGCCACGCGGTGCGCCGACAGTCCAGGCAGCGCGTGGTCACGAGGCGCCCGTCCGCGAGCTTCGCGTAGAACTCGGACAGCTTGTTCCAGTCGGCGGCTTCGAGCGGGAACGGATCGGTCGCGCGGAAGTACGTCATGACGAAACCCCGTTGCGCAGGATCCGGCGCTCGGCATCGAGTGTCAGGACCGTCGCGTGCTCGATCAGCGTGGTCACGCGCTACCTTCCCGCTGCTGCCGAAGCTGACGCAGGAGCGCCCGCATCTTCTCCGTCTCGAATTCGTCGCGGCGGGCGCCGGCGTAGTCGAAGAAGCCGCGGCCCGTCTTCGGCCCGAGCTCGTTCTTCGCGATCTTCTCCTCGACCAGCGCGGTCGTGCGAAAACGGTCGTCGCCGGTCGCCTCGGTCATGAAGCGGCTCGCGCGGTAGAGGATGTCGACGCCGCCCCAGTCGATGAACTCGAAGATCCCCATCGCGGCGTAGCGGAATCCCATGCCGGCCTTGAACGCGCGGTCGACGTCCTCGGGCGTCGCGACGCCCTCCTCCACGAGCCGCACGGCTTCGTTCATCAGCAACACCTGAAGCCGCGGGCCGATGAAGCCCGGCGAGTCGCCGCATCGCACCGGAACTTTGCCGAGCCGCTCGAGGAGCGCGATCGTCTCCGCGACGACGGCCTCGGCCGTCTGCGGTCCCGGCACGACCTCGACGAGCGGAATGACGTGCGCGGGGTTGAGCCAGTGCGCGACGAGGAAGCGCTCCGGGCCCGGCAGCGCGTCCGCCAGGTGCGACGGCGAGATGGTCGAGCTCGTGGATGCGACGATCGTCTCCGCCGGCACGTGATCTCCGAGTCGGGCGAACGTCTCGCGCTTGAGCTCGCGGCTCTCCGGCAGCGCCTCCTGCACGAAGCGGCAGTCGTCGAGCCCGTCGAGCCCGACGTGCGGCTCGATGCGCTCGAGCGCCGACTCGACCTCCGACGGCTTGATGACGCCTTCCTCGGCCATCAAGCCGAGATCGCGCCGCATCTCGCGGCGCGCGTCCGTGAACATCCGCTCGGTCTCGTCCGCCGCGCGCGCCTTCAGATCGACCAGGCGCACGTGACATCCGCCGAGCGCGAAGGTGATCGCGATCGGCCGACCGATTCGGCCGGGACCGAGGACGGCGACCTTCACGCAGGATCCTTGCCGTAGATCATGACGACGTGCTCACCCATGCCGCTGTTGTTGTGCGTGAGGCCGATCGCGGCGTCGGGCACCTGGCGCGCGCCGGCGTCACCGCGCAGCTGCACGAAGACCTCCGCGGCCTGCGCGACGCCGGTGGCGCCGAGCGGATGGCCGCAGCCGATGAGCCCCCCGCGCGGATTCACGACGACGTCGCCGCCGTAGTCGCTGCGCCCCGCGGCCATGAACGCGCCCGCCTCGCCCTTCTTGCAGAAGCCGAGCTCCTCGTACGCGATGAGCTCGGCGATCGAGAAGCAGTCGTGCACCTCGGCCAGGTCGACGTCCGCGGGCGCGACGCCGGCCATGCGGTACGCGGACTCGCCGGCGCGCTTCATCGCGGGCCAGTGCGCGTAGTCCTCATGGAGCGACGTCAGCTGGAAGCCGTCGAGCGCCTGCCCGGTGCCGCGGATCCACACCGGCTTGTCGGTCAGCGCGCGCGCGCGCTCCTCGGACGCCACGATCACGGCGGCCGCGCCGTCGGTGATGGGCGAGCACATGAACAGGCGCAGCGGCGAGCTGATCATCCGCGAGCCGAGCACCTGGTCGAGCGTCGCGCCCTTGTTGAAGTGCGCGTTCGGGTTCTTCGAGGCGTGCGTGTGGTTCTTCACGCCGACCATCGCGAGCTGCTCTTCCGTCGTCCCGTACTGCGCCATGTGCCGCTGCGCGGCGAGCGCGAAGCATGGCGGCGCCGTCAGCCCGAACGCGGCTTCCCACTCGCGGTCGACGCCGGTCCCCATGTTCAGGATCGCCTCGTCACCGGACGGCTGGTTCAGCGTCTCGACGCCGAGGACCATCACGAGATCCGCGAGGCCGGCAGCAATGAAGGCATACGCGTAACGGATGCCGACGGTGCCGGACGCGCACATGTGCTCGGTGCGCGCGGACAGCGTGCTCGGCCGGATGCCGAGCGCTTCCGCCGCGAGCGACGAGATGTGGCTCTGGAACGCCGTGCGCTCCGGCATGACCGAGCCGACGACCATGCCGTCGATGTCTTTCGGCTTCACGCCCGGGACCGACGCGAAGCACGCCGTGCCCGCTTCCCAGATGAGATCGCGGTACGTCGCTTTGCGGACGCCGAACTTCGAGACTCCCGCTCCGATCAGCGCGACCTTCTTCATACGGCGGCCCGTCCCTTCCCAACGCGGGGCCGCGGGCGGCCGCCGTCGGCGACCGCGATCGCGACCACGATCTCGTCCGGCCGCGGCGCGTCGGGCACCGCGACCGTGATGGTGTCGAAGTGATCGAACGACCACACGTCGTCCTTGTGGCCCAGCGGCACGTCGATCGACGCGCCGGGCGCGGCGACCTTGCAGTTCGACGGGATGATCGCCGCGCCGCCGCCGACGGCCTCGCGGAACGGCTTGCCGAGCTTGGGATGAATGATCGCGGCGCCATGCTCCATCTCGCCGGCGGTGCCGACGATCGCGGCCTTGCCGTAGCTCACGGCCGGCCCGCCGAGCAGGTCGACCAGCGGCTTGCCGAAGAGACTCCCGAGCTCGAGGCCGACGTCGAAGAGCGGCGAGAGATCGTCGACACGCCGTCCGGCGTACGGATTCGCGACGATCGCGATGCCGACGGCGCGGCGCACGGGCCGCGCGAGCCGATCCCCGGCGTCCGTCCGGATCTCCTCGACCGTCAGGATCGTCTTGCGGATGTCCATCGCGGTCCTCCCGTCACTCGGCGAGCCAGACCGTATCGAGCTGGTGGTTCAGGTAGTGGCTCGGCGTCGCCGTCCATCCGCGGACCTTTGCACTGTGCGGCACGATGCGGTGCCACTGGAGCGTCATCGCGTAGTGCGCTTCCTCGTCGAGCAGCCGCCGCTCGAACTCGCGCAGATGGCGCATGCGCTCCTCGCGCGACCGCGCGCGGCTCTGCTTCACGTAGAGGTCGTCGAGCACCGGATCCTTGTAGCGCGCGTAGTTCGCGTCGCTGATCCCGGTCGGCGCCGCCGTCGTCGGGCCGCTCTGGAACTTGTAGATGTCGAGATCGGGCTCGACGACGTAGCCGCACTTGGGGTCGAACGCGGCCTGGTAGTTGCCGCCGCGCAGCATCTCGAAATAGCGGGCGCGCTCGGGGACGTCCTGCTTCACGTTCACGCCGATCGTGCGCCACTGGTCGATGAGCCAGACGGCGAGGGGCTCGAACGGGTGCCGCACGCCGGTGCCGAGCAGCGTGAACGCGAAGCCGTCGGCGACGCCGGCGTCCTTCAGCAGCCGCCGCGCCTCGGCGCGCGCCGCGTTGATGTCGCGGCCGTACCCGGCGAGCTTCGCGAGCTCGTCCGGCGGCGTCGCCCACGCGGAGCCCGGGACGTGCAGGCCGGCGACGTCGCGGATCGGCGTGATCTTCGACAGCACGCGGGAGCCGTCGTACCGGTCGATGGCGAGCGTCAGCGCGCGGCGGACGCGCCTGTCGTTGAACGGCGGCTTCTCGTGGTTCCACGCGATGACGGCGTGGCAGTTCCAGCTCGACTCCTGCAGCGTCACCTTCGGGCCGAGCGCCTGGACGAGCGTGTCGCGCTCCGCGGGCGAGAACCCGCGGAACTGGATGTGCGCGCGCTCGCCGCGGATCGCCGCCACCTGCGCGCCCGAGTCGCGGACGATCAGGAAGCGGTAGCCGTCGAGGTACGGCTTGCCGCGGTCCCAGTAGCTCGCGTTCTTCTTCCCGAGCCAGTGCGAGCCCTTGACGTGCTCGACGAACGTGAAGGGTCCGGTGCCCATGACGTTCTTTTCGTACCAGCGGATGTCCTTCGCGAGCAGATCGGCCTTGTAGATCCAGTTCCACGGCGACGCGAGCGACGAGGCGAACGACGCGTGCGACCACTTGAGCCGGAACACGATCGTCGCGGCGTCCGGCGTCTCGATCGCGGCGACGGAGACGTACTCGCCCTTCCGCGCGGACGTCACGCCGGCCGGCGGAGCCACGATCTTGTCGTACGACGCCTTCACGTCGCGCGACGTCATCTCGCTGCCGTCGTGAAAACGGACGCCGCGGCGGAGCTTGACGGTATAGACGCGGCCGTCGCTCGAGACCGTCCACGACTCCGCCAGGTCCCCGACGATCTTCGCGCCCTGCGGATCGGCGGGATCGATGCGCAGCAGCGTGTTGTAGTGCGGCGCGGCCGGATGAATGACGGCGAAGGTGTCTTCGCGATGCGCGTCGTACGACGGCGGGTCGGCGGCGGGCAGGATGGCGAGCAGCTCCCCGCCGCTGCGCGGCCGCTCCTGGGCCGCGGCGGGAGCCGGAACGACGAGCATCGCCAGCAGCGTCAGCGTAACGAGCCAGGTCATCGAGGATCTCCCGTCGAGAGCACGGCGCCCCGATCGAAGTCGAGGTCGCGGCCGATCACGAGTCGCAGGATTTCGGAGGTGCCGCCGCCCGGCAGCAGGAACCGCGCGTCGCGGAAGAACCGCTGCGCCGGGTATTCGCTGGCCAGACCATACGACGCGAAGATCCGCGCCGCGTCGTCCGTGACCTTCACGGCCATCTCCGACGCGACCAGCTTCGTCATCGCCGCTTCGCGGGCGACGGGGCGCCCGGCGTCGAGCTGCGCGGCCGTCTGATACGTCAGCACGAGCGCCGCGTGCAGCGACGTCAGCATGTCGGCGAGCTTGAACGTGATCGCCTGGTGCTCGACGATCGCCTTGCCGAACGCCTGCCGCTGCCGCGCGTACGCGAGCGCCGCATCGTACGCGGCGCGCGCCAGCCCGACCGACAGCGCCGCCGTCATCACGCGGATCTCGGCCAGGATCGTGCCGATCTTCTCGACGCCGCCCGTCTCGCCGCCGAGCAGATGCTCGGCGGGGACCTCGACGTCCTCGAGCACGATCTCGCCCGTCTCGGAGGCGCGCACCGACATCTTGTCGATCTTCTTGCCGAGCGTGACGCCGCGCATCGCGCGGCGGTCGAGCAGGAACAGCGCGATGTTCTTGAGCCCGCGCTCGGCGGACGTCTTCGCGGCGACGGTGAGGATATCGGCGACCGGCGCGTTCGTCACCCACGTCTTCGTGCCGCGCAGCACCCACGCATCCCCGCGACGCTCGGCCCGCGTGGTGATGCTCGCGAGATCCGAGCCGGCGTTCGGCTCCGTCAGCGCGAACGTCGCCACGATGTCGCCGCGCAGCGCCGGCACGAGATACCGCTGGCGCAGCGGCTCGGAGCCGTACTGGTACACGAAGTACGTCCCCATGAGCGCCTGCATCGCCGCCGCCGCGGCGAGCGACAGCGATCCGCGCGCGAGCTCTTCGGCGAAGAGACAGAACGTGACGGCGTCGGCGCCGGAGCCGCCGTACGCCTCGGGATAGCGCAGGCCGAGATAGCCGAGCTCGCCGACACGGCGGAAGAGCTTCGTCGGAAACTCCGCGCGCTCGTCGATCGCCTGGGCTTCCGGAACGACCTCGGCGTCGACGAAGCGGGCGACGGCGCGGCGGAATTCTTCCTGTTCGGGTGTGAACGAAATCATCGTAGGCGTGAGGCCGCGTTCAGGCTCTCACCGCGAGCGATACGGGAGTGTCCCGAGCAATGGTGGCGAGCCGAGTTCGGATCGCGGAACCGGCGGCAGCGATTTTCCCGACGAGCCCCTCCTCTTTCCTCCAGTGTTCGTCGTGATAGTTCCTCTCATTCGCCTGAATTTTTCTTAGCTCGTCGACGCTATCCGCAATTACGCCGAAGCTCGCTTTCGACTCAGCGCTCGTCACATACTCCAAAATCATCCCTGCCTTGCTAGCGCGTTGTTGACCGCTGAGTCGAGCGTGGTGGAGTTCAACGATGGCATCGCGGAGCACCGGCGCGAGGCAAGCCGCGTAGATGGGCGCAATGATAATGACCCCGTTACGTCGAGCGAGGCCGTCGGATCCTTTCGGGAAGCTGGTCGTTACGATACAGATATAGTCCGCGCCAACTCTTTGGCCATCCCCTTTTGCCTTGGGAATCCATGTTTCGGACCAACTCGTCGTGTCTTTGACCTCCCAGAGAATCTTCCCGCACGTGTCACCGTTTTCGCAGACCTGCTGAACGATGTCTGCGCCGCGCCTGCCGGCCGGCACCGGCATTATCTGATCGCCAAGGCAGGACGTCTCAATCAGGCGCCTAAGTTCATCCTGGCTAACCGAACCGATTCGCTGCGGCGAAGCCTCGTTAATCTGACGGCCTAGCTTCTTAACAGTCCCCTCGAGTTCTTTCGTGCGTGAGTCCTGAAGGGCAATCCGTCTCTGGGCTTCCTTGAGCTCTCTCTGCGAGCGCCTCAACTCCTCTTCGCGCTCACGGCGACCTTCGAGCTTGGCCCGTGAAATTGCTGGCTGAATGTCGCGACGTGCTTGAGCCCGCATCTTCTCCTGCAGTTCGGATTCGATCTCACGCCGCAACTGTTGGGTCTGAAGTGTGAGAGCTTTTGATATGGCTTGCCGCTGGACGGCGTCGATCCTCTTCCGAAGTTCCGGCAGCGAAACCCCTTTCGGCAGCGGTTGACCGCATGTCGGGCAGCGTCCGGTCGTCATGATGTGCCTCCCCGATCAGGGGCCCGGTCCGATCATCGTCGGGCACTCGTGCGCAGCTCCGCCCGTAATGCAGCCGTCGCCACCGCGTCAACCCGGTCGTTCACGATCACCACGCCGTAGTCGCGGCGCGCCGCGTCCACCGACACGTAGTCGTCGAGCACGTCCTCCAGGACGCGCGCCGGATCGCGCTCGAGCGGATCGCCGTAGCCGCCCGCGCCGGCCTGCTGGAACGAGATCACGTCGCCGTACTGGAACCCGCGCGACGCCTTCGCGTGCACGACCTGCTCGCCGTCGTCGGGGTTGATGACGGTCCGTCCGAGCCGGCCGGGCTTCCCGCCGAAGAGCGGGTACGGCGGAAACTTCTGGCGGTCGGAGAGGTTCGTCAGCATCCCGTCGTCCGCCAGAAAGCGCATGTCGCGCCGCACGCCGCACCCGCCGCGGAACGTGCCCGCGCCGCCGGAATCGGGGATGAGCTCGAAGCGCTCCACGACCAGCGGGTGGCGCGCCTCCTGCGCCTCGACGGGAATGTTCGCGGCGTTGAACGCCCACGCCATGGCTTCGCAGCCGTCCTTCGTCGCGCGCGCGCCGGTCCCCGACAGCACGAGCTCGTACGCGACGAACCGGCGACCGTGCCGCCGGTCGAAGCCGCCGAACGTCGGGTTCGCCATGTGCGAGGCGGCGGCCGCCACGCGCTCCGGCAGCGCCGTCGCGAGCGCGCCCAGGACCGACTCGAACACGCGATAGCAGATGACCGCGCGCGGTCCCCCGCCCGCCGGCGGCCGCGGGTTCAGGAACGATCCCTCCGGCGCCTTGACGGTCACGGGACGCAGCGCGCCTTCGTTCATCGGCCCGAAGGGATCGGCGAGACACTTCACCGCGGCGTAGGAGTACGAGCGCGTGTAGTTGATGTAGCTGTTCAGCCCCGACGCCGTCTGCGGGCTCGAGCCGTCGTAATCGACCGTCATCCCGTCGCCATCGACCGTGACCGTGACGAATACGCGCAGCGGATCGGTTCCCGGTCCCCAGTCGTCCATGAAGTCCTCGAAGGTGTAGACGCCGTCGGGAATCTCACGGATCGCGGCGCGGAGCGCCGCTTCGGTCCGATCGAGGATCTCGTCCATCGCCGCGAACAGCGTCTCGCGTCCGTAGCGGGCGCAGAGCTCCATCAGGCGCAGCTCGCCGACGCGCAGCGCACTCCGCTGGGCGCGGAGATCGCCGAGCACTTTTTCCGGCGTGCGCGTGTTCGCGGCGATGATGCCGATGACGGCCTCGTCGGGTCGATACGCCTTCCACACCTTCGTCGGGGGCAGGCGCAGGCCCTCCTGGAAGTAATCGACGATCCCCTCGACGCCCTGGCTGCCGGGGCGCTGTCCGCCGACGTCGGTGTGGTGGACGATGTTCACCACGAAGCCGATGAGCTGGCTCTCGTGGAACACGGGCTGCGTGATGAAAAAGTCCGGCAGGTGGCCCGACCCGAGCAGCGGGTCGTTGAGCATGATCGCGTCGCCGGCCTCCAGCGTCTCGACGGGGTGCGCGGCGAGCGCGTTCCTGACCGCAAACGACATCGCGCCCATGTGGCCGGGACTGTACGGCCCCTGCGCGACCATGCGGCCGGCGCGGTCGAACACGGCGACGGAGAAGTCCTGGCCCTCGCGCGCCTGCTCGGAATACGCGGTCTTGTGCACCGTCGTCCCGATCTCGACCGCGATCGAGCCGAGCGCGCCCCAGATGACGCCGAGCGTGATGGGGTCAACTGTCACCTGGGGGGCCCCGACATGGCCCCCCAGACCCCCCCGCGCTCCGCCCGCCCCGGCGGAGCCGGCGCGCCCGTCGACAGCACGCTCGTCGCGGTCGCCGCGCTCGCCCGTCATGCCAGCACCGCCACGAGATTTGCGTATTCGTCGACGGTCGCCGTCACGCCGGGCGGCAGCACGGTCGTCGATTCACGCTCCTCGACGATCGCCGGGCCGCTCACCTTCATGCCGGCGCCGAGCACATAGCGGTCGTACACGGGACAGTCGATGTAGCTCCGCATTTCCGGGAAGTACGCGCGGCGCCGGCCCTTGATCGGATCTCCGGTGCCGGCCGCGGCCTTCGGCAGCGCGACGCGCGGCGCGCCGGCGACGGCCGACAGCTTCCAGGTCACGACCTCGACGGGCTCCGTGCCCGTCGCGTAGCCGTACCGCGCGGCGTAGATCTCGTCGAACGCGCGGCGCACGCGCGCGAGCGCCGCGGCGTCGAGCCGTCCCGACGGGACGGGCACGGTGAGCTCGTAGCCTTGCCCGAGATAGCGCGCGTCGAGCGAGCGCACGATCTGCACGTCGCCGCTCACGCCGGACTCGCGCACGACCGCGAGCGCCTGTGTTTCCATGTCGGCGTACATCGCGCTCGCCGCACCCGCGTCGACCTCGTCGAGCCGGCGCACGAACGTGCGCGCCACGTCGAACCGCACTTCGGCGGCGAGCAGGCCGATCGCCGCGGTGACGCCGGCGGCGGCCGGCAGGATCACCCGCGGAACGCCGAGCGCCTGCGCGAGCCGGCAGCCGTGCACCGGCCCCGAGCCGCCGAACGCGACGAACGTGAGATCGCGCGGGTCGCGGCCGCGCTCGATCGACACCACGCGGGTCGCGAGCTCCATGTTCGTCGTGACGATCTGGTGAATGCCCCACGCCGCATCCTCGAGCGACAGGCCGAGCGGTCGGGCGATGCGCGCCTCGATCGCCTGCGCGGCGCCGCCCGCGTCGAGCCGCATCGCGCCGCCCGCGAAGTACGCCGGGTTCAGGTAGCCGAGCACGACGTTCGCGTCGGTGACCGTCGGCTCCGTGCCGCCGCGTCCGTAACACACCGGCCCCGGCGTCGACGACGCGCTCTCGGGCCCGACGGCGATCACGCCGAGCGTCGCGCGCGCGATCGACCCGCCGCCGGCGCCGATCTCGACGAGATCGATCGCCTGGATGTTCATCGGCAGCCCGCTGCCGGGCGCGTTGTTCACGCGATGGAGCTCGAACGCGGTCGTCGTCGACGGCCGGCCGCCGTCGATCAGCGCGAGCTTGGCGGTCGTGCCGCCCATGTCGAACGCGATGAGATCGCGGTGGCCGCAGAGCTCGCCGTAGAGCGCCGCCATCAGCGCGCCGGCCGCGGGACCGGACTCGATCATCCGCACCGGGTAGCGCTCCATCGCCTCGGCGGTCGCGACGCCGCCGGACGACTGCATGACGAAGAGCCGCCCCCGATACCCGCGCCCGGCCAGCGCCGCCCGCAGCGCGCGCAGGTAGTCGCGGATCGCGGTCATGACGTAGGCGTTGATCACCGTCGTCGACGTCCGCTCGTACTCGCGGAACGTGGGCGAGACCTCGTGCGACAGCGTCACCGCCACGTGCGGCGCCTCTTCGGCGACGAGCGCCGCGAGGCGTTGCTCGTGCGCGGGGTTCACGTACGCATGCAGCAGACAGATCGCGAGGGTTCCCACGCCGCGCGCGGCGAGATCGCGGATCGCGCGGCGCGCGTCCGCCTCGTCGAGCGGCGTGCGCACGGAGCCGTCGGCCAGGATGCGCTCCGTGACCTCGCCGATCAGCCGTCGCCGAATGAGCGGCCGCGGCTTCTCGATCTGCAAGTCGTAGACCTGGTAGCGCTTCTCGCGCCCGATGATCAGCACGTCGCGGAAGCCGCGCGTGGTCAGCAGCCCGACCCCCTGCGCCTTGCGCTCGATGACGATGTTCGAGCCGAGCGTCGTGCCGTGGACGGCCTGCGACACCTCGGGCCACGGCGCGCCGGCGCGGGCGACGAGCTCGTCGAGTCCGGCCAGACACGCGTCGGAAGGATCCGGATACGTCGTGAGTCGCTTGCCGGTGTGGAGCTCGCCCGCAGGCGACTGCAGCACGAGGTCGGTGAAGGTGCCGCCCACGTCGAAACCGACGCGGTACGACACCGCGGTTACACCCGGCGCTCGGGACGCGACAGCACGAGCCGGTACGGGTACCGCCGGCTCGTCTGGTAGCTGACCGCGTGTTCCACGGGCTCGCCGTTCGCCGCGAAGTACGTGCGCTCGAACATCAGCAGCGGCGTGCGGGGCCGGAGCTGCAGGAGCTCGGCGACGTGCCGCGGCGCGAGCACGGCGTCCGTCGTCTGCTCGAGGAACTTCACCAACACGCCGAGCTGGCGCTCCACGGCGCCGAGCAGCGAGGTCTTCGACAGGTCTTCGTCCGACAGCTGCTCGCCCGTCTCCTTGCGCAGATACGCGGTCACGTGCTGGAACGGCCCGGTCTCGGCGTGTCGGACGCCGATGACCCGGTACGCCGACGATCCCGGCGGCAGGCGCAGCGACTGCGCGATGTTCGCCGGAATCGGCGTCACGTCGCGCGAGACCAGCTTGAACCACGTCTCCTCGCCGAGCGCGATCATGTCGTCGACCGAGCCGATGACGCGGAGGCGCCGGTCCCCGCCGGGGCTCGGCGTGCTGAAGGTGCCCCGCCCGGCGTGCCGGTACAGTCGACCCTCCTGCACGAGGACGTCGAGCGCCTGCCGGATGGTCGGCCGGCTGACCTTGAACCGGGCGCACAGCTCGTGCTCCGAGGGAATCCGCTCGCCCTCGCCACGGAGCTCCTGGCGAATGACCTCGGCAATCTGGAGATAGCGGGGGACGCCGGTCTGGTATTCCACGACGGTTAGCCTCGAACGATCAGGATGTCTAGACATCTACCACCACCGGTCAACCCGGTCAAACGCGAAGGCTGTTCAGCCGCGGCCGAGTCCGAGCTCGCGAGCGATCACGAGTCGCTGGATCTGGTTGGTGCCCTCGTAGATCTGCGTGATCTTCGCGTCGCGGAAGTGGCGCTCGACCGGATACTCCCGCGTATAGCCGTAGCCGCCGAAGATCTGCACCGCGTCGGTGGCGACGCGCATCGCCGCGTCGGACGCGAAGCACTTCGCCATCGACGATTCGATCGCCGTGGCGGGCGCGCCGCGGTCGATGAGCGCGGCCGCGTGGTGCACCATCAGCCGCGCGCCGTGCACCTGCATCGCCATGTCGGCCAGCATGAACTGCACGCCCTGGAAGTTCGCGATCGGCGTCCCGAACTGCTGCCGCACTTTCGCGTACCCGACGGCGGCGTCGAGCGCCGCCTGCCCGATGCCGACGGCCTGCGCCGCGACGGCCGGACGCGACCGCTCGAGCGCGGCGAGCGCGAGCCGGAAGCCGTCGCCTTCGGCGCCGAGCCGGTTCTCCACCGGCACCTCGCAATCGGTGAGATGAATCGCCACGGTCGGCGACCCGCGGATGCCCATCTTGCGCTCGAGCTTGCCGATGGCGAATCCGGGGAACGTCGGCTCGACGAGAAAGGCGGTGATGCCGTTGCGCCCGCGCCCGCGGTCGACCGTGGCGAAGACGGTCACGAGGCCCGCGTGGCTGCCGTTCGTCACCCACAGCTTCGTGCCGTTCAGGACGTAGCGATCGCCGCGCCGCACGGCCGTCGTCGCAATGCTCGCCGCGTCGGAGCCGGCGCCGGGCTCCGAAAGCGAGAACGCCGCGGTGATGTCACCGGACGCGAGCCGTGGCAGATAGCGGCGCTTCTGCTCCTCGGTGCCGCCGACGACGAGCGGATACCCCGCCGCGAACTGCACGAGGACGATGACGCCGGTGGAGGCGCACGCGTACGCGATCTCTTCGACCGCGAGGCAGAAGCCGAGGACGCCGAGGCCCGAGCCGCCCCACGCGTCGGGCACCCAGACGCCGAGCAAGCCCTGGTCGCCGAGCGTCCGGAGCGCCTCGGCGGGATAGGTCTCCGTTTCGTCGATCTCCGCAGCGGAGGGCGCGATGCGCTCGCGCGACACCTGGCGGACGAGGTCGCGCATCGCTCGCTCGTCGTCGGAGAGCCAGAAGTCGATTCCCATGCGACGTCATTATCCACCGACGAGGTGGCCGCGGTGCCCGGCGCGAGCCCGCGCTAGAGACCGAGCGCAAGCCGGACGGGCAACACCGACGTGCCGATGCCGAACGACAGCTCGCCGACCTCGTCGGGATTCACGTACGTGCCGAACAGCCGGTCCCACGCCGTGAACATGGCGCCAAGATTCATCGCGTGGTGCCGCGGGTCCGCGCTGTGATGGACGTGATGGTAGCGGGGGGTGACCAGCACCCACTCGAGCCGGTCGGAGCGCCACGTGAGGTTCGCGTGCATCCAGTCGTTGACGATGAACGGCTGGGCGAGCAGGAGGAAGAAGACCCACAACGGCGCGCCGATCAACAGCGGCAGGCACAGCGCCCCGGGCAGGTTGAACAGCACCTGCTGGGGCAGCGTGGCGCGGATCCCGGCGAGCCAGTACATGTACCGCGGCGAGTGGTGCCACCGATGAACCCGCCAGAGGTGCCGCCCGTGCATCGCGCGGTGGAGCCAGTAGCTCGCGAGGTCGGTCAGCACGACGAACAGCACGATCCGGATCGGCCACGGGACGTGCGTCACCCATCGAAACAGCGACAGGTCGGGCTGGGCGAAGCTGCTGACGTAAAGCGCGGCGGGACCGAAGACCGCCTGGTACACGACGAGCGCACCGATATCTTTCTTGACGACCGTCCGGTAGTCGATCCGGCGCGCCGGACGAACCAGTTCCAGCACGGTGAACAGCAGACCGAAGCCGAGGAAGAGATATCCCGTGTACTGACCGAGCATGGCGTCGGGCGCCGGCGTCGGCGTCCTTCCTGCGGTGGCAGTGCACGGACCGCGCCGCGCTCGTGAAGTGACGGATTTCGTCACACCGCTGGCGCAGCTTTGTCATCCTGGCGACGAGGCAGATCCACAACTCCTCGGTAACATCGCGACATATCTACCTTCACGATGTGGCACCCGGTGTGCAAACATTTTCCGTTCGAACAGGCGCCGTCCGGCTTTGTTGTGAATCGCGTGCGCGGTTCCCGGTCGTCGCGATGCCCGCTTTCGGGGATTTTTTGCGGGTGTCAGCTTTCGCCCCGCTGTCATGACGCGGGACACCGGGAGCCGCGCACAGCTTTGAATCAGCGGTAGCTGTAGAACCCTTGCCCGCTCTTCCGGCCGAGGTGTCCGGCCATCACCATGCGCTTCAGCAGCGGCGGTGGCGCGTACCGCGGCTCGCGGAACTCGTCGAACATGACCTCGGCGACGTACATGGTCGTGTCGAGACCCACCAGGTCGAGCAGCGTGAACGGTCCCATCGGATAGCCGCAGCCGAGCTTCATCGCCTGGTCGATGTCCTCCAGCGACGCGAGCCCCTGCTCGTATACGCGGATTGCGTCGAGCAGGTACGGCACGAGGAGCCGGTTGACGATGAACGCCGTCGAATCCTTCGCCTGGACCGGCACCTTGCCGACCGCCCTGGTCCACTCCGTCGCGGCGCGGACAGCCGTCTCGTCCGACAGGATCGTGCGCACGATCTCGACGAGCTTCATGAGCGGGACGGGATTGAAGAAGTGCATGCCGAGCACCTGCCCGGGACGCTTCGTCGCGGCCGCCATCGCCGTCACGTTGCACGACGAGGTGTTGCTCGCGAGGATCGCGTGCGGCGCACAGATGCGGTCCAGCCGCGCGAAGGTCTCGTTCTTGAGCGGCTGGTTCTCCGTCATCGCCTCGACGACGAGATCACAGCTGCCGAGGTCCTCGAGCTTCACCGTGCCGGAGATCTGCGCGAGCGCCGCGTCGCGCGCCGTCGCCTCGAGCTTGCCGCGATCGACCAGGCCGTCGAGCGTCTGCTTGAGCCGGCCGAGGCCGCGCTGCAGGAGCTCCTCGCTCGCCTCGACCACGATGGTGCGGAATCCCGACTGCGCGGACACCTGCGTGATGCCCGAGCCCATGAGTCCGCACCCGATGACGCCGACGGTCTTGATCGCCATGGTTCACCTATCCGGGTCGATCCGCGGTTTCGAACGCCGGCTTCGCCGGCGCAATCTTCGTTCCGGGGAGACTCCGGCAGGGGCGTCCGACGGCCCCCGCCGCGGAGTCAGCGCCGGCGGCCCGGCAGAGGCGGCGGCTCGTAGTGCGCCGTGCCGGGCGGGCAGGGGTTCTTCACGGTGATCGTCGTGCGCCCGTATCGCACGGTGCCATCGTCGACGACTTGGCCGACGACGGCTGGCGGCGGCTCCGGGCCGGTGTCGCGCAGCACGCGGTCGTAGGCCGTCTCACGGCTCTCGATGACCGGTGCGACGGCATTCATGATCGACCGCACGCTGATGTTCGCCTTCACTTCATCCGCCGCGGCGGGCGCGGCGAGGGCGAGCGCGACGGCCACGCCTCCCAGGATCGACGACATGATTCTCGGCATGGGCGCTCCCATCGTCCCGATCACTCGTAGACGATGATCGAATGTACCGGGTGGTGCTTGAGCTTGTCGCGGCCCTTCAGGAACGCGAGCTCGATCATGAACGCGACGCCGGCGACCTGGCCCCCGAGCTGCTCGATCAGCCGGAGCGTCGCCGCCATCGTACCGCCGGTCGCCAGCAGGTCGTCGACGACCAGCACGCGCTGTCCCGGCTGCACGGCGTCTTCGTGGATCGCGAGGGCGTCGCGGCCATACTCCAGCTCGTACTCGACCTCGATCGTCTTGCCCGGCAGCTTGCCGAGCTTGCGCACCGGCACGAAGCCCGCGCCGAGCTGATGAGCGACCGCGCCGCCGAAGATGAACCCGCGCGATTCGATCCCGACCACGACGTCGACGCGCTCCTGCCCGTATCGGCTCGCCAGCAGTTCGACGACGGTCCGGAACGCCGGCGCGTCCTTGAGGAGCGTCGTGATGTCCTTGAACAGGATGCCCTCGGTCGGGAAATCCTTGATATCGCGGATCTTGGACCGCAGCTCGGCGACGTCCATCGCCGCGTATCTTACCGGTTCGCCGCACTGCGGCACAAGACTGACCCGGCGTGCCCTGCATCCGGTGACGAAACTCTCACCCTCTGCACGCCGCTTCAGCGTCGCGTACCCGGCTGCGCAAGCCGCTGCGCGATTTCGCGGCGAAAGTCAGCGTTGACGAAGGAATCCGGGTCCGGCACGGCTCTTGACACTCGTCTGGCCAGGAAAGGAGGTTCCAAACCTCATGCACAAGACAATCGCGGCACTCAGCCTCATCGCGGCCCTCGCGGTCGCGTCGGATGCGTTCGCGTTCGGTGGTGGCGGCGGGAAG
The DNA here is from genome assembly GCA_016184365.1 of Candidatus Rokuibacteriota bacterium. Classification (GTDB taxonomy): domain Bacteria; phylum Methylomirabilota; class Methylomirabilia; order Rokubacteriales; family CSP1-6; genus AR8. The sequence continues at coordinate 25,758 of JACPCW010000080.1, forward strand.
AAGGGTGGCGGCGGCGGGTTCGTGGCCGGTGGCGGCGGGGGCGTCGGCGGCTCGATCGCGGCCGTCACGACCCCGACGCCTGTCTCGACGCCCGAGCCTTTCGCGGCCCTCGCCGTCGGTCTCGGCCTGGTCGGCGCCCGGCTCCTGCGCCGGCGGTAGGTTTGGTCTGATCGTAATGGGGGCCCGGACATGGGCCCCCATACCCCCAACGCTCGGCGCGCCCCGGGACACCCGGGGCGCGCCTCGTTTCCCCGCTCGGATCCGTTGCCGAAACGGCGCTCGCGGTGCCTCGCTCTGCCGGTCGAGCGTTTCAACCGTCGAGCGATGTGATCGCGTCCGGCAACGCGGCCATCGTCCTGATCACCGCGTCCGGCGCCTGGACGCCGAGCGCGCGCAGCGACGCGTTCGTCACCTGGATCACGCGCAGGCCCGCCTGCCGTCCGCCCTGGACGTCGAGATCGAAGTCGTCGCCGACGTGAACCGCCTCGGCGACGTCGCCGCCGACCGCGCGCAACGTCATCCGAAAGATCTCCGGGTCCGGCTTTCGAATGCCGACTTCGTCGGAAAAGGTCGTGTGCTCGAAGCAGCCGAGGAGGCGGAACCGCTCGAGCAGCTTGCGGAGCGTGGCGCCGGGCGTGCGCATCGTGTTCGACACGACGGCCAGCGTGTAGCCACGCGCGCACAGCGCTTCGAGCGCGACGCGCGCGCCGGGGTCGACGGCGGGGGGCACCTGCAGCGCGGGACGCGAGTAGGCGTCGAGCAGCGCCTCGCGCGCGTGCCCGGACAGCTGGTCGTAGATGTCCGGGTCGAGCGCGTCGAGCACGGCTTTCACGTAGTGCTCGGCCGGCAGGTCGCGGTTCGCGCTCCACACGCGCGACAGCGTCGAGCCCGACTCGTCGTACGCGCGATCGAGCGCCGTCCCGTTCGCCGGCACGCCCTCGCTCGCCAGGATCCGTTCGAAGTCCGCCATGCGCCGCCGCTTGTAGCGGTTGTCGCTCTGCGGTCCGTCGAAGAGCAGCGTGCCCCAGAAGTCGATCGTGATCGTGCGGATCTTCACCGCGCGCGTCTCCACGCCGGCTCGCGCTTGCCGAGGAAGGCGTCGGCGCCTTCGCGCGCCTCGTCGCTCGCGTAGGACGCGGCGAAGGCGTTGATGCCGTACTGCACCGCGGTGCGGAGATCCGTCTCGCGCCAGCGGATGACGAGCTCCTTCTGCAGGCGGATCGCGCCCGGCGCGGCCGCGAGGATGCGCGCGACCACCCGATCGACGGCGGCATCGAGCTCCGCCGGCGGCACGACGCGATTCACGAGCCCCCAGCCGGCGGCGACCTCGGCGGTGACGGCGTCGCCGGTGAACAGCAGCTCGGCCGCCCGCGCCGGGCCGATCGCCCCCGGCAGCAGCGCCGCCTCGATCACCGACGGCACCCCGACCTGCACTTCCGGCAGCCCGAGCGGCGCGCCGCTCACGGCGATGCGGAGGTCGCAGGCAATCGCGAGCTCGAACCCGGCGCCGAGCGCGGCGCCGTTGATCCGCGCGATCACCGGAACGGGCGCGTCGTGCACCGCGCCGATCGCGCTCTGGAGCGACGTGATCAGCGCCTTGGCGGTCGCGACGTCGAGACCGCGCAGCACAGCCACGTCCATGCCGGCCTGGAACGCGCGGCCGGCGCCGGTCAGCACGATCACGCGCACGTCGCGGTCGGCGCCGAGCTGGCGGATCGTGTCGCGCAGCGTCGCGATCAGTCCGGGCTCGAAGAGGTTCAGCGGGGCGCGATCGAGGGTGACGCGCGCGACGCCACCGTCGCGCGCGACGTGGACGACGCCGCCGGCCATCAGTACCGGCGCATCGACGGATCGACGCTCCGCGCCCAGGCGTCGAGCCCGCCGGCGAGGTTCTTCACGTCGCGGAAACCGAGCTGGCGCAGGTACTCGGCGACCGCGGCGCTGCGGACGCCCTGGTGGCAGTACACGACGATCTCGTTCGCCGGATCGAGCTCCTCGGTCCGGAACTCGATCTCCTCGATCGGAATGTGCATCGCGTTCGCGAGACGGCAGAGCTTCGTCTCCCAGTCCTGGCGGACGTCGAGCAGGATCGGCGCGTCGTTCGCGTCGAGGCGAGCTTTCAGGGCCGCGGGGGTGATCTCGGACATGGGGGGCGTTCTCAGCGCGGCGCCGGACGGGCGACCAGGAACTCGGCGAGCCAGGCGTTGACGGCGGGCGCGTGCTCGATGTGGGGGAAATGGCCGCACCCGTCGACCCAGCGCACGCCGGCGCGCGGCAGCGCCGCCGCGGCGGCCGCGCAGTGCGAGGCCGGGACCACGCGGTCCTGACGGCCGTGAATGAGCAGCAGCGGCAGATCCATCGTCGCCAGCGCGCGGCGATAGGCGTCGACGTGCGCGGCGAGATCGGCGCGCACGTGGCGCAGCGTGGCGAGGAACGCCGCGCGGGCCTCGGCGTTGGCGCGCTGCGCGTAGAACGAGTCGACGAGGAAGTCGACCTCCTCCGCCACGGGGGTCGCGAAGCAGCGCGCGATCGACGCCTTGTAGAGCGGCGCGCAGCCGCAGAGCGACAGCGCTTCGCCGACGACCGGCAGCGTCGCGACACGCGCGGGCAGCGAGAACTCGTACGGGAATCCGGGGACGAGCCCGCCGACGAGCGCCATCCGCTCGACCCGGGCCGGGCGCGTGAGCGCGTACGTCACGCAGACGGCGCCGCCGATGGAATGTCCGACGAGCGACACCTGGCCGGCGCCGACCGCGTCGAGGAAGCCGTGCAGCGCCCGGGCGAGGTCCGTCAGCGCGTACCGTCCGCGGGGCTTGGCCGAGCGGCCGAAGCCGGGAAGATCGACGGCATAGACTTTCGCGCGCGAGGCCAGCGCCTCGATCGTGTAGCGCCAGGACTCCGCGAAGCCCCCCAGGCCGTGCACGAGCACGATCGTGGCCGGGCCGCGTCCCTCGACGACGTAATGCAGTGAGAGCCCGTCGACCTCTCCGCCACGCAGCTCGACTTCCGGCATAGGAATCCAATTCTACCTGAAGAGATCGCCGGTCGCGGGGGCGGCCATCGCCGGCGGCGTCTCGACCCGGTGGCCGAGCAGGCGGCGCATCACGAGCGCGTTCTGCACCGGATAGGCGCGATTGTTGTTGTTGAACGAGACGAAGACCTGCTCGCTTTCGTCCGCGAGCATCGCCACCTCCGGCACGAGCTCGCGGAGCTCGGCATCCGTATAGCGGTAGTCGTACTTCTCGCGGACGGCGGGGCTTTCCCCGCGCAGCTGGCGCGACCACCCTTCGGCGTTGCGGCCGTGCAATCTCAGAATCGACGCGGGCGCCGTCGCCGTCGTCACGCGCGGGACCGAGCCGCCGAGCACGGGACCGTCGACGACGACGTGCGCGACGCCCGCGCTGCGCAACGCCTCGAGCGTCTCGACGCCGTGCTCGGGAAACCAGGAGCGGTGACGGAACTCCGCGGCCACCGTGAAGCCCGGCAGCCGTGAGGGCAGCGCGGCGATGTACGCGAGCCACTCGTCGCCGAAATGCACCCACGGCGCGAACTGGAAGAGGACGTAGCCGAGCTTCCGCGCGCGCGCCAGCGGGTCGAGCGCCGCACGAAACAACCGGAACGCGGCGTCGACCGCATCGGCGGGAACGCTCGCGCGGTCGATCTCGCCGCGCGGCGTCCGCGCCGGCTGCGCCGGCAGCAGCGCAACCACGTCGGCGGGGAGGCTTTCGGCTTTCGGGTGGTGCCCGGTGAGCAGTGCATACGCCTTCACGTTGAACACGAAGCCGGGCGGCGTGCGCTCGCACCAGCGCTCGGTGTGCCGCACGTCGGGGATCGCGTAGTACGGGCTGTTGACCTCGACCGTGTCGAAGAAGCGCGCGTACCACCGCAGGCGGGCTTCCGGGCTCATCGACTTCTTCGGGTAGAACGACCCGTCCTCGATGAGCGCGGCGTCCGCCCACGAGCAGATGCCGACGCGCACGCGCTCGAGCGTCATTTCACCGAGCGTAGCGCTTGTGATTCACTGGCGCGAATGGTCGCCGGCCTCGAGCCCGCTGCGCTCGCCTTCGCCGCCGGCGCCGTCCTCGTCGGCGGCGTCGTCCGCGGCTACACCGGCTTCGGCTCGTCGATGGTCTGGGTCACGAGTCTCACGCTCGTCATGCCGCCGGCGGCGGTCGTGCCGGTCATCCTCGCCATGGAAGTCCTCGCGAGCCTCCATCTGCTCCCGCAGGCCTGGCGCGCCGTCGACTGGCGCAGCGTGGGGCCGCTCGTCGCCGCCGCGTGTCTGTCGACGCCGCTCGGCGTATGGCTGCTCGCCGTCACGCCCGCGCGGCCGATGCAGGTGGCGATCTCCGTCGTCGTCGTCGTGACCGCGATCGTGCTCTGGCGCGGCTACGCGCTGCGCCGCGCGCCCGGCATGGCGGCCACCATCGGCGCCGGCGTCGTGTCGGGGGTGCTGACCGGCAGCACGTCCGCGGGCGGTCCGCCGGTCGTCATCTTCTATTTCGCCACGCCCGCGGGCGTCGACGTCGCGCGGGCGTCGCTCATCGCGTTCTTCATGCTGACCGACGGCGTCGGCGTCGCGATCGCCGCGGCGTCGGGACTGTTCACGTGGCAGTCCGCGCTCCGTGTCGCGCTGTTCCTGCCGCCGATGCTCGTCGGCACCGCGCTGGGGAGCCGTCGCTTCGTCCGCGCCGACCCGGAAGCGTTTCGCCGCGCCGTCCTGCTGCTGCTCGTGCTCCTCGGCGCGGCCGGTCTCGTGCGCGCGCTCGTCTGAGGCACCCGCCGAGTCTTGACAACCGCGCGCGGCGCGGTGAACGTGTGTCCACCGTGCAGCCGAAGCGCATCCAGGTCCGGACCGAGTAATCGCGACGCTCCACGAACCGACGATCGCGACGGACGAGCTCCGGCCGACGCGCGTCGAGGTCGATCTCGACGTGCTCGCCGAGAACTACCGGGTCATCGCGGCGCACGTGGCGCCCGCGCGCGTCATGCCGATCCTCAAGGCGAACGCCTATGGGCACGGGCTCGTCGACGTCGCCCGCGTCGTCGAGCGGCTCGGCGCGCCGGCGATCGGCGTCGCGTATCTGGAAGAAGGCCTCCGCCTCCGTCAGCACGGGATCCGCCTGCCCGTGCTCGTGCTCGGCGGCATCCTCGGCTCGCAGATCCCGCGCTTTCTCGAGCACGACCTCACGCTGACGGCGTCGTCGGTCGACAAGCTGCGCGCCGTCGACGAGCACGCGGCGGCGCTCGGCCGCACGGCGACCGTGCACCTCAAGGTCGACACGGGTATGGAGCGCATCGGCATCCACTGGTACACCGCCGAAAAGCTGCTCGAGGCGTCGCTGCGCTGCCGCCACGTGCGCGTCGAAGGGATCTTCACGCACTTCGCCAGCGCCGATGCGCCGGATCTCTCGCACGCGCGGCTGCAGCTCGAGCGGTTCCACGAGGTGCTCCGCTTCTACGAGCAGCGCTCGGTGCCGACGCCGCTGCGGCACGCGGCGAACTCCGGCGCCATCCTCACGATGCCCGACAGTTACCTCGATCTCGTGCGCCCCGGCATCCTCTTCTATGGCGTCCGTCCCTCCGCCGAGGTGCCGGCGACCCTGCCGGTGCGGCAGGCGCTCTCCTGGATCACGCGCGTGGTGTTCTTCAAGGTCGTCAAGGCGGGCAATCCGGTGAGCTACGGCTGTACGTGGGTGGCGCCGGCCGACACGCGCGTCGTGACGCTGCCCGTCGGCTACGGCGACGGCTACGCGCGGGCGATGAGCGGCCGCGCGGAGGTGGCGATCGGCGGCAAGCGCTATCCCGTCGTCGGGCGGATCTGCATGGACCAGATCATGATCGCGATCGGGCGCGACTCCGCGTACAACGGCGACGAGGTCGTGCTGCTCGGACGTCAGGGCGACGCGACGATCTCGATCGAGGAGATGGCGGGCTGGGCGGGCACGATCACGCACGAGATCCTGACGAGCATCAACACGCGTGTCCCGCGGGTGTACCGCGGGACTACGTGATCGCTCGCCGTTCTAGGCGCGCGACACCGCGGTCATTTCGTCGGGCGCGCACCACGCGCGAGGACAACGAGGACAACCAGGACATCGAGTACCGCGAGGCGAGTAGCGGCAACAGGTCCGAGCGGGAAATCGAAACGGGCCCGGGTTTATCCCGGGTCCGTTGAGCGTTGGGGGTATGGGGGCCATGTCGGGGCCCCCGCAGGACTACGTGATCGAGGACCGGCACGGCTCCGCCGGGCCGGTTCCGAGCGTTGGGGGTATGGGGGCCATGTCGGGGCCCGCGGGACTACGTGATCGAGGACCGGCACGGCTCCGCCGGGCCGGTTCCGAGCGTTGGGGGTATGGGGGCCATGTCGGGGCCCCCATCTCAAGAGGTCGGCGCCGAGAACTTGTCGTACACGCCCGGCGGGATCAGACGGAAGACCGGGATCGGCTGCGACACGTTCTTGAACGTCTGCTCGCCGAGCGCCTCCAGCACGAAGTAGGTCCGGATGCGGTTCGCCGTCGTCGGCCCCACGACGATATCGTCGCCCGTCGCGAAGCCCGCGAAGCGCGCGGCCTGGTTCGTCACCGGCCCCTGCGCCGTGAACGTCCAGCGCTGCGCGCCGCCGGTGCCGATCTTCGTCGCGCCGACGAGCGCGTCGCCCGTGTTGATGCCCATGTGGAGCTGCACGCTCGGAAACATGCCGGCGTACTCGTCGTTCAGCTGGATCGTCTTCATCCGGATCGCGAACGCCGCGCGCGCGGCGTTCAGCGCGTGATCGCTGCTGCGTCCGTCGCGTGGCGCCTGGAAGATGACCATGAGGCCGTCACCGGCCGTCTCGTTGATGTCGCCGTGATGGCTCTGGATGATCTCGAGGAAGCTCGAGAAGTACGTCTGCACGAGCTGGTTCAGCCGCTTCGGCTCGACCTGCTCGGAGAGCTTCGTGTACCCGGCGATGTCGAGGAACAGGACCGAGACCTCGACCGTCTTCTTCTCGAGCTCCGTCGCGTCCGGGTTCTCGTCGAGCAGGCGCTTCACCGACTCGGGCACGAACTTCGAGAGCTCGCCCTTGAGCTGCTCGAGGAGCGCCAGGCGCTGCCGCGATTCCTGGAGCTCGGTGAGGGTCGTCGCGAGCTCGGTGTTCTTGGTCTCGAGATCGGCATAGGCGCCGGCGAGGCGGGCGGTCATGTCGTTCACCGCGCGACCGAGCTCGCCGAGCTCGTCGCCCGACGCCGCGGGCGCGCGCGTCGAGAAGTCACCGGCGCCGATGCGGCGCGCCACGTCGCCGAGGTCCTTGATCGGACGCACGATGATCTGCCCCATCGCGATCGTCAGCAGGGCGCCCGCCACCAGGATCGTCAGCACGGCGATCATGATCTGCCGGTTGCGCTGCTGGCGAACCTCGGCGAACACGGGCTCCATCGGGAGCGCGAGCCGCACGACCGCGCGCACCTGGTGATCGGTCCCGTGGCAGCCCTGGCACCGCTCCTGGTTCGGGATCGGGTGGTGCATCAGAAAATGGGTGGAGCCCTCGACGTCCTCGAGCGCTTCCTGGGTCTTGAGCGTCGCCACCGCCTGCGTGAAGTGCGGCCCGCTCATCGGCGCGGCCGGCACGCGCTGGAGCTTCGCGATGTTCCGCAACACCTCCGGCGACAGGTCCGCGTTCTTCTTCACCTCCTCGAGCGTCGCCATGTCCGTGAAGGCCTCGACGCCGTTGCGGCGATAGATGTCGAGCCGGCCCGGAAACGACGCTTTCAGATCGACGATGAACGCGCGCGTGACGTCGGGCCGCTCCTGCACCATCGCGCCTTCGATGCTCGCCACGAGCGCGGCCAGGAGACGGCGGGACGCCTGCTTGCTGTGGTCGACGAGCAGGTCGGCCTCGCGCTTGATCGTCCACAGCGTCGAGGCGCCGAAGCCGATGATGAGCACGGCGGAGATGAGGAGGACGATCTTCCCGGCGAGCCGCGAGCGGAGAACGTCGAGCCTCAGTGGATCCTCCGCGTCTGGCCCTGCCAGTACGGCTCGCGGATCTCGCGCTTGAGGAGCTTGCCCGACGGATTGCGCGGCAGCGTCTCCGCGAAGTCGACCGACGTCGGGCACTTGAAGTGCGCGAGGCGCTCGCGCGCGAAGGCGATGAGCTCCGGGGCGGTCGCCGACGCGCCCGGCTTCGGGACGACGACCGCCTTCACCGTTTCGCCCCAGCGGTCGTCGGGCACGCCGATGACCGCGACGTCACCGACGGCGGGATGCGACATGAGGACGTTCTCGACCTCGGCGGGATACACGTTCTCGCCGCCGGTGATGATCATGTCCTTCACGCGGTCGGTGAGGTAGACGTAGCCCTCGGCGTCGACGTAGCCGCCGTCGCCCGTGCGCAGCCAGCCGTCCGGCCGGATCGTGCGCGCCGTGTCGTCCGGCTTGCGCCAGTAGCCCTTCATGTTCTGGATCGACCGCGTCCAGAGCTCGCCGATCGTGCCCGCCGGCACGTCGGCGCCGGTCGCCGGGTCGACGATGCGGATCTCGACCCACGGGAACGGCTTGCCCGCCGACCGCAGCCGATGATCGCGCGGGCCTCCGGGATCGTGATCCTCCGGGCGCAGCTCGGTGATCGCGCCGGTCGTCTCGGTGAGCCCGTAGACCTGGATGAAGTCGCAGCCGAACGTCTTCATCGAGCGGATCAGCACCTCGTTCGTGATCGGCGAGGCGCCGTAGACGATCGAGCGCAGCGTGCGGTAGTCGCCGTCCGCGGCGCCGGGCATCGCCGTCATGACCTGCAGCATCACGGGCACGAAGAGCGCGTTGGTGATGCCGTGCTTCGGGATCGCCGCGACGATCTCGGCCGGGTTGAACTCGCGGAACAGGATCGAGTGCGCGCCGTTCCACATGCCGCAGAGCGCCCAGCCCGAGCCGCCGATGTGGAAGAGCGGCATCGCGACCACGTTCACGCTGGTCGGGTCGAAGCCCCAGCGCGGCGTGACGTGCGGCAGCAGCGTGCCGAGGTTGGCGTTCGTGAGCATCGCGCCCTTCGGCACGCCCGTCGTGCCCGACGTGTAGAGCTGCATCGCGACGTCGTCGTCCGCGGACGGCACCGCCGGGTCGTCGGCCGCGTGGCGTGAGACCCACGCGTCGTAGCGCTCGTAGCGCCCGTGCTCGCCGATGACGACGATGTGCTCGACGGTCGCGAGCTCGCCGGCGATGGCGTCGAGCTCGCGCGCGAACTCGGCGCCGACGATCAGCAACTTCGCCTGGGCGTCGTCGACGATGTCGCGGATCTCGCCCGCGGCGAGGCGCCAGTTGACGGCGACGTTGACCGCGTTGAGCTTGGCGCCGCCGAAGAGCACGTCGAAATACTCGAGGCCGTTCTTGTCGAGAAAGGCGATGCGGTCCTGGGCGCCGACGCCGGCCGCGCGCAGCGCCTGGGCGACGCGGTTCGAGCGCGCGTCCATCTCCGCCCACGTCACCGTGCGCGGACCGAACGTGATCATGGAGCCGGCGCCGCGCTCGCGCGCGTGCCGCCGAAGCAGCTCGGCGAGCCGCCAGACGTGTGTCATTCGGGACGATGCCGCCACACGGATGTCATTCGCGAAGATGCAGCTGTGAGCGCGCGAACGACGCGCGGCAGAGGTGACGCGACGGGTGGCCGGGCGTGCCCGGCGGCGGTGGTGGGGTGGGGGGTCCCTCCGGAAATCCGTTTGGAGCGAACCGAGCGTCGAACACAGCGCTCCGTGATTCGTTCCCGGGTGCTGCGTCCCGCGGGCAGGACGCACGCGGATTTCCGGAGGGACCCCCCACCCCGCCGCCGACGTCAGGCACGCCCGTCACCACCCATCAACGTTACTTCTTCGACGCGTCGATGAGCTCGCCGAACACCTGCCAGATCTCGCCGTTGAACTTCGCCAGCTGCTCCTGCTCGATCGGCGCGAAATCCGTGGCGCTCGTGTTGATCTTGATGCCCGGCAGCAGCATCGGCAGCTCCAGGTTCTTCAGACTCGCCGCCTGCTTCATGATGTTCTGCCGGGAGAGGTCGTTGCCGCACTGCTTGAGGGCCTGGACGAGCGTCGCTGCGACCGAATACGCGTACGCGTTGGCCTGGTCGTCCAGCGCGCCCTCGGGATAGTACTTCTTCATCCACGCCACCCAGTCGAGGTAGGCCTTGTCGTTCTTCCACTGCGGGTCGGTGACTTCCTTCATGTAGAGCGCGGTGATGAGGCCCTTCGACGCCTCGAGCCCGGCGGGCTTGAGCGTCGTGCCGAGCGAGCTCGACACGTTGTTGAGCAGGTGCACCGGCTTCCAGCCGATGTCGTGCGACTTCTTGATGGCCTGCACCGCGAACTTCGGGATCGTGACGTTGAAGAACACGTTCGCGCCGCTGTTCTTGAGATTGACGATCTGCGAGTCGATCGTCGGATCCGTGACCTCGTACGTCTGCTCGAGCACGACGACCCTCTTGGCGGCCTCGCCGAGCCCGTCGAGGAAGCCCTTGCGGTAGTCCTTCCCGTAGTCGTCGTTCTGGTACAGGATGCCGACCTTCGCGTCCTTGACGTTCTTCAGCACGTACTGCGCGTAGATGCGGCCCTCGATCTGGTAGTTCGGCTGCCAGCCCATCGTCCACGGGAAATTCTTCGGGTCGTTCCACTTCGTCGCGCCCGTGGCGACGAAGATGTGCGGCACCTGCTTGCCGTTCATGTACTTGTGGATCGCCGAGTTGGTCGGCGTGCCGAGCGTCTGGAAGAGCAGCGCAACCTGGTCCTGCTCGACGAGGCGCCGCACCATCTCGACCGTCTTCGGCGGCGCGTAGCTGTCGTCGTAGGTGATGTAGTTGATCTTCCGGCCGTTGATGCCCCCCTCGTCGTTGATCTTCTTGAAGTACGCCCCGAGCGCCTTGCCGATCGTCCCGTACGCCGACGCCGGCCCGCTGTAGGGGTTCGTGTTGCCGATCTTGATCTCGGTGCTGGTCACGCCCGGCGTCTGCGCGCCCGCGGGCAGCGCCGTCGCCAGTCCGACCGTCCCGACCAGCAGCAGCATGAGAACTCGCCGCATCACGTTCATGGTGGCCTCCCTTGAGTGCACTCCGTGTCGAATCAACCCTGCGGACGGGTCAGCCGGTTCCAGACGAGCCGCAGAGCACCGGCGATGCCGTACGGCATGACGTACATGAACACGATCAGGAACAGCCCGAAGATGGCCCAGGGCGCCGCCTTCGAGATGTCCTGGGCCCAGTTCGGCACGAACTGGATGAACAGGGCGCCGTAGATCGCGCCCGAGATCGAGGCGAGCCCGCCGATCACGCTGCCCGTGAGCAGCGAGATCGAGAGCAGGATGTTGAACGAGTCCGGCGCGACGAACGCGATGGCCACCGCCGAGAGCGCCCCGGCGACGCCGGTGTACGCCGCGCTCACGCCGAAGGTCAGCGACTTGTAGAGCGCCTTGTTGACCCCCATCGCCTCGGCGGCGAGCGGGTTGTCGCGAATGGCGACGAGCGCGCGACCGATCCGCCCGGACAGCAGATTGCGCGCGAGCACGAACATCACGAACAGCACGACGAGCGTGACGAAGTAGAACCACTGGTCTTCCGACAGCGGCAGGCCGAATGGCGCGGCCGGCTTCGTCAGCACGATGCCCTGCGACCCGCCGGTCCAGTGCTCGAAGTATTTCAGGATTTGCGGCACCGCGAGCGCGAGCGCGAACGTCGCCAGCGCGAGGTACAGGCCCTCGAGGCGCAGCGCCGGGATGCCGAAGAGGAACCCGACGATCAGGCAGAGCAGGCCGCCCACCGGAATCGTCCACCCGTACGGCACGTTCCAGCGATCCATCATGATCGCGCCGGTGTAGGCGCCGACCGCGAAGAACGCGCCGTGGCCGAGCGAGATCTGGCCGTTGAAGCCGGTCAGCATGTTGAGGCCGAGGAGTGCGATCGCGTAGATGAACACCTGCGTGAACTGGAAGAGCCGGAAGTTGCTCAGCATGAACGGCAGCACGAGCGCGATCACGGCCGCGACGAGGACGGCGATCGTCGGCGCCGACATCACGCGCCGCGAAGCGATCGCCGGTTCGGCGCGAACCGCCACCGTCAGACCCGGCGCACGACGGCGCGTCCGAAGAGACCGCGCGGACGCACGAGCAGGACGATGATGATGATTGCGAGCGCCACGGTCAGCTTGAGCTCGGTGCCGATGAAGCGCACGTAGGTGCCGACGAGGTTCTCGGCGACGCCGACGATGATGCCGCCCAGCACCGCGCCGCCGGGGCTCGTGAAGCCGCCGAGCGTCGCGGCCGCGAACGCGTAGATCTGGATGCCGCCCATCATGTTCGGCTCGAGCGTCACGATGGGCGCGACCATCATGCCGGCGACGGCGCCGAACGCCGCGGCGAGACCCCAGCCGAGCATCAGCATGCGGCTCACGCGAATGCCGCTCAGCCGGCTCGACACCGGGTTGTGCGCGGCGGCGCGCATGGCGAGCCCGACCGGCGTGTAGCGGAAGAAGGCGAAGAGGAGCAGCAAGACGATGAGGGTGACGCTGATCTCGCCGATGTCGTGCGCGCCGACGATGATGGGCCCCATGTGAACCGGCCGCGACGGGAACGGGCTCGGGAACGGCTTCTGGATGTAGCTCCAGATCCAGCCGGCGATGCTGTTGTGGATGACGAGCAGGCCGAGCGTGACGATCACGATGCTCAGGATCGGCGCCGACTCGACGGGCCGGATCACGAGGCGCTCGATGACGAGGCCGAGGAGGAACGCGAGCGCGACCGTGGCGAAGAACGTCACCCAGTACGGCACTCCCGCGTTCAGCATCGACCACGCGAGGTAGGTGCTGAACATCGCCATCTCGCCCTGCGCGAAGTTCACGACGTCGGTCGCCTGGTAGATCATGACGAGCGCGAGCGCGAGGCTCGCATAAATCCCGCCCGTGGCGATTCCCGACACGACCTGCTGGAGGAAGATGTCCATCCGCTAGTACCCCAGGTAGGCGCGACGGATCGCGTCGTCGCTGGTGAGCTCCGCGGATGCCCCCGACATGACCACCCGCCCCGTCTCGATGAGGAAGGCGCGGTCGGCGAGCGCGAGCGCCAGGCGCGCGTTCTGCTCGACGAGGAGAATCGTCACGCCGCTCTCCTGGTTGATCCTCCGGAGGATCGCGAAGATCTCCTGCACCACGAGGGGCGCGAGCCCGAGCGACGGCTCGTCGAGGAGCAGCAGCCGCGGCCGCAGCATGAGCCCGCGCCCGACGGCGAGCATCTGCTGCTCGCCGCCGGACAGCGTGCCGGCGAGCTGGCGGCGACGCTGGAGAAGCACGGGAAACAGCCGATAGACGCGGTCGAAGTCCTCCGCGACGCCCGACCGGTCGCGCCGCGCCCACGCGCCGACGCGCAGGTTCTCTTCGACCGTGAGCTCCATGAACGTCCCGCGGCCCTGCGGCACGTGGGCGACGCCGAGCGCGACGATGTCCTCGGTGGCTTTGCGATCGATGCGGGCACCGTCGAAGCGGATCGTGCCCGCGGTGCGGATCATCGCGGAAATCGCCCGCAGCGTCGTCGTCTTGCCCGCGCCGTTGGCGCCGAGAATCGTCGTGATCCCGCGCGGCTCCATCGAGAAGCTCACGCCGTGGAGCGCCTGGGTGCGGCCATACCAGGCCTGGAGGTTCTCGACTTCCAGGATCGCGCTCACTGGGCATCTCCCAGGTAGGCGCGGATCACCTCGGGATTGCGCTGGATCTCGACCGGCGCGCCTTCCGCGATCTTCCGCCCGAAGTCGAGCACGACGACGCGGTCGGACACCTGCATCACGAGGTTCATGTGGTGCTCGACGAGCAGGATCGTCACGCCCAGCTGGTCCTTGACGCTCCGCAGGAGCGTGCCGAGCACGCCGACTTCCTCGTGGTTCAACCCGCCGGCGGGCTCGTCGAGCAGCAGCAGCTTCGGCCGGCTCGCCAGGGCGCGCGCGAGCTCCACGCGCTTGAGCGTCCCGAACGCCAGGCCCGCCACGGGCACGTGCGCGACCCGTTCGAGGTCGAGGAAGCGCAGCAGCTCGGCCGCCGCGGAGCGGATCTGCTCTTCTTCGTCCCGCACCCACGACAGCCGCAGCGCGTTCGACAGGAAGTCGCTCCGGGTCCGGCCGTGGACGCCGACCATCACGTTCTGGAGCGCGGTCATCGTCCCGAAGAGCGCGAGGTTCTGGAACGTGCGCCCGATCCCGAGTGTCGAGATCTCGTGCGGGGCGCGTCCGAGGAGCGAGCCGCCCTGGAAGACGATGTCACCCTTGTTCGGGGTGTACAGGCGGGAGAGGCAGTTGAAGAGCGTCGTCTTGCCGGCGCCGTTCGGCCCGATCAGCCCGACGACCAGTCCCTCGTCCATGTCGAACGACACGCCGTCGAGCGCGATGATGCCGCCGAACCTCACCGTCACGTCGCGCACGCTGAGCAGGGCGGACATGACCGAACCGGCGATCAGGCCTGCAGCGTTGCCGGCGTGTCGAGCCGGGGCAGGATGGCGTCGGCCCCGGCGAACGGGATCAGGAACATCGCCTTGACGTCACAACGCCGTAGAGCATTCGGATCATGAGTGGCAGGCATGATACTTCGCCGGTCCGGCACCTGTGTAGAATTCCAGCGATGACTCAACGCGACAGCTTCGGCGAATTCGAGGCGACCAGCCTCTTCTGCCCCAAGTGCCGCCGCGCGACCCCGACCCGGCGCAAGCTCCTGCTGGTCCTGTCGACTGGCAACAAGTACGACTACCTCTGCGCCGAGTGCGGGACGGCCGTGGGCGGCAAGACCGACAACGACGCCACGGATTTTTACCGAGCCGCCCCGATTGCTCGAACCGGTGGCGCCGAAATGGCCCCCCCACCCCCCGGCGCTCGGCGCGCCCCGGGCAACCCGGGGCGTCCGCCCATCCGCTAGGCGTCCCGGTCGCGGTCGCCCCAGCCCTTCGGTCCTAGGCCACCAGTACGATTCCGCCCCGCCTCTCCAGCCTGTAGGGTCTTCAATGTGAGGCCGGACCATGGCTTGCGTAATGCGACGCGTCGTGCAATGCTTCTAATTACCTTTCATCGGTCCTTCCTTCGGTCGGCCGCCGAGTAGCGCGGCGAACCACGCAAAGCCAATGGGACAAAGAACAAGGAGGACGACTATGAGCCAGCACAGCAAGGCCCTCGCGATCCTGGTGCTCGGGTTTGCGATTGCGGTGAGCGGGCTGGTGGCAGTCCGTCAGGTGATCGCGGTGACCGGCGAAGCCGACACCGACAGGCTGCACCGTGCCATTCTGGCGTACGTTGCCGAGAAGAACCCGCAGGCCCCGATTCGCGCGTTCCAGAAGTTCCCGGAAATCCTCCTCCTGGAGGCGCAGCGCACCAACATCGATCACTGCCTCGCCCTGGCCCAGGCCGAGGTCGAGTCCGAGTTCAAGCACGACGCGGTCGGCGGGGCCGGGGAGATCGGCATCTTCCAGGTGCTGCCGTCGACGGCGGCGATCTTCGAGCCGTCGCTCGGCAAGCTGCGGCGACCGGCGCCCGCGCCGGCGAAGGGCCAGCGTGACCTCGGCGACCTCGCGGACCCGAACACCGCGACGCGGTTCGCCATGGCGTACCTGCGCGACATCCTCAGCCGGAAGCCGAGCATCAAGGACGCGCTCACGGAGTACAACGGCGGGCCGGCCGGCCGGCACCCGCATTACTACCGGATGGTCATGGGGACGTACGTCGAGGTGCTCGAGCGCCCCGAGCTTCGCTGCCGCTTCCAGGCGGCGCCGAAGCAGCCAGCGGTGACCGCGCTATCGATGTGATGGGGGGCCCGGGACACCCGGGCCGCCCCTCGACACTTCACACCGGAAAGAACCGGCCTTTAGCGGTCGCGAGCAGCCGGCCGGTCTCGAACTCTTCGAGCCGGCCCTCCACATCGATGTAGCGCCCGTGATCTGTCACGAGCCGGCCACGACCGATGACGGCTCGCTCGACAGGCACGGGCGCGACGAAGCGCACCGTGAGCTCACCCGTCACCGCGACCTTGCCTGTCGCCCGCACCGCCGCACCGGCGCAGATCTCGTCCAGGTAGGTTGCGACGATCCCCCCGTGCGCCGCGCCCGGCGGGCCGGCGTACACGGCGGGGACGAACACCGGCGACACCACCCCATCGTCGGTGCGGAAACAGCGCACCCGCAGCCCGGTCGGATGCTTCGGGCCGCAGCCGAAGCACTCGTGAAAGAAGCGCGCGCCCAGCGTGGCGAGCGGCTGCTCCGGCAGCCCGGCGAAGAAATCTCCGAAGGCGTCGGGCACGTCGGTCGTCGTCATGAGGTCGGAGTATAGTCGGGGCCAATTCCAGGAGGAATCGCGCCATGAAGGGCGTCACGCTGCCGACCGAGACCGTGTTCGTCATGGAGATGTCGCCGATCAAGTTCGGGCTCGGCAGCTCGCCGACGTAGAACGCGTTGCGCCGCTTGTCCATGAAGAGACCGCACGGCCGGTGCAGGTTGTTCCACTGCCCGACGTACTGGCCCTTCGGATCGAAGATCTGCACGCGATGATTTTCGCGGTCCGCGACGTACACGAGCCCGTCGACGTCCGTCGCGATGTTGTGCGGCAGGTTGAAGTGGCCGGGATCCGTGCCGGGCGCGCCCCACGAGACGAGGTGGCGGCCTTTCGGGTCGTACTTGTGCACGCGCGAGTTGCCATACCCGTCCGAGACGTAGATGTCGCCGGTCTTCGGGCCGAGCGCGACGTGCGTCGGCCGGTTGAACGGCTTGCCGCCCTGCAGCGTCGACGGCTCGTCCGGGTTGCCGATCGTGAGCAGCAGACCCCCGTCCGTCGTGAACTGTCGAATGGTGTGGTGCAGGTCGTCGGTGAGCCACAGCGTGTCGTCCGGCCCCGGCGTGATGCCGTGCGCGCGGCGAAACGTGCCCTCACCCCACGACCGGAGGAACTTGCCGTCGCGGTCGAAGCAGATGACCGGATGCGCACCGCGGTTGAAGACCCACACCTGATCCTTCGCGTCGACGGCGACGCTCGTCGCCTCCAGGAACGACCAGCCCTCGGGCAGGCGCCCCCAACCTTCGACCGGACGGTATTTCATGATGGACCTCCACCGGGGTTTCAGTGTTCGGTATGGTGCCACACAGGAGAGCCGACGCCATGGCGACACGGGCACGAGCGATCACGGGGAAGCTGGCCGAGCGCTTCCGCATCGAGGCGAGCGCGCGCGGCGTGGTGCGATTGACGCCGGGACGAGGCGAGGTCGCGCCCTCGGCCGCCGCGCGGCGACACGCCGCGCGCGCCCGCGCCGAGCTCGCCGAGTACTTCGCGGGACGGCGGACGTATTTTTCGGTTCCCGTCGATCTCGAGGGACTTCCCGCATTCCAGGCGCGCGTGCTGGCGGAAACCGCGCGTCTCGGCTACGGCGCGCGCACGTCGTACACCGCGCTCGCGCGGCGGGTCGGCGCCGCGCGTGCGGCGCGCGCGGTCGGTAACGCGCTCGCCGCGAATCCCGTCCCGATTCTGGTCCCCTGCCACCGCGTCGTCCGGAGCGACGGCACGTGGGGCCACTACGCGTTCGGCGGCGCGCTCAAGACCGCGCTGCTCGGCCTCGAGGCACGCGTCTCCCGGCCCGCCTGACCGGGCGCGCGGCGGTGCTAGCATGAGCGCCATGCACGCCATGCTCATCGTCGCCGCCGCCCTGCTCGCGCTCGTCCACGCCCCGGCGGTGAACGCCGCCGAGCTCCAGCTGTTCGACGCGCACATCCACTACAGCCAGCCGGATTGGAACGTCGTCCCCGTCGATCGCGCGCTCGCGATCCTGCGCGACGCCGGCGTGAAGCGCGCCATCGTGTCGAGCACGCCGGACGACGGCACCGTGAAGCTCTACGAGAAGGCGCCGGACGTCGTCGTGCCGTTCCTGCGCCCGTATCGCACGCGCGCCGACCGCAGCCACTGGATGCGCGATCCCGCCGTGCAGACGTACGTCGAGGAACGGCTCGAGCGCGGCATCTATCGCGGCATCGGCGAGTTCCACATGGACGGCGGACCGGCCGACGCCGACGGCGCCGTCATCCGTCGCTTCGCCGAGATCGGCGCCGAGCGCGGGCTGATGCTCCACGCGCACGTCGACGCCGCCACGATCGAGCGGCTCGCGACGCTCTATCCGAAGACGCGGTTCATCTGGGCGCACGCGGGCTTCGCCGGCGCCGACGTCGTCGGCCCGATCGTCGATCGCTTCCCGAATGTCTGGGTCGAGATGGCACTGAACAGCCCCGCGTCGGGCGGAACGCTCGATGCCGCGTGGGCGAAGCTCTTCACGCGTCACGCCGACCGCTTCATGCTCGGCACGGACACGTGGGTGACGTCGCGGTGGGAAAGCGTCGGCCCGGGAATGCGCGACTACCGCGCGTGGCTCGCGCAGCTGCCAGCCGACGTCGCGGAGAAGATCGCCTGGAAGAACGGCGAGCGTCTGTTCCCGCCCGGCCGCTAGGCGGACGCGGAGCGGATGACCGCGAGCAGTCGCCGGTCGGAGTCGTAGCGGAGCATCGTGTCCGCTTCGTCGGGGCGCGCCCAGCGCACCTCGTCGACCTCGTGGTCGTGCTCGCCTTCCTTCTCGATCGGCCGCATCAGGAACCAGCTGACGGTCTTCTTGATGCGCCGGCCTTCGCGCTGGAACCAGTACGTGACCGGCTCGAGCTCGCGCACGACCTCGCAGCGGTAGCCGGTCTCTTCGCGGACTTCGCGGAGCGCCGCGGCCTTGGGCGACTCGCCGGCCGTCAACGCGCCCTTCGGCAGCGTCCAGACCGGGCGATCGCGGAGATCACGCGCGCGGATCAGGAGCACGTTGCCGTCACCGTCGACGACGAGGCCGCCGGCAGACACCTGGAACTGCGGTCGCGTCTGACCGTTCGGCACGGGTCTCATCATACCCGTGCGGATCAAGCGCGCCCGCCGCACCGCGGCCCGAGCGCGATCCTGCAGCGGAGTAGCAACCCTCGGTAGATCGGGCCATGGTCGGCGCCTTCTGGACATGGCCCCGCCCACAGAGGTAAACCCGCGTAATTCCCGGCGAACCAGGTGTGGCCGTCTTTTTGCTGCAATCGTTTGCAGGAGCGCTTCCACATGACGACCGCGACCCGCGCCCGACAGACGCTGCCCTTCATGACCGCCTCCCTGCTCGCCTTCGCCGTCGCCGGCTGCTCGACGGCGCCGCTGCTGCAGCGACAGTCGTTCGACTTCAAGTCGACCGCTCTCTTCCAGAAGCCGTGTCCGGTACCCGAGTCGAACGGGAACGCGCCGGGGGAGCTCCAGGCGAGCGCGACGCAGAAGGTGTCGCTCATCCAGGACAAGCGCCCGAGCAAGCTCGAGACGAAGGACAACCGCTGCAACGCCACGTACCTCGAGAAGATGGTCGAAAAGTTCCTCGAGATCCGGGAAGCGGACGAGACCAGGGGCGTCCCGGGCGACACCGTGGACGACGTGCGGCAGAAGGGCTTCTCGATCCACGTCGGCGGCGATGCGCGGGTGCAGCGCCCGAACACGCGCACGCTCTACGGCGCGGACGCGCTCGCCGCGGTGGGCATGGGCGTCAGCGCGCCGCCGCTGCAGAAGCCGGAAGAGATCAAGGCCTACACGGAGTTCATGGCGCTGCACTACGGCGAGGAGTACTTCGAGAAGGACATGAAGCACGTCGTCGACCGCTTCTGCCTGAACCGGCGTGAGACGCTCGACGTCGGCGACGACCGCACGTTCACGATCGTGTGGCGCGGCGGCCGGGTGCTGAAGCGCGTGATCAAGGGTGGCCCGATCGACAACCCCAAGCAGGATCGCGGCTTCCTCATCTGCCCCGGCGACTTCATCGTCGACACGCTGAGCGGCACCGCGAGCGGGGCGCTCAAGGCGATGTCGCCGGTCCCGTGAGCCTTAGAATGCGTACCGCATGGCGCTGGACCTCCTCCCGTGGTTCCCGAAAGGCTTCACTCCGCGCCCGGAGCAGAAGGCGCTGCTGGCCGAGCTCGGCGAAGCGATCGACGCGGCCGACGACGACCCCAAGGCGCCGCGCATCTTCGTCGTGGAGGCGCCGCCCGGCGTCGGCAAGAGCCACGTCGCGCTGACCGTCGCGCGCTGGAGCACGAACGCCTACCTCCTCACGTCGCAGAAGCTGCTTCAGGATCAATACGAGCGCGAGTTCGGCGCCGACGTGCAGCTCGTGAAGGGCCGCGACAACTATCTGTGCGAGCGCTACCCCGGCGCGCGCGTGACGACCGCGTACGGCATGTGCCGGCGCCGCGGCGGCCCGCCGTGCCAGTGTCCGTATGCGCGGGCGAAGAACGGCGCGCGGACGGGGCCGATCTTCTGCACGAACACGAGCTACTTTCTGACGCTGCGGCAGTGGCAGCGCGAGCAGGTCGAGCGGCGGCGCGTGCTCGTCGTCGACGAAGCGCACGGGCTCGAGGGGCAGCTGGCCGGCGTGTTCACCGTCGCCTTCGCCCCGGACCAGATGCGGGCGTGGTTCGGCGCGCCGCTGCCGCGGTTCCCGCTCGCCGACGACTACCGGCCGCTGCTCGACGAGCACCACGCGCGGCTCGAAGCGGAGCTCGCGCTGATCGACGCCGAGCTCGATGCGCTCGCGCCGGGCACGGAGCCGGAGATCTTTCTGGAGATGCCGCCGTCGCCGCGCGAGCAGGACCTGCTCGGACGGCGCGACACGCTCGAGAACGCCGTCGCCCGGCTGCGCGGGTTTCTCGAAGCGCCGGAAACCGAATGGGTCGTGCGGTTTCCGCACCAGCCCCTGGCGACGCTGGAGCTCGTGCCGCTGTCGGTCGCGTCGTGGGCCGATGACCTGCTGTTCGACGCCGCCGACTTCACCGTGCTCTCGTCGGCGTTCCTCGGGCCGCGCGGCGCGCTCGCGGAGTGCTTCGGTCTCGAGCCGGGACGCTTGCGCGCGTTCGCGGCGCCGTCACCGTTTCCGCTGGCGCACCGGCCGATCGTGTACCGGCCGGTCGGCGCCCTGTCGCGCGAGACGCTGGCGGAGCTCGAGCCCGCGGTCTTCGCGGAGGTCGCCGCGATCCTCGCGAGCCATCCGCGCGACAAGGGCCTCCTCCACGTGCCGTCGTACGCGGCCGCGGATCGCCTCGTGCGCGACCTGGCGCGGCGCGCGCCGCACGAGCATCGGCGACTGATCGTCGTCGCGTCCGCCGCCGCGAAGGCGACGGCGATCGACCTGCACCGCGCGACGAGCGTGCCGACCGTGCTCGTGTCGCCGTCGCTGCGCGAGGGTGTCGATCTCCCGGACGATCAGCTGCGGTTTCAGATCGTCACGAAGATGCCGTATCCCGATCTGGGTGATCCGTGGACCGCGGCGCGCCAGGCGCGCGATCACCGCTGGTACGCGCTCGAGACGGCGAAGGCGCTCGTGCAGGCGTACGGCCGCTCGTGCCGACACGCCGGCGATCACGGCGTGACCTACGTGCTCGATGGTCAGTTCTCGCGGTTCCTCACGCGCTATCGGCCGCTGCTGCCGCGCTGGTTCGTCGACGCCGCGCACGACGCGGTGCTCGCGTGGAAGCGCCGCCCCGCCTGAGGCCGACCGCTACGCTGTGCGCAGGGACTCCGCGGCGGAGCGACCCGCGATGCGCCCGAAGACCGCGCCGGCCATGAGGCCCGAGCCCCCCGGATAGTTGTTGTAGAACAATCCGCCCACGAGCTCGCCGGCGGCGAACAGGCCGGGGATCACGTGCTGCTCGGAGTCCAGGACCTGCCCCGTTTCGGTGATGCGCAGCCCACCGAACGTGAAGGTGATGCCCGTGGTGACGGCATAGCCGACGTACGGCGGCGTGTCGAGCGGCTGGGCCCAGTTCGACTTGGGCGGCGTGATGCCGCGCGTGCCCTTGCCGTCCTTGATCGCGGGATTGAACGGGCCCGGCTGCACGGCCGCGTTGTACGCCTTCACCGTGCGGACGAATCCTTCCACGTCGATCTCGAGCTTCTGCGCGAGCTCCTCGAACGTGTTCGCCTCCGCCTTGGTCACCTCGCGAATGCGGTACTCCTCGCGCAGCAGGTCGAGCACCTTCTGATCGAAGATCTGGAACGCGGCGCGGCGCGGCTGCTGGATGACTTCCTTGCCGTACTTCACGTACGTGTAGTTGCGGAAGTCCGCGCCTTCGTCGACGAACCGCTCGCCGCGGACGTTGACGATGATCCCGACCGGATAGCTGTGCTTCTGGAAGTTGTCGCCGACCTTGCGATCACCGTGCCACGGCGCGTTGTAATCCCACTGCACGGAATGGCAGCCGCTCCAGTGGCCCCACGGCTGCGCGCCGATGTCGAGCGCCATCCGGATGCCGTCGCCGGTGTTGTACGGCGTGCCGCGCACGCGCGCCATGTCCCAGTTCGGCCCGAGGTAGCGCGTGCGCATCTCGACGTTGGCCTCGAAGCCGCCCGACGCGAGCACGACGGCGCGCGTCGGAATGGTTGCCGTCCCCGCCGCGGTGCGGACGACGATGCCGGTCACCGCGCCGCGATCGTCGGTGACGATCCGCGTCGCCTTCGTCTCGAAGCGCACCTCGATGCCCGCCTTCGCCGCCGCCTGGTACTCCATGTCGATCAGGCCGGGGCCGCCGCCGACGGCTTCGAGCACGAGCCCGCCCCAGAACTTGAACTTGCCGCCGACCTTGTAGGCCTGGCGCCCGAACATCGGGATCCACCGGATGCCGCGGTCGCGCATCCACCGCACCGTCGGCTGCGACTCGCGCACGACCAGCAGCGCGAGGTCGGCGTCCGCGAGGTCCTCCGTCACGCGCATGATGTCGTCGTAGAAGTCATCCTCGGTGTACGGATCGATGATCATCGACGCCTTCTCCTCGTCGGAGAGGTCGCCCACGATCTCGCAGATCTCGTCGAACGACTTGAAGCCGAACCGGAATCCGCCCGCGGTGAAGAACCCGTTTCCGCCGCGCCACGCTTCCGGCGCCTTCTCGAGCACGAGCACGCGCGCGCCCTGCTCGCGCGCCGACAGCGCCGCGCACATGGCGGCGCTGCCGCCGCCGACGACGACGACGTCCCACGCGGTCGTCATGACTGGTGAATCACCTCGGCGACCTGCATCTGCGGCGCGATGTCCGTGAAGTTCGGCACGTCGGCGAACAGCTCCTTGCCGTGCGCCGCCGCGGCCTTCTGGAACTGGTCGATCGACCCGAAATACACGTGACCGACCGCGACGTACGGCGCCTTCGATCCGGGCGCGCCGCCCGCCACGCCGCGGTCGACCTCGATCTTCTGCAGCCCCATCCCGCCCCACCGCTCGCGGACGAGCTTCATGTGCTTGTTCACGTAGTAGTCGTGGTCGAACGTCTTGCCTTCGCCGCTCGGGTACATGACGGAGATGCGGACCATGGCAGGGACCTCCTCGGTGGGGTTGGTGGGCGCAGGCTACGGAGCCGGCGCGCGGGTGTCAACCGGGCGGCCGGTCGCCTCTCGGCGTCGTCGCAGCGACTTATCTCACGTGGGGAACTTGGTTTCCTCGCTCTGCGCCGTTGTCCCGCAAATACCCGCGGGCCGGGCCTCCGACGTCCGGCACCGGAATTGAGTGCTTCAGCGGCCAGAAGGAGGAACGTCCTATGCGTTTCGAGCTACTTGCCGTGATCGTTCTCTTCGGAACCCTGGTCCTCGCGACCGACGTCGACGCTTTCGGAGGCGGCGGTAAGCGCCACCGTGGCGGATCGTCAGGCGGCAGTCTGACCACGACGACGGCAGCGCCCACGATCGTGCCGTCCGCAGGTCCCAGTCCCGGCTCCCCGTCGGTCGCGCCCGGCGCGCCCGTGTCAACGGTCGAGCCGTCGATCGCCGTCGCCGCGGGCCTCGGACTGCTCGGGGCGGCGTTGCTGCGACGAACGCGGATTCGGTAGTGCCGCGTTCCGGCGAGGCCTGGCCGCTTGCACTGCGATCGAAGCACGTCTAGGCTGACGACGATGCACCCGGTCGAGTTCATCGGTCGGCTTCGAACCCGCGCCCCGTGGGGCGTGGCGCTCTTCGTCGGCCTGCTGCTGCTCGGTGCCGCGGAACGGCGGCTTTCCGAGATCCACTTCAACCTCCGCTCCGCCGCGACCAGCCTCGAAAACGATGACGCGCTCGACCGTGACGAGATCCGGGCTCGGCTCATCGGCGTCAAGGACGAGCAACCGCCCGCACTGCCGCGTTCCTGGACAGCATTTTCCCGTCGCGCGACGACGACATCCGTCGAGCGCCCCGTCGATCGGGCGCTCGGTGTGCCGGCGCCGCGCGGGCCGCCGGTCTCCTCCTCCACCGGCGCGTAACCACGCCACGAAGCTCAATCGCGCCTGACTGCGACGACGCAGGAGTGTCTGCGCCGTCATGGAGGAGATCCATGCTTCGATACTTCGCGATCCACGCCGCACTGCTCAGCAGTCTGCTCTTCGCCGCCCCCGCGCTGGCGGCCGACGTCGAAGGCAAGGTCCAGACGTTCGATCCCAGCGAGCGGACCATCGTGCTCGACAACGGGACGAAGGTCTGGCTCAGCGAGGGCGCCTCTGCGGACGCGCTGAGGGAGGGTGTGGAGGTTCGTGTCTCGTACGAGGAGCGTGACGGCAAGAATGTCGCGACGCAGATCGAAGTGAAGTAGGGATGCTCCGGACGGCGCTCGCGAGTGGAACAGACGCGGGCGCCGTCCGGGCCTGTCCCGGCTTCAGACTAAATTAATCATGCACGCCCACGATACCGACCGCACGGTGCGCCAGCGGCTGATCGACTTGCTGCGCGAACGCTCGACCGAGCAGCTCTGCGCCACATGCCTCAGCCGGCTACTCCGTACGCCCTTGAACTCGGTACGGATGGCGACCGTCACGCTCGAGGCGTGGCCTGACGTGGCGCGGCGCTACGGGACATGCTCGAACTGCCGCAAGGATCGGATCATCACCGGTCACCGCGATGCTAGCGCGCCGGCGTCGCCAGATGCCGGCGGAACTCTTTGAAGAAGTCCGCGCGCGAGACGCCGAAGGCGTCCGCGAAGTTCCGCTCGCGGTCGCGGGACACCGCGAAGCGCGCGAAGTACGCGACGCCGGTGTCGCGCCCCGCCCGCTCGAGCAGACGGTCCGCGGCGACGAACGCCTGACCGTACGTCGCGATGGTGCCGTGGCGCTGACGCGCCGCGATCCATTCACGGCTGTCGGCGAGCGTGGCGAGCTCGGGAAACCGGCCCGGCCTGAATTCCTGATGGACGGCGCGCGCGACGGCGGCTCGCGACGGCGCGTACGGCCGCAACCCCATCGCGTCGATCGTGCGGAA
Organism: Candidatus Rokuibacteriota bacterium; assembly: GCA_016184365.1. GTDB lineage: Bacteria > Methylomirabilota > Methylomirabilia > Rokubacteriales > CSP1-6 > AR8. The sequence continues at coordinate 51,028 of JACPCW010000080.1, forward strand.
CTTCACCCATTCGGCGAAGCCTTCGCGGAGCCACTGATCGGACGTGCTGCGCCGGCCCGCCGCGAGCTCGTACTGGCTCACGTGCGTGAGCTCGTGCGCCATCACACCCACCCGCACCGCGAGCGGCGCCGCCTCGAGGCGGTCACCACGGAGTAGGATGCCGTGCGCCGTGCCGACGCCCGTCGCAAAGGCCGCCTGCTCGCGCGCGACCGATTCGTTGACGTACCCGTCCTTCACCAGACCGATTTCGAACGTTGCGAGCGACGGGTACACGTGCACGCGCACCGGCGCCCTCAGCGGCACGCCGAGCCGCGTGACCAGCACCGTCGCGACCGCGCGCAGGACCGTTTCGTCGTCGCTCTTCGCGGTGACCGCGACGGGCTCGCCGCGCTCGACCGGCACATCGATGACGGTGCGCGCCGGCTTGACGCATCCGGCCAGCGCCAGGAGCAGCAGCAGCCACGACAGACGCCGCCGCGTCACGTGCGCTCCGCACGCGCTCGCGCGTCGCGCAGCATCTCGATCAGCACGCGGCGCGTGTCGTCCGCCGTCGTGACTTCGCGCGGGAAGGCGATGCGCGCGGTCCACCGCCGGTCGCCGGTGGTGAGCCGCAGCTTGAAGCCGAGCCGGTCGACGCCGATCATCTGCGCTTCGTCGGCGGCCTCGCCGGCCGCGCGCGCGTACGTGATCAGCGCATCGGCGTGATCGCGGTTCATGTGCTCGAGGATGCCGGGAGCGGCGTCGGCCAGCGGATCGGGCCGCGCGGCCTGGTAGCTCGCGGCGTCGACCCAGTCCATCGCCGCGAAGCCGCCGACGAAATAGACGTCGCGCAGCGCGAGGCGCCAGAACGCGAAGTCTTCGAAGTCCACCCAGTAGCGCGCGTTCTGATGGCGCGCCAGATACGCCTCGCGCGCCGCTGCGCGGTCCGCGCCGTCGAGCGTGCGCGCTTCACCGAGCAGCGTGACGCGCCCGGACGCGAGCGCGTCGACCGCGTCGGGCTGCGTCACGAGCAGGCTCGCGCGCCCGTCGGCGCGGAGGTTCTGCGTGTGCATCGCCATCTCGCTGATGAGGAGGATCGGGCGCCCCTGCTCGTCGGTCGCGTACGGCATGACCGACGCGAACGGATGGCCGGGATGGCGGCGCGACAGCGTCGCGATCGATCCGGTGTCGGCGACGTGCACGAGCGTGCGCGCGCGCTCGGCGTAGGTCGGCTCGGGCGGCGGCGGCGGCTCGTCGGGCGATCGCGGCGGTCCGGCGTGACGGTTCACGCCGGTCATCCTAGCGGAGTTGCCGCCCGGTCGATGTACTTCCGTCAACGTCTCCTGCGGGTCTCTGGGTTGCATCCCTCGTGCGCTGATTCCAGCGGCCGAGGCGCCACAGAGGAGGACGCGCACATGCGGTGTCGTGCAATGCAGAAACGGTTGGTTCGTCGTGCGGGCTGGCCCGTCGCGGCCGTACTCGCCGTCGCGATCGCCGCGCCGGGCGGCGCGCTGGCGAGCGCGCCCAAGCCGCCGTGGACCGAGCGTTCGGTGTCGAAGCACGCGAGGGGGCGCTCGTCAGCTCGGTCAGGCCCGGATCGCCCGCGCAGCGGGCCGGCATCGAGCGCGGCGACGTGATCGTCGAGTACGACGGCCAGAAGGTTGGACCGTCGAGCTCACTGCCGCGGATGGTGGCGACGACGCGCCCGGGCACGAAGGTGGGCCTCGTCGTGCTGCGCGACGGCAAGCGCGTGCCGCTCGAGGTGACGGTGACGCGGATGGAGGAACCCGACACCTCGGCGGCCGTGAAGTCCGAGGAGACCGGGAAGCTCGGCCTCACCGTCCAGCCGCTCGCGCCCGAAGAGGCGGCCCGCCTCGGCCTCGACGAGCAGCGCGGCGTGGTCGTGCGGTCCGTCGAGCCGCGCACGCCGGCGGCGCGCGCAGGGATCCAGGTCGAAGACGTCATCGTGGAGGTCAACGGCAAGCCCGTGAAGGACGCGGCGGACCTCCAGCGCGCGCTCGACAAGCGCGGCGAAGGCGCGGCGAACGTGTTCCTGATGCAGCGCGACGGCCAGAGCGTGTTCGTCGCCGTGCCGTCCGCCTGATCCGCGGTGAGCCGGCGGGGCTCGAAGGAGCCCCGCCGTCAGCGCCGCTTCGCGAACGCGCGCTGCGCGACCGCCAGCAGGCAGTAGGCGGCGCCCAAAAGCTCCATCGACTCCTCGAAGAACCAGCGTGGCATCGGCATGACCCGGGACAGCGAGGCCTCGACGAAGTTCAGTGGCCGCTCGACGAGCTGCACGAGCAGGATCAGCAGCGTGCCGGCGAGCAACGCGCGCCCCCACGGCTCACGACGCAGTCGCGGAAGCTCTCCGCGAAGCTCGGCGCGTCGCGAGACCGCGTAGATCGCGGTCGCCACGACGAGCCCCGCGATCATCGCGCCCACCAGGAGCCGGATCGCGGGCGGCGCCGCGTCGGTCATGAGGAACTTCCCGTCGACGATCGACACGCCGAACACCCAGCGATCGAGATCCACTTCGGCGCGGATGGCGGCGACGAATCCGAGCGCGAGGAGCACGTCGAGCGCGGCCGGCGGACGCGCCACGCTCACCATGGCGACGACGACCGTGGCGGTCATGAGCGCGACCTGCGCCCACTCGACGATTCCGCCCTCGCGCGTCGCGTCCCCCGCGGCGATCGCGAGCGCGGCGGCGACCATGGCGATCGCCGCGAGCGTGACGAGCAGCATGGGCCGGCAGCGGCCGGAATGACGTACGCGGGACGCCGGGGCCGAGGCGACTGCAAGTCCGGCGTGCCGGTTCACGCCGTCATCGTAACGGACTCCCGGGCGGGCGTCACTCGCGGCCGGGCCTGAGGCTGCGTGCTATCATCCGCGGCGGCATGTTGAAGGCGCTGTTCGGACTCGCGCTGGTGCTGCGACTCCTCATCGACATGGCGACGCCGCTCATGCCTGGCGCCTTCCGCTTCAATCCGTCCGAATCCGTCGAGGCGCACCGCGCGCATTCCGTCCGCAGCATCGAACACCCCGTCGTCCGGCCGATCAGCATTCCGCCGACCGCGGTCGCGCCCGTCGCGATACCGCGCCCGGACGTCGCCGCGCGCACGCGCGTCGAAACGGGTTCGCCGCGATTCAGGCCGCTCCTCGCTCGTCAGGCGCTCGAGCCCGTTCCCGAATCCGTCGAAGACCACTAGTCGCCGGCACGTTCCCTTTGCGGTCACTCGAACTCCGTTCGAGAAAGGGCATGTGCCATGGCGACTTTTCCATTGCTGGACAACCGGTTGTTTCTCGTCGGGTATTCCGACGACGCGCGCGTCCTGATCGACCACCTGCAGGCCGAGGCGCCGGGTCTGCTCTCCCGCGTCGCCGGGGTCGTCGACGATGCGCGGGTCGTGTCGCAGCTGAAAGCGCGAGGGCTCGCGGTCGTCTGCGGCGACCCGTGGAACGTGACGACACTCCTCGACGCGGATCTCCAGCGCGCGGGGATCGTCGTCGTCTTTCCCGAGGACCCAGTCCGGCATGGCGAGCGGATTCTCACCACCGTGCGCGCCGTTCGACGGCTCTGTCCCGACGCGCAGATCTTCGCGAAAGCCGGGAGCGGTGAGGACGCCGAACGGCTGTACGCCGTGGGAGCGAACGAGGTGATGGTGATCCGAACGACGCCCACACCGAACCGCACGGCAGGCGGCGGGGACGCGCGAGGAGATCTGGCGATTGATACACCATGACCTGCTGACCGCGATCGGCGTCAGCATCATCGCCGCGGCGGTGCTGGCGCTGGTCGCGCGTCGTGTCGGCCAGCCGCTGTTGCTCGGCTACGTGCTGGGCGGGGCTCTGCTCGGGCCGCACATCGGCTTCGGGCTCGTCACCGACGAGGCGAGCATCGAGCTCATCTCGGAGATCGGCCTCATCCTGCTGCTCTTCATCATCGGTCTCGAGATGAACCTCTCCCGGCTGCTCCAGGCGGGGCGCGCCATCGGCGTGAGCGGCCTGCTGCAGTTCCCGCTCTGCGCGGCGCTCGGCTGGTTCGCGTTCCAGGGCTTTGCGGCCGGCGGACGGTTCGACCGCCTGTACCTCGCCGTGGCGTTCGCGCTGTCGTCGACGCTGATCGTCGTCAAGCTGCTCTTCGACAAGTTCGAGATCGCGACCTTCACCGGACGGGTCACGATCGGAATCCTCGTCTTCCAGGACCTCTGGGCGATCCTGTTCCTCGCCGTCCAGCCGAACCTCGACAACCTCCAGGCGGGCCCGCTGCTCCGCTCACTGCTCGCGGGCGCCGGCCTCGTCGTCGGGGCCGCGGCGATGGCCCGGTACGTGCTCCCGGCCCTCTACCGCAGCATCGCGAAGTCGACGGAACTGGTGCTGCTCGTGTCCGTCGCGTGGTGCTTCCTGCTGTCCGGCCTCGCCGGGTGGGCGGGCCTCTCGAAGGAAATGGGCTCGCTCATCGCCGGTCTCGTGATCGCCGGCTTCCCATACGGTGCCGAAGTCACGGCCCGGCTCGGGGGCGTCCGCGATTTCTTCATCACGCTCTTCTTCGTCGCGCTCGGGCTCAAGATCCCGCAGCCCTCACTCGGCTTGCTCCTGGTCGCCGTCGGCGCGACCGCCTTCGTGGTCGCGAGTCGTCTGATCGTGCTGATCCCGTTGTTCACGGCGCTGCGAGTCGATTTCCGGAGCGCCGCGGTCGTCGCGATCAATCTCTCGCAGGTCAGCGAGTTCTCGCTCGTCATCGTGGCGCTCGGCGCGACGTACGGCCACGTCCGCCCGGACACGTCGGCGCTCGTGCTCTTCGCCCTGCTGATCACGGCGATCGTCTCGACGTACGGCATCCTGTTCAACCACCAGATCGCCAGCGCGCTCACTCGCCTGGCGGGCGCGGCGGGCCTGTCGGCATGGCTGGCGCCGCCGGCGTCGCCGACGGCCGCGGCCGCGGAAGGCGAGGCACACGCCCAGGACGTCTTCCTCCTCGGGGTCTCGCGCGAAGGGCTGGCCTTCGTGCAGCACCTCGAGCGCGAGTCGCCGACCATGAAGGCGCGCCTCGTCGCGATCGACTTCAACCCGGAGACGCTCGAACGGCTGCAGCTGAACGGCGTGCATTGTCACTACGGCGACATCTCGAACGTCGAAACGCTCCGTCACGCGGGCCTGGACCGCGCGCGCGTCGTCGTCTCGAGCATCTCCGACTGGTTCCTCAAAGGCATCGACAACCGCCGCCTGATCCGCGTCGTCCGCACGCTGGCGCCGAACGCGCGCGTCATCGCCACCGCCGACACGCTGGCGCACGCCGAGGCCCTCTACGCCGAGGGCGCGGCCTACGTGATCGTGCCGACGGCGCTCGCGGCCGAGCATCTGTACGAGCTGCTCCGCGACCTGTCGGACGACGCGCTCGATCGGGCTCGCGCGAACCAGGCACGCGAGCTGTTCACGCGCGATCGGCGCGCCCACCCACCGGTCAGTACCGATGGAGCGTCGCACTGAGCGGCGATGCCGGTCGCCTGTCGCGTCTCGTCACGTCGTGGCGCTTCTGGGCGCTCGTCGGCGTGACGGTCGTCGACGGCGTGACGCTCATGATCCCGGTCACGGCGCTGCTGCTGCTCGTCGCCGCAGTGGTCAATCCGGAATGGCTCCGCCGCGCCGCGCGGTTCCTCGCGGACCTCGCGGAGGCGCGCTGACCCCGGGAGCACGCCGATAGCCTCCGCCCCCGGTCTGTACGTCGACCTCGCGTACGTCTTCGCCGCGGCCGTCATCGGCGGCGGCCTCGCCTGGCTCGCGCGCCAACCGCTCATCCTCGGCTACGTCGTCGGCGGCATCCTCATCAGTCCGCTGACGCCGGGACCGTCCGTCTCGGATCCCCACACCTTCGAGGCGTTCGCCGAGATCGGCGTCATCCTCCTCATGTTCTCCATCGGCGTGGAGGTCTCGCTCCGCGACCTCGCGCGCGTCCGATCGGTCGCGCTCCTCGGCGCTCCGCTCACCATCGCGCTCACGATCGGCCTCGCCGTCGGCGCGGGGACGCTGCTCGACTGGCCCATGCTCCAGAGCGTCGTCGTCGGCATCGTCGTGTCCGTCGGCAGCACGATGGTGCTGATGCGCCTGCTCATGGAGCGCGGCGACCTGCACTCCCGGCACGGTCGCGTGCTCCTCGGGACCTCGCTGGTCGAGGACCTGGCCGTCGTCGTCCTCATCGTCGTCATGCCGCGGCTCGGGCAGGCGGAGACCGGGCTCCTGCGGCTCGGCGGGGTCTTCCTGCTCGTGACGGCGCTGCTCGTGCCGTTCACGTACGCGGCCTCGAAGGCGATCCCGATGCTGCTGTCCTACGTGGCGCGCACGCGCAACCAGGAGCTGTTTCTCCTCGTGACGCTGACCGTCGCGCTCGGCACGGCGGCGTTGAGCCATGCCGCCGGGCTGTCGCTGGCGCTGGGCGCGTTTCTCGCCGGCGTCATCATCAGCGAATCGGATTACGCGCACGAGACGCTGGCCCGGCTCCTCCCGATCCGGGACACCTTCGTGGCGCTCTTCTTCGTCACGCTCGGCGCGCTGGTGAATCCCGCGGCCATCCTCGCCCACGGCTCGCTGCTGGCCGTGATCTTCGGCCTCGCCGTGGGGGGCAAGCTCGTCATCCGCACCGCCGTCGCGCGACTGTTCGGCTATCCGATCGCGACGGCGTTGCTCGTGGGCGTCGGTCTCGCCCAGATCGGCGAGTTCTCGTTCGTCCTGATCCAGGTCGCGCGCCAGGCCGGGCACGTCGGCGACGAGGTGTACCAGGCGACGCTGGCGGCGTCCCTGCTCAGCATCCTGGCGAACGCGGCGCTCGTCCGCGCGGCGCCCGGATGGCTGGCGCGGCTGCCGGTCGGCAGACCGCCCGAGCTGGCGCAGACAACGGCGGCGGCGCCTCCGTTGAGCGGCCACGTCGTGATCGCCGGCTTCGGGCGGATCGGAAGCGCGGTCGTCGCCGCGCTGGAGACGTTCCAGACGTTCTACGTCGCGATCGAGCTCGATCCCGAAGTCGTCCGCGTGCTTCGGGCGCGCGGCGTTCCGTGCCTCTATGGCGATGCGGCGCAGGCGCGAATCCTCGAGGCGGCCGGCGTCGAGCGCGCCGCGCTGGTGGTCATCGCGCTGCCAGACATCGACGCGGCCGTCTCGGCGGTCCGCCACACGCGAGCCCTGGCGCCCGGCACGCCCATCCTCGCCCGCGCCCATCACCCGGCCGGACAGGATCAGCTACTCGCCGCCGGCGCCACCGAGGTCATCCAGCCGGAGGTCGAGGCGGCCTCGACGCTGATCCGCCGGGCGCTCAGACACCTGGCGCTTCCGCGCGAGCGCGTGCTGGCCTACCTCGAGCGGTTCCGCAGCGTGATGGAATCGACGCCGGCGGTGCGCACGGGCGGCGCGCTTCCCGAAGTGCAGGAGGCAACCGTTCACGGCGGACCGCTCGCTGATCGCTCGCTGCGCGACGCGCAGATCCGCGAGCGTTTCGGCGTGACCGTCGTGGCGGTCACGCGGGCCGACGGGGAGATGCTGCTCCATCCGCCGCCCGACACCATGGTCCATCCCGGCGACCGCGTCATGCTCTTCGGCTTGCCGGAGCAGATCGCCGCGTTCACCAGCGAGCTGAATCCGCGACGCGCCTGATCGTCAGAGCGATTTCTTGATCGCGCCCAGGACGTCGCGCTCGACCTGGCGGTCCGTGACCGTGAGCGGCGCGTCCGTGTCGACGAAGAGGATCCGCTCGCGCTTGAACACCGACCGCTCGACGCTGACCGTGCTGCGCGCGTCGCCGGCGGCCTTGATGTGCAGGCGCAGCCGGTGGCGCATGACGTCCTCCTCCCTCGATCCTAGCCGACCGAGCGGGGTATAGACTCGCAACCGGTGGTGAGGCTCGTGCTGGTTGCGCTGTTCATCGCGGTCCCGCTCGCCGAGCTCGCCCTGCTCATCGAGATTGGACGGCACGTCGGCGTGGTGACGACGATCGCGCTGGTCATCGTCACCGGCGCGCTCGGCGCGGCGCTCGCGCGACACCAGGGGCTCGGCGTGCTGCGCGACATGCGCGGCCAGCTCGCGGCCGGACAGGTGCCGGCGAGCTCGCTCGTGGACGGCCTGATCATCCTGGTCGCCGCCGCCCTTCTCATCACGCCCGGCATCCTGACGGACACGGTCGGCTTCCTGTGCCTC
>JACPCW010000052.1 GCA_016184365.1 Candidatus Rokuibacteriota bacterium
GCGATCCAGAATCCGGCGATCGGCGTCTCGTCGAGGATCGGCATCCAGTCCGGCGTGATGTCGAACGCGCCCGCCCATCCACGGCGGTATGCGGCGTCGGCGAGGGGAGGGAGCGCGCGGGCCGTGCGCTCCAGCACCGGCGCCGCCTCGTCCAGCGTGACGTCGCCGCCGAGGAGCTCGGGATCCATCGGGTGCTGCGCTTCGTCGTCGGTGAGCGATCCGGTGAGCGTGAGCCCGCCGGATTCCGGACGCACGTAGCTGCCTCCGGCCAGGTCGAGGTACACGGGATGCGGCGCGCCGAAGCCCGCGCCGCGCTCGACCACGAAGACGGGATGCCGGCCGACGACGATCGGCAACGTGAGATCGACCAGCCGCGCGACCGCCGGCGCCCAGAGGCCGGCGGCGTTCACGACCACCGGCGTGCTGATGCGATCGCCCGCGGCCGTGGTGACGCCGCGCACGCGGCCCGCGTCCGTGTCGATCGCGACGACTTCGGCGCCCTGCTCGATGGTCACGCCGCGCCGGCGGGCGGCGTCGGCATACGCGGTCGTCACGGCGCTCGGATCGCCGTAGCCGGATTCCGGCTCCCAGAGGACGGCGCCGAGCCCGCTCGTGTCGATGCGCGGCTCGATGCGCGCGAGCTCGTCGGGCGACACGATCTCGGCGCGGACGCCGACGGCCCGCTGCCGCTCGAGCGTCCGCCCGAGCGTCGCGCGCATCGCCGGCGACACGCCGATGAGCGCGCCGCACGCGACGAAGTTCGCGGTGCCGCCGACGATCGCGCTGAAATCCTGGAACACGCCGAGCGAGCGCTTCACCATCTGCGTCGTTTCGCGCGTCGGATAGAGCTGGCGGATGATGCCGACCGATCGGCCCGTGCCGCCCGACGCGAGGAAGCGCCGCTCCAGCACGACGATGCGCCCGGCGCCGCGCGCGGCGAGGTGATACGCGATCGAGGTGCCGGTGACGCCGCCGCCGATGACGACGACGTCGGCAATGGAGGTCACCGCGCGGCGCCGGTGGCCGGCGGAGTCGAGGACGGCCCCGGCGCCGCCGGGACCGTTCCGAGCGTCTGGGGGCGCGGGGGCCATGTCGGGGCCCCCGCACGAATGATCATCACCTCGTCGCCGGGCCGGATCAGGCCTTCTTCGATCACGCGCGCGTACACGCGGCTCCAGCCGGGATGACGCTTCTGCGAGACGCGGGCGTATTCGCCGCCGCGGAACGCGGCGCGGATGTTGAAGCACGGCGTCGTGTAGCGGGTCACCTCGAGCCGCACGTCGGGACCGAGACGCAGACGCGCGCCGGGCACGACGAGCGCCCAGTCGAGTGCTGCGACGGTGACGTTCTCGCCGAGCGCGCCCGGCACGACCGGATGGCCTTCGGCGGCCAGCGCCTCGATCTGCCCCATCGCGAAGAGACACACGGCGCGGTCGGGGCCGCCGTGGTGCTCTTCGTTCCGATGGGCGTCGCCCTCGAGACCGAGCCACCCCACGCGCGCTTCCGCCACCGCGCGCTTCGGCACGCCGCCGGGCGACACGCTGACCTGCACGATCCGTCCGCTCACTCCTGCCCTCACAGCGCCACCTCCGTGCCGACGCCACGCGCCCGCGCCAGCCGACAGGCGAGCGCCGCGGTGGCGAGGTCTTCGAGCGCGAATCCGACCGACTTGAAGAACGTGATGTCGTCCGGCCGCGTCCGGCCGGGACGCTGCCCGGTCACCAGCTCGGAGAGCTCCGCCGCGATCTCGTCACGGGTCAGGATGCCCTCCTGCATCGGGATCAGCACGTCGCCCGCCTCGTCCGCCGCGCCGGCGTACGTGTCGACGACCACGCGCGCGCGGCGAACCGTGTCGCTGTCGACCTCGCGCGTGTCGGGGCGGAACGCGCCGACGGCGTCGACGTGCGTGCCCGCCGCCAGATCGGCGCCGAACACCACCGGCGTCGTCGACGTCGTCGCGCACGTCACGATGTCGGCGCGGCGGACGGCGGCGCGCGCATCCGTTGCGAGGTCCACCGCCACACCGAGCGCGGTGCGCATCGAATCCGCGAACGTGCGTGCCCGGCCCGGATCCCGGCCGGCGACGTCGACGCGCTCGACCGGGACCACGGCGGCCAGACATCGCAGCTGGAATGCCGCCTGCACACCGGCGCCGAAGACGACGACGCGGCGCGCGTCGGGCCGGGCGAGATACCTCGCCGCGAGCGCGGATGTCGCGCCGGTGCGCAGGCCGGTGAGGTACGTGCCCTCGAGAAGCGCGAGCGGCCGGCCCGTCCCGCCGTCGAGCAGCACGTACACGGCGTGGATCGTCGGCGCGCCACGGGCGCGGTTGCCGGCGTAGTAGGTGACGAGCTTCGCGCCGGCGGCGGGGCCGTCGGCGCCCGGCGCGACCGCCGGCATCAGCAGGAGCACGCCGTCGTCGGTCACGGGCACCACGCCGCGGGCGGGCACGCGGGTCTGGCCCGCCGCGTGCGCGCGGAAGGCGTCGGCGAGCGTGTCGATCACGTCGCGCGGGGTGAGCAGCGTCTCGAGGTCCGCTCGCGCGAGGACGAGCATCAGCTCGCGACGGCAGCCCGCCTGATCATGCGCTGGACGCGCGCCTCGAGCACGATCTCGTCCCGCTGGTTCCGCACGCGGTGGCGGTACGTCACGATGCCGCGGTCCGGCTTCTTCGTCTCGCGCTTGTCGATGACCTCCACGTCGACGTGCAGCGTGTCGCCTTCGAGCACGGGCGCCATCACGCGGATCTCGCCGCCGAGATACGCCATGCCCGTGCCGTGGATGAGGCCGGTCTGGATGATCAGGCCTTCCGAGAGCGCGAACGTCAGGGCACCGGGCGCGGCGCGGCGCTTGAAGATCGACTCGCGCGCGACGTACTCCATGTCCATGAACAGCGGCTCCGTGAAGCCGCAGAGATTGACGAAGGTGACGATGTCCGTCTCGGACACGGTCCGCGCGAGCGTGCGGTACGTCGCGCCGATCTCGTGCTGCTCGAACCTGAGCCCTTGCCCCTGCATGGCGGTCTCCTTCATAGACTTGCCTCGCACACGCTCCGCCTGCGGCTCCGCGCCGTGCTGCGGCTTCGCCCGGCCGTCATTCCCCGAGGTACGCGCGGCGCACGTCGGTGTTGGCGGCCAGATCCGTCGCGGTGCCCGTCAGCACGACCGTGCCGGTCTCCAGCACGTAGCCGCGGTGCGCGATCTCGAGCGCCATCGCGGCGTTCTGCTCGACCAGCAGGATCGTCGTGCCCTGCCGGTTCACCTCGCGAATCGTATCGAAGATCTGCTCCACGACAACCGGCGCGAGCCCCATCGACGGCTCGTCGAGGAGCAGCAGGCGCGGGTTGGCCATGAGCGCGCGCCCGATGGCGAGCATCTGCTGCTCGCCGCCCGACAGCGTGCCGGCGACCTGCGTGTGACGCTCCCGGAGCCGTGGAAAGAGCGTGAAGACGCGCTCGATGTCCGCGGTGATGCGGCCGTCGTGCCGCGTATACGCGCCCATCTCGAGATTTTCGACCACGGACAGACGGTTGAAGATGCGCCGGCCTTCCGGTGCGTGCGCGACGCCCCGGTACACGATCTCGTGCGCCGGCACACCGGCGAGCGCGCCGCCTTCGAGATCGATCCGCCCGCTCCGCGGCGCAATGAGGCCGGAGATCGTCTTCACCGTCGTCGTCTTGCCGGCGCCGTTCGGACCGAGTAGCGCGACGATCTCGCCTGTGCCGACGGAGAGCGAGATACCTTTGAGCGCGTGGATCTCGCCATAGAACACGTGCAGGTCACTGACGTCGAGCATGCCCGTCATGTTCCGACGTAAGTCGCGAATCGAACACGTGCAGGTCGGTGACTTCGAGCATGGCGGACGTCACGGCGCCGCCGCGCCCGCGCGCCCGCGGCCCAGATACGCCTCGATGACGCGCGCATCGCGCTGCACCTGGGCCGGCGGTCCCTCCGCGATCTTCTCGCCGTGGTCGAGCACCGTGACGCGGTCGGAGATCTCCATCACGACGCGCATGTTGTGCTCGATGAGCAGGATGGTGAGCCCGAATTCGCTGATGAGACGGCGCAGGAACGCCATCAGTTCGCGCGCCTCGCCCTGGGTCATCCCCGCGGTCGGCTCGTCGAGCAGCAGCAGCTTCGGGCCCACGGCGAGCGCCCGCGCGATCTCGAGCCGTCGCTGGTCGCCGTACGGCAGGTTGCGTGCGAGCGCGTCCTCCTTGCCGGAGAGCCCGACCAGCCCGATGAGGTCGAGCGCCTGCCGCACCGACCGGCCCTCTTCGCGCCGGAACGCGGGCGTGTGACCGACGACGTCCCAGAGCCGCAGCGCGACGCGCGCGTGCATGCCGACGAGCACGTTCTCGACGACGGTCATGTTCTTGAAGAGCCGGATGTTCTGGAACGTGCGGGCGACGCCGAGCGTCGTGATGCGATCCGGCGTGAGGCCGACGATCGAGCGGCCGCCGACGCGCACGTCGCCGGCGTCGGGCGCGTAGATGCCGGTGAACGTGTTGAACAGCGTCGTCTTGCCCGCGCCGTTCGGTCCGATGACGCTGGCGATCCGGCCTTCGTCCAGGGAAAAGTCCACGCCGTTCACCGCGGTGAGGCCGCCGAACCGCTTCACGACGCCGCGAGCCTCGAGCAGCGTCACGCGGCCGGCTCCTCGCCGCGATGGTACGTCTCGAGCTTCCGGCGCCGCGCGGGGAAGATGCCGGCGGGCCGATAGATCATCATCAGGATCAGGATCATCCCGAAGATCATCCGCTCGTATTTGGCGGGCTCGAACTGCGACGGCAGGTCGGCGAGGTTGTAGCCGAGCACCGTCAGTCCGGAGTTGCGCAGCTCGTTCAGCCAGAGCGACAGGCCCTTGAGCACCTGGAGATTCAGGATCGTCACCGCCGATGCTCCGATGATCGCCCCCGGAATGGACCCCATGCCGCCGAGGATGACCATCGCGAGCACGCCGATCGACTCGAGGAACGTGAACGACTCGGGGCTGATGAAGAGCTGCTTGGCGCTGAAGATCACGCCCATGACGCCGGCGAATGACGCGCCGATCGCGAACGCGAGCAGCTTCATGCGCACCAGCGGCACACCCATCGCCTGCGCCGCGACCTCGTCCTCCCGGATCGCCTCCCACGCGCGTCCGACGTGAGAGCCTTCGAGCCGGCGGTTGATGACGATGACCACGGCGGCGATGCCGAGGACCATGAAATAGAACAGGAGCGGGTAGAGCACGGAGGGCGGTGCGTCGATCCCGAGCGCGGAGAGCGCCGGCTCGAAGAAGAGCGGCGGTCGGGAGATCGGGGTGATGCCCTTCGGGCCGTTGGTGATGTTCCACGGCTTGTCGAGGTTGTTCGCGAGCACGCGAACCACCTCGCCGAAGCCGAGCGTGACGATCGCGAGATAGTCCCCGCGCAGCCGCAGCACCGGCAGGCCGAGCAGGATGCCGGTGATCGCCCCCACCGCGAGCCCGAGAATGAGGAACGCGAAGAACCACGGCGCCGGCAGGGGGAACACGCCCTCGATCGGCAGGAACTTCGCCGCCTGCGGCGAGCCGAAGATGGCCCAGAGATACGCACCGACGGCGTAGAACGCGACGTATCCGAGGTCCAGCAGCCCGGCAAGGCCGACGACGATGTTGAGGCCGAGGGCCAGCGCGACGAAGATGCCGACCTGGATCGCCACTTCCATGTAGTAGCCGTTGTGCGTGCCGAGCATCGGCATCAGCACGCCGAGCGCGACGGCGGCCCAGGCGAGCTTGGTGCGGACATCGAGCGGAAGCAGGTAGATCACGAGCAGCGACGCCTGGAACGCCATGAACGCGATGATCGATCGCGGCACGACCCAGACGAGGATCGCGGAGCCGAAGAGCGCGGCCGCGACGAGAACGTTCAGCAGCACCGGATGCGATCGCCACCGCTGGAGGCCCGGAGCGACGTCGACGGCCCCGGTCGTCGGCCCGGACGGCGACGGGACGTCAGTCATGCGCCACCACGCCGGTCACGTGCGCTCGCGCACGACCTCGCCGAGGAGGCCGCGCGGCCGGAAGATCAGGATCACGATGAGGATCGAGAACGCGAAGATGTCCTTGTACTCCGCGCCGAACGCGCCGCCGGTGAGCAGCGACAGGTAGGACGCGGCGAAGGCTTCCAGCAGTCCGAGCACGAGCCCGCCGACCATCGCGCCGGGGATGTTGCCAATGCCGCCGAGGACCGCCGCGGTGAACGCCTTGATGCCGGGAATGAAGCCCGTGAACGGGTTGATGGTGTTGTACTGCACGCCGAACAGTACGCCCGCCGCGCCGCCCATCGCGCCGCCGATCAGGAATGTCAGCGAGATGATGCGGTTGACGTTCACACCCATCAGGCTCGCGGTCGGCTGGTCCTCCGCGACCGCGCGGATCGCCTTGCCGAGCTTCGTGCGCGTCACGAGGAACTGGAGGGCGAACAGCATGGCGAGCGAGGCGACGACGACGATGACCGACTTGACGGAGAAGTCGATCGTCTCGGCGATCTCGATGCGCGTATTGAACGCGGCGAACGACGGGTACGTCAGGTAGAACGCGTTGCGCCAGAGGCTCTCGCCGAGCCGCACGAGGTCCTGCAGGAAGAACGACACGCCGATCGCCGAGATGAGCGGGATCAGCCGCGGCGCGCCGCGAAGCGGCCGGTACGCGACGCGCTCGACCACGACGGCGAGCACGCCGGAGACGGCCATCCCCATCAGGATGATGAAGATCAGGATGACGAACGGGTTGAAGGTGTCGAGCCAGCCCGTGGCCTGCATCGTGAGGAGGATCTCGACGCCGACGAAGCCGCCGACCATGAAGATCTCGCTGTGCGCGAAGTTGATGAGCTCGAGGACCCCGTAGACCATCGTGTAGCCGAGCGCGATCAGCGCGTACATGAAGCCGAGCACGAGGCCGTCCATGACGACCTGGGGGAAGATGGCGAGCAGGAGCTCCCAGTCCAAAGGGAGGCGGTGGGCGCGGGGGCTGGTGAGGGGATCGCGGGGGAGGGTTTCGACCCTCCCCCGCGGGAGTGGTCGCTACATCTTCTTCTGCGGGGCGGCGATCTCCAGGCGCTTCACCATCTTCCGGTCGTCCCACTTCTTCGCGACCTGGTAGATCAGGTACGTCGCCTTCTTCGGGTCGCCCTTGTCGTCGAACTCGACGGCGCTCGTGATGCCGCTGTGCTTGACCTTCCGCACGGCCTTCGTCACCGCGTCGCGCGTGGGCATCTTGCCGCCGGCGTCCTTGATCGCGGCCTCGATCGCCTTGAGCGCGATCGCCGTGGAATCGTAGGACTGCGCCGCGAACGGCTCGGGGTCCTTGTTGAACTTCTTCTTGAAGGAGTCGGCGAACGCCTTCGCCTTCGGATACTCCTTCACGCCGCCGGCGACCGTCGTGTAGTGCATGCCGACCACGGCGTCACCGCCGAGCTTCAGCAGCTCGGAGGAGTCGACGCCGTCCGGACCCATGAACTTCGACTTGATGCCCTTCTCGCGAGCCTGGCGGAAGAGCGGCGCCGCCTGGGGGTATTCACCGCCGAAGAAAATCACGTCGGGGTTCTTCGCCTTGATCGGCGTCAGGATCGGATCGAAGTTCGCGCGCTCCTCGGAGCCTTCGAAGCCCACGACGTTCACGCCGTTCTTCTTCGACCACTCCTGGAAGAACTCGGCGATGCCCTGCCCGTACTGGTTCTTGTTGTGCACGATGTAGACCGACTTCGCCTTGAGGTTCTCCTTGGCGAACTGCGCGGCCACCGCGCCCTGCACGTCGTCGCGGCCGCAGACGCGCGAGACGTTCGGCAGGCCGCGGTCGGTGATGAGCGGGCTGGTGTTCGCGGGCGACACCATCGCCAGGTTCGCTTCCTTGTAGACCTCGGACGCCGGCAGCGCGACGCCCGAGTTCAGGTGGCCGACGACGACGAGGATGTCCTTGTCGGCGAGGATGTTCTTCGCGTTGGCGACGCCGACGTCCGGCTTGGCCTGATCGTCGAACGGCACGAGCTCGACCTTGAAGCCCGCCTTCTCGACGGGGCCCTTGAGCTGCTCGATGGCGAGCTGGGTCGCGAGCTTCATGCCCTCGCCGAGGGCCGCCAGCTCGCCCGACAGCGGCGTCTGCGTCGCGATCTTGATCGTGCCCTTGCCCTGGGCGCCGAGCTGACCCGTCGCCGGGACCGCGGCGACCGCGAGCGCCAGCGTCAGAATGAAGAGCGAACGCCTGCTGATCATCGGTGTGGCCTCCTCGAAGGAATGGAGGATGGTGCGCGCGCCCGCCATTATAGCGGCCGGCCGGGACCGGTCAAGTTACGGGCCTCGCGAATCGCTTGCAAAAACCGCCGGGTCGCCGCCGTCGGATCGTCGGCCGCGCACACCGCCGAGATCACCGCGACGCCGTCCGCGCCCGCGCGGATCACCTCCCCGACGTTGTCGGGCGTGATGCCGCCGATCCCTACCAGGGGAACGTGCAGATGCGGCCGCACGTTCCGTGCGAGCTCCGGTCCGACGAGCTCGAAGTCCGGTTTCGTCGCGGTCGGGAACATCGAGCCGACCGCGACGTAGTCGGCGCCGTCGTCCTGCGCCGTGCGCGCCTGCGCGACCGTGTGCGTGCTGAGCCCGAGGCGCATGTGCCGCCGCAGCAGCGGACGCGCGGCGCGCGGCGGCAGGTCGTCCTGCCCGAGGTGCACGCCGTCGGCGTCGACGGCGAGCGCGAGATCGACGCGGTCGTTCACGATGAACGTCACGGCGGCCTGACGGCAGCGCTCGCGGAGACGCTCGGCGAGCGGCAGCAGGCGACCCGACGGCCACGTCTTCTCGCGCAGCTGCACCATCCGGCCGCCGCCGGCGATGACGGCCTCGAGGATCTCCTCGAGATCCCGGCCGCGCGTCACCGTGCGGTCGAGGATGACGTAGAGCGTCGGGTCCATTGACAACGGGGGCCCCGAAATGGCCCCCGTTACCCCCTACGCTCGGAGCGCCCCGGCGGAGCCGTGGCGCTCCTCGATGCCGTGGCGCTCCTCGATTCTGCGTCGCCGAGTCGGGCCGCGTCGGCCGTCGTGAACGAGCCGCCGAGGAAGCCGGGATCGCCCAGCACTTTCAGATGGAAGGGGATCGTCGTCTTCACGCCCTGGATGATCGTCTCGCCGAGCGCCCGCCGCATGCGGTCGATCGCCTCGGCGCGATCGGCGCCGTGGACGATGATCTTCGCGAGCAGCGAGTCGTAGAAGGGCGGCACCACGCACGGCGCCGCGAGATGGCTGTCGACGCGCACGCCGTAGCCGCCGGGCGGCGTCCACGCGGTGACGCGCCCCGCGCTCGGCGCGAACGTGTCCGGGTCCTCGGCGTTCATGCGGCATTCGATCGCGTGGCCGCGGAGCTCGATCGAATCCTGCCGGTAGCCGAGCGGCTCGCCGGCGGCGATGCGGACCTGCTCGCGCACGATGTCGATGCCCGTCACCATCTCGGTGACGGGGTGCTCGACCTGGATGCGCGTGTTCATCTCGATGAAATAGAACCGCTCCGATTCGTCGACGAGGAACTCCACGGTGCCGGCGCTCACGTAGTTGACGGCGTGCGCCAGCGCGAGCGCCGCGCGGTGCAGGCCCGCGCGCGTCTCCGCGCCGAGCCCCGGCGCCGGCGATTCCTCGATCAGCTTCTGGTGACGCCGCTGCACCGAGCAGTCGCGCTCGCCGAGGTGCACGCGCATCCCGCTCTTGTCGCCGAGCACCTGGACCTCGACGTGACGGGCGCGCTCGATGAGCTTTTCGCCGTAGATCTCCGACGACCCGAAGGCCGCGGCCGCTTCGGACTGGCACGCCGCGAACGACGACTGCAGATTCTCCGCCTCGCGGACGACGCGCATCCCGCGCCCGCCTCCGCCGGCGGCGGCCTTGAGCATCACCGGATAGCCGATGCGATCGGCGAGCTCCCGGGCCTCGGCGCCGTCGCGCAGCGGATGCTCGCTGCCCGGCACGATCGGCACCCCGGCCTGCTGCGCGATCTGCCGCGCCTGCGCCTTGTCGCCCATCAGGCGGATCGCCTCCGGCGACGGCCCGATGAACGTGATCGAGCACGCGCGACAGATGTCGGCGAACGCCGGGTTCTCCGCGAGGAAGCCGTATCCCGGGTGGATGGCGTCGCTGTCGGTGATGGCCGCCGCGGACACGATCGACGCCATGTTGAGGTAGCTCGACCGCGCGTCGTCCGGCCCGATGCAGATCGATTCGTCGGCGCGGCGCACCGGCAGGGAGTCGGCGTCGGCCTTCGAGTGCGCGATGACGGTCCGGATGCCGAGCTCGCGACACGTCCGGATGATCCGGAGCGCGATCTCGCCGCGGTTCGCGATGAGGATCTTGTGGAACATCAGCCGCCCAGCACCCGCCGCCACTGCGCCTCGAGATCGGCGAGACCGAGCCCGTAGACGCGCGCGAGCGCCGGATCGAGCGCTTCGCCCCCGCCGAGCCGCCCGAGCAGCTCGCGTGCGCGGCCCATGCCGCCGCGGTCGAGCAGGTCGTGAACGATCCACCGCGAGAGGTCGTATCCGGTCCGCGCACGGACCGCGTCGGGATCGGTCACCAGCGCTTCGACGCCCGCGAGCGTCAGCGTGGACGGCACGCGCAGCATCGGATCGAGGACGACGCCCTCGATGGCCTGCGCCAGGCCTTCGTGCAGCCATCGCGGCGCCCGGCCGCGCGTCAACTCGTGGATCGCGGCGTGCGCGTATTCGTGCAGGACGAGCTGGCGCAGGTCGCGCTCGGGGGCGCCGATCGGGAGCCGGATCTTCCCGTCGAACACGCCGCTCGCCCACGTGTGCGCCCCGGTCACCGCGCGGAAATCGGCATCGACGTAGAGCACGACGGTCACCGGCTCCGCGGGGCGGTACGCGAGCTCGCGCTCGAGCCGGCCGCGCGCGGCGGCGAGCAGGTCACGCACGACCCGGCGGCGGTCGTCCGTCGTCCCGGCCGGCCATTTCAGCACGAAGCCCGACGCGGTCTCGCGCTCGAAGCCCGATTCCGCGCGCCGCTCGCGCTCGAGCTTCGCGAGCAGCCGGCGCGCGCCTTCGTGGCGGGCATCGCGCGCGATCACCGCCTCGAGGTGGTGCACCGCGCGCGGCGTCTCGTCGCGGCGGTCGTAGAGGTGCGCGAGGACCATCCGGACGTCGGCGTCGCCGGTCGCGCGTGCGACGGCTTCGAGCGGCGCGATCGCCTCGACCGGACGGCCCGCGTGCACCGCGGACACGCCGAGCCCGCGCAGCAGCTCCGGCGCGTCCGGCGCCTCGCGCAGCGCCTGGCCGAACAGCGCCATCGCCTCGGCCGCGCGGCCTTCGGCGAGCGCCTGCCAGCCCCAGCCCTCGAAGCACCGCCACGCGTCCTCGCGGCGCGCGGCGCTGTCGGGATCGCGCTCGGCGGCGGTGCGGAAGCGCTCGCACGCGTGGGCGAAGTGGCCGGCGGCGTAGAGCCGGATCGCTTCCTCGGTGAGGGCGGCGGCGTCGGAGGCGACGCGCGCGCCCGGGATCAGGCGCGCGGTGACCGGCAGATCGGGCGTGACGCCGTTCCGCGCGACGAGCAGCCCGCCGGCGACGGCGGCGACCGCCGAGGCGACGAGGATCGTGACGGTCGCGCGCGCTCGCGCCACCGGGCGCTCAGGCGTGTTCGTCGATGAGGAAGAGGGGCTGGCCGTATTCGACCGGCTGGGCGTTCTCGACCGCGATCTTCACGATGCGCCCGCTCACCTTCGACTCGATTTCGTTCATGAGCTTCATCGCTTCGATGATGCAGAGGATCTGGCCCTGCTTCACGACGTCGCCTTCGCGCACGTACGGCTCGGCCGTCGGAGACGACGCGCGGTAGAACGTGCCGACCATCGGCGCCTCGATCGTCGTGTGGTCCGCGGCGACGTGGTCGACGACGGACGCCGGCGCGGCGACGGGCGCCGCGGACGTCGGGACGGCGTGGACGGCCGCGACCGGCGCGCCGCGCTGGACGCGCACGCGGAGTCCCTCACGGTCGACCTCGATCTCGTTGAGCCCGAGCTCGCCGAGCAGGGTGCCGAGCTCGCGAACGAGCGCGACGACATCTCCGCCGGGCTTCGGCGCGCGCCGACGGAGCGGCATCAGCGCGCCGTCGCCACGCGGCCGAGGTAGTCACCGCTGCGCGTGTCGACCTTCACGACGTCGCCCTCGTTGAGGAAGAGCGGCACCTGCACGACGGCGCCGGTTTCGAGCGTGGCGGTCTTCGATCCGCCCTGCGCGGTGTCTCCGCGAACGCCGGGATCGGTGTTCGTGATCGTGAGCTCGACGAAGTTCGGCACCTCGACCGTCACCGGCGCGCCCTTGATGTAGAGCACGTCGACCTCGGTGTTCTCCCTCAGGTAGAGCCGCGCCTCGCCGACTTCCTCGGCCGACAGCGACACCTGCTCGTACGTCTCGGTGTCCATGAAGTGGTAGCGGTCGTCGCGGTAGAGGAACTGCATGTGCTTGTCCTCGAAGTCCACGAGCTCCAGTTTTTCACCGGCACGGTACGTGGGGTCGATGACGCGGCCGGTCTTCATGTGCTTGAGCTTGGTCCGCACGAACGCGCCGCCCTTGCCCGGCTTCACGTGCTGGAAGTCCACGATCTGGTACGGCTCGCCGTCGTGGACGATCCGGAGACCCTTCTTGAACTCCGATGTCGATACCTGCATCGCGATGTCAGCCTTTCCGTCGGAGGCGCGCGCGGAGCGCCTGTTCCAGCCCGTCGCGCGCGGCCGCATGGTTCGGGTCTCGGCGGAGGAGGCGCGTGAAGACGACCGCGGCCTCCTCCGTGGCGCCCTGCTCGAGGCAGACGGCGCCGAAGCTCGGGGTGACGAACGTGTCGTCGCGCAGCACGCGGGCGAGGCCGCTCGCCTCGTCCGCGCCGGGCGACGCCCGCAGCAATCCGAGCAGTGCGCGCGACTCGCGGTCGTTGCCGTCCGCGGCGACGACGACCTCCAGATGCGCGGCGGCGGCGTCGACACGGCCGCGGCGCCGCTCGATCTCGGCCGCGAGCCGGCGCGCCGGAACGTCGTTCGCGTTCGCCGCGACGATCGCGTCCGTCTCGCTGGCGGCGGCATCGAGCTCGCCCTCGGCGACGAGGGACTTGGCGAGGATGAGCCGCGCGGTCGCGTAGTGCGGGACGCGCGCGAGCCCATCGCGGCAGACGGCGATCGCCTCGCGTGTCCGGCCGGCCTTCCGATAGAGGTCGGCGAGCTGCGCGAACGCGAGCGAGCCCGGCTCCCGCTGCAC
Organism: Candidatus Rokuibacteriota bacterium; assembly: GCA_016184365.1. Taxonomy (GTDB): domain Bacteria; phylum Methylomirabilota; class Methylomirabilia; order Rokubacteriales; family CSP1-6; genus AR8. Next base: position 13,264 of record JACPCW010000052.1, read on the forward strand.
GCGCTCTTCGGCACGGCGGATGTCCATCATGCTGGGGGCCCCGGCATGGCCCCCAGACCCCCAACGCTCGGAACCGGCCCGGCGGAGCCGTGCCGGTCGATCGATCGTTCCGGGGGCCCCGACATGGCCCCCGGGCCCCCAGCGCTCGGAACCGGCCCGGCGGAGCCGGGCCGGTCCTCGATTCCGCTTCGCGTGCCGCTCATGGCGCCAGCACGGCGAGCGCCGCACGCACGTCGTCGGAGCGCACGTCGTACACGACGCGGAAGCTGCCGATCGCCGGCGCGAGCACGAAGGGAATCTTGCCGTCGCGCGCCTTCTTGTCGCGGCGGGTCGCGTCCAGGACCGCGGTCGCATCGACGTCGGTCGCGCGCGTCGGCAGACCGACCGCCGCGAGCAGCCGTTCCTGCCGCTCGACCGTGTCGCCGCCCGCAAGACCGATCCGCCGCGCGAGATGCGCCTCGGCCACGATGCCGAGCGACACGGCTTCGCCGTGCGTCCAGCGGCCGTATGCCGTCGCCGCCTCGAGGGCGTGACCGATCGTGTGGCCGTAGTTCAGCGCGAAGCGCAGCTCGCTCTGCTCCTCGGGATCGCGCTCGATGACCGAGGCCTTCAGCCGGCACGAGCCGCCGATGATGCGCTCGAGCGTCCCGGGCTCACGCGCGAGCAGCGGCGCGGTCGAGCGCTCGAGGTCTTCGAAGTACGCCGCGTCGAGCACGATGCCGTGCTTGACGATCTCCGCGAGCCCCGACCGGAAATCGCGCTCGGGCAGCGTGATCGCGGTGAGCGGGTCGACGAGCACGAGCCGCGGCTGATGGAACGCGCCGACGAGGTTCTTCGCGCGCGGGTGATCGATCGCGGTCTTGCCGCCGATCGACGCGTCGACCTGGGCCAGCACCGTGGTCGGGACCTGCACGAAGTTCATCCCGCGCATGTACGTCGCGGCCGCGAAGCCCGCGAGGTCGCCGACGGCGCCGCCGCCGAGCGCGACGATCGTCGACGTGCGGTCGAGCCCCGCCTCGACGAAGGCGTCCCAGCACCGCGCCGCGACGTCGAGCGTCTTCGCGTCCTCGCCGGCGGGAATGTCGACCTCGGTGACGGCGAATCCCGCCGTCCGCAGGCTCTCGGCGACCACCACGCCGTACCGCGCGCGGATGGCCGCGTCGCTCACGACCATGGTGCGGCTTCCGAGGCCGAGCGTGCGGAGATGGTCACCGAGCTTCGCGAGGCCGCCGGGCTCGACGACGATCGAATAGGAGCGGGGACCGAGGCGAACGGGAATCTGCATCCGCGGTTGACCGGTGAATGCGGCTCAGCTCAGAAAGTGAAGGACATCAGACATATGGGGTGAGGTTCAGCTTACCACGGGGGTGCGGGGAGGGGACCCGGCGCGGGTCCCCTCCCGTCGGATCAGCGGGGCGGCGGCGGCATCGGCGGACCCGTCGGTCCCGCGCCTTTCGGCGCGTCCTTCAGAACCGTCGGCGCGACGAACACGACCAGCTCGTTGTCGGGGTCGACATTGACCCTGCGCTTCTTGAAGAGCCAGCCGAAGATCGGGATGTCGCCGAAGAGCGGCACCTTGCTCACGGTTTCTGTTTCGGTACGCTGCGTCACACCGCCTATCACCAGGGTCTCACCCTCTCTTACGACGACTTCCGTCTGCGTGCTCTGCTTGTCGATCGACGGTACGCCACCTAAGTTCGCGCCCGGGGTGTTGTTCTCGACCATCAGCTTCATCTTGATCTTCGTAACGTCGGGCTCCCGAATGACGGTCGGCGTGACCTCGAGCTTGAGCGCCGCGTCCTTGAAGGCGATGGAGAAGCCCGTCGTGCTGGTACCGGTCTGGTACGCGATCTCCGTGCCGCGCACGATCGAGGCCTTCTGGTTGTCCATCACCACGATCTCGGGCTTGGCGAGGATGCGCGTGCTCGTCTTCGTCTCGAGCGCCTGCAGGGTCAGGTTCAGGTTGAAGCGGGTGCCGACGATGCCGAAGTTGATGCCGCCGGTCGGCGTGCCGGTCGTCGGCAGGTTCACGAGGTTGCCGCCGATCGGCAGGCCCGTGGCGCCGGCCAGCGGCAGAAGCGTGCCGAGTCCGACGCTCGGATTGATGCCGCCCGGGTTCGTGCCGAACGGCACGATGCCGGTACCCGTTGCGCGCGTCAGGTCGGCGGCGGTCGTCACGCCCTGGCCGACGAGAACCGTCTGGCCGGAACGCCGCGCGCCGGCGCCGCCCCACTGCACCCCCACCTCAAACAGGTCGGTGCGGTTCAGGCTGACGATGCGCGACTCGATCTTGATCTGCGCCAGCTGGATGTCGAGCGTCTCGCGGATGAGCTTCTTGATCCGCTCGATGTCCTTCTCGTAATGCCGGATGAAGATCGAGTTGGTCGGCTTGTGGGCCTGGACGGTGATGCCCTTGGCCGCCGCTTCCGGCGAGATGCCCGGCGGGGGCGGCACGGGGCGCGTCTCCTGGACGGGCATCGTGCCGACCGACGAAATCGCGGACACGCCGGGCGGCAGGCTGCTGAGCGGCGTGACCGCCTGCAGCGGAGCGCCCGGCGTGATGCCGAGAATTCCGATGAGGGTCTTGGCCACGTCTTCCGGATCCGCGTAGGCGAGCCGGATCGTCTCCTCGCGGATCGGGCCGCGCGCCCGAATCTCTTCCAGCTGCTGCTCGAGCGCGAACTTCCTGGCCTGCGCTTCCTGCTCCTTCACCGCGGATTCCGCGGCCTTCGCGCGGAGCTCGGATTCGGCCCGCGCCTTGGCCTCTTCGGCCTTCACGCGCGCCTCTTCGACCCTCGCCCGGGCTTCACGCTCCCGCTGGAGCGCCTCGCGCGTGATGATCCGGAGCACGTTGCCGCGCTCGACCTTCTCCAGGCCGCGCGCCTCCATGATGATCTCGAGCGCCTGCTCCCACGGGACGTTCTTCAGGGTGATCGACATCTTCCCCTTGACGTCGTCGGCGATGATCACGTTCTTGCCGCTCTCGGCGGCCAGAATGCGGAGCAGGTTGACGACGTCGGCGTCCTTGAAGTCGAGCGAGAT
>JACPCW010000015.1 GCA_016184365.1 Candidatus Rokuibacteriota bacterium
CATCTGGCCGCCGATGACGACGACCGCGATGGCGCGGCGCTCTTCCGCGCCGGGACCGGTGCCCGCCCACAGCGGCAGCATGCCGGCGACGAGCGAGAGCGTCGTCATGAGAATGGGCCGGAGCCGGTTGCGGTTGCCGACCATGATGGCCGTCATGCGGTCCATGCCTTCGGCGCGCAGCGTGTTCATGTGGTCGATCTGGAGGATCGCGTTCTTCTTCACGACGCCGAAGAGCACGAGGATGCCGAGCGCGGAGTAGAGGTTCAGCGTGTTGCCCGTGTACCAGAGCGAGAGCAGCGCGAACGGGACCGACAGCGGCAGCGAGAGCAGGATCGTCAGCGGGTGGATCAGGCTCTCGAACTGCGCGGCGAGGATCATGTACATGAAGATCGCCGAGAGCAGGAACACCCAGAGGAACTCGGTGAACGTCCGCTCGAGCTCGCGGGCGCGGCCCGAGACCGCGGTGCTGTAGCCCGGCGGCAGCCGCATCTCGGCCACGGCGCCGTGCAGCGCCTGCACGCGGTCGGCCTGACCGTAGCCCGGCAGCACGACGGCGCGCAGACGCACCTCGCGCTGCCGGTCGGAGCGATCGATGCGCGAGGCGGTCAGGCCCGGCACGATGTCCACGACGTTGTCGAGCCGGACGAGCGTGCGGGGCTCGCCGGATCCGACCTGGGCGGCGACGTAGAGCCGGGAGATCGTGCTCGGATCGCCACGATCCCGCTCCGAGAGCCGGAGCTGCACGTAGTAATCCTCGTTGATCGTCGGGTCGCGGAAGCGCGAGACCTCGGTGTCGCCGCCGACCATCAGGCGCAGCGCGGTGGCGATCTGCTCGGTGTCGACGCGGAGGTCGGCCGCCCGCTCGCGGTTGATGCGGACGCGCAGCTCGGGCCGGTCGAGCCGGAGCGTCGTGTCGGGATCGCCGACGCCCCCCATCGCGATCGCGCGCGTGCGCAGCTCTTCCGCGTAGCGCGACAGCGCTTCGAGGTCCGGGCCGCGGAGCACGTAGTCGATGTCGAAGCTGCCGCCGCCGATGTTGAAGCCCGGGATGTTGCGCACGAGGATGCGGAAGTCCCGGAACTTCCGGACGCGCCGGCGCACCTCCTGCATCACCTCGCGCTGCGAGAAGTTACCGCGGAACGCCGCGGCCGGATCGCCGGCCAGCGTGCTGCGCCACAGGCGCGCGACGCTGAACGTGCGCTCCTCGTGCGGAACCGTCCGGAAGTAGATGGATCCCTGGCTGACACGGCCGAGGAACCCGCCGCCGGCGGTGACGAGCACGGCCTCGACGCCGCGCACGCTGCGGACCTCGTCGGAGATCGCGCGGACGGCCTCGTCCATCGCGGTGATCGACAGTCCCTCGGGGCCGTTGATGCTCGCCTGGAACTCGCCCTCGTCGACGTCGCTCGGCGTGTACTCCTGCTTCACCCATCCGTAGATCGGCCACGTCGCGGCGATGACGAGCAGCGAGACGGCAACGACGCCCCAGCGATGGCGCATCGCGAGGCGCAGCGTCCACGCGTAGCCGCGGTCGAGCCAGGCATAGAAGCCGCGGCGCGACGCCGCGCGGCCGGCCTCGTCCCCGGGGTCGCCGCCGTGGCGGCCCGCGCCGGCGCGCATGCGGATCATGCGCGCGCTCATCATCGGCGTGAGCGTGAACGACACGAGCAGGCTGACCAGCACGGACGCGGCCGCCGTGACGCCGAACTGGTAGAGGAAGCGTCCCGACACGCTCGACATGAACGACACGGGCAGGAAGATGACGACGAGGCTGAACGTCGTCGCCATGACGGCGAGCCCGATGTCCGCCGTCGCGGCGCGCGCGGCCTCGAACGGCGTCATGCGCTTTTCCTCGACGAAGCGGAAGACGTTCTCGAGGACGACGATGGCGTCGTCGATGACGATGCCGACCATCAGGACGAGCGCGAGCATGGTCACGCTGTTCAGCGTGAAGCCGAGCGCCCACATCATCCCGAACGACGCCACGACGGACGACGGGATGGCGACCGCCGCGATGACCGTCGCCTGCCAGTTGCGCATGAACGCCAGCACGACGAGCGACGCGAGGATCGAGCCGAGGATCAGGTGCGTCTTGATCTCGTGCAGCGCCGCGTGGATGTATCGCGACTGGTCGCGGATCACCTCGACCCGCACGTCGGGCGGCAGCTGGGCGGCGACCTGCCGGAGGCTCTCCTTCGCCGCGTCGATGACCGCGACGGTGTTCTCCCCGGACTGCCGGCGCAGCTCGAGGATGACGGTCGGCGCGCCGTTCAGCCGCGCCACCGAGCGCTGCTCGGCGGTGCCGTCCTCGGCGCGGCCGATGTCGCGCACCCGGATGGGCGCGCCGTCGACGCTGGCGATCACCAGGTCGTCGAACGCCTTCGGATCCGCGATGCGGCCGAGCGTGCGCAGTGACGACTCGTGCGTGCCCGCCGTGACGTTGCCGCCCGGCATGTCGGCGTTCTGGCGCTGGAGCGCGTCGCGGACCGCCGTGATCGGCAGCTGGTAGGCGGCGAGCCGGCTGGAATCGACCCAGATGTTGATCGCGCGGTTCAGGCCGCCGATCAGCCGCACCTCGCCGACGCCGTACGAGCGCTCGAGGCGGACCTTGACGACCTTGTCCGCCATTTCGGTCAGCTCGCGGAGCGGCCGGTCACCGGCGACGGCGACGGTGAGGACGGGCGCCTGGTCGTTGTCGGTCTTCGCGATGACGGGCGCCTTCGTGTCCCGCGGCATGTTGCGGATCGCGAGCGCGACTTTTTCCCGCACGTCCTGCGCCGCGACGTCGATGTTCCGGCGGAGCTCGAACTCGACGAGCACGATCGACTGGCTGGGTCCGGAGATCGACCGCAGCTCGCGGATGCCCTGCACGGTGTTGACGACCTGCTCGATCTCGCGCGTCACCTGCGTCTCGACCTCTTCGGCGGAGGCCCCGGGCAGCTCGGTGCGGATGCTCACCGTCGGCAGGTCCACGGACGGGAAACGGTCGACGCCGAGGCGCGCGTACGACGCCGCGCCGACGACCACGAGCGCGAGCACGATCATGGTCGCGAAGACCGGCCGGCGGATGCAGACTTCGGCGAGCTTCTGCATTACTGGGGGCCCCGAAATGGCCCCCAGACCCCCAGCGTTCGGAGCGCCCCGGCGGAGCCGGGACGCTCCTCGATACCCGCGGGAGTCACGGCTGGACGACCACGGCCTGGCCGGTCGTGAGGTTCCCTGGCGGAACGACGATCGGCGCGCCGACGTGCAGGCCGCTGACGATCTCGGTCCGATCGCCGAGCTTTCGTCCGGTGCGGACGCGGACCTCGACGACCCTGCCCTTGTCGACGGTCAGCACCTTCTCGACGCCGGCGAACGTGACGACCGCGTTCGCCGGCACGGTGACGATGCGGACGTCCGAGGCGACGACGATGTCCGCGCGGGCGAACGCGCCCGGCCGCAGCGCGGCCGTCTCGTTCGGCACCTCCGCCTCGACCATGAGCGTGCGGCTCTGCTCGGTGATGGCCGGCGACAGGCGCACGATGCGGCCGCGATGCTCGCCGGTCGCGCCTTCGACGGTGATGGTGACGGACTGACCCGCGCGCACGCCGCCGGCTTCGCGCTCGGGCACCGCGAGCCGCAGGCGCAGCGGATGGAGTTTCACGATCGTCGCGACCGCCGCGCCGGCGGCGAGGTATTCACCGACGTTCGCGCGCCGGTCGCTGACCGCGCCGTCGATCGGCGACGTGACCACCGTGTCGGCGAGCTGCTGCCGCGCGAGCTCGAGCTCCGAGCGCCGCTGGAGCAGCACGGCCTGCCGGTTGCGCACTTCCTCGATGGCGTCCTGGTAGCGGCCTTCCGCCACGCCGAGCGTCGAGACCGCGGCGTCGAGCTGCGCGCGCGCGACGAGGTCCTGCTTCGTGAGCCGCTCCGTGCGCTCGCGGTTCAGCCGCGCCTCGTCGAGCACCGCGCGCGCCTGCCGCACGAGCGCCGTCTGCTCGGGATCCACGCGGTCGTCCGTGCC
>JACPCW010000081.1 GCA_016184365.1 Candidatus Rokuibacteriota bacterium
CGGAACCGGTCGGCGGTGCGATCAGCTGGCGAAGCGGCGTCGGGTCTCGGCGAGCTGCGCGACGATCGTGCGCGGCAGCCGGTCGCCGAACTGGCCGTAGAAGCCCTCGAGACCGTCGAGCGCTTCGCGCCACTCGCCGGCGTCGACCCGCAGCGCCTCGTCGAGCGCGCCGCGCGGCATGTCGAGCCCGCTGACGTCGAGCGCGCCGGCGGCGGGCAGGTACCCGATCGGCGATTCCACCGCCTGGCCGGTGCCGCGGATCCGTTCGACCATCCATTTGAGAATGCGCACGTTCTCGCTGTAGCCGGGCCAGAGGAATCGGCCCGCGTCGTCGCGACGGAACCAGTTCACGCGGAAGAGCCTCGGCGGCTTCGCGATCTTCCGGCCCGTCGCCAGCCAGTGCGCGAAGTAGTCCGCCATGTTGTAGCCGCAGAACGGCAGCATGGCCATCGGGTCCTGCCGCACGACACCGACCTTGCCCGTGATGGCGGCCGTGGTCTCGGTCGACATGGCCGAGCCGAGGAACACGCCGTGGTCCCAGTCGAACGCCTCGAACACGAGCGGGATCGTGCGCGTGCGTCGTGAGCCGAAGATGAGACCCGAGATCGGCACGCCGGCGGGATCTTCCCAGTTCGGCGCGACCGACGGGCACTGCTCCACGGACACCGTGAAGCGCGAATTCGGATGCGCGGCCGGCGTGCCGGGCTTCCACGGCTCCCCGAGCCAGTCGGTCAGGCCCGGCGGGGCCTCGGGCGTGAGACCTTCCCACCACGGCTCGTGCGTCGGCGTCAGGGCGACGTTGGTGAAGATCGTGTTCGACCGCACCATCGTCGTGGCGTTCGGATTCGTCTTCGGGCTCGTGTTCGGCGCCACGCCGAAGAAGCCGCGCTCGGGATTGATCGCGCGCAGCTGCCCGGTCGCGTCGACGTGCATCCACGCGATGTCGTCGCCCACGGTCCAGACGCGCCACCCGGGGAGGTGCGAGATCACCATCGAGAGGTTCGTCTTGCCGGAGGCGCTCGGCATCGCGGCGGCGAGATACGTGACCTCGCCGCCCGGATCTTCGACGCCGAGGATGAGCATGTGCTCGGCGAGCCAGCCTTCCTCGCGCGCCTGCGACGATCCGATCCGGAGCGCGTGACACTTCTTGCCGAGCAGCGCGTTCCCGCCGTAGCCCGAGCCGATGCTCCAGATGAGCTTCTCTTCCGGAAAGTGCAGGATCAGCCGGCGGTCGGGCGAGAGGTCGCCGAGCGAATGAAGCCCGCCGACGAAATCGTCCTCGCTGCGCATGTGCTGGATCGCGACCTGTCCGACGCGCGTCATCAGATGCATGCTGGCGACGACGTACGCGCTGTCGGTCACCATGAGACCCACGCGGCTCATCGACGAACCCGCCGGGCCCATCAGGTACGGAATCACGTACATCGTCCGGTCGCGCATGGACCCGCGAAACCACGCGCCCGCTTTGTCTTTCGCCTCGGCCGGCGCCATCCAGTTGTTCGTCGGCCCGGCGGCGTCGCGCTCCCGCGTGCAGATGAACGTGAGCTGCTCGGTGCGCGCGACGTCGGACGGATGGCTGCGGTGGAGATAGCAGTTCGGATACGTGCGGGAGTTCAGGGGGAGGAGCGTGCCGTCCCGGAGCATGTCCTCGATGAGGCCGTCGTACTCGGCCTTCGAGCCATCGCACCACACGACCCGAGACGGTCGGGTGAGGTCAGCGGCCTGGTCGACCCACTTCTCGGCCGTACGGGTCACGGTCATGAATGGTCCTCGCAGTGGTTGGAACCGCGGTTTGCGCGATCGACCGGCATGCTCGATCGAATTGTCACCGTGGTCTGTCCGGGTGTCAAACGAGCGTCATTCTGAGGTGATAGCATCCGCCGCGTGTCGGGCCTGGGCGACGCCGTCCGCTACCTGACGATCGTGCCGTTCCCGGGCGCGAGTGGCAGCCACCAGGCGCTCGGCCGGGCCGCTCCGTGGTTCCCGGTGGTCGGTCTCGGCATCGGCGCCGCGCTGGTGGTCGGCGAATGGGTCACGGTGCGGCTCTTCGGGCCGCTCCTCGGCGCGCTGATCATCGTCACGGTCTGGAAGCTCGCGAGTGGCGGCCTGCACCTCGACGGCCTCGCCGACTGCCTCGATGGATTGATGGGCCGCGACGCCGCCCATCGCCTGCTCATCATGCGCGACAGCCGGATCGGCGCGTTCGGCGCGATCGGCCTCATCCTCTTCCTCATGCTCGAGATCGCCGCCGTTGCCGAGCTGTCGTCGGCGGCGCGGGGCGCGACGCTCGCCGTGGCGCCCGCCGTCGCCCGGGCGATGCCGCCGCTGCTGTCGCGCCTGTTCAGAGCGGCGCGTCCCGACGGGCAGGGCGCGACGTTCGGGGCCGCGATCGGGCCGATGGCGGTACCGATCGCGCTGGCGGTCGCGCTCGTCGCCGCCGCCGTCGGCCTCGGCTGGCTGGGCCTCGTCGGCGTCGTGATCGCGTCGATCGTGGCCATCGCGTTCGGCCGCTTCATGACCGCGCGGATCGGCGGCATCACCGGTGACGTCCACGGCGCGGCGGTCGAACTGTCGGAGCTCGCGATGCTCTTGACCGTCTCGGCGTGGCTCCACGTCCGCCCATGAACGCCACGACCATCTACTTGCTGCGCCACGGCGAGGTCGTCGGGGCCGAGACGCGCCGTCTCATCGGTCATCTGGACGTGCCGCTCTCGGAACGCGGCGAGCGGCAATGCGCGGCGCAGGCGCGCCGTCTCGCGCGCGAGCCGATCGCGGCCGTGTTCGCGAGCGATCTCGTGCGCGCCCGCCGCAGCGCCCAGATCGTCGCAGCGCCGCACGGCCACGTGCCGACCGAGCTCGTCGCGCTGCGCGAGATGTCGATGGGGCGATGGGACGGGCTCACGTCGTCCGAGATCGAAGCCCGCGATCCCGGGATGTTCGAGCAATGGATGACACGGCTCGGCGAGTTTCCGTTTCCGGACGGCGAGAGCCTGCCCGATCTGCTCGGCCGCGCGTGGCCGGCGTTCGAGACGATCGTCTGCGAGTATCCCGGGCGGAGCGTGGCGGTCGTCGCGCATGGCGGCACGAACCGCGCGATCCTCTGCCGGGCCCTCGGCGTGCCGCTCGCGCGGATTCTCGCGTTCGGCCAGGATTACGGCGCGCTGAACGTCCTGGAGTTCGCGCGCGGCGCGTTCACGCTCCGGCGGCTCAACCAGTCGCCCATGCTATGATCCGCGCCTCGTGGCCGTAGGTCCCGACGCGCTCCTTCAGATGTACGCAGGCCCGAACATTCCGATCCCGTTCAGTCCGCCGCTCGAGGTGTTCGCCGCCCCCGATGTCGACGACGTGGTCGCCGCCGGCCGCGACGTGTTGAAGTAGACTCGGTCGCACCATCGAAAGGAGCATGCGCATGACGCGAGCAGCCTTCCGGTCCCTCGCCTTCGTTCTCGGTGTCGTCTTCGCCGTCGTTCCCGCCTTCGCGCAGGAGCAGCCGCGCACCGGCGGCGTGCTCAAGGCCGGCATGATCGGCGAGCCCCCGTCGCTGGACCTCCACTGGACGACGGCGGTGATCACGCAGCAGATCACGTGGCACGTGTACGAGACGCTCTTCACGTACGACAAGCAGTGGAACCCGATCCCGATGCTCGCCGAGAGCCACGCGTTCTCGGACGGCGGGCGCCGCTTCACCGTGAAGCTCCGCCGTGGCGTCAAGTTCCACAACGGCAAGGAGATGACGTCGGCCGACGTCGTCCCGTCGCTCAAGCGGTGGGGCAAGATGGCGACGCCCGGCAAGGCCGTGTTCAAGTTCGTGGAGGCGGTCGAGGCCAAGGGGCCCTACGAGGTCCAGCTCCACCTGAAGGAGCCGGCGTCCGCGGCGCTGCTCGACGGGCTCGCCCGCCCGAACAACGCGGCGGCGATCTACCCCAAGGACGTGATGGACGCCGCGGGCGACGGGCAGATCAAGGAATTCATCGGGACCGGGCCGTTCCGCTTCGTGGAGCACAAGCCCGACCGCCACATCAAGCTGGCCCGCTTCAAGGACTACGTGGCGCGCTCCGAGGCGCCCGACGGCTTCGGCGGGAAGCGCACCGCCTACGTCGACGAGATTCTCTTCATCCCGGTGCCCGACGTCACGGTCCGCCTGGCCGGCGTCGAGACCGGCGAATACCACTTCGGCCAGCAGATCAAGCAGGACCAGTACGACCGCATCAAGACCATGCGGGATGTCGGCGCGCGCATCCTGAAGCCGTCGGCGTGGTCCACCGCGGTCATCAATCACAAGCAGGGACTCATGACCGACAAGCGGCTGCGTCAGGCCGTGCAGGCGGCGCTCGACATGGAGCCGATCATGTCGGCCGGGTTCGGTCACAGGGACTTCTATCGCCTCGACCCCGGACTCATGTACCAGGAACAGCCGCAGTGGCATTCGAAGGCCGGCGGCGAGCTCTACAACCAGAAGAACAAGGCGAAGGCGCAGAAGCTCCTGAAGGAGGCCGGGTACGCCGGCCAGCCCGTGCGCTGGGTCACGACGAGGGAATACGAGTGGATGTACAAGAACGCCCTCGTCGCCAAGCAGCAGCTCGAGGAAGCGGGCTTCAAGATCGACCTCCAGGTGGTGGACTGGGCGACGCTCGTCCAGCGCCGGAACAAGCCGGAGCTGTTCGACATCTTCTCGACGGGCTTCACGTTCGGTCCCGAGCCCGCGCTGGCGACGCACGTCCAGTGCGGCTGGCCCGGCTGGTGGTGTCTCGAAGAGAAGGAGCGGCTGATGGAGTCGCTCGCGCGGGAGACCGACCCCAAGAAGCGCCGCGCCCAGTGGGAGCGCGTGCAGCAGCTCTTCTACGAGGACGTCGGCCGCATCAAGTTCGGCGATTACTTCTCGCTCGACGTCGTGCGCAAGGATGTCCGCAATCTCCCGGCGGTGCCGTGGCTCGCGTTCTGGAACGTCTGGCTCGCGAAGTAGGGTGGGTCGTCGCGCTCGCCATCGTCCTCGCGGGCTGCGGGACGATGGCGGAGCGCGCGTGCGACCGCACGTCGATCGTCGTCGCGCAGAAGGACGAGCGGACGCGCCTCGAAGAGCGGCGCGGCGCGCCGCGTGTGACCGCGACCGGCAGCGTAGAAGAGACGAGGGAGATGGTGCCCGTCCGCGAGTACTGGCTGCGCGACGCGGCCGGCCGGTCGTACCGCGTGACCGAAACTGAATTCCGCGCCGCGACCGTCGGCCAGTCGATGGAGGTGTGTCGATAAAGACGTATGTCCTGCGACGCCTCCTCGCGCTGATCCCCGTCGCGATCGTCGTCGCGACGGTCGCGTTCGTGCTGATCCATCTGGCCCCCGGTGATCCCGCATCCGTCATTGCCGGGCCCGATGCCTCTCCGGAGGACATCGCGAGGATCACGCAGCAGATGGGATTGGACCGGCCACTTCCCGTCCAGCTCGTGTCCTGGTACGGGCGGCTCCTGCAGGGCGACCTCGGCCGCTCGATCTTCCTGCGCAAGCCCGTCTTCGACGCGATCCTCGATCGGCTGGAGCCGACGCTGCTCCTGACGATCGCCGCCACGATCATCGCGGTGCTCATCGGGGTCCCCGCGGGCGTCGTGTCCGCGCGCTACCACAACTCGTTCGCGGACCAGGCGTTCATGGTCGTGGCGCTGGTCGGCATCTCGGTGCCGAACTTCCTGCTGGGGCTGCTCTTCGTGCTGTTCTTCGGCGTCTGGCTCGGCTGGTTCCCGGTGGCCGGCTATTCACCGCTCGAATACGGATGGCTCGGCACGCTGCGGTCGCTCGTGATGCCGGCGTTCGCGCTCGGGCTCGTGCAGTCGGCGTTGATCGCGCGCATCGCGCGCTCGAGCATGCTCGACGTGCTGCGCGAGCAGTACATCACCGCGGGGCGGGCGAAAGGTCTGGGCGAGCGCGCCGTCATCTACAAGCACGCGCTCCGGAACGCGCTGATCCCGACGGTCACGATCATCGGCATCAGCTTCGCAATTTTGTTATCGGGCGCGGTCGTCGTCGAGACCGTCTTCAACATCCCGGGCCTCGGGCGTCTCGTCGTGTCGGCGGTGCTGCGGCGGGACTACCCGGTGGTGCAGGGCGTGGTGCTGTGCGTCGCCGGCGTGTACATGCTGATCAACCTCGCCGTCGACCTCTCGTACCTCGTCATCGATCCGCGCGTGAAATACCAGTGAGCCGACCGTCATGGCCGTGAGCCCGGCCAGCGAAGCGCTCGCGCTCGAGCCGGCGCGCGCCGGATCGCGCCGCATTCCGCTCTGGCTCACGCAGCTCACGCGGCGGCGGATCACGCTCATCGGCCTGGTGATCATGGTCATCACGCTCACCGTCGGCGTGCTCGCGCCCGTGATCGCCGGCAGTCCCACCCACATGGACGTGAAGTCGCGGCTCTCGAAGCCGGGCGCGGCGCACTGGTTCGGCACCGACGACGTCGGCCGCGACGTCTACAGCCGCGTCGTGTACGGGGCGAGGCTCTCGCTGATGGTCGGCTCCGCCGTCGTGCTGTTCTCGTTCGTCTTCGGCATGACGGCCGGACTCGTCGCCGGGTACTACCGTGCGCTCGACAATCCGGTGATGCGGGTGATGGACGGGTTGATGGCATTCCCGGCGATCATCCTCGCCATCGCGCTCATGGCGTCGCTCGGGCCCAGCGTGACGAACGTGATCGTCGCGATCGGTGTCGTCTACACGCCCCGCGTCGCGCGCGTCGTGCGCGGCTCCGTGCTCGTGGTGCGCGAGACGTCGTACGTCGAGGCCGCGCGGGCGCTCGGCGCGTCGGATCTCGCGCTCGTCGGCCGGCACATCGTGCCGAACTGCCTGTCGCCCGTCATCGTCCAGGGCAGCTTCGTCTTCGCTGCGGCGGTGCTGACCGAGGCGGCGCTGTCGTTCCTCGGCGTCGGCGTCCCGCCGTACGTGCCGAGCTGGGGCAACATCCTGTCGGAGGGCCGGCTCTACATCCAGCAGGCGCCGTGGCTCGTGCTGTATCCCGGCGCCGCGATCATGCTCACCATCCTCGGGCTCAATCTCTTCGGCGACGGTCTCCGCGACGTCCTCGATCCGAAGATCCGCGGCCTGCAGGGCGATCGGCAGCGCGCCGCGTAACGACACAGAAAGGTCGACCATGCCGCCACATCGGAATGCCTACCGACCGGTCGTCATGAGCGCCCGTGGCGTCGTCACGTCGGCGCATCCGCTCGCGTCGATGGCGGGCGTCCGGATGCTCCTCCAGGGCGGGAACGCCGTCGACGCCGCCGTGGCGGTCGCCGCGTCGCTCAACGTCGTCGAGCCGTTCATGTCGGGCGTCGGCGGCGTCGGGCTCATGCTCATCTCGCGCGGGGGCGGGCGCGAGCGCCACGTCCTCGACTTCATCGGAACGGCGCCGAATGCATCGACGACGACGGGTGTCACGGAGGCGGACCTCGCCGGCGGCCCGAAGTCGTGCGCCACGCCGGGAAATCTCGCCGGCTGGCTCGCCGCGCACGAGCGCTTCGGCTCGCTGCCGCGCGCGACCGTGCTCGGGCCCGCGATCACGATGGCGGAAGACGGGGTGCCGCTCACGTGGAAGAACGTCGAGTTCTTCGAGAAAGCGCGCGAGACGCTGCGCCGTTCCGCCGAGGCCGAGCGTCTCTACCTCGGCCACGGCGGACCGCGCCCCGGCGGCGTCGTGACGTACAGAGACCTGGCCGCGACGCTCCGGCAGGTCGCCGAAGGCGGCGCCGAGGCGTTCTACCGGGGCCCGATCGCGCAGGCCATCGCGCGCTCCGTCCGGGAGGCGGGCGGCTGGATCGACGAGAGCGATCTGGCGGCGTTCGCTCCGGTCTGGCGCGAGCCGGCCACGATCACGTATCGCGGGCTCGACGTCGCGTCGATGCCGCCGCCGTTCTCGGCGTTCCAGATGCTCGAGACGCTGAACGTCCTCGAGGGCTTCGACGTGCGCGGCTGGGGCCACGACTCCGTCGAGTACCTGCACCACCTGATCGAGACGATCAAGCTGGCCACGGCCGATCGGCTCGCGTACGCGTACTCGCCGGACGCGCCGATCCGCGGACTGCTCGCAAAGGCCTATGCGGCGTCGCAACGCGCGCGCATCACCGGCCGCGCGCAGCCGAGCGAAGGCGAGCGGTTCAACCGCGACCGGCTGCCGGGGCAGATCGCCGAAGGCCATCCCGCGAAGTTCGAGAACGAGCAGACGACGCACTTCGCGTGCGCCGACGCCGACGGCACCGTCGTCTCGGTGACGCAGACGCTCGGCGCGCCCTTCGGCTCCGGCTTCGCCGTGCCGGGCACGGGGATCGTGCTCAACAACATCCTCAAATGGATGGACCTCGCGCCCGAGTCACCGAACGTCGTGCGCCCGGGCCACAAGGCCGTGAGCATGATGTCGCCGACGCAGGTCTATCGCGATGGCCGTTTCCTGCTCTCGATCGGGACGCCCGGGTCCTACGGAATCCTCCAGACCACGACGCAGATGCTCGTGAACGTGCTCGACTTCGGCATGAACGTGCAGGAGGCCATCGAGGCGCCGCGCGTGCGCGTCTACCGCGACCGGCTCGTCGACGCCGAGGCGCGCATTCCGGCCGCGACGCTCGACGGTCTGCGCGCGCGGGGCCACGAGGTGAACCTGATCGACGACTGGTCGTGGATCGTCGGCGGCGGGCAGGGCGTGATGCGCGATCCGGAATCCGGCGCGCTCATGGCCGGCGCCGACCCGCGCCGCGACGGCTACGCGCTCGCGGTGTGACCGACCTGACGCTGCGGCCGTTCGTCGCCGACGATCTCGGCACGACCGCGCACGTCGTGTACGAGGCGTTTCGAGACGTCGCCGTCCGGCACGGCTTTCCGCCGGTGTTCAGCTCGCTGAGCGGCGCGGTCAACGTGCTGAAGCTCTTCGAAGCGTTCCCCGTCATCGCCGGCACGGTGGCCGAGCACGGCGGCCGCGTGGTGGGCGCCGTCTTCCTCGACGAAGGTGATCCGATCCGCGCCGTCGGTCTCGTCGCGGTGGATCCGCAGGCACAGGCCCGCGGCGTCGGGCGCCGCCTCATGACCTGGGCGCTCGATCGGGCGGCCGGCGCGCGCGGTGTGCGGCTGGTGCAGGAGGCGTACAACGCCGCCGCGATGTCGCTGTATGCCTCGCTCGGCTTCGAGGTGAAGGAACCGCTCGCGCGCCTGGTCGGTCATCCGGCGCCGATCGCGGCGCACGGTCGCGTCCGACCGCTCACGCTCGACGACCTCGCCGCCTGCGCCGCGCTGAACCAGACGATCCATGGCATCGATCGCTCCGCCGATCTCCGCGACGGCATCACGCACTTCAGGGGGTTTGGCCTCGAGCGCGGCGGGCGTCTTCGCGCGTTCACGTACGTGCTGTTCGGCGACCATCTCGCCTGGGGCGTCGGTGAGACCGCCGACGACGTGCACGCGTTGCTGGCCGGCGTCGCGTCGGCGGTCGGCGGCCCGATCTCGCTGTCGCTCCCGACGCGCCAGGCGGGACTGTTCCGCTGGTGTCTGTCCGAAGGCTTCCGGGTGGAAAAGCCGCTCACGCTCATGGCGCGCGGTGAGTACCACGAGCCGCGCGGCGCGTGGTTTCCCTCGGGATTCTATTGAGCTACGGCTTCTTGAACGCGATCGGGCCGACGAAGCTCTCGGCCGTCGACTTCGTATCGTTCGAGTCGATCGCGATCGAGACGGCCGCGGGGTTGTCCGGCTCCTCGCCGTAGATCTTCCGGAAGTCTTCGCGGACGTTCCGGCGCTCGGTGAACCATTTGCCGAGCTCGCCCGCGCCGGATCGCACCACGACGTAGGTCACGGTGCCGGTCTTTTCGCTCTTCGCGATGGTTCCGGCAGGCGCGGAGGTGTCCCAGACGTAGCCGATGATCCGCGACCGGACCATCTCCGGGAACCGCGGCCACGTGACGAACACCTGCACGGCCTGGTCGTCGAGCTCTTTCCTGCGCGAGTCGCCGCCCTTCGGCAGCACGACGGCCTTCCAGCTCCACTCGAGGATCGGCGTGTCCTTGAGATTGATCTTGCCCTTGATGTCCTTGGAGATCGTCGACCCTTCGTCGCGCGACTTGAGATGAATGACTTTGCGGCCGTCGTCGGTCGCGACGGCGAAATCGTACGCGGGCTGGCCCCACTTCTGACCTTCCCAGCCGGGCGGGATGCCTTTCGTGCCGTTGGCGTGCTTCGACCAGTCCTCGACGACGAAGTCCGCCCAGGCGGTGACGGCGACGGTGAAGAGGAGCACGGCGGTGACGATCGACAGGCGACGTGACGCGTGGGTCATGGTGTCCTCTCCGCCCTAACGGCGCATCCGAGGCTTATGATACCGTGCTCGCCGTGTCGGACGGCGAACCCACCGTGCGCATCGACCGGTGGCTGATCGCGGCGCGCGTGTTCAAGAGCCGCACCCTGGCCGCGGCTGCGTGCGACGGCGGCAAGGTCGACGTCAACGACGAGGCCGCGAAGCCCGCGCGCCACGTCGGGCCGGGCGACATGGTGCGCGTCACGCTGCCGCTGGGACGCTGGCGGATCCTGAAAATCGCCGCCGTCGCCGAGCGTCGCGGCTCGGCGAGCGTCGCGCGAACGTTGTTCGAAGACCTGACGCCGCCGGAGCCGCCGCGCCCGGCGCGCACGCAGGTCTATCGTCCGATGGGCGCCGGACGGCCGACGAAGCGCGAACGTCGAGACATCGAACGGCTTCGCGGCCGTTGAATCGGGGAAGGAGCCTCGCATGGCACGTGGTCTGATCGCCGCGTTCACGATGGTCGCCTGCGCCGCGATGGTCCCGGTCGCGACGGCGCAAACGCCGCCACCGGCCCCCGCGGGCGCGAAGCCGGCAACGCCGGCGCAGCCCGGCGCACAGCCGGGTTCGATCGTCACCCCGCCTGGCGCGAAGCCGGCGACACCCGGACAGCCCGGCGCGGCCGCACCCGGCGCGCCGGCCGCGCCCGCCGCCGCTCCGGCGCCACCGCCTCCGCCCGGCAAGGTCTTCCGCTGGGTCGACAAGAGCGGTGTCGTGCACTACGCCGACACACCGCCGCAGGGCCAGCAGGCGACGCAGGAGCGCGTGAAGCCGTGAGGCGGAGCCGGGCATGACGACCGAGACGTACGACTGGAACGCGATCGTCGATGGCCTCGGGCGGTACCTCCACCTGCGCTCGATCCCCATCGGGATGAAGCTCTTCGCGACCGTCGAAGAGATGGAAGCGATCCCGAAGATCCGCCGCCCTCGCGCCAAGCACACGACGGATCAGATCGTCGGCCAGGCGCGCCTGCTCGGGTGGACCATCGGCATCACGATGGACGACCTCGTCGGCGCGCAGTGTGGCGCCGTCATTGGTCTCGCGCCCCAAGACGACGAATGGCGGTCCGGCCAGCGGATGGCCGGCGTGTGGTTCGAGACGCCGGAAGACGCCGCGCGCCATCAGGCGGCGATGGACGTCGTGCCGTACGGACGGTACCGCGCGATGGCGGTGTCGCCGCTGACCGCGGGCCGACTCGATCCGCCGGACATCTGCCTGATCTATGGCACGCCCGGGCAGATGATCTTCCTCATCAACGGGCTGCAGTGGTCGGGATACCGCAAGCTCTCGTTCACGTCGGTCGGCGAGTCGGCGTGCGCTGATTCGTGGGGCAAGGCGCTGAAGACCGGCGAGCCGGCCCTGACGATCCCGTGCTACGCCGAGCGTCGCTACGGCGGCGTCGCCGACGACGAGCTGCTGATGGCGATCCCGCCGCGCTACCTGCCGAAGGCGCTCGACGGTCTCGCCGCGCTGTCGAAGAACGGGTTCCGCTATCCGACGCCGCCGTTCGGCATCCAGGGCGACGCGCAGGCGGGACTCGCCGTCAGCTACGCGGAGAAGGAGAAGAAGGGCTGAAGTAGCGGCGTCGGTCGAATTCTGTTACCGTCGCCGCTCGTAACACGTCCGGGATGCCCACGAGGGCCCAGGGAAGGCGGTGCGAATCCGCCGCGACCCCGTCACTGTCATCGGGGACGAAACCCGCCGGTAGCCACTGGCAATGCTGCATGCCGGGAAGGCGCGGGGAGTAGGACGATCCGAGAGCCAGGAGACCTGCCCGGGACGTTCACGTTCGAACCGGTCTTCGCGGGAGGAACCGGCGGATGTCGACGACCTTTATTCTCGGCGGCGCGCGTAGCGGCAAGAGCCGGTACGCGATCTCGACGCAACCTCCGGACCTCACCGTTGCGTTCATCGCGACGGCCGAAGCACGCGACGCGGACATGGCGCGCCGCATCGCGCGCCACCGCGCCGAGCGTCCTCATCACTGGCAGACCATCGAAGCGCCCTGCGACGTCGTCGGCGCGCTCGACGGCCTGAAGGGCGACGTCCACGCCGCCGTCATCGATTGCCTGACGCTCTGGGTGGCCAACCGCCAGCTGCGCGGTGACGACGACGCGGCGATCCTCGACGACGCGAATCGCCTGGCGGAACGCATCGTCAGGCCGCGCGTCGCTCTCACCGTCGTCTCGAACGAGGTCGGCGAGGGCGTGCACCCGCCGACGGCGGACGGCATGCGGTTCCGCGATCTGCTGGGCGCCACGAACCAGCTCATCGCCGCCGCGTGCGAGCGCGTCGTGCTGATGGTCGCGGGCATTCCGCTGCCGGTGAAGACGCCGGAGCCGGGTCCGGAGATCTCGCCATGATGACGACGATCGACCGGCTGTGCGCCGCGATCCGTCCGGTGGCGAACGAGGCCGCGCAGGCGGCGCAGCGTCACCTCGATGAGCTGACGAAACCGCCGCGCAGCCTCGGGCGCCTCGAGGAGCTCGCGGTGCGTCTCGTCGCGCTGCGCGGCGCGGTGCCGGCGGTCGACCGCCCGGTGATCTTCACGTTCGCCGCGGACCATGGCGTCGCCGCCGAAGGTGTCAGCGCGTATCCCCAGAGCGTGACGGCGCAGATGGTCGAGAACTTCCTGGCCGGCGGCGCGGCGATCAACGTGCTCGCGCGTCAGGCGGGCGCCCGGCTCGTCGTCGCCGATTTCGGCGTCGCGAGCCCGCTGGGCGCCCGCCCGGCATTGCTCGTACGCCGGCGTGGCCCGGGCACGGCGAACATGGCCGTCGGCCCCGCGATGTCGCGCACCGACGCGATCGCCGCAATCGAGGACGGCGCTGCGCTCGCCGAGGAAGCGCTCGATGGCGCCGATAGCGCCGATCTCATCGGCATCGGCGAGATGGGCATCGCGAACACGACGGCCGCCAGCGCGATCACCGCCGTGTTGACGGCGACGGATCCGGGTGTCGTGACGGGGCCCGGCACCGGGCTCGACGCGCACGGCATCGGCCGCAAGGCCGACGTGATCCGCCGCGCGCTCGACGTCAACCGGCCGGACGCGGCGGACCCGATCGACGTGCTCGCGAAAGTCGGCGGCTTCGAGATCGCCGGTCTCACCGGCGTCGTGCTGGCGGCGGCCGCGCGGCGGGTGCCCGTCGCGCTCGACGGCTTCATCTCCGGCGCTGCGGCGCTCGTCGCCGCGCGCCTGGCGCCCGATGCGCGCGACGCGCTCTTCGCGTCGCACCGTTCCGCCGAGCCGGGGCACGCGATCGTGCTCGCGGATCTCGGCCTGCAGCCGTACCTCGAGCTCTCGATGCGGCTCGGAGAGGGCACCGGCGCGGCGCTGTTCGTGCACCTCGCGCGGGCGGCGGCGCGTGTGTACTCCGAGATGGCGACGTTCAAGTCCGCGGGCGTCGACGGACCACGCGTGTGATCTCCGCGCCGCGCTCGACGAGGTCCCGGGCGCTCCGTCGCGCGACGGACCTCGGACTGGTCGTGGTCACGGCGTTCGCGGCGGTGCTGTCCGCAGCGCCCTGCCAGGCGGAGGCGCCGCCGCCGCGGATCGTGTCCGCCAACATCGCGAGCGACGAGATCCTGATCGCGCTCGCCCCGGAGCGGCTCGTCGCCGTCAGCGTCCTCGTCGGGAACCCCGAGGTGTCGAACGTCACCGAGGTCGCCGCGAAGCTCCCGGTCCGGGTGGGTGCCGACGTCGAAGCGATCGTCGCCCTCCGCCCCGACGTCGTCGCGATCGGTGGCCAGGCCTCGCCGATCGCGGCGCAGCTCGAGTCGCTCGGCATCCGCGTCGTTCGCGTGCAGGGTTTCGAATCGATCGCGTGGGTCGAGAACCTGATCCGCGCGCTCGGCGAGGCCGCCGGGGTCCCGGCGCGCGCCGACCGGATGATCGCCGCGATGCGAACCCGCCTCGCGGCCGTGCGCGAGCGCGTGGCCGTTCGCCCGCGGCCTCGCGTGCTCACCTATTCCGCGGCCGGGACCACCGCGGGCCGGGACACGCTGCTCGACGAGATGATCCACACGGCCGGCGGAGTGAACGTCGCGGCGGAGATCGGCGTCTCGGGATTCAAGCGCGTCTCGCTCGAGCGCGTGCTCGCCGCCGACCCGGACCTCATCCTGCTCCGCACGATGCGTCGCTGGGCGCCGGGATTCGCCGTCGAGCTCGCGCAGCACCCGGCGCTCCGAAGCATGCGCGCGGTGACGACGGGGCGCGTCCACGAGATCCCGGGCCGGCTGATCGTCGCCGCCTCACAGCACATCGCGACCGCCGTCGAAGCGCTGGCCGACGTTCTTCATCCCGACACCGTCCCCGGCCGCGCTCCGTCGAGATGACGCGGCCCGTCGGCGTCCTCGGAACGCTCGTCGTGCTCGTGCCCGGCGCCGTGCTGTGCGGCGTGGCCGTCGGCTCCGTGACGATTCCCCTGGCGGCGGTGACGGGCGCGCTCCTCGACTGGATGCCGGGATGGACCGCGGGCGACCCGAACGCGATCGAGCGCGCGATCGTCGTGCATCTGCGCCTGCCGCGCGTGCTGCTCGCCGCCGTCGTCGGTGGCGGCCTCGCGATCAGCGGCGCGGCCCTCCAGGGCCTGTTCCGCAATCCGCTGGCGGATCCCGGGATCGTCGGCGTGTCGAGCGGCGCCGCGTTCGGCGCCGTCGCGGCCGTCACCACGGGCGTCGCGACCGAGCACCCCGCGTCGCTGCCGGCGCTCGCGTTCGCCGGCGCGCTCGGCGCGACGACGCTGATCTACCGGCTCTCGACGCGTCACGGCCGCACGCCGCTGGCCGCGCTGCTCCTCGCCGGCCTCGCCGTGACCGCGTTTCTCTCGGCGATGACCTCGTTCCTCCTGAGCCTCGCCCAGAACGTGTTCGTCCTGCGTGAGCTCGTGTTCTGGCTGCTCGGTGGGCTCGAAGGCCGCGGCTGGTCGCATCTCCGGCTCGTGCTGCTGCCGGCGCTGCTCGGCTGCCTGGGCCTCGTCGTGTTCGCGCGTGATCTGAACGTCGTGGCCGCGGCCGGTGAAGAAGGCGCGCTCAGCCTGGGCGTGTCGATGCAGTGGCTCAAGCGCTCGATGCTCGCGCTGACCGCCCTCGTCACGGGCGCCGTGGTCTCCGTGAGCGGCATCGTCGGCTTCGTCGGACTCCTGGTTCCGCATGCCGTGCGCCTCGTCGTCGGACCGGACCACCGGGTCGTGCTGCCCGCGAGCTTCCTCGCCGGCGCGATCTTCCTGATCCTCGCGGACCTGGTCGCGCGCACGCTCGTCCCGGCCGAGGAGCTGCGGCTCGGCGTGGTCACCGCCGCGGTCGGCGCCCCGTTCTTCCTCGTGCTCCTCGAGCGGCATCGCGCGCGCCTCGAACGGCTATGAGTCACAACCCGATCGTTCGCGTCCGTGAGGTCGTGCAGCGCTGGGAGCACGTCACGGCCGTCGATCGCGTGAGCCTCGACGTCTGCGGCGGCGAGTTCGCCGGGCTCGTCGGACCGAACGGCGCCGGCAAGACCACGCTGCTGCGCGTGATCGCGGGACTCCTGCCGCCGAGCGATGGCGGTGTGTGGCTCGACCACCGGCCGCTCGGCTCGCTGTCGCGGCGTGCCCTCGCGCGGAGCGTCGCGGTCGTGCCGCAGGACGCGTCGGGCGACATCCGGTTCTCCGCGCACGACGTCGTGATGATGGGGCGGTACGCGCACCGCCGGCGCTTCGAGCCCGAGCGTGCGTCCGATCGCGCCGCCGTCGAGCGCGCGATGGCCCTGACCGGTCTCACAGCGTTTGCCGACCGGCCGGTCGCCGAGCTCTCCGGAGGCGAGCGCCAGCGGGTCATCGTCGCGCGCGCGCTCGCGCAGACGCCGCGCGTGCTGCTGCTCGACGAGCCGACGACGCATCTCGATCTCAAGCACCAGATCGAGACGCTCGAGCTGGTGCGACGGCTCGTCCGCGACGAAGGTCTCGCGGCCGTCGCCGCGATTCACGACCTCGAGCTGGCGAGCCGGTACTGCACGGGACTCGTCCTCCTGGACCACGGGCGCGTCGTGGCCGAAGGGCCGCCGGAGGCCGTGCTGACGCCGCGGCGGATCCGCGATGTCTTCGGCGTCACCGCGACCGTGAGCCGTCGCGAGGAGACCGGCGGGCTCGCGATCACCGTGCTCGGGTCCGCGGAGGAGGTGGCCGCACCGTAGGTCTGGTCGTGGGCGGAGGGTGCCCGGATGACAGGGAAGCCGGTGCGATGCCGGCGCTGCCCCGCAACTGTGAACGGGGACGAAACCCGCAGACCACTGGCCCGAGAGCCGGGAAGGGCGGGGAGTAGGTCGATCCGCGAGCCAGGAAACCTGGCCGGGCACGGATAGTCGGCGCTGCCGACGGCGCGAGATGCGCGTCGGCGGCGGAGGACGAAGATGACGCGGGTCATCGTAACGTTCAGCCTGGTGGCGATGACGGCGCTGCTGCTCAGCGCGTCTGGCGAAGCGCAGGACAAGACGGAAGCCGAGAAAGTGCCGAAGACCGAAGAGGTGGTCGTGACGGCAACGAAGACGCCGACGCCGGTCGCCGAGACGGGCTCGTCCGTGACCGTCATCACACGCGAGGAGATCGAGCGCCGCCAGGCGACCGATGCGATGCAGATCCTGCGTGAACAGCCCGGCACGTCGGGGATCCAGACGGGCAGCCGCGGCGCATTGCAGGGGCAGCTCTTCATCCGCGGCGGCAACGCCGACATGAACCTGGTGTTGATCGACGGGATGAAGATCAATCAGGGCGGCGGCTCGGCGGACTTCCGCGACATCACGATGACGGGCATTCGCCGGGTCGAGATCGTGCGGGGACCGCAGAGCGCGCTCTACGGGGCCGACGCGTTCACCTCCGTGATCCAGTTCTTCACGCCGCGTGGCGAAGGCCCGTTCTCCGCGTGGGCGGCAGCCGGAGCCGGAAACTACGACACGACCGAGGAGCGGGTTGGCATGTCGTGGGGGAATGCCCGCACCGGCGTCTTCTTCGAGTTCGACCGCATCGACACGACGGGGATCCTCGACAAGAACAACGAGCATCGGAACCACACCGGCGTGCTCCGCCTCGACGCGAGCCCCGACAAGGACCTCGAGTTCACCGCGACGGGGCGCTTCAACCAGAGTCGGATCGAGTTCCCGACCGAGAACGAGGGTGACCGCCTCCAGCCGATCCTCGATCCGCGGCAGTTCAACGAGAACGAGCGCTTCGTCGGCACGCTCGGGGGCCGCTGGAAGCAGTCGAGATGGCTCGAGCACCGGTTGAAGGCGGGGCTGAACGTCGAGGACCGCCTGACTCGAGATCCGCGCGACGTCCCACCCGACCCGGCATCGCGCCCCCCGGAAGGCACGCGGAACAACGCGCACGAGCACCGGATGCTGCTCGACTATCATGCGACGCTCTTGCCCCCGGTGTTCCGGGGCCTCACGCCGACGGTCGTCGTGGGCTCGAGCTACGACGCGCAGAAGCTGACGCAGCGGAATCGGCCGGTGACCACACGGCGCACCAACGCCGACCGCGAGGCGCACGCCGCGTACGGGCAGCTCCAGCTCGGATGGATCGACCACGTCTTCCTCACCGGCGGGCTCCGGTACGACTCGAGCACCGTGTACGGTCCTGAAATCACGCCGCGCGTGGCGCTCGCGGTCATCGCGCCGAAAACCGAGACGCGGTTCCGGGGCGCGTGGGGCACCGGGATCAAGGAACCGAGCTTCAGCGCCGAGTTCGGTGGCGCCACGTTCGCCGGCAACCGCGACATCAAGCCCGAGCACGCGGAGAGCTGGGAGATCGGTCTCGATCAGCCTCTGTTCCGGGGGCGCTTCGAGGTCGGCACCACGTACTTCCACAACCGGTTCGATGACCTGATCTCGTTCATCAGCAGCGCCGAGGGCTTTCGGAACATCCAGAAAGCCAAGACTCAGGGGCTCGAGACGGTGCTGACGCTCCGGCCCGTCGCGGGCTGGCGCGCGACCGCGAATTACACGCTGCTCGATACCGAAGCGATGGCGACGGCCGGCGTCGGCGGGACGGCCTTCGTGCGCGGTGAGCCGCTCCTTCGGCGGCCGCAGCATGCCGGCGCCGTCTCGGTCGGCTACGAACGCGATCGTCTGAACGCGGTAGCCAGCCTGTTCGTCAGAGGCGACTCGATCGACCGTGACTTCAGCAAGGGTGGCAGCCCGCGTGTCGCCCTCGAGGGGTACAACAAGCTCGACGTCTCGGTGGCCTACGTCGTGGCGAAGGAATGGCTCGGGCTCAAGAGCGTGACGTGGAAGACTCGCGTGCAGAACCTGCTCAACGAGACGTACGAGGAAGTCTTCGGATTCTCGTCGCCGCGCCTGTCGTTCCTCACCGGCTTCGAGGCGCGGTACTAGGAGGATGTCCATGGCGACGACAGCACCGGCGCTCGACTACGAGGTGGACGGCAGCGCGATGGAGTACCACGACGTGCCGGTCGGTGACGACCGGATCGAACGTCTGATGACGGAGATCTTCACCGAGCACTGGTCGAAGATCACGACGGGGCCGCTGGTGCAGGGCGGCGCGTGGGAAATCCGTTTTTCCGCCGCGCCGAAGGTCACCATGCTCGACGGCTACCTGACCGTCGACACCGGGCCGTGGCACTTTCACCTGTGCGTCAACGACACGCGCACCACGCCGAGCGAGGAGCTTCGTCGCGTCCGGCGCGTCGCGCGCGCCGCGTTTTATCGAAGCCTCGATGCGAAGGGCGCGCCGGTGAGCTGGGGCCTGCGTCTCTGGAATGGTCGTGGCGAGCAAATGGGATCCGTGCTGTTCCCGAACCCGCACTACGACGAGACGTTCCACCGGCTTGCCGAGCCCGACTGGGCCAAGACGCAGCTATGGGACGACCTGCGGCGGCGATATGCCGGCGGTTCGCGCGAGGCGCATGTCTGAACACGTCCCCGGAATCGTCGTCGCCGGTGTCGCGAGCGGCGTCGGCAAGACGACGGTGACTCTCGGCCTGCTCGCCGCGCTCCGGCGCCGCGGGCTCGTCGTGCAGGCCTTCAAGGTCGGTCCCGACTTCATCGATCCCGGCTTTCATCGCCTCGTGTCCGGCCGGCCATCGTATTCGCTCGACGGCTGGATGTGCGGCCGCGATCACGTGCTCGCCACCTACATCCGCCGCTCGCGCGGCGCCGATCTCGCGGTGGTGGAGGGCGTCATGGGCTGCTTCGACGGCCGGAGCGCGGACAGCGACGAAGCGTCGACGGCCGAGATCGCGAAGTGGCTCGGGCTGCCCGTCATCCTCGTCGTCGACGTCCGCGCCCAGTCGCGAAGCGCGGCGGCCGTCGTCCAGGGTTTCGAGCGTTTCGACGCGGACCTCGATCTCGCCGGCGTCATCCTGAACCGCGCCGGCGGCGAGCGCCACGCGCGCACGGTGCAGGAGGCGATCGCGTCGACGTGCCGGGCGACGCCGCTCGGCGCGCTCGTCCGCGACGCTTCGCTCGGGGTGCCGGAGCGTCATCTCGGCCTCGTCACCGCGGTCGAAGGACCGCTCGCCGCGTCGCAGATCGGCCGGCTCGCGGATGCCGTCGAGCGCGCGGTGGACCTCGACGCCGTCATGGGGCTCGCGCGCGCGCGTTCGACGCCGCGGGCCCATATCCCAGGACGCTGCTCGACGGGCGCCGTCGCGTCGGCCCGGGCCCGGATCGGCGTCGCGCACGACGTCGCCTTCCAGTTCTATTACGAAGAGAACCTCGATCGCCTGCGCGAAGCCGGCGCCGAGCTCGTGTTCTGGAGCCCGGTCACGGACGGCGAGCTGCCGGACGTCGACGGCTTGTACTTCGGCGGCGGCTATCCGGAGCTGCACGCGTCGTCGCTCACCGCCAATGCGCGGATGCGGAGCGAGGTCCACCGCGCTTCCGAGCGCGGGACGCCCATCTACGCGGAGTGCGGCGGGCTCATGTACCTCGGCGAGTCGCTGGAGGATCACGAAGGCGTCGCGCACGCGATGGTCGGCGTGCTGCCGGCGACGGTCCGCATGCGACCTCGCCGGCTCTCGCTCGGTTACACGGACGTTCGGTTCGTCGCCGACACGCCCCTCGGCCCCGCCGGCACGACGGCGCGCGGGCACGAGTTTCACTACTCGATCATGGACGCGCCCTCCGACGAGATCCGACGCGCCTGGGCCGTGACCAGCCACTCCGGTGACGCGCGACCGGAGGGCTATCTCTACCGGAGAACGCTCATGACGTACGTGCACCTGCACTTCGGCTCGAACCCGGCGCTCGCGGCGGCGTTCGTCGAGACGTGTGTTACCGCCAGGCGCGAGCGCGACGCGATGCGCCTGGAGGACCCGGCACGTGGCTGACGACGGACTGCTCTTCATGTGCGTGGGCTGCTGCTGTGGTCGCCAGGAGCATGGCGGCGAGCTGGCGCCGGCGCGTCACCTGAAGTCGGTCGTGCGCAAGGCCTTCGATGCCTCCGGACTCTCCGGTCGCGTCCGCCTGTCGTTCACCGAGTGTCTCGGACCGTGCAGCGAGTCGAACGTGGTCTTTCTCTATCTCCACGGCCGGCCGCTGTGGCTTCGCCGCGTCAACACACCGAGGCTGGTCGTCGAGATCCTGGGCTACGCGGACCGCGCGAGCCGCGATCCCTCCTGCGCGCTGCCCGCGTCGTTCGAGGCCCATGCCTTCACGTGGACCGGCGGGGGCGTCGGCCCCAAGCCTCCGGTGCCGGACGGCGCACTGTCGTGATGTGCCGATCGCTCGCCGTCGTCGCCGCCGTCGCCGTCGCGCTGACGCTGGGCGTGGGCATGGTCGCCGACGCGGCGACGGTGAAGGACATGCTCGGGCGCGACGTGCCGGTGCCGTCCGCGACCGCGCGCATCGTGTCGCTCGTGCCGAGCGTCACCGAGACGCTCTACGCGATCGGCGCCGAGCCGTTGCTGGTCGGCGTGACGACGTTCTGCGACTTCCCGCCGGCGGCGAAGTCGAAGGCGAAGGTGGGCGGCCTCGTGAATCCGAGCCTCGAGGCGATCGCGAGCCTGCGCCCCGACCTGGTGATCGCGACGACGGAAGGCAATCGCGAGACGACGATCCAGCAGCTCGAGGCGGTCGGCCTTCCGGTCTACGTCGTCCGCCCGAAGACGTTCGAGACCGTGCTCGACACGATCGCGCGGCTCGGACGTCTGACCGGCCGCGAAACGGAAGCCGAGCGTCTCGTCGCGGAGATGAAGCGCCGGGCGGCTCGCGTTGTCGACGCGGTCAAGGGCCGTCCGCGGCCCCGCGTGCTCTACGTCGTCTGGACGGATCCGCTTGTCGTGCCGGGCCGCGACACGTTCCTGACCGAGCTGATCACCATGGCGGGCGGCGACAGCGTGTCCGCGCGCGAGGCGATCGAATGGCCGCGGCTCAGCCTCGAGTACGCGGTGACGACGGCGCCGGACGTCGTCGTGACCGGCGCGCACACGCAGGCGCGGCTCGACGATGCGCTGCGGCGCTGGCGCGCGCACAACGTCGTGCTGCCGGCCTCACGCACCGGCCGGATCCACGGCATCAGCCCCGACCTGCTGCACCGTCCGGGGCCGCGGATCGTCGAGGGGCTCGAGGCACTGGCGCGCGTGATCCACCCGGGGTCGCTCCCGTGATCACACCGCTCCGGCTTGCGGGCGTGCTGAGCGGCGTGGGCGCGGTCGCCATCGTGTCGGTGCTCGCGGCCCTCGCCGTCGGACCCGCGCGCCTCGGGCCGCGCGAAGTCGCCGGTGCCGTGTTCGGGACGGCGCAGGACCAGATGTCGACGACGATCGTGCTCGGGCTGCGGCTGCCGCGCATCATGCTCGCGGCGCTCGCCGGGGCCGGACTGGCCGTCGCCGGCGCCGGCTTCCAGGCCATCACGCGCAACCCGCTGGCCGATCCCTCGCTGCTCGGCGTGTCGAGCGGCGCGGCGTTCGGCGTCGTCGTCGCGCAGGTGCTCGGGCTCGGTCCGACGCCGCTCGGGTTCGTCGGCCTGACGGGCTTCGCGTTCGTCGGTGCGACCGTCGCCGCGCTCGCGGTTTACCTCGTCGCGCGCGTGGGCGCGTTGCTGCCCGTGCAGACGCTGCTGCTCGCCGGCGTCATCGTCGGGCTGTTCTTCTCCTCGGCGATCACGCTGATGATCTCGCTCGTCGACGTGATGCGGCTCGGCGCGATCCTCCATTGGCTCATGGGCAACCTCGGGCCGGTCAGCTACGGCGCGCTGCGGTTTCTCGCCATCGGCCTCGCGGTGGGCATCGGCGTCGTGCTGACCCAGGCGCGCGCGCTGAACCTGCTCGCCGCTGGCGAGGAATCGGCGCTCCAGCTGGGCGTCGAAGCCGAGCGGGTCAAGCGCGTGATCTTCATCGCGGCCTCGTTCGTGACCGCGCTCGTGGTGAGCTTCGCCGGACCGATCGGGTTCGTCGGGCTCATCATCCCGCACGCGGTCCGGATGCTGCTCGGCGCCGACAACCGGCTGCTCATCCCGACCTCGGTGCTCGCCGGCGCCGCGTTCCTCGTCCTCGCCGACGCGCTGTCCCGCGCCGTGATCCAGCCATCCGAGCTGCCCGTCGGCGTGATCACGGCGTTCTGTGGCGCTCCCTTCTTCATCTATCTCCTGCGCACGCGGTACCGGAGAACGTTGTGACCGGGAGGCGACGGTGAGCGCGTCGCTCGCGCTGAGCCACGTGACGTTCGGCTACGACGGTCGCCGCGTCATCGACGACGTCAGCGTCGTCGTGCGGCCGGGGGAGGTCCTCGCGATCGTGGGCCCGAACAGCGCCGGGAAGACGACGCTCCTGCGTCTCATGACGCGCGTGGTGATGCCGCAGCAGGGCGTCGTCACGCTCGACGGCCAGGACGTGACGCGCCTCGCCCGGGTCGCGCTCGCGCGCGCCGTCGCCGTCGTCCCTCAAGATCTCGCGCTCACGTTCCCGTTCACGGCGCTGGACTTCGTGCTCACCGGACGGTATCCGCATCGCCCCGGAGAGTTCTTCGAGCGCGTGGACGACGTCGCCGTCGCGCGTACGGCGCTCGCGGCCGTCGCCGGCGATCACCTCGCGGACCGGCTGGTGTCGGAGCTCTCCGGGGGCGAGCGACAGCTCGTGCTGGTCGCCCGGGCGCTGGCGCAGCGGCCGCGCGTGCTGTTGATGGACGAGCCGAACGCGCACCTCGACCTGCGCCACCAGCGGGATCTCGCGCGCCTGATCCATCGGCTCCATGCCGAGGGCACGACGATCGTCCTCGTGTCGCACGACCTGAACCTCGCCGCCCAGCTGGCCGATCGGCTGCTGCTGCTCGCCGCCGGACGGGTCGCCGCGCTCGGGACGCCGGCCGACGTGCTGGTGCCGGAGACGCTCGAAGCGGTCTACGGGTGTCCCGTCGTCGTGGACGAGCAGGAGACCGGGCGTCCGCGCGTGAGCGTCCGATGGCTCGACGACACGCCCGTGCGTGGCGGAGCGGCGCGGTGACGGCGCGCCGCCTCGTCGTGCTCGTGACGGCCGATTCGGAATTCGCGGCGCTGCAGCGCGCGCGGCTCGCGCTGGGCGCCGCCGGTCATGCGGTGCGCGTCGTGAACGTCGCACGGCAGCCGCTGCGCGGCGGCTCGCCCGAGCTCGCGGCGCTGATCGCGGGCGCGACGATGATCGTCGGCCGCTGGCTCGGCGGCCGGCCCGCGCACGGCGAGCTGCTCGACGCGCTCGCGGCGGCGGCGCGGTCGGGCGGCCCGGCGTTCGTCGCCATTCCCGGCGAGCGCGTGCCCGACCCGCTCGTCGAAGCCGCGTCCACGGCGCCGATCGAAACGGTCCGCTCCGTCCATGGCTACTTCACCGCCGGCGGCGTGCAGAACTTGACGGAATGTCTGAAGCTGCTGCTCGGCGAGGCCGCGCTGCCGCCCGTGCCGATTCCGGAGAGCGGTCGCTACGAGCCCGACGACGTCCGCGTGGCGTTGCCGGCCGGCCGCGTCGGCATTCTGTTCTACCGCGCGCAGTACACCGTCGGGGACCTGGACGTGGTCGACGCGGTCGCGCGCGAGTGCGCCCGGCGGGGGCTCGAGCCGGTGTGCGCGTTCACGTACAGCCTGCGCGACGAGGCGTCCGACGGCGCGGTGCCGCCCACCATCCGTGATCACTTCCTCGACGCCGGCGGCGTGCCGTGCGTCGACGCGATCGTCACGCTGCTGTCGTTCTCGATGGCGCCGCTGGTCGACGCGCGCTTCCACGCCAAGCGTGAGTCGCTCGGCTCGTACCTGGATGCCCTCGGCGTCCCCGTCGTGCAGGCGATCGTGGCGTCGAGCTTCCGCGACGAATGGCTCGGGCGGGTCGCCGGACTCGAGCCCCGCGACGTCGCGATGAAGGTCGTGATGCCCGAGTTCGACGGGCGGATCATCGGACCGCCGGTCGGCTTCGCGGAACGACGCACGCTGCCGGACGGCGAGATCGTCGAGACGATGCCGGACCTGGAGCGCGTCGCCCGCCTCGGCGAGCTGCTGGAACGGCTGATCCGCCTGCGTCACCGGCCGAACCGCGAGAAGCGGATCGCGATCGTGCTCTCGAACTTTCCCAATCGCTCGTCGCGCGTCGGCAACGCGGTCGGCCTGGACACGCCGGCCAGCGCGATCGTCCTGCTCGAGGCGCTGCGTGCCGGCGGCTACGACACCGGCACGTCGCTGCCGGACGAAGGCGACGAGCTGCTCCACACCCTCGTGCGGCGTCTGCCGCCCGCGCCGGAGGAAGCGTCCGACGAGCAGCTCGACGGCGCCGTCGGCGCGGTCCACGCCGCCGCCGTCGAGCGCTACGCGAGCGAGCTCGCGCCCGCGTCGGCCGCTGGCATGCGCGAGGCCTGGGGCGCACCGCCCGGCGACCTGTTCCGCCGAAAAGACGGCGCGCTCGCGCTGCCGGGGCTCGTCTTCGGCAACGTCTTCATCGGCATCCAGCCGGCCCGAGGCTTCGGCGAGAACCCGACGGCGATCTATCACGATCCCGACCTCGTTCCGACGTGGCATTACCTCGCGTTCTACCGGTGGCTGCGCGACGAGTTCCGGGCCGACGCGATCGTGCACCTCGGCAAGCACGGTAATCTCGAATGGCTCCCGGGCAAGAGCCTGGCGCTGTCGCGCGCGTGCTTTCCCGACGCGCTGCTCGAAGGCATGCCGCTGCTCTATCCGTTCATCATCAACGACCCCGGCGAGGGCACGCAGGCCAAGCGCCGCGCGCACGCCGTCATCGTCGACCACCTGATCCCGCCGATGACCCGCGCGGAGACGTACGACGATCTGATGAAGCTCGAGCAGCTGATGGACGACTTCTACCGCTATCGCGCCCTCGATCCGGGCAAGGTGCCGGCGGTGGAGGACACCATCTGGGAGCTGATCCGGAAGACGCGCATCGACGAGGACCTCGGTGTCGCCGAGCGCCCCGGAGACTTCGATCACCTGCTGCAAAAGATCGACGGCTACCTCTGCGAGCTGGGCGACGCGCAGATTCGCGACGGTCTCCACGTGCTCGGGCGCGTTCCCGAAGGCGAGCAGGCGGTGAACCTCCTCTCGGTGATGCTGCGCCTGCCGAACGGCGTGGCGGCGTCGCTGCATGCGGAGATCGCGCACGCGCTCGGCCTGCGCTGGGACGCCCTGCTCGCCGACCGCGGCGTGCCGTTCGCCGGTCCGGTTCCCCCTGCGCTCCGCGCGGAGATCGGCGCGACCGTCTCGCACGGCCGGCTGGTCGACGCCATCGAGGCACTCGCGCAGCGGCTGATCGAACGCTGTCGCGTCGCGGCGTTCGAGACGGCGACGATCGACACCCACCTGCGCGCCGAGCTCGGACGCGAGACCGCCGGCGTCGCCATGGTGCTGCGGTTCGCGTGCGACGTGCTGTGGCCCGCGGTCGCGCGAACCGGCGACGAGATCCGTCATCTGCTGGACGGACTCGACGGACGTCATGTCCCGGCAGGACCGTCCGGCGCGCCGACGCGCGGCAATGCCGGGGTTCTTCCGACGGGACGGAATTTCTATACGGTCGACGTGCACACGATCCCGAGCCCGGCGGCGTGGGACGTCGGGTGCCGGCTCGGCGACTCGCTGCTCGAGCGTCACCGCCAGGAGACGGGCGACTGGCCCGAGACGATCTCGATGGTGATCTGGGGCACGTCGACGATGCGCACCCACGGCGACGACGTCGCCGAGGCGCTGTACCTGCTCGGCGTCCGCCCCGTGTGGCAGCGCGAATCGCGGCGCGTCGTCGGGCTCGAGATCATCCCGGATGCGGAGCTCGGCCGGCCGCGGATCGATGTGAACGTGCGCATCAGCGGATTCTTTCGCGACGCGTTTCCGAACGTCGTGGCGATGCTGGACCGCGCGGTGCGGCTCGTGGCGCGCGATGGCGGTGACGACAACGCCGTGGCGCGGCACGTCCGCCGCGACGCGGAAGCGCTCCGTGCCACCGGTGTCCCGGCGGCGGATGCCGAGCGCCGCGCGACGTACCGCATCTTCGGCTCGAAGCCGGGCAGCTACGGCTCCGGCCTCCTCCAGGTCATCGACGCGGGCAACTGGAAGTCGCGCGCGGATCTCGTGGAGGTGTACCTGACGTGGGGGAGTTACGCCTACGGCGAGGACACCGACGGCGTCGTGGCGCGCGAGGACTACGCCCGCCAGCTCGCGCGCGCGGAGATCGCGGTGCAGAACCAGGACAACCGCGAGCACGACATCTTCGACTCCGACGACTACTTCCAGTACCACGGCGGTCTCATCGCGGCGATCCGCGAGATCGCCGGCCGGCCGCCGGCCGCGTACTTCGGCGACTCGGCGAACCCGGCGCGTCCCGCCGTCCGCACGCTGTCCGAGGAGGCGCGGCGCGTCTTCCGCAGCCGCGTCGCGAATCCGAAGTGGATCGCGTCGATGAAGCGCCACGGCTACAAGGGCGCGTTCGAGCTGGCGGCGACCGTGGACTTCCTGTTCGGATACGACGCCACCGCCGACATCCTCGAGAACTGGATGTACGAGGAAGTCGCGCAGCGGTACGTGCTCGATCCGGACACCCGGCGCTTCGTCAAAGAGTCGAACCCGTGGGCGCTCAAGCAGATGGCCGAGCGCCTGCTCGAGGCCGGCGCCCGCGGCCTCTGGAGCGAGCCGGACCCCGCCACCCTGGAATCCCTGCGCGACGCCGTCCTGGAAGGCGAGGCCGCGGTGGAGGAACCGGATTGAGATTTCGAGACGCGACCCGGGTTTCCCGGGGCGCGGTGAGCGTCGGGGGTCTGGGGGCCATGTCGGGGCCCCCAGGTCAACCGATCGAGGAGCCCAACGAGTGATGTCGCCCACGGTGTTTCCGTTCACCGCCGTCGTCGGACAGGAACGGCTCAAGCTGGCGCTGCGGCTGGTCGCGGTCGATCCGCGGATCGGCGGTGTGCTCGTCCGCGGCCCGAAGGGGATCGCGAAGTCGACGGCCGCGCGCTCGATCGCCGCGCTGCTCGCGCGCGTCGACGGCCGTGCGGTGCCGTTCGTCGATCTCCCGCTCGGCGCCACCGAGGACCGCGTGGTCGGCTCGCTCGACGTGACGCGCGCGCTGCGCGACGGTGAGCGCCGGTTCCAGCCCGGCCTCCTCGCGACCGCCCATGGCGGCGTGCTGTACGTCGACGAGGTCAACCTCCTGACCGACTATCTCGTCGACATCATCCTCGACGCCGCGGCGACCGGCGTGCTCGTCGTCGAGCGCGACGGCGTCTCGGAGCGGCTGGCCGCGCGGTTCCAGCTCGTCGGGACGATGAACCCGGAGGAAGGCGAGCTGCGACCGCAGCTCCTCGACCGCTTCGCACTCTGCGCCGACCTCGAGGACCTGACGTCGGCCGAGGAGCGCAGCCTCGCGGTGCGCCGCCGGCTGCGCTTCGACGAGGATGCCGACGCGTTCTGGCGGGAGTTCGGGGCCGAGGAGACCGCGGAGGTCGAGCGGCTCGTGACCGCGCGGCACGCCCTGCCGCGGCTCGCGTTGCCGGATGCGCTGCTCGACGCCGCGTCTGCTCACGCGATCGCCCAGGGCGCCGTGGGCCTGCGCTCGGACCTGATCCTCTGCCGCGCGGCGCGCGCGCATGCCGCGCTGTCGGGCGCCGACGAGGTGACGTGGAAGGACGTCGAGGCCGTGGAAGCGCTCGTGCTCGCGCATCGCCGCACGCAGCCGCCGGACGACGGAGCGCCGGCGCGCGGCGATACGCCGCCGCCGAATCCGCCGGCGCCGGGTCCGCCGCGCGCGCCGACCGACGACCGCGAGCGCCGGTGGCAGCCGCGGCTGGACGCGCCCGCGCCGCGCGATGCCAGGAGTCCCAACGTCCCGCGCGCGTCGCACGGGCCGACCACCGGGCGGTCGCGCGACCGCAGGCGGCGTCTCGTTCCGCTGGCCGACGGCCGCCTGCGTCGCGCGCTCGCCCATCGCGGCGATCTCGGTGTCGACGTGCACGCCACGCTGCTCGGCCGGGCGCTCGAAGGACCCCAGGCGCTCAGAAGTGTGCTGCGCCTCGACCGGCCGCCGATGTTCACCATCGTGTGCGCGGACGCCAGCGGCTCCATGGGCGGCGGCCGACGGATGGCGTACGCGAAAGGCGTGCTGGCGAGCGCGATGATCCGGGCGTATCAGCGCCGGCACACCTTCGCGCTGGTGGCGTTTCGCGGCGCGGCCGCGTGCGAGGTCGTCGGACCCACGCGCGGACTCCGCACGATGCTCCATCGGATCGATGCGCTGCGGACCGGCGGCACGACGTCGGTGGCCGCCGGGCTCGAACGGACGATGATGCTGATCGCGCGCGAGCGCCGCCGCGAGCCCGCGCTGGCGACGAGCGTGATCGTCGTCACCGACGGTCGCGCCAATCGCTCGGTGCACGGCGCGCATCCGCTCGTCGAGGCGACGGCGGCGGCGCGCCGGCTGGCGGCGATGCCCGGCCTGCGATCACGGGTGGTCGATTCGGATGCCGGCATGGTGCGGCTCGGCCTCGCCGAGTCGCTGGCGGCGGCCCTCGGCGCGGACGTCGAGCCGCTGCCGGGACGGAGCTCGCGATGACCGCCGACGACCGCGTACCCGAGAAAGGTGTCGAGGGGCACGTCGAGCGCGAAGTCGAGGCGCGCCCCGGGTCCCCCGGGGCGGGCCGAGCGTCGGGGGGTGTGGGCCATGTCGGGGCCCCCCACGAGGTGGTCACCCGCGCCTCCGGCGATCGCGCGGAGGCGCCGCAGAAGCGGAAGGGGCTGGTCGTCGTCAACACGGGCGACGGGAAGGGCAAGACGACCGCCGCGCTCGGGCTCGCATTCCGCGCGCTCGGACACCGGATGCGCGTCGTCGTGATCCAGTTCATCAAGGGGCAGTGGACGCCGGGCGAGATCAAGGCGGCGCGCCGCCTGGCGCCGGAGCTCGAAGTCCACGCCCTCGGCGACGGCTTCACGTGGGTCACGAAAAACCCGGAGCAGGACCGCGCGACGACGCGCGAGATCTGGGACGCGGCCGCGGCGAAGATCCTGTCCGGCGACTACGACCTCGTGATCCTGGACGAAGCGAACGTGGCGATGAAGCACGGGTACCTCGATCCCGCCGAGGTCATCGACGTTCTCGGGCGCCGCGGGCCGCTCGTCCACGTCGTGCTGACGGGCCGGGGCGCGCCGCCGGCCATCGTCGACTTCGCCGATCTCGTGTCCGAGATCCGCGCGGTGAAGCACCCGTATCGTCAGGGGGTCAGGGCGCAGAAGGGCATCGAGTTCTAGGACTCGATGGGTCGACGCGTCGTCCTGCTGTCGATGCTCCTGACCACACTCGCGACGCCGGGTATGGCGCAGACCGTGACGTCAGTGGAGCCCGTGGTGGTGACGGCGACGAAGATCGAGACGCCCGCCGAGCGGCTCGGCGCCTCGACGACCGTGATCACCGAGGAGGAGCTGCAGGCGCGCGGGTATCAGACGGTCGGCGACGCCCTCCGGCACGTGCCCGGTGTCGACGTGCAGCGGCAGGGCGGTCCCGGCAAGAACACGACGATCCGCATCCGCGGCGCCGGGCCCGACCAGGTGCAGGTGCTGGTCGACGGCATGCGCGTCAAGAGCGCGACGACGGGAGATTTCAACTTCGCGACGCTGGGCATCGGCGCGATCGAGCGCATCGAGATCGTGCGCGGTCCGCAGTCGAGCCTCTATGGCGCCGACGCCGTCGGGGGGGTCGTCAACATCGTGACGAAACGCGGCAAGGGCCCGTTCTCGGCGACGGTGGCGCTCGACGGCGGCAACTACGAGACCCACCGCCAGGACGTGTCGCTGAGCGGCGCCGTGAAGCGCTTCGACTACGCGTTCGGCGCCTCCGCGTACGAAACGGGAGGCCAGTTCAAGAACGACGACGCGGAGCAGCAGGGGCTCACGGGCCGGGTCGGCGTGACGCCGTGGACCGGCGGATCGGCGTCACTCAGCGCCCGCTACGCGAAGTCGTCCACCGATCTTCCGGTGAACGATCCGATCGTCGCCAGGCCGCCGCACTTCGTGCTGGACCCGGACGCGCAGCAGCAGAACGAGCTGGCCATCGTCGCGCTCGAAGCGGCGCAGAAAGCTCCCGCATGGCACGAGATGCGCCTGCGCTTCGGACAGATGTGGAGCGATCGTGGCTTCCAGGACCCGCTCACCCCCGGCGTGGACCGTCGCCGCACGATCTCGCAGATCAACAACCGCCGCCGCGAGCTCGAGCTGATCGACCACCTCCACCTCGAACCGTGGACGACGCTCACGCTCGGTGTCGAACGGCGCGAGGAGTGGGCGTACAGCCGCGGGTCGTTCACCCGGTCCGTCGAGACGCGGTCGGCGCTGGTTCAGAACGAGGTTCGCCTCTTCGACCGGCTGTTCCTGTCAGGCGGCGCGCGCATCGAGGACCACGAGATGTTCGGCACGGCGACGACGCCGAGGGGCGGCGCGGCGCTGCTCGTGAAGGAGTCCGGCACGAAGCTGAAGGGCAGCTGGTCGCGCGCCTTCCGCGCTCCGACGCTCAACGATCTGTTCTTCCCGGGCTTCGGCAATCCCGAGCTCACACCGGAGCGCAGCGAGAGCTGGGACGCCGGGGTGGAGCAGCGCCTCTGGAGCAACCGGGCCCGCGTGGAGCTCACCTACTTTCGGACGAGCTCCCACGACCTCATTCAGAACGTCCGCGTGGCGGGCACGCTCAGGCCGCAGAACGTCGGACGCGCGGTCACCCGGGGGCTCGAGTTCGGCACCTCGGCCGACCTGCCGAAGGAGGTCTCCGTCGGCGTGAACTACACGTTCACCGAGGCCGAGGACCTGACGAACCGCCTGCCGCTCCGGCGGCTGCCGCGGCACCGGTGGAACGCCAGCGCGGCATTCTCGCCGCATCGCACGGTGTCGCTCTTCGTCGAGGGACACGTCGTGTCGAGTCTCTTCGAGTCGACCGATCTGCCGCGCAACCCCGGCTATCACCGTCTCGACGCCGGTGGCACGTGGCGGTTCCTGGCGAAACACGGCACGTGGCCGGGGCTCGCGCTCACGGTACGCGCGCAGAACCTGACCGACGAGACGTATTCCGAGACGCTCGGGTTTCGCGCACCGGGCGTGAACGTGCTCATCGGCGTCCGGGCGACCTACTGATGTTCACCGTCGGCGAGCTCACCCGCGTCGTGCTGATGTGCGGTCTGCCCGCGTCGGGCAAGACGACGACCGCCGAACGGATTCACCACGCGATCGGCGGCAGGTTGATCCGGAGCTGCGACGTCTATGCGGCGCTCGGCATCGATCTGCCGGCGTGGGTCAGGCGCACCCGCGGATTCACGCGCGGCGTGGACGCGTATCTCGCCGAGCGCGATCT
Organism: Candidatus Rokuibacteriota bacterium; assembly: GCA_016184365.1. GTDB lineage: Bacteria > Methylomirabilota > Methylomirabilia > Rokubacteriales > CSP1-6 > AR8. The sequence continues at coordinate 32,088 of JACPCW010000081.1, forward strand.
CGCGTACGACGTGATGGCGCGCGAGCTGGCGGCGCATCTCGGCGCGACCTCGGGCCCGGTGATCGTCGACGCCGTGCACGGCGAGCGGGCGAAGCGGCAGCGCGTCTACGACGTCTGCGCGGCGCACGATGCCGCAGCCACCCTCGTCTGGTGCCGGTGCGACGACGCGAACGAGGTGGCGCGGCGGTTCGCCGCCCGGCGCGGCCGCGAGCGCGTACCGGAGAACGAGGCGTCGGACCTCTCGGTCCACGCGCACATCCGCAGTCTCTGGGAGGACCCGTGGCAGGACGCGTCCGTCGTCGCGGGCGCCGTGCGCCTCCTCGTGCACGAGACATCGGCACGCGAGGTCGGCACGTCGTGAAGGCGCCGTGCCTCATGGTGCAGGGGACGGCGTCCGGCGTCGGCAAGAGCCTGATCGCCACCGCGCTCTGTCGTCTGTTCGCGACCTCGGGCTATCGCGTGGCGCCGTTCAAGTCCCAGAACATGGCGCTCAACGCCGCGGTCACCGCCGACGGGGCGGAGATCGGCCGCGCCCAGGCCGCGCAGGCGGAAGCCGCCGGCATCGAGCCGACCGCCGACATGAACCCGATCCTGCTCAAACCCGAGTCGGACCATCGCTCGCAGGTCGTCGTGCACGGCGTGGTGAGGACGACCGTCGACTTCCGCGCCTACCAGACGCTGCGAGCCGATCTGGCGCCGCTCGTGGTCGAGAGCCTCGACCGCCTGCGGCGCGCCTACGACCTCGTCGTCATCGAGGGCGCCGGCAGCCCGGCCGAGATCAACCTGCACGACACCGAGATCGTCAACATGTGGGTCGCGCGTCAGGCCGATGCGCGTGTCCTCCTCGTCGGCGACATCGAGCGCGGCGGCGTGTTCGCCTCGCTGGTCGGCACGGTGGAGCTCGTGGCGCCGGAGGACCGTGCTCGCATCGGCGGCTTCATCATCAATAAATTCCGCGGGGATCCGGAGATCCTCGCCCCGGGCTTGCGGATGCTGTCCGAGCGGACCGGCATTCCCGTGCTCGGCGTGCTGCCCGTCCTCGACGAGCGTCTCGTCCCCGCGGAGGACTCCCTCGACCTCGATGCGATTGCGCGCGGATCGGAGGCCGGAACGAACGGCGCGCCGTGCATCGACATCGCCGTCGTCCGACTGCCGCGCATCGCGAACTTCGACGATTTCGAGCCGCTGGCGGTCGAGCCAGGCGTTCGCGTGCACTGGGCGACGAGCGCGGCCGATCTCGCGGGCGCCGATCTCGTCGTGCTGCCCGGCAGCAAGAGCACGATCGCCGACCTCCGGTGGTTGCGGGAGACCGGTCTCGCCGGTGCGGTGACCTCCGCGGCGGCCGATGGCCGCGCCGTGCTCGGTGTCTGCGGCGGCTATCAGATGCTCGGTCGTGAGCTGCGGGATCCCGACGGCGTCGAGACCACCGGCGAAACGGCGCCGGGCCTGGGCCTCCTGCCGGTCGTCACGACGTTCGAGCGCGCCAAGCGGACGATCCGGGTGCGCGGGACCGTCGCCGACAGCGTGGGCCTCTTCGGGCGTGCGCGCGGCGCCGCGATCAACGCGTACGAGATCCACGCCGGCCGCACGACCGCCGACGCCGCCGGCGCCCGGTCGCCGTTCACGATCACCGACCGTGCGGGCGAGCCGGTCGCCGATCCCGACGGGCTCAGCGCCGGCGACGGGCGCATCGTCGGCACGTACCTGCACGGTCTGTTCGCAAACGCGCGGGTTCGGCGCGCACTGCTCGAGGACCTTGCCGTCCGGCGCGGCGTGGCGTGCGATCCGCGCTGGGGCACGGAGGTCGATCCCGCGGCGCGTTACGATCGTCTCGCGACCGTCGTCGCGCAGGCGCTCGACATGGCCGCCGTCGCGCGCCTGGCCGGGATCGACTGGCGGCCGAGGGGATGAGGTGAAGAGACCGCTGCTCGTCGCGCTGCCGCTGTCGGTCGCCGTGCACCTGGCGGCCGGGGCCGTCGCGCTGCTCCTCCTCACGCGCGAGTCGCCACCGCCTCCGCTGTTCATCGATCTCACGGCAGACGCGCCGGTCGAAACGCCGACCACGCGCGCGCCGTCGGCGGCGCCCCGGGACACGGCGCCTGTCGCGCGGCAAGCGCCGCGGCGGCGCGCGGAAGAGCCCGCGCCTCGGCAGACCGTGTCCGCGCGCACGTCCCGCCCGGACGAAGCATCGCCGCGCCCCGATGCGCCGGCGGTCGACGCCCGGCCGAGTCCGCCCGTGCCCGAAACGCGCGAGCCCGAACCTCAGATGCCGGCGAGCGCACCAGAGAAGGCCGTCACCACCGCGCCGCTGCCGGCGCCGGCCGCGACGGCGAGTCCGGCTCCGAGCGCGCCGCCGGTCGCCGCCGCCGGTGGCGGCTCGAAGCCGACGGCCATGACGCCGGGGACAAGTGTGCAGGGTGGACGAGCGGATGGCGGCGACACGGCGGGGGATTCCGGAGACCGCGGTGCGCGCGCTGGCGCGGGCGATGCCGGTGTCGCCGGCGTACCTGATCGCACGGGCGCCGCCGTCGCGGCCGCGACGACCCGCGCAGGGACCGGCGTCGAGGATGGTCCGTACCATCGCGCGATCCGCCACCACATGCGCGAGCTCCTCGAATACCCGGCGTCGATCCGGCGCCGAGGCCTGAGCGGGCGGGTGGAAGTCGAGGTGTTCGTCCTCGCGAACGGCGTCATTGGCGATGTGACGCTGTACCAGTCGTCCTCGGAACCCCTCCTGGACGAGGCGGCTCTCGCGGCCGTCAAGCGGCTGCCTCCGGTGCGTCTCCCTCGTGACCTGCCGCCGCGCGAAATCCGCGTCCGCGTGCCGGTCGTCTTCGAGCTGCGGTGACGCACCGGCGTCCGCGTCGCGGGCATTCGATCCGCGATGCGGGATACTACGCGGCATGACGGAGTCAGTCGGGGCCGAGACGCTGCCGATCGGATCGTGGCCCGTGCCGGTCGACGGCGACCGTATCGAACGTCTCCTGACGGAGATCCTCGGAACGCACTGGTCGAGCGTCACCGTCGGCCCGCTCATCGAGGGCGCGGCGTGGGAGATCCGCTTCGCCGAACCGCCGAAGCTCTCGATGCTCGACGGCTACCTGACCGTCGACACCGGCTCCTGGCACTTCCACCTCTGCGTGAACGACCACACCGGCGCGCCGACGCCGGAGCGCGCCATGCGCCGGCGTGTCGCGCGCGCGGAGTTCTACCGCGAGCGCGGAGCCACGTGCCTGCCGATGTCGTGGGGCTTGCGCCTCTGGAATGGTCACGGCGAGCAGATGGTCACCGTGCTCTTCCCGAACCCGCACTTCGACGAGGTCGGAGGCCCGCTCGCCGAGCCGCGGTGGGAGCGACTCGCGCTCTGGGACGATCTGCGAAGGCGTCATGCGAAAGAGCCCGCGTGTTCGGTCTCGACGTGAACGCCGGCGTCGCCGCGATCGGACAGGGCCGGCCGAGCGGGTACCTCATCCAGGCCCTGACGTCCGCGGCGCTCTCGCTCGAACCGGGCAACACGTCGCCGTATATCGAGATCTTCTACGCGTCACGCGACGCGCGCGAGGGACGAGACAACCTCGGGCTCGACGTCGGCGTCCTGTATCGCCTCACGAAGCGGGTGGCGCTCGACGCCGCGGTCGAAACGTCTGTCGCGGGCGCCGGACCCGACTGGGCGCTGCGCGCCGGCGTGTCCGTTCGCTTCGGCCGATAGCCTCCGACGTCTTTCCGATCGTCGTGCTGCTGGGCGCGGTCGCGCTCGATCTCGCCTTCGGCGACCCGCCGAACCGATGGCACCCGGTGGCGTGGATCGGCGGCGTCATCGCCGCCGGCCGGCGCCGGTTCACCGAAGCGCTCACCTCGAACATTCATCTCGTCATCGCCGGCGGCGGGCTCACGGTCATGATCGCGGTCGCGGCTGCGCTCGCGGCGTGGCTCATCGAGCTGCTCGCGCGGTCGATCGGCCCGGCTGGACTCGCGCTCGAGTGCGTGGCGCTCTGGACGCTGTTCTCGATTCGCGGCGTCGTTCGCGCCGCCCGAGAAGTTGGCACCAACCTCACGGCCGGGGATCTCGCCGGCGCCCGCGCGGCCGTGGGCCTTCATCTCGTCAGCCGCCCGACCGCCGAGCTTCATGAAGGGCAGGTCGCGTCGGCGGCGATCGAGTCAGTCGCCGAGAATCTCGCCGACAGCGTGCTCGCGCCGCTCTGCTTCTATCTCGCGTTCGGCCTCGCCGGCGCGGCGTTCTATCGCGTGATCAACACCGCGGACGCGATGATCGGCTACCGCGTCGGCGTGCTCGAGCATTTCGGAAAGGTCGCGGCGCGCATCGACGACGTGTCGAATCTGATCCCGTCCCGGCTCGCCGGCCTCGCGATCGCGCTCGCGTCCGTCCGGCGCGCGCACGCGTGGCGGACGATGTGGCACCACGCGCGGCGTACGGCGAGCCCGAATGCGGGCTGGCCGATGGCCGCGATGGCGGGGGCGCTCGCGGTCCGACTCGAGAAGCCGGGCACGTACGAACTGGGGCAGGGAGCGCTGCCGACCGCCGCGGACGTCGAGCGGAGTCTGGCGATTTTCGCGCGCGCAGCCGCGATCGGCGTCGCGCTCGCCGTTTTTCTTCGTGGCGTCGCGCAACTGCTGGGTATCATGACTTTTATCGCCGCCACGGGGTGACCCGGTCACCCACCGCGGCGATTTCCTTTCGATGACGATGGAGACCACGGACCGGCTCACCGACGGCGTACGGACGGCTCTCAGAGCCGCCGGGCTGCCGGACGTTGCCGACTGCATCTGGGAAGTGCCGCGGCAGGCCGAGCACGGCGACTACGCGTCGAACGTCGCCATGACGCTCGCGAAGCCGGCTCGCCGAGCGCCGCGCCAGATCGCCGACCTGATCGTCGCGCACTTCCCGCCGCTCCCCGAAGTGGCGCGACTCGAGATCGCGGGCCCGGGCTTCATCAACGTCTTTCTCTCGCCGGCGTGGACGGCGAGCGCCGTGCGCGGCATTCTCGCCGCCGGCGACGCGTACGGGCAGGGCGAGCGCGAGCGGGGCACGCGACTCCGGCTGGAATTCGTGTCCGCCAATCCCACCGGCCCGCTCGTGATCGTCAACGCGCGCGCGGCGGCGATCGGCGACTCGGTCGCGCGACTGCTCCGTGCGCAGGGCGCGCGCGTGACGGCCGAGTACTACGTCAACGACGCCGGCAACCAGTTCGAGGCGCTCGCGCGCTCCTTCGAGGCGCGGCTTCGCGAAGCGGTCGGGCTGCCGTTCACGTTTCCGGAGAACGGGTATCCCGGCGAGTACGTGGCGGAGCTGGCCCGCGACTACCTGACCGGGCACCGGCTCTCGACCCCGGCGGAAGTCGACACGCATCTGACGTCGCTCGGCGCCGACCCGCAGGCGGCGCTCGTGCGGCTCGGACGGTGGGCCGTGCGCCGGATCGTCGACGGACAGCGGCGCGTGCTCGCGGAGTACGGCGTCGAGTTCGACGCGTGGACGTCGGAGCAGGCCGACGTGCGCGAGGCCGGGCTGCCGGAGCGCGCGATCGACGAGCTGACGAAGCGCGGCGTGATCCACGAGCAGGACGGCGCGCTCTGGTTCCGGTCGACCGACTTCGGCGACGACAAGGACCGCGTGCTCCGCAAGTCGGACGGCGAGCTCACGTACTTCGCCGTCGACGTCGCGTTCTATCACTTCACGAAGTTCGGCGCGGCCGATCGCGTCGTCACGCTCCTCGGTCCCGACCATCACGGCTACGTGGGGCGGATTCGGGCCGCGATGCGCGCGCTCGGACACCCGCCCGAGGCGCTCGACGTGCTGATCGTCCAGCTCGTCACGCTGCTGCGCGACGGTACTCCCGTGCGCATGTCGAAGCGGCGCGGCGAGTTCGTGCTGATGGAGGAGCTGCTCGAAGAGGTCGGCCGCGATGCCGCGCGCTTCACGTTCCTCACGCGCCGGCACGACAGCCCGCTCGAGTTCGACCTCGCGGTCGCGACGCGCCAGTCGACCGACAACCCGGTCTACTACGTGCAGTACGCCCACGCGCGCATCCGCTCGATCTGGAAGCAGATCGCGGAGCAGGGGATCGCGGTGCCGCCCTGGTCCGAGGTCGATCTGACGCGGCTCTCGCTGCCGGAAGAGCAGCAGATCATCAAGCGCCTGCTCGGGTATCCGGAGGTCGTCGCCGCCGCGGCGCACGCGCTCGAAGCGCATCGCATCGCGTACTGGCTGCAGGAGCTGGCGGGCCTCTTCCATCCGTACTACCGCGCGCATCGCGTGATCCAGGACGACCGGGCGCTGATGTCGGCGCGCCTCGCGCTCTGCACGGCGGTCGGACAGGTCATCAAGAACGCGCTCGGGCTGCTGGGCGTGTCCGCGCCGGACAGCATGACGCGGTCGGAGGCCGACGCCTGATGGCGCGCCGCCGGCGCGGAGCGGGGATCTCGGCGCTGTTCGTCGTGCTCGGGCTCGTCGCGATTCTCGGCGGCACGTTCGCGGCCGGATTCTTCACCGGACGGCACTGGGAGCGCGTCCGTGTCGTGGCGGGCCTGGTGAAGCCGCAGGCCGGCAAGGAGCCGGAGCGACGCGCGCTCGCCGGAAAGCCGACGGACACACCGGCCGTGCCGCCGCTGACCTTCTATCAGGAATTGACGGCGCCGCTGAGTTCTTTTGGTAGACAGGGGGGAGCGTCGCCGCTCCCCCCCGTCACCCCCCCCACCGGACGCAGCATGAGCGCGGCGCCGGCGTCCGAGCGGGCGTCGACGGCGACCGCCGTGGTGCCCGCGAGCCGAGCGCCGGCTAAAACTCCGAAATCCGAACGCGCGCCGCAGGCTGACGCTGCGCCGGAGGCGCGGGCCGAAGCGAAGATGGAACCTGTCACGCAAGGGACGACCGAGGCCGCAGGCGCCGCGCGCACCGACCGGGCACGCGGTTACACGGTCCAGGTCGCGGCGTACGGGACGCGCGCGCAGGCCGAGAGCCTCGTGCAGCGGCTCGGCACGCTCGGGTTCGAAGGCGACGTGAGCGAGACGACGACGCCGGGCGGTGTGCGTTATCGCGTGCGCGTCGGGACCTATCCGTCGAAAGAGGCCGCGCGCGATGCGGCGAGCCGTCTCGGCGCGGCGACGAGCCTTGGGGGCTTCGTCGCGGCCCGCTGAGCCGCCGCGCCCGGCGCGCGTGCTCATCTCGGACGCCGAGCTCCGCGCGCGCGTCGCGGAGCTCGGGCGCGACATCGCCCGCGACTACGAGCACGACAATCCCGTCCTGGTCGGCGTGCTCAAGGGCGCGCTCGTCTTCATGGCCGATCTGATCCGCGAGATCCCGATCGAAGTCACCATGGATTTCATGGCGCTGTCGAGCTACGGCGCCGGCTCGCGCTCGTCCGGCGTCGTGAAGCTCGCGGCGGATCTGTCGATGCCGATCGAGGACCGTCACGTCATCCTGATCGAGGACATCATCGACACCGGACGCACGGTGTCCTACCTCAAGCGGAATCTCGAGACGCGCCACCCGAAGAGCGTTCGGCTCTGCGCCCTGCTCGACAAGATCGAGCGGCGGGAAGTGGACGTCGAGATCGACTATCTCGGGTTCACGATCCCGAACGTGTTCGTGGTCGGGTACGGGCTCGATCACGCCGGTCTCTACCGCAACCTGCCGCACATCGCCGTCCTGGAGGTCGACTGATTTCTTACCGCGGCGCGTCACGGCCCGGGTCGTGCAAGGGCGCCATGTATAATGAGGACGGATGAACCAGGTGTATAAGAACCTCGCCCTGTGGATGGTGATCGGCCTGATCGTCATCCTCCTCTTCACCGTCTTCCAGGGCGCGCAGCAGAGCGGTCAGGAACAGCCGAACTTTTCGGAGTTCCTGAAAGCCGTCGAGCAGGGTCGCGTCGAGTCGATCGTCATCCGAGGCAACCTGATCACCTATTCGCTGAAAGACTCTGCGCAGTCGCTGCGGACGTACACCGTCGACTATCCCGACCTGATCAAGATGCTCCGCGAGCGCGGCGTGCGCATCGCCGTGAAGCCGCCGGACTCGAATCCCTGGTACACGATCTTCCTCCAATGGGTGCCGATGCTCCTCTTCATCGGCGTGTGGATCTTCTTCATGCGCCAGATGCAGGGCGGCGGCGCCAAGGCCCTGTCCTTCGGCAAGGCGCGCGCGCGGCTCATCTCGGAAAAGCAGAACAAGGTCACGTTCGTCGACGTCGCCGGCGTCGACGAAGCCAAGGAAGAGCTGCGCGAGATCATCGACTTCCTGAAAGACCCGCAGAAGTTCCAGAAGCTCGGGGGCAAGATTCCGAAGGGCGTGCTGCTCGTCGGGCCTCCCGGCACCGGCAAGACGCTGCTCGCCAAGGCGATCGCCGGCGAGGCGAACGTGCCATTCTTCTCGATCTCCGGCTCGGACTTCGTCGAGATGTTCGTCGGCGTCGGCGCCTCGCGCGTGCGCGACCTGTTCGAGCAGGGCAAGAAGCACGCGCCCTGCATCATCTTCATGGATGAGATCGACGCCGTCGGCCGTCATCGCGGCGCGGGCCTCGGCGGCGGTCACGACGAGCGTGAACAGACGCTGAACCAGCTGCTCGTCGAGATGGACGGTTTCGAGACGAACGAGGGCGTCATCCTGATCGCCGCGACGAACCGGCCGGACGTCCTCGATCCCGCGCTGCTGCGTCCCGGGCGCTTCGACCGCCAGGTCGTCGTCCCGCGCCCGGACGTGAAGGGCCGCGAGGAGATCCTCCGCGTGCACGCGCGCCGCATTCCGCTGGCGCCGAACGTCGAGCTCAAGGTGCTCGCGCGCGGGACGCCGGGCTTCTCCGGCGCGGACCTCGCCAACCTCGTCAACGAGGCGGCGCTGCTCGCGGCGCGGCAGAACAAGAAGCTCGTCGAGATGCCGGACTTCGAGAACGCCAAGGACAAGGTCCTGATGGGCGTCGAGCGCCGGTCGATGATCATCTCGGACTCCGAGAAGCGGACGATCGCGTATCACGAGGCCGGCCACGCGCTCGTGGCGGACTTCCTGCCGGGCGCCGATCCGCTGCACAAGGTGACGATCATCCCGCGCGGCCGCGCGCTCGGCCTGACGATGCAGCTGCCGCTCGACGACAAGTACAACTACTCGCGCGACTATCTGGTCAACCGCGTCACCATCCTCCTCGGCGGTCGCACCGCGGAAGAGCTCGTGCTGCAGCAGCAGACGACGGGCGCGGGCGACGATCTCGAGAAGGCCACGGAGATGGCGCGCAAGATGGTCTGCGAGTGGGGCATGTCCGACAAGCTCGGGCCGCTCACGTTCGGCAAGAACGAGGAGCACATCTTCCTCGGCCGCGAGGTCGCGCGCGCGAAGGACTACAGCGAGCAAACCGCGCTGGCGATCGACGCCGAGATCAAGCGCATCGTCCTCGAATGCGCGGGCCGCGCCCGGCAGATCCTCGAGGACAACCTCGAAAAGCTGCACGCCCTGGCCCGGGCCCTCCTCGAGCGCGAGTCGCTCGACTCCGAGGAGATCGCGCGCATCCTGCGCACCGAGCTGCCCGAAGCGGCAGCGTCACCGGCGTAAACGAGGCACCGTCCCGCTCGTTCGTGGGCCCGTCTCCGCCGCGGCGGATATGGGCCGTTGGCTTGATGGCACCGTCTCGACCGGTCGCTCGGCTCGGTGGAGTCTCCGTCGGCGGAGCCTCGCCCGTCGTCCTCATGGGCGTTCTGAACGTCAGTCCCGAGTCGTTCTATCGCGGATCGGTGTATGGCGGCGCCGCCCTCCTCGAGACGGCGCAATCGATGGCCGACGCGGGCGCGGCGCTCCTCGATGTCGGCGCGATGTCGACCGCGCCCTACGGCCCCGGGCACATCGACGTCGCGACCGAGCGAGAGCGTCTCGTCGCCGCGCTGGACGTCCTCGCCGCGAAGCTCGCCGTTCCAATCTCCGTCGACACGGCGCGCGCGGAAGTGGCCGAAGCCGCGCTCGACGCCGGCGCAACGGTGCTGAACGACGTCACCGGGCTCGGGGATCCGTCGCTCGTCGCGCTGATCGCAGGCCGTGACGTTCCGGCGATCGTCATGGCGTCGCCCGCTGCCGCGGCAGCATCGGCGGTCGACGTCACGCCGACCGCCGAGCCGGTGGCCGTGGTGACCGCGACGCTGACGGGATCGCTCGCGCGTGCGCGAGCCGCGGGCATTCCCGCAGACCGGATCGTGGTCGATCCCGGCATCGGCTTCTTCCTGGACGATCGTGAGGCGCGCGCCGCGTGGGACGTCGCGGTGCTCGCCCATCTGTCGGCGTTGCACGAGCTCGGCTGTCCGATCGCCGTGGGCGTGTCCCGCAAGTCGTTCATCGGCACGCTCACGGGCCGACTCGATCCCGGCGATCGGCTGGCGGGATCGCTCGCGGCGACGGTGATCGCCGTGATGGGCGGCGCCGCGCTCATTCGCACGCACGACGTCGCCGCCACGCGGGATGCCGTGCGCATCGCCGAACGGGTCGGCGCCACGAGGCCCCGATGATGGACGCCTTCGGCTGGTTCCGCTGGCGCGACGCGGTCGACATCGCGCTCGTCGCCGCGATCCTCTATCGCGTCTTCGTCATGTTCCGCGGCACGCGGGCGGTGCAGATGCTCGTCGGCCTCGGGTTCCTCGTCGTCGCGACCGTCGTCGCACGGCGGCTCGAGCTGCAGACGCTCGGCTGGCTGCTCGACAATTTCTGGTCGTTCTGGGTCATCGCGCTGGTCATCCTGTTCCAGCCGGAGCTTCGCCAGGCCCTCACGCGCATGGGGCAGGGACGCGTCGTCGCGACGCTCATCGGCGCGTCGCGTGAGGAGCGCGCGCACGTCGCCGACGAGATCGCCGCGGCGGTGGAATCGCTCGCGTCGCGACGGACCGGCGCGCTCATGATCATCGAGCGATCCACCGGACTCCGGCACTATGCCGAGCTCGGTGTGCAGCTGGATGCCGTGGTCTCCGCGGATCTCATCGTCAGCGTCTTCCAGCCCGCGTCGCCGCTCCACGATGGCGCGGTGCTCGTCCAGGGCGGCCGCATCGTGGCCGCGGCGTGCTTCCTGCCGCTGTCACGCAACATCCACGCGGGACGGACGCTCGGGACCCGGCATCGGGCGGCGCTCGGTGTCACGGAGGAAGCGGACGCGGTCGCCGTCGTCGTCTCCGAAGAGACCGGCCGCGCGTCGATCGCGGTGGACGGCCAGCTGGAGACGTTCGGCGACCCCGAACGCGTGCGCGATCGCCTGCTGGAGCTGCTCGCGGTCGGTGACGGTCGTCCGCGGGCGAGCGCGCTGACCCGTGGCGTGCGCCGGTTGTGGTCGCGCGCCGCGCATCGCGCGTGATAAACGGATGTGGTGGCCGACCGCACGCAGCCTGGCGCTGAAAGCCATCGCGATCGTGCTCGCGGCCGTCCTTTGGGCCTACGTGGCTGGGCCGGACGGCGGGCGACCGACGGCGCGCACCGTGCGCATCGTCGCCGATGTCCGCGGTCAACCGGCGACGGGCTACGCGATCGAGCGCGTGCTCGTCGACCCCGCGGCTGTCCAGCTCGTGGGGCCGCGGTCTACAATCGAACGTCGTGAAACGGTCGCGACGGAACCGGTCGATGTGTCCGGTCGCCGTTCGACGCTCGCACGCACGGTGGCGGTCGCGCTGCCGGACGGCGTGAAGCTCGTGCGGGATACCGGCGTGCGCGTGACGGTGCAGATCGGCGCGGAGGACAGGATGCAGCAGCAGGGACAGGGATCCAGCCGGTGAGCTGGCATGACGTGGAGGCCGAGGACCGCGACGGCTGTGCCGGTGCGGTCCGAGCGTCGGGGGGGGTGGGGGGCCATGTCGGGGCCCCACACGTCGACGAATGAGGCTGTTTGGTACGGACGGCATTCGCGGCGTCGCGAACGAACCGCCGCTCACGCCCGAGCTGGCGTTTCGCGTCGCGCGCGCGCTGGTCGCGACGCTCGTCGCCGAGCGCGGCGTCGAGCGCGCGCGGCTCGTCATCGGCCGCGACACGCGCCGGTCGGGTCCGCTCCTCGAGTCGGCCATGGTCGCCGGCATCCTGTCCGCCGGCGCGGACGCCTTCACGGTCGGCGTGCTGCCGACGCCGGCGATCGCGCTGCTGACGAAAGCGCTCGAGGCCGACGGCGGCATCGTGCTGTCGGCGTCGCACAATTCGTTCGAGGACAACGGCATCAAGCTCTTCTCCGCCGAGGGGACGAAGTTTCCCGACGCGTGGGAGGACGAGATCGAGGCCGGCCTGAACGGGCCCGACCGCGCCCCGCACGCGCGCCGCGCGGACATCGGCAAGCTCGTGACGTACGACCGCGCCGAGTCCTACTACGTCGACTACCTGACGCGCTGCTTTCCGCTCGACCTGACCGGCGTCACCGTCGCGCTCGACTGCGCACACGGCGCGACGTTCCGCGTCGGTCCCCGCGTGTTCCGCAAGCTCGGCGCGAACGTGGTGGCGATCGGCACGCGGCCGACGGGGACGAACATCAACGCCGGATTCGGCGCGCTCCATCCCGACGCGCTGCAGAAGCGGCTCGGCGCCGCGCAGGCCGCGATCGGCTTCGCCTTCGACGGCGACGGCGATCGGCTGATCTCCGTGGACGAGACGGGCGAGATCCGCGACGGCGACTATGCGCTCGCGATCATCGGCCGGCACCTCGCGTCGCGCGAGCGCCTGAAGGGCAACGTGCTCGTCACGACGGTGATGGCGAACCTCGGCCTGGACCGCTCGCTCGCGGAAGCGGGGATTCGCGTCGTGAAGACGCAGGTCGGCGACCGGTACGTGCACGAAGAGATGCAGCGGATCGGCGCCAACGTCGGCGGCGAGCAGTCGGGCCACCTCCTGTTCCTCGATCACGGGCCCACGGGGGACGGCATTCTCTCGGCGCTGTCGGTGCTGTCGGTCGTGCGCGACACGGGCCAGCCGCTCTCCGCGCTGGCCGCCTGCATGCGGAAGTTCCCGCAGGTGCTCGTCAACGTCTCCGTCGCGCGGAAGCCGCCGCTCGACACCGTGCCGCGGCTCACCGAGCGTGCGCAGGAGCTCGAGCGCGAGATGTCGGGCAACGGTCGCGTGCTGCTCCGGTATTCCGGCACCGAATCGCTGGCGCGCGTCATGATCGAAGGACCCGAGGCCGATCGCATCCGGGCCATGGCCGACGAGCTGGCCGGCATCCTGCGCGCCGAGCTCGGCCAGGCGTGAGGGCCGGGAAGCGCGGCGTGAGCACGAGCCGGGGGCCATCGGGGCCCCCGGCATGAACGTCAGGGGGATCGGCGTCGACCTCGTCCGCATCTCCCGCATGCGGGAGACCATCGCGCGCTGGCAGGAGCGCTTTCTTCGGCGCGTCTTCACCGAGCAGGAGATCGCCTACTGCCGCTCGCGGCGCGACCCGGTGCCGCATTTCGCCGCGAGATTCGCCGCGAAGGAAGCGGGTCTGAAGGCGCTCGGGACCGGCCTGCGGATGGGCATCACGTGGCGCGAGCTCGAAGTGCGGCGAGAGCGCGGTGCGGCGCCGCGCCTGGAGCTGAGCGGCCGCTCGCGCGAGATCGGGCTCGCGCGGGGCGGGCAGCGCATGCTCCTCGCGCTGACCCACGACGGCGACTACGCGCTGGCGCAGGCGATGTTGGTGGATGAGTGACCGTAACCATGGTCTGGGGGGCCATTTCGGGGCCCCCCAGCTGATGCTGCTCTCGCTGCTCGTCTACGGGTGCGCGACGTATCCCGTGACGGTCGAGATCGAGCCGCCGCCCGCGGAGCGGAAGGTCGAGCCCCACGGGCACATCTCGACGCGGCCCGGCCGCACCGGCGTCGTCGTGGCCGCTCCGCACGGCACGTGCGACCCACGCACCGGTGACATCGCGTCGGAGATCGCCCGCCGCACCGGCTTCGGGCTCGTCGTCGCCACCGGGTTCACGCTGGAGACCGGCAGCGACGGCCGGCCGCTCCTGCGCTACCACGTGAACCGCCCGACCGAAGGCAAGCCCGGTCACGGCCCGAGCGAGGATCGCGCGACGCCGGGCGCGCGCCGCGTGTACGAAGCGTACGAGCGCCACGTGCAGCAGGCGTCGGCGGGACCGCTGAGGTTCTACGTCGAGATCCACGGCAACGGCCGGACGGAGAACGCCACGCGGATCGAGATCGCGACCGTCGGCGTCGATCACGCGCACGCCGCGCAGCTCCGCGCGCTGTTCGAGCTGACGCGGGATGCGCACCTCCGCGGCAACCGTGAAGCGCCGCGCCTGGACGTGCGCGTCGAGCCCGCGGACCCGCTGTTCTACGCCGCGAGCGGCACGAAGCGCGACGGGATCCTGCGACGGCCGGAGCGCGCCCTCCACATCGAGCTGCCGCGCGCCGCGCGCCGCGACTTCCGCGAGATCTACACCGTGATCCTCGCGGAGTTCCTCGCCGAAGCGCTCGCGCTCCGCCCGTTGAAGTAAGCCGTGCTGCCGCTCTTCTCCGCCGAGGCGATGCGCGCGGTCGACCGTCGCGCGATCACCGAGCTCGGCATTCCCGGTCCGACGCTGATGGAAAACGCCGGCGCCGGGGCCGCGCGCGCCCTGCTCGCGGCGTTTCCCAACGTGATCCGCGCGCGCCGGCCGGTCGTCATCGTCTGCGGCAAGGGCGGCAATGCCGGCGACGGCTTCGTGGTGGCGCGCCATCTCCGGCGCGCCGGGGTCCGGGTCGACGTGCTCCTGACGACGGCCGCCGATGAGATTGCCGGCGACGCCGGCCAGAAGCTCCGCGAGCTGAAGCGCGCGGGTGTCCGGCCGCAACGCATCGACGACGCCTCGGCGGCCACGCGTCGCCTCGCGGGCGCGGAGATCATCGTCGACGCGCTCCTCGGCACCGGCACACGCGGCGCACCGACCGGCCTCACCGCGCGGATGATCGAAGCCGTCAACGCCGCCGGCCGACCGGTCGTCGCACTCGACATTCCGTCCGGCCTGCCGGCCGATGGCGAGCCGGCGTCCTGGCCCGCCGTCCAGGCCGCGCTGACGACGACGTTCGCAGGACTCAAGCACGGCCTGGTCTCCGGTCCCGGCGCCGATCGCGCGGGACGCGTGGTGATCGTGCCGATCGGCGTGTCTCCGGCCGAGGTCGCGCGGAACGTCGACACGTTCGTGCTTGAGTGGTCGGACGTGGCGCCACACTTTCCGCCGCGCCCGCACGCGTCACACAAGGGTGACTGGGGACGCCTGCTGATCGTCGCCGGGAGCCTCGGGAAGACGGGCGCCGCCGCCCTCGCCGCGCGCGCGGCGATGCGAAGTGGGTGCGGTCTCGTGACGGTCGCCTCGCCGGCGAGCCAGCAGCCGATCGTTGCCGCGCTCGTCCTCGAGCCGATGACGGAGGCCGTGCCCGAAACCGCCGCCGGCACGATCGGGACGAAGGCGCTCGAACGTCTCAGGACGCTGGCCGGAGCGCGCGACGCCATCGCGGTGGGGCCGGGGCTCGGCATGGACGCCGAAACGACCACGGTCGTTCGCGCGCTCACGCGCGATCTCGAGCAACCCGCCGTCCTCGACGCCGACGCGCTCAACGCGCTGGCGGGCGGCCTCGACGCGCTTGGCGCGGCGAAGGCCGCGCGGTGTCTCACGCCGCATCCCGGAGAGATGGCGCGGCTGCTCGGCGGAACGATTCAGGACGTGCAGCGCGACCGGATCGGGACCGCGCGCGACTTCGCGCGGACGCACGGCGTCCATCTGCTCCTGAAGGGCGCGGCGAGCGTGGTCGCCACGCCGGATGGTGTCGTGACGCTGAACCCGACGGGCAATCCCGGGCTGGCCAGCGGCGGCACCGGCGACGTGCTCACCGGCATCGTCGGCGCGTTCCTCGCGCGCGGCCTCGATCCCGGCGCGGCGCTCCGGGCCGGCGCGTACCTGCACGGCAGCGCGGCCGATGTCGCCGCCGATCGCGTCGGAGAGGAAGCGATGATCGCGAGCGATGTGATCGAGGCGCTGGGCGCGGCGTTCCTCGGGCTCACGCAGCCGCCGGCGTCGTCGCGCATCTCGATGCTCGCGTGACGGCCGCGATCGAGACGACGACGCCTGACGAGACCGCCGCGGCCGGCGAGCGGCTCGGTCGCACGCTCGGTCCCGGCGCCGTCGTCGCGCTCACCGGCGAGCTCGGCGCCGGCAAGACGTGTTTCGTCCAAGGGCTCGTCCGCGGTCTCGGCGGGACGGGACGCGTGACGAGCCCGACGTTCGTGCTGGTGAACGAGTATCGCGGCCGCGTGCCGGTACACCACGTCGACCTCTATCGTCTCGACAGCCTGGATGCGATCGAAGACCTTGGCGTGCCGGACCTCTTCGGCGCCGACGCGGTCACGGTCGTCGAATGGGCCGAAAAGCTCGGCCCGTTGCTGCCTTCCGACGCGATCCGCGTGCACATCGACGGGGTGGGCGACGAGCCCCGCCGGATCACGATCGCTGGCAGCGTCCTTGCGTAACCTCGCCTCCTGAGAGCGCGACCGGAAGGAGTTCACACCATGAGGGGCGAGGGGTACGTGCGCGCGCTCGCGCTCGCGGCCGTTGTCGCGGCAGCGTCCGTGAGCCTGACCGGCGTCGGGAACGCGAAGATTCCGGACCGCACCAACGAGGATGCGCCCGCCGCGCTGCCGGGCAGTGTCGCGCGCGACTGCGATTCGGGGATCGTGCCGGCGGCCGACGTCGAGTCGACGGTCAAGCGCGTGATCGGGCAGGTCGTCGGTCTCGACGATCAGGCCGGGAAGATCACGCTGAACACGCGCGCCGGCCAGATCGCCTTCGCGGCGTCGGCCGATACGATGGCAGAGCTCGACGTGGGCGACGTGATCGTCATCGAGCTCACGCCCGAGCCGGACACGCTGACGCGCGCCAACTGTCAGTAGCGCGCCGCGGGCTGTATCCAGCCGCGGCTGTATCCAATCGTCGGCGTTGACGCCGCCGCGCGGCGCGGCGTACACCCGGGTCGTGAGATCGAGCGCGCAGATGATCGTGACACCGAGCGCGCAATCGAGGCGGGCCCGGGTTGATCCCGGGACCGACGAGTGTCGGGGGTGTGAGGGGGCCATGTCGGGGCCCCCCACACGATGATCGTGACACCGAGCGCGCAATCGAGACGGGCCCGGGTTCATCCCGGGACCGACGAGCGTCGGGGGGGTGGGGGGGGCCATGTCGGGGCCCCCCACACGATGATCGCCTGGCCGGCGACGGATCGGCCGCGGGAGCGGCTCTACGCGCAGGGCGCGCAGGCGCTCGCCGACGCCGAGCTGCTGGCGCTCCAGCTCGGATGCGGTGCGCGCGGCCGAACGGCCGTCGACGTGGCGCGCGAGATGCTTGCCGCGTACGGCTCGCTGGCGGACGTCGCCGCGCGCGAGCCGGTGGAGCTCGCGAAGCTGACGGGCGTCGGCCGCGCCAAGGCGGCCCGGCTCGTCTCCGCGTTCGAGCTCTCGCGCCGGCTGCGCGCTCGCACGCCGGGCGCGCGGATCGCGCTCTCGCACCCCTCCGAGGTCTACGCCGCGTTCGGGCCGCTGATGGAAGACCTGAAACACGAGGTCTTCCGGGTGGCGCTCCTCGACGCCCAGAATCGCCTGCTGGCCGATCGCATCGTCTCGGAAGGCACGCTCTCGGCGACGCTCGTGCACCCGCGCGAAGTCTTCAAGCCCGCGATCCTCGAGTGCGCCGCGTCCGTGATCCTCGTGCACAACCATCCGAGTGGCGACCCGACGCCGAGCCGCGACGACATCCGGCTGACACGACAGCTCGTCGAGTGCGCGAAGATGCTCGATCTCCGGATCCACGATCACGTCGTGATCGGGCGCGGGCGGTTCGTGAGCCTCGCCGAACGCGGTGTAATCTAGCGACGTGGCGATGGGTGGGCGAAGCCGCAGCACGACGCGGAGCCGCAGGCGGAGCGGGTGCGAGGCGAGTCTATGAGAGTCGAGCGTGTCGGCCACGTGGTGCTCAAGGTGCGGGACCTCGAGCGGTCCGTGCCGTTCTACCGCGACGTGCTGGGGCTGCGCGAGGTCGCGCGGCTCGAGGACCGTCCGTCGCTGCGGGTCGGCGCGACGCTCGTGTTCTTCTCCGCCACCGGCGCGAACCACCACGACATCGGCCTGCTCGAGGTCGGTGCGGACGCGCCCGCGGCGCCGTCACACGGCGTCGGTCTGTACCACGTCGCGCTGAAGATCGGCGACTCGCTCGACGACCTGCGCGCCGCGAAGCGCCACCTCGACGCCCAGGGCGCGCGCATCCTCGGCGTGTCCGACCATCGGGTCAGCCAGTCGATCTACCTGGCCGACCCCGACGGCAACGTCATCGAGGTGTACGTCGACGCCGATCCGCGGGTGTGGCAGCAGGATCCGTCGGCGGTGGCGAGCGTCGGACCGCTCGCGCTCTGACGCGCGCGGACCGCGCGTCAGCCCTTCGCCAGCTTCTCGATCTCCGTGCGCGACAGCGTCTGACAGCGGGTCAGCAGCGTCTTCACCTTCCGCTCGGAAACGTGGTCCGCGAGAATGAGCTTCCGCGACCTCGTCCCGTTCGCGATGTACGCCACCCAGTCGTCGAGGTTCGGCGTGCCGCGGAACGCGACCGTCATACCCGACAGACGCATCCGTCGCCGACCTTCAACCTTCGCCAGGGGCTTGCGGCTTCCGTCCATGATCTCCCTCGTCTCGTCGGGACGAATGCGGTGCGCGGGATACCGTCGTCTCGTGAGTCCGGCGTGGAGCGCGGCCCAACTTACGAGTCACCAGAATGAGGTGTCAAGGTCTCGTTTCTCCGCATCAACCGCGTCGAATGCACGCGTCATGCGCCCGGCGTCCGCATGAACAGCGGTAAATTTTTCTCGGGTGCTGCGGTGGACGAAGGATCCGACATATTTTCGCGTCCTGCCTGCGGAACCGCGTCAGTCCGTGCGGTTTCGTCGTTCGTGGATAACTGTGGACATGTGGACAACCTGTGGGCAAATGCAAGTGCGCCGCCGCACACTTCGTCGCGCTCGATCACGAACGGCGCAGGGAATCGAGGATTTGGCGGGCCAAAATCGGACCGCGCGTGATGAATCCGGTGAAGTAGCCGATCGCGTCCGCGCCTTCGCGCAGGAGCGCGCGCGCCTTGTCTGCCGTATCGACGCCGCCCGTCGCGATGATCTGCAGCTCGCGCCCGAACCGCGCGCGCGTTCGCGCGACGTTCGCGCGCGTCGCCGCAAAGATCTCCGGCCCCGACAGGCCGCCGAAGCCCTGGCTCAGGCGCGGCTCGTCGATGCGGCGCGTGTTGCCGTAGTTCACGATGCGCACACCCGCCGCGAGCGCCGCGGGAATGATGTCGCGCTCGTTCGTGTCCGCGAAATCCGGCGACAGCTTCACGATGAGCGGGCACGGCGTCATCTTCGCCGCGCGCGCCAGCAGCTCGGACAGCTCGTGCGGCTTTTCGTTCCACGCGTAGACGAGCTTCGTGTTCGGCGACGAGATGTTGAACTCGACGAGATCGCCGAGCGGCCCGAGCGCGTGCACCAGCGCGAGGTAGTCGTCGACGGACTCCCCGGCGACGCTGACGAT
The DNA here is from genome assembly GCA_016184365.1 of Candidatus Rokuibacteriota bacterium. Taxonomy (GTDB): domain Bacteria; phylum Methylomirabilota; class Methylomirabilia; order Rokubacteriales; family CSP1-6; genus AR8. Next base: position 51,618 of record JACPCW010000081.1, read on the forward strand.
CACGGGGACGCGGTGCGGAAGCGTCGCAAGGTCCCGGCGGAACGTCTCGAGTCCCGGGTTCTGAAATCCGTTGCAGTTCACGAGCCCGGGACCCGCCGCCGTGCGGACGCGCACGAGGTTGGGCTGCGGATGCCCGGGCCGCGGCTGGCGCGTGATCGTCTTCGTGGTCACCGCGCCGAAGCCGAGGCCCATCGCGCGTTCCAGAATCTTCACGTCGTAGTACTGCGCGGCGAGGATCACCGGGTTCGGCAGACGGACACCGCCCAGCGTCACCGCCAGGCGGGGGTCGTCGACGTGAAAGACGCCGAGGCGGTCGAAGGGCAGCGCGCGCAGCACCGCCTGGCCGAGCGCGATGGCGCGAGGCTCGGGCAGGCGAGAGAGCAGGATGTCGTACACGAAACGATACGAGGCGGCGATCGCGCGCGTCATCGGCAGGCGACCGACAATAGCATGGGCCTTCGCGGCTTGACGGGGGTGGATGAGCCCATTACGCTAGCCGAACCACGTCGATGAGCTGTCGTCGCGCTCCTTCCTTCGGCCGCGTGGTCGCGCTGGTCGGTCTGACTCTCGTCCTCGCACTGGCGGGTTGCGCGACGACCGTGCCGCTGCCACGGACGGTGGGGCCGGCGGCGGCGCCGTTCACGTTCGCCGCCGACACCTTCGAGTTCCCGAACCACATCCGCGCGCGCGACCCCGATCGCCCGGATCTCTACGCGAACTACTGTTTCGTGCTGGCCCGCGCGATCCGCCAGTTCCACACGGCCGCGCGCTTCGACCCCGCCGCGCCGAAGCTCGACGCCGCGGGCTACATCGAGCGCGTGCGCGAGGTCGTGTCGCGTGCGGCGTGGGATCCGCCGCTGCCGCCGGCCGAGCGCATCGTCATTCCCGGCTACGCGAACCTCCGCGACTTCTCCCGGGACCAGGAACAGGCCGTCAAGGCGGGGCTGGGCGGACGGTTCTGGACGTGGGTGCACTGGACGAACTGGCGCGTCACGTTTCGCGTCGACGGCGCGCACCAGGAAAACGTCGCGCGCGAGGTCGCGGAGGAGCTGGCCGCCGGGCGCCTGGTCCAGCTGCTCGTCACGAACTGGCCGAAGCCCGAGCTGAACCACACCGTGGTCGCCTATGCCGTCCGGGAACGCCCGGCCGCGGTCGATTTCGACGTCTGGGATCCGAACGATCCGAGCGCGCCCGGGGTCATCACGTTCGATCGCACCCGGCGGCGGTTCGTCGCGACGCGCGTCTACGACACCGAGGTGGGACCGATCCGTGCCTTCCGGATGTACTACTCGTGGTTCCTGTGATCGCCCGCGCACCGGTCGCGATCGTGGCCGCGGGAGCGGTGACGCCGCTCGGTCCGGACCTCGACAGCTTCTGGACCGGCCTGCTCACCGGCGTCGAGGGAATTTCGACGATCGAGCGCTTTCCCGTGAGCGACCTGCGCGTCGGGCGCGGCGGCGAGATCAAGAAGCTCCCCGCGAGGTCCGCGCGCATGCCGGAATGCCGCGCGTCGCAGCTGCTGATCGCCGCGGCCGAGGATCTTCGCGCGCGCGCGACGCTCGGATCCGACGCCGCGCGGGTCGCGATCGTCGTCGGCACGGCGCTCGGCGGCGTCGAAGAGCTCGAGCACGCCGAGGCGGGCGACGAGTCGCTGCGCCGGATCGAAGGCGCGCTCTACGACAGTCCCGCGCACCGCCTGGCGGCGTGGCTCGGCGCCGAGGGCCCGGTGCTCACCGTCTCGACCGCCTGCGCATCGGGCGCGACGGCGCTCGGCCTCGGCGCCGAGCTGCTGCGCGACGATCGCGCGGACCTCGTCATCGCCGGCGGCTACGACATCCTGTGCCGGTTCGTGATGCGCGGCTTCGACGCGCTGCGGTCGTTGACGCGCGAACGGGTGCGACCGTTCGACCGCCGTCGCAGCGGTCTGCTCCTCGGTGAAGCCGCCGCGCTGGTGCTGCTGAGCCGCGATCAGGACGCGCGCGGCGAGCGCCTCGGACGGTTGCTCGGCCATGCGAGCGGCAGCGACGGCTCGCACATCGCGGCGCCCGATCCGGAAGGCCGCGGCCTCGAGTACGCGATTCGCGCGGCGCTCGCCGAGGCCGACGTCGACGCCGCCGCGATCGATCTGGTGAGCGCGCACGGCACCGCCACGCCGCTGAACGACCGGATCGAGACGGCGGTCCTCAAGCGCGTGCTCGGTCCCCGCGCGTACGACGTGCCCGTGAACGGGATCAAGGGCGCGCTCGGCCACACGATGGGCGCGGCCGCGACGCTCGAGGCGATCATGTGCCTGCTCGCCGGCCGGCACGGCGCGGTGCCGGCAACGCTCGGCTACGAAGAGCGCGACGCCGACTGCGATCTCGACTACGTGCCGGCGACGGCGCGGAACGTGCGGCCGCGGGTGAGCCTCTCGACGTCGCTCGGCTTCGGCGGCTGCAACGCCGCGCTGGTGCTCGAATCGGACGAGGCGCCCGCGTGACGCGCGGTGGCGCGCGCGTCGCAGCCGTCGGGCTGCTGACCGGCTTCGGCGACGGCCTCGAGGCGCTCCCCGGCGACGCGCAGGTCGCGGCTGCGGGCCGGGACATCGTGCCGATCGCGACGCCGGCCGCGCCCGGGGATCGATTCCGGCGCGCGACGCGCGAGTGCGTGCTCGGCGTCGCCGCGGTCGACGCGGCGCTCCGCAACGCCGGGCTGTCGCGCGCCGACGTCTGCGGCTCCGCCACCGCGCTCGTGTACGTCACGGCGGCCGCCTACGGAGCATCGAACCGGGCGTTCGCCGGCGGCGCGGCGAGCCGCGCGCTGCATTTCCCGTACACCGCGCCGAGCGCCGTGCCGGCGGAAGTCGCGATCGAGTTCGGTTTCACCGGGGCGTATGTCATCCTGATCGGCGGCCCGACGGCGACGCTCGAGGCCCTGTGGCACGCCTCGGCGCTGGTCGGGCGTGGCGCGGCGGCGCGCGCGCTGGTCGTCGCCATCGAGACGTTCTCGGAATGCGGCGATCTCTACGCGCGCGGCCGTCGGCTGCTGGCGAGGCCGCTGGTCGAAGCGGCGGCGTGCGCCGTGCTCGTGCCGGCCGCGGAAGCACCGGCGTGGCACGACAGCACGGCTGGACCGCTCGATGCGCTCGCGCAACGGCGCGCCGGCGAAACCCTGGCGTGCGGACCGCTCATCGCCCTGGCGCTCGCGGCCGATGACCACGGCCCCGTCACGGTGACGGGACAGTGGCGCGGCCGCCGCACGGGTCTCGCATGGCGCAGGAGGCTCGAATGAAGCGCGTCGTCGTGACGGGGCTCGGCGTCGTCAGCCCGTTCGGAACGGGTCTGAAGGCGTACTGGAGCGGCCTCGCCGCGGGGACGTGCGCGATCCGCCCGCTGTCGCTCATCGACACGGCGGGCTTCCGCTGCGGCATCGGGGCGGAGGTGCCGGAGCTCACCGGTGGGTCGCGCCGCCGCTCCCGCGCCGATCGCCTGGCGTTGCTGGCGGCGCGCGAAGCCGTCGAAGACGCGGGCCTCGGACGACACGAACGCACGGACACCGCGCTCGTCGTCGGCGCCGTCGGCGGCGGGATGCTCGAAGCGGAGGCGTGGTACTGGGCGCGCTCACGCAGCGGCGCGGACGGCCATCCCGGCGTGTTTCGCTCGGTCCTGCCGTACTCGCACGCGGAAGTGGTCGGTCACGCGCTTGGTCTGGGCGGCCCGCGTGAATCCGTCGTCGCCGCGTGCAGCTCCGGCGCCGCCGCCGTTTCGCTCGCCGCCGATCTCATCGCCGATGGCGTCGTGCCGTGTGCGATTGCCGGCGGCGCGGATGCGCTGACACGCATCTGCTACATGGGCTTCAACGCGCTCAAGCTCCTCGATACGGCGCCGTGCCGTCCGTTCGACCGCGACCGTCGCGGCATGTCGATCGGCGAAGGCGCGGCGTTCCTCGTCCTCGAGGACGCGGAGTCCGCGCGGGCGCGGGGCGTCCGGGTCTACGCCGAGCTCCGCGGCTCGGCGATCACCACGGACGCGTACCACGCGACCTCGCCACACCCCGAGGGCGACGGCATGACGCGCGCGATGCGGTCTGCGCTGGCCCGTGCGCACACCGCGCCGCACGAGGTCGTCTACGTGAACGCGCACGGCACGGCGACGCCGCAGAACGACCGCATCGAGGCGCGCTCGATCCGCGATGTCTTCGGCGACGGCCGCGTGCTGGTCAGCTCGACGAAGTCGATGATCGGGCACACGATGGCGGCGGCGGGCAGCCTCGAGGCCACGGCCACGATCCTCGCCGTCGCGCACGACCTCGTCCCGCCCACCGCGAACCACGAGACGCCCGATCCCGACGTCGCGTTCGACTGCGTGCCGAAGACGGCGCGCGACGTCGCCGTCGACGTCGCGGTGTCCAACTCCTTCGGGTTCGGCGGTCAGAACGTGACGCTGGTGTTCGCCAAGTCATGACCACGGACGTCGTCATCACCGGCGTCGGGATCGTGAATGCCGCGTTCACCGGCGCGTCCGAGGCGCTCGGCGCGTACCTCACGTCGCCGCGGCCGGCGGCGCCGTCGTTCGCGGCTGGCGCGCCCGGCATCGCGCTCGCCGACGAGGCGCTGTCACGGCTGGTCGACGCCACCGAAGCGCGCCGCATGTCGCGGGTCAGTCAGCTCGCGGTCGCGGCGGCACGGCTGGCGCTCGCGGACGCGCGGATCGCCGGTGACACGCCCCTCGGCCTCGTCATCGGCACGGAGTTCGGTGATCTCCGATCGACGAAGGCGTTCGCCGACGGGTATCTCCAGCGCGGGCCCGCGGGTCTCTCGGCGCTGCTGTTTCCGAATACGGTGATGAACACGATGGCGGCGGCCACGTCGATCGCGGTCCGGTCGCGCGAAGCGTCGGTGACCGTGAACGCCCCGCTCGTCGCCGGCGAGCTGGCCGTCGCCCGGGCCGCCGCCGCCGTGGCGAACGGCCGGCTGCCGGTGGCGCTCGCGGGCGGCGTGGACCAGCTCGACGGCGACATCGTGCGCATGATCGGGCGACTCGGCGGCGCCGGGGAAACGCATGGCGAGGGCGCGGCGTTCGTCGTCCTCGAGCCGCGTGCCGCCGCGGTGGCGCGTGGCGTGCCGATTCTCGGCCGCATCGCGGGATGGGCGTCGCGTGTGCTGACCGCGCGGCCGTATGGCGTTGGACGCGGCACGACGTCGGCGGCGATCGCCACGGCGCTCCGCGACGCGGACGTCGCGGCGCCCGACGTTCGATGGATCTATCGGTCGGCGAGCGGCGATGCCGCCCGCGACCGCTGGGAGGACGAGGTGCTCGGTGACGACCTGGTCGGGCGCCCGTCGGCGACGCTGCGAAGGGACATCGGGCGACATTCCGGTCTCGGTGCGTTGCGTGTGGCGGCAGCGGCGTGGACGGCGCGGTCGGGCCTGCTGCCGTCGGACGGCGGCGACGTCGTGCGCGTGCCGATCGGCCCGGGGCTCGTCCACGGTCTCGCGCGCGGCGGCACCCACGTGGCGCTCGTGGTGACATCGTGAGTACACGACGGTCGACGAGCGCCACGGCTTCGCCGCGGCGCTCGGAGCGCGGGGGGGTCTGGGGGGCCATGTCGGGGCCCCCCAGCCCGATCGTCGTCATCCCGGTCCACGACGAGGCGCCGACGCTCGCGGCCGTCGTCGCAGCGGCTCGCGCGTACGCGCCCGTCATCGTCGTCGACGATGGCTCGACGGACGGCGGCGGCGCGCTCGCGCGCGCTGCGGGCGCGGACGTGATCGGGCACGCCCGCCGGCTCGGGAAGGGACAGGCGCTGCGGACGGGCGCGGCCGCGGCGCGGATCCGTGGCGCAAGCCATGCGATCACGCTCGACGGCGACGGCCAGCACGACCCGCGCGATCTCCCCGTGCTGCTCGAGGCGCTTCGGTCACGACCGTCGGCGCTCGTGATCGGACGCCGGCGCGCCGGGGCCGGCGTGTCGCGCGGGCGCGCGAACGCCGTCCGGATCGCGGGGTTCTTCGCCAACTGGGCGAGCGGGCAGGTCGTGCACGACACGCAGTCCGGCTATCGCGTGTACCCGATCGCGCTGCTCGACGAGCTCCACCCGCGTACGGGCGGGTTCGTCTTCGAAACCGAAGTGCTGGTCGAGGCCGTGCGCCACGGGTGGGAAGTGCTCGAGGTCGACGTCGGCGTGTCCCCACGCGTCACCCGCCGCAGCCGTTTTCGTCCGGTCGTCGACGGCGCGGCGATCGGCGTGTATCTCGGTGTTCGCGTCGGGGCGCGCTGGGGCCGCGAGATCGTCGCCGCGCTGAGCGAGGCCACCAGCTTCCTTCGTCCCGACGTGCGTCGCGCGCGCCATGCCGCCGTCATGGCGGATGCGTCGCGCTATGCCGACGCGCCCGGGCAGCTCGCGATCGCGTTCGGCCTCGGCAGCCTGCGCCGCGCCACGCAATGTCTCGGCACGTGGTGGCGTCACCCACGGCTGCGTCGCGCCGGCGTCGCCGCGACGGGCACGCTCGCCATGCCGGTGCTCGCCGCCGCGGCCGCCGTGCAGGCGCTGGTACCCGGGCCATCGTTCGACATCGTCACGCCCCTCGTCGATCGCTGGTACTCGCAGGACCGCCTGGGAGCCGCGCCGTTGATCGCAGAGCAGACCTCGCGGCGAGTCGAGGAGCGTCACGGGTCCCCCGGGACGCTCGGAGCGTTGGGGGGAGTCGAGGAGCGTCACGGGTCCCCCGGGACGCTCGGAGCGTTGGGGGGAG
>JACPCW010000053.1 GCA_016184365.1 Candidatus Rokuibacteriota bacterium
GTAGTTGTGCGTCTTGACCCGCGGTGAGAACGCCTCGGGCGGCGTCCGGCGCACGGACGGCGTCACCACGCGAATGCCGTCGCGGAAGAGCGGCGCCCGTTCGCGGAGCGGCAGCGGCACGCACTCGACGATCACGGTCGCGCCGGCCCGTCCCCAGATCGCGACGCCGCCCGGGTCGAGTCCGCGCGACACCCGCTGCGTGACCCAGTAGTCGTCGTCGGCCTCGAGGAGCGGCAGATTCCGGGCGAGCACGTCCTCCGTGACCGCGATCATCTGCTCCGGCGTCAGGCCGCAATCGATGCGGAGATAGCGCAGCGAGCGGTACAGCCGTTCGACGTGCTCGGCCAGCTTGAACACGCGGTGGCCGAACGTGCGCGTGGTATCGAACACGGCGTCGCCGTACTTGAAGCCGCGATCGCGAAAGGGCACGAGCACTTCGCGCTCGGGCACGACCCGTCCGTTGAAATAGGCAACGCGCTCGTTCGCAGCGGCCATGGCGGTCTCCTCCGTCGAGGGTTCGGGCGCACCCATCTTACTCGATGGTGCGGCCGGCCCACCAAAAGGCGCGGTTCGCTCCATTCCCCCGGCGCGGGCGCGTTCCTAATGTGGAGACATGCGTCGTTCGTGCTCGCGCGCCCTCCTGATGCTCGTGCTCGGCGGCGTCGTGGCGCTCGCCCGGGTGGCTGCCGTCGACGCGCAGTCCGGCACCATCGTCTGCCGTGGATCCATCGAGGCGCCCGGGGTGTCGCTCACGTCGACGACGGTCACCGCGACCGCGGGAGCGGTGAGCGCCAGCACGACGACGACGACCGGGCACTACGTCCTCGACCTTCCCGTGCCGGGCGGCGAGCGGGCCAGCTACACGATCGCGGCGTCGGCCTATTACCCGGACGGATATCTCACCTTCCCGCCGCAGACCGTGGTGGTGGCGGCCGGCGAGGCGACGACGGCCGACTTCGTGATGGCGACGGGCACCGCGCAGGCCATGGTGGCCACGACGGGCGAGGCGATCGCGAACGTGACGATCTACTGGTTCGGCGAGAACGGAGCGGCCGGGTATCGCAGCGTGAACGTGAACGCGGGACTCGCGTCGATCGGCGTGCCCGTGGCCGCAGGCGACGTGACGCTCTGGGCGACGGTGTTCTTGAAAAGCGGCGAGTCACTGTTCCTGGGCTACCGATCGACGTCGGTGATCGCGGGTTCCGTAACACCGGTCTCGTGGAGCGTGGACGACCTGATCACGCCGCCAATGGGCCTGATCGCCTCACTCCCCACTCGGTAAACGCCGCTCGCGCGAACGAAGCGCGTGGTCGAAGCGGTGGGGGGTCCGGGGAGGAGCGGCGCTTCGCTCCCCGGAAAAAACAGCCGCACGGATACACGGGCGCGGTTCGAGCGCGGGCTTCGCCCGCGCCTCCGAAGCCGGAAGAGCGACAGCGAACAACAGATCGAAGAGGCTCGCGCGAACGAAGCGCGTGGTCGAAGCGGTGGGGGGTCCGGGGAGGAGCGGCGCTTCGCTCCCCCCGGATATAAAAAGAACCGCGCCCATAGGGGCGAATGGGCGCGGGGAGGAACCGTCCGGCTGGGCGACGCGACCGGGCTGGTGGCGACCCGATCGCAACCGTCCGACTCCTTCGTCCTGCTGTCAGAGCAAGCCGCGTACCGAACCCGCCTGCGCCGCAATCCGGGATGTTTCGGCGCGTTGCGGCCGCGGGTGCGCTCCGCGACACGGCAAGCTTCTTCCTACATTGGCGCGTCGCGTTCCGCGTGCGCACGTGACACGTGCAGGGCTGACGTGACGCCGCCTTGCGCACGCCTCGTGCAGGGCCATAGAATGTGGATGGTCGCGGCGCGCGGGCTTCCTTCTCCGACGTTCGGCTCCCGGTCCTCCACGCTCCGCGGCCGGTTCGGGTTCGAAGAGTTCTAGAACACGTGCATCCCTGGAGAGCGATGAACGCACGCGTGCCGCGCTATCACCGCATCGCCGAGACGCTGCGCGAGAAGATCCGCGACGGCGAGCTTCGCGCCGGCGCCCGGCTCGACAACCAGCGGCAGCTCGCGAAGAGCTTCGGCGTCACCTTGATGACGCTCCGCCAGGCGCTCGCGGTGCTCGAGCGTGAGGACCTGATCGTGCGCCGCCACGGCCTCGGGACGTTCGTGGCCGCGCCGTCGATCGACTACGACATCCTCCAGCTCCGGCGCTTCGCCGGCGATCTGCTCGCGCTCGGCGAGCAGGTGGCGACGCGCGTGCTCGGCACGCGCTTCGTGGTGCCCGACCGCCGCGTCGCGCTCGCGCTCGCCGCGCCGGAAGGTGCGCGCGTGTTCGTGCTCGAGCGGCTGCGCCTCGTCGACGGTCATCCGATGAGCCTGCAGCGCTCGTATCTGCCGCGCCAGCTCGGTGAAGAGATCGCGCGCGCCGATCTCGAGACGACGCCGCTCGGCGACGCCCTCGAGTTCAAGCTCGGCATCGTCATCGCGCGCGCGCATGAAACCGTGTCGGCCGTGCGCCTCGGTCGTCGCGAAGCCCGCGAGCTCGGCTGTTCCGCGGGCGTCGCCGCGTTCGAGTCCGAGCGCATCTCGTCCGACGCCGGCGGGCGGCCCGTCGTGTTCGACCGCGTGTTCATCCCGGGCGACCGGTTCCGGATCACCCGGGAACTCCATTACCCCCTCGAAGGAGCGACTTCATGAAGATCGCCGTTCTCGTGAAACAGGTGCCGGACACGGCCACCCAGATGAAGGTCGCCGGCACTGCGAAAGCGATCGAGACCGCCGGGATCACCTGGATCGTGTCGCCCTACGACGAGTACGCCGTGGAAGAGGCGCTGCGGATCAGGGAAAAGCGCGGCCAGGTCGAGGTCGTCGTCATGTCGCTCGGTCCCGATCGCGTGAAGGAAGCGCTGCGGTCCTGCCTCGCGATGGGCGCCGACCGCGCGGTGCACGTGAACGATCCGGCACTCGCCGAGGCGGACACGCTCATGGCCGCGCGCGCGCTCGCCGCCGTCATCAAGCAGGAAGCGCCCGATCTCGTGCTCACGGGGCGCCAGGCGATCGACGACGACATGGGCGCCGTGCCCGCGCAGGTGGCCGAGATCCTCGGCTGGCCGTGCGCGTACTGGATCATGGAAGAAGCGATCGCGGACGACGGCAAGACCGTCCGCATCGGGCGACAGGTCGAAGGCGGTCTCGAGATCTTCGACGTGCCGATGCCCGCCGTGCTCTCCGCGCAGAAGGGGCTGAACGAGCCGCGGTACCCGACGCTGAAGGGCATCATGGGCGCGAAGAAGAAGGAGATCAAAGACGTGAAGGCGTCGGATCTCGGTCTCGCAGCCGAGGCGCCGCAGCTTCCCGTCGTCGCGCTCGAAGCGCTCCCGCCGCGTCCGCCGGGCCGGATCATCCCGGGCGACGTCGCCACCGCCGTGAAGGAACTGGTTCGCTCGCTTCGTGAAGAAGCGAAGGCGATCTAGCCATGGCGAACGCGTTCTGGTGCATGGTGGAAGACGATCGCAAGGGCACGCCGAAGAAGGTGATGGCCGAAGTCATCGGTGAAGCCACGCGGCTCGCGGGCGGCGACGTCGAAGCGGTCTGGCTCACCGACACGGCGACGGACGACGGGATCCGGCAGCTCGGCGAGTGGGGCGCGAAGAAGGTCTGGCTCATCGAGGGCGCGGAGCTCGCGCCGTATCGCGCGGAAGTCTGGGTGCCCATCGTGGCCGAGCTCGTGGCGGCGCAATCGCCGAAGGCGATCCTCGGACCGGTGACGAGCCGGCAGCGCGAGTTCATGGCGCGTCTCGCCGCCCGTCTCGGCGTCGGCCTCGCCGGCGACTGCATGGGGCTCGCGATGGACGGCGACAAGCTCGTCGGCACGCGTCCGGTGTACGCCGGCAAGCTGCTCGCGAAGGTCGCGTGGGCGAAGACGCCGTGGCTCGCGACGCTGCGTCCCAACGTCTTCAAGCCGGCCGACGCGCAGCCGGGCCAGACGGCCGCCGTCGAGCGGCCGAGCGTCCAGATTCCCGCCGCGCAGCTCAAGCTCGTCGAGCGGCGCGAAGAAGCGTCGACGGGACTGCCCGAGCTCACGGAAGCCGAGATCGTCATTTCCGGCGGCCGCGGCATGAAGGGCCCGGAGAACTACGTCATCCTGGAAGAGCTGGGCGGCATCATCGGCGCCGCGGTGGGCGCCTCGCGCGCCGCCGTCGACGCCGGGTGGCGGCCGCACCGGTTCCAGATCGGCCAGACCGGCCGGACGATCTCGCCGAAGCTCTACCTGGGCTTCGGTGTCTCGGGCGCGATCCAGCATCTCGCCGGCATGCGGACCTCGAAGGTCATCGTCGCCGTCAACAAGGACCCGGAAGCGCCGATCTTCAAGATCGCCGACTACGGGATCGTGGCCGATCTCTTCGAGGTCGTGCCGCAGCTCACGCAGGAGTTCAAGCGGCTGCTGGAGAAGTAGCCGAGAGAGTCACCCATGAAGCTCGAGCTGACGGACGAGCAGCAGATGATCCAGGCGATGGCGCGCGAGTTCGCCGAGAGCGAGATCGCGCCCATCGCCGACGAGATCGACCGCGACGAGCGCTTCCCGCACGAGACGGTCAAGCGCATGGGCGAGCTCGGCCTCATGGGCATCGCGGTGCCCGAGGCGTGGGGCGGCGCCGGCAGCGACATGGTGTCGTACGTGCTCGCGCTCGAGGAGATCGCGAAGCAGTGCGCGTCCCACGCGGTCGTGATGTCGGTCAACAACTCGCTCTACGGCTGGCCGATCCTGACGTACGGCACCGACGCGCAGCGCGAGCGCTTCCTGAAGCCGGTGGCCGGCGGTCACGCGCTCGGCTGCTTCGCGCTCACCGAGCCGCAGGCCGGGTCGGACGCGCGCAACCAGGCGACGACGGCCGTGCGCGACGGCGATCACTACGCCGTCAACGGCCGGAAGCTCTTCATCACGAACGGGCGCGAGTCGAGCTTCGCGTTGCTCTTCTGCCAGACCGACAAGGACAAGGCGCATCGCGGGATCACCGCGATGGTCGTCGAGAAGGGCACCCCGGGGTTCAGCGTCGGGAAGACGGAAGACAAGCTCGGCATTCGCGCGTCGGACACGGCGGAGCTCATCTTCGAGGACTGTCGCGTGCCCGTCGCCCACCGGATCGGTGACGAAGGGCAGGGCTTCCGCATCGCGCTCGCCGCGCTCGACGGCGGCCGCATCGGCATCGGCGCGCAGGCGGTCGGCATCGCCGCGGGCGCGCTGGCGCGCGCCATCGCGTACGCGCGCGAGCGCAAGACGTTCGGGGTGCCGATCGGCGAGCACCAGATGATCGGCTGGAAGCTCGCGGACATGGCCACGGCCGTCGACGCCGCGCGCCTGCTCGTGTGGCGAGCGGCGTGGCTCAAGGCGAAGGGCCGGCGGTGCACGCTCGAGGCGTCGATGGCCAAGCTCTTCGCGTCGCGGACGGCGGTGCAGGTCACCAACGACGCGATCCAGGTGCATGGGGGCTACGGCTACATCCGCGAGTACCAGGTCGAGCGGTATTACCGCGACGCGAAGATCACGGAGCTCTACGAGGGCACCACGGAGATCCAGCGGCTCGTCGTCGCGCGCGAAGTATTGGGAGGGGCCGAATGACTGGCAGGCGCCGCCGGAGCACGGCGTGGCAGCGGGAGGTGAGGCCGGTCGCCGGCCGAGCCGACACAACGATGACGTCGCGCAGGCGGAGCGTGTGCGAGGCGAGTCTATGAACAGATCGGAGCGCTGGGAGCGAGAGACCTATGGGCCGTTCGTCGGGAAATCCCCGGAGCGGCGGACGCGCTACGAAACGCTGTCCGGCATTCCGGTGAAGCCGCTGTACACCCCGGACGACGTCGCGGCGAAGTCGTACGACGACGCGATCGGATACCCCGGGGAATACCCGTACACGCGCGGCGTGTATCCGTCGATGTACCGCGGCCGATTGTGGACCATGCGGATGTTCGCGGGTTTCGGGCGTCCGGAAGACACGAACGCACGGTTCAAGTACCTGCTCGCGCAGGGGCAGACCGGGCTCTCGACGGCCTTCGACATGCCGGCGCTGATGGGGTACGACGCCGATCACCCGCGCGCGCGCGGCGAGGTCGGCAAGGAAGGCGTGTCGATCTCGACGCTCGACGACTTCGAGCGGCTCTTCGACGGCATCCCGCTCGGCGACGTCACGACGTCGATGACCATCAACTGCACGGCGTCGGTCGCGCTCGCCATGTACCTCGCCATCGCCGAGAAGCAGGGGGTGGCGTGGCACCGCCTCGGCGGCACGATGCAGAACGACATGCTGAAGGAGTTCATCGCCCAGAAGGAGTGGATCTGCCCGCCCGACCCGGCGATGCGCATCGTCGTCGACATGATCGAGTTCACCGCGAAGCACGTGCCGAAGTTCAACCCGGTGTCGATCTCGGGCTATCACATCCGCGAAGCGGGCTCGACGGGCGTGCAGGAGCTCGCGTTCACGCTGGCGGACGGGCTCGCGTACGTGGACGCGGCCGTCGCGCGCGGGCTCGACGTCGACAGCTTCGCGCCGCGTCTCAGCTTTTTCTTCGACATCCACAACGACTTCTTCGAGGAGATCGCCAAGCTCCGCGCCGCGCGCCGCATGTGGGCGCGGTTCATGAAGGAGCGCTTCGGCGCTCAGCGAGCCGAGTCGATGCTCCTGCGCACGCACACGCAGACGGCCGGCGTCTCGGCGACGGCGCAGCAGCCGCTGAACAACGTGGCGCGCATCGCGCTCCAGGCGATGGCGGCCGTGCTCGGCGGCGCCCAGTCGCTGCACACGAACTCGTACGACGAGACGTGGGCGCTGCCGACCGAAGACGCCGTGACCGTGGCGCTCCGGACGCAGCAGATCATCGCGGAGGAGACCGGCGCGCCGCTGACCATCGATCCGCTCGGCGGCTCGTACTACCTCGAGAAGCTCACCGACGAGGTCGAGGCGCGCGCGATGGAGTACATCCAGCGCATCGACGCGATGGGCGGCATGATCCGCGCGATCGACGACGGGTATCCGCAGAAGGAGATCGCGGACGCCGCGTACCGGTACCAGCTCCTCGATGACCGGGGTGAGAAGGTCACCGTCGGCGTGAACAAGTACGTGATGCCGGACGAGAAGGGCATCCACTATCTCCGCATCGACGACAGCGTCGAGCTCGACCAGATCGCGGGCGTCGCGCGCTTCAAGGCGTCGCGCGACACCGCGAAGGTCGAGCGCCGGCTGAAGCAGCTGGCGGACGACTGCCGGAACGGCCGGAACCTGATGCCCATCCTGATCGACGCCGTCAAGGACTATGTGAGCCTGGGCGAGATTTCGGACGTGTATCGGCAGGTGTTCGGCCTGTACCGCGAACCGATCATCTTTTGAGGGCCATCATGACCAACGGGATCACGATCACGCGCACGACGACGGCCAAGCCGAAGCCGAAGGACAGCGACCTCGCGTTCGGCACCGAGTTCACCGACCACATGTTCCTCATGGACTACGAGGAAGGGAAGGGCTGGAAGGACGCGCGCATCGAGCCCTACGGCCCGCTCAGCCTCGACCCGGCGACCGCGGTGCTGCACTACGCGCAGTCGATGTTCGAGGGCCTCAAGGCTTTCCGCGGCCAGGACGGGAAGATCCGGCTGTTCCGGCCGCAGAAGCACGTCGCACGGCTCAATCGCACGGCGCAGCTCCTGTGCATCCCGACCATCGATCCCGACGTGGTTCTCAAGTCCTGGACGACGCTCGTGGACCTCGATCGCGAGTGGGTGCCGCGGATGGTCGGCACGTCGCTCTACATCCGCCCGACGCTCATCGCGAGCGAGCCGTTCCTCGGCGTGCGCCCGGCGAAGCAGTACCTCTACTTCGTCATCCTCTCGCCCGTCGGCGCGTACTACCCCGAGGGCTTGAACCCCGTGAAGATCATGGTCGTCGACAAGTACGTCCGCGCGGTGCCGGGCGGCCTCGGCGAGGCGAAGGCCTCCGCGAACTACGCGGCGAGCCTGTACGCCGCCGAGGAAGCCAAGCACGAAGGCTTCACGCAGGTGCTGTGGCTGGACGGCGTGCATCGCAAGCACATCGAGGAAGTCGGCACGATGAACATCATGTTCCGCATCGCCGACGAGGTCGTCACGCCGCCGCTGCACGGCACCATCCTGGCCGGCGTGACGCGCGACTCCGTGCTGGCGCTCGCGCGCGAGTGGGGCCTGCGCGTGTCCGAGCGCGAGATCTCCATCGACGAGGTGATGGACGGCGCGAAGCAGGGCACGCTCCAGGAAGTGTGGGGCACGGGCACCGCGGCCGTCATCTCGCCCGTGGGCGAGCTCGCGTACAAGGGCCAGCGGGTCGTCGTGAACGGCGGGCGCATCGGCGAGCTGACCCAGAAGTTCTACGACACGATCGTCGGCGTCCAGTACGGCACGACGCCCGACACCCGCGGCTGGATGCTCGAGATCTGATCGGGCGGCGCCGGCGATGAACGACTGCGTGTTCTGCAAGATCCGCGACGGCCAGATTCCCTCGATGAAGATCTACGAGGACGACGCGACGCT
Source organism: Candidatus Rokuibacteriota bacterium (assembly GCA_016184365.1). Classification (GTDB taxonomy): domain Bacteria; phylum Methylomirabilota; class Methylomirabilia; order Rokubacteriales; family CSP1-6; genus AR8. The sequence goes on from JACPCW010000053.1 coordinate 8,537, forward strand.
CTGCATCATGGACATCAACCCGCTCAACGCGGGCCACTGCCTCGTGATCACGAAGACACACGCGGCCACGCTGTTCGACACGGACGTGGCCGATCTGCAGGCGGCCGTCACGACGGCCCGGCGCGTGGCCAAGGCGATCCGCTCGGCGCTCAATCCCGACGGCCTCAACATGCTGCAGGCGAACGGTCCCGCGGCGTTCCAGTCCGTCCCGCATTTCCACCTGCACCTGATCCCGCGCTGGAACAACGACGGCAAGGGCTTCGACTGGCAGCTCGTGCCCGGCGACCGCGCCGACATCATGGCGAACGGCGAGAAGATCCGCGCAGCCGTCGCGGACTGACGGAGGCGAGCATGGCCGAGCGGAGGGTTCGGGTCGTCGTCGCGAAACCGGGACTGGATGGACACGATCGCGGGGCGAAGATCGTCGCCCGCGCGCTGCGCGACGCCGGCTTCGAGGTGATCTACACCGGGCTGCACCAGACGCCCGAGCAGATCGTCGCGACGGCGGTGCAGGAGGACGCCGATGCCATCGGCCTCTCCGTGCTGTCCGGCGCCCACAACTATCTCTTCAAGCGCGTGATCGAGCTGCTCCGGGACAAGGGCGCCGACGACGTCGCGGTGTTCGGCGGCGGCATCATTCCGCCGGAAGACATCGCGGCGCTGAAGGCGATCGGCGTCAAGGAGCTCTTCGGTCCCGGCACGTCGACCCAGGACATCATCCGGTTCGTGCGCGAGCACATTCGCGCCGCCGTGTGAGGAGCGCCCCGCCGCGCGGGCGCAGGAGCGAGCGACCATGGCTGAGGACGATCTGAAGGCCGAGCTGGAGCGTCTGCGCGCGGAGAACGCCGCACTGAAATCCCGCGGCGGCCGCGGCGTGTCGATGAAGGTGAGCGAGAAGGGCGGACTGTCGGTGTACGGGCTCGGGCGGTTCCCCGTCACGCTCTACAAGGAGCAGTGGATCCGGCTGCTCGACCTGGCCGACGAGATTCGCGACTTCATCCGCGACAACGACGCCGCGCTCAAGACCAAGCCCGTCCGCGACTAGGCCATGGACTTCGACCTCACGCCGGACCAGCGCTCGATCCGCGACGCCGCGCGGCAGTTCGCCGAGGCCGAGCTCGGCGACCGGATCGCGCCGTACGACGAGCGGCACGAGTTCCCGCACGAGATCGTGCGCAAGCTCGGCGATCTCGGCTTTCTCGGCGCCGTCGTCTCCCCCGACTACGGCGGCGCCGGGCTCGATTACGTGTCGTACGCGCTGGTCGTGTCCGAGCTCTGCCGCGGCGACGCGTCGGTCGGCATCACGATGTGGGCGCACAACTCGCTCTGCACGAACCACATCGCGCTGAACGCGTCGGAGGAGCAGAAGCGAAAATACCTGCCGCCGCTGACGAGCGGCCAGGTGCTCGGCGCGTGGGGCCTGACCGAGCCCGGCTCGGGCTCGGACGCCGCCGCGCTGCGGACGCGTGCGGAGCTGCGCGGCGACCACTGGGTGCTGAACGGCTCGAAGGCGTTCATCACGAACGCCAGCGTCGGCAAGACCGCCGTCGTGATGGCGCGCACGGAACCGGTCGAGGGCGGCCGCGGCGTGTCCGCGTTCATCCTCGAACAAGGCATGCCCGGGTTCACGGCCGGCAAGCCGTATCGCAAGCTCGGTCTCCACGCCTCGGATACGGCGGAGCTCGTCTTCGAGGACGCGCGCGTCCCGGTCGAGAACCTGATCGGCACGCGCGGCACGGGGTTCCAGCAGGCCAAGTCCGTGCTGGAAGGCGGCCGCATCGCGATGTCGGCCATGGGCGTCGGCATCGCGGAAGCGGCGATCGACCAGGCGAAGAAGTACATGAAGCAGCGCACCGCGTTCGGTCGGACGCTCGCCGAGTTCAACGGGCTGCAGGGGATGATCGCCGACCTCGCGACCGGCCTCGAGGCCGCGCGCCTGCTCATGCTGCGCGCGGCGTACCTGAAAGATTCGGGCAAGCCGGCGATGCACGCCGCGGCGATGGCGAAGGTGTTTTCGTCGGAGATCGCGATGAAGGCCGCGACCCAGGCGCTGCAGATCCACGGCGGCGCCGGGTACATCACGGAGTTCCCGATCGAGCGCATCTTCCGCGACGCCAAGCTGACCGAGATCGGCGAAGGCACCTCCGAGATCCAGCGACTGGTCATCGCGCGCGAGCTGCTGCAGTCGGTTTGAATCGATCGTGCTGGGGGCCCCGACATGGCCCCCAGACCCCCAAACGCTCGGAAGCGCCCCGGCGCAGCCGTGGCGCTCCTCGATGACGCCTAACGTGCCGCTCATCGCGGTCGAACGCGTCGGCAAGCGCTACCCGTCGAGCTCCGGGCCCGTCGAGGCCATCGCCGACGTTTCGCTCACGGTCGGCGAGGGCGAGTTCTGCACGATCATCGGCCCCTCGGGTTGCGGGAAGTCCACGCTCCTCGGCATGCTCGCGGGGCTCGTGCCCTGCGACAGCGGGCGCGTGCTCGTCGCCGGCGCGCCGGTCACCGGCCCTGACCCGCGTCGCGTCGCCACCGTCTTCCAGGATCCCGGACTGTTCCCGTGGCGCACCGCGCTCGAGAACGTGGAGTTCGGTCTCGAGCTCCAGGGCGTGCCGCGCGACCGCCGCCGCCAGGTCGCGACGGACCTGCTCGCGCCGCTCGGCCTCGCGCGCTTCGCCGACAAGTACCCGCGCGAGCTCTCCGGCGGCATGCGCCAGCGCGTCGCGATCGGTCGCGCGCTCGCCATCGACACCGCGATCCTCCTGATGGACGAGCCGTTCGGCGCGCTCGACGAGCAGACGCGCGTGCTCATGGGCGAGTGGCTGCTCGACATCTGGCGACGCACGCGCAAGACCGTGGTGTTCGTGACGCACAGCCTGCACGAGGCGCTGGCGCTGTCGTCGCGCGTCATCGTGATGACGGCGCGGCCCGGCCGGATCAAGAGCGTCCTCGAGCTGCCGCAGCCGTATCCGCGCGCGATGGAATCCGCCGACCTCGTGTCGTTGCGGGCGAAGCTCTGGGGCGAGATCCGCGAGGAGTCGATGCGCTCGATGGAGCGCTGAAGCGGCGTCTCCGATCCGCGGCATTGACATGCCGCCGACGCCGGCGTGCAATCCGACGAGGGGGTGAACGGTGATGTCGTTCGCGCGAGAGCGGTACCGGTTCACCGTCGAGCAGTACCACCAGCCCGACCTCGTGCTGCTCCGGCCACGCGCGGACTTCTACGGCACCGCGCACCCCCATCCCGAGGACTCGCTGCTCCTCGTCGAAGTCGCCGACACGTCGCTGCCGCGCGACCGCCGCTTGAAGCTCCCGCTGTACGCGCGGACCGGGGTGCCCGAGGTCTGGATCGTCAACCGCCGCGCCGACGCGGTCGACGTCTTCCGCGATCCCACTCCGGAGGGATATCGGCTCAGCGAGCGCCGGGGCCGCGGCGCGGACCTCGCATCGCTCGCATTCCCGGATTTCCGGCTCACCGTCGACGACGTCCTGGGCTGAGTGCGCGCGCGGACTCGTTCGCTGCAGGTCGCGATCCTCCTCGGTGGGATCGCGCTCTGGGAGATCGCCGCACGCGCCGCCAACCCGCTGCTCTACGTGCCGCCGTCCGCGGCGCTGCCCGCCCTGCGCGATCTCCTGACGCTCACGTCGTATCCCGATCTGCCGTCGCACCTGCTGCTGACCATTCAGGAGATCGTCGTCGCGTACGGGCTCGCCGTGCTCGCTGGTCTCGGCGTCGGGTTCGGGCTTGGATTGAACCGCGTGCTCGGCCGCGTGTACGCGCCGATTCTCGCCGCGCTCTACGCCGTGCCCGCCGTCGTCTGGTACCCGTCGCTCATGCTGTTCTTCGGGCTCGACGCCGCGTCGAAGATCGCGTTCGGCTTTCTCCTCGGCTTCTTCCCGATCACGCTCGCGGTGCTCGCCGGCGTCCGCCAGACCAATCCGCAGCTGGTGACCGTGGCGCGCGCGTTCGGGGCGCGGCCGCACGTGCTGTTCGTGAAGGTGATGCTGCCCGCGATGCTGTTCACGCTCGTCGGCGGGCTGCGCACGGGCCTGGCGCTCTCGGTCATCGGCGTCATCGTCGGCGAGATCCTCGGCTCGAAGTCGGGGCTGGGCTCGCTCATCAACCACGCGTACGGGCTGGCGCGCACGCCGGACTACGTCGCGCTCGTCGTCCTCGCGCTGGGGGTCGTCGTGTCGACGGATGTTGCGGCCACGCTGCTGGAGCGGCGCGCGCAGCGATGGACGGCGGAGTGAGCGCATATGCCGACGAGCGCCCGGCTTCGCCGGGCGGCTCGGAGCGTCGGGGGGTCTGGGGGGCCAGGTCGGGGCCCCCCAGGAGATGGACGGCGGAATGAGCCGCGCACGCATCGTGATGCTGCAGATCGTCAGCATCGCGACACTCCTGCTCGCCTGGGAGCTGGTCGCGCGCGCCGGCTGGGTGGACCCGCTGTTCATCCCGGCGCCGTCGGCCGTCGTCGCGGGGTTCGCCAACGTCGCGGACACCGCGCTCGGCGGCCTCGCCGACACGTTCGCGAAGACGGCGATCGCCTACGTGCTCTCGGTGGTGCTCGGCGTCGCGGGCGGGATCGTGCTGGGATCCGTGCGCGGCATGCGCGACGTGCTGAACCCGTTCGTCGTCGCGGCCTACGGGATGCCGAAGATCCTGGTGCTGCCGTGGATCGTGCTGCTGTTCGGCTTTGGCACGATGCCCGCGATCGTCTACGGCACGATCCACGGGTTCTTTCCGATTCTCGTGATGGTGACGGGCGCGGTCCGCGACGTCGACCCTATGCTGCTGACCGTCGCGCGGTCGTACGGCGCGCGGCGCCGCGACGTCTACGTCAAAGTCATCCTGCCGGCGATCGTGCCGTCGGTGCTCGCGAGCATGCGGCTCGGCATCGTCTTCTGCCTGCTCGGCGTGCTGATCGTCGAGATGTTCGCGGGCATTCGTGGGATGGGGTACGTGCTCGGCGCGCTGGCAAACGGGTTCCGCGCGCCGGAGCTCTTCGCGGCGACGGCGCTCGTCTCCGTGGCTTCGATCGCGATCGTGCTCGGTCTCGACGCGCTGAACGATCGGCTCTCGCGCTGGCGCGGGTAGTGCGGTCGAACAGGGCTGTAGGATTCGGGCCAATGACGGTCCCGGCGGATGTGCTGGACCACGCCCGCGCGACATTGGCCAATCAGCTGGGAAGGCGGGCGCAACGGAGCGATTCTTGTCTGTCTCCGGAAACGGCATCACAAGGTGCGAGGCTGCGGCGCGCCGCGTGCGGTGGCGGACCTGCACTGAAGCCGCTATCCTCGACTCGCGGCACCCACGAGTGCCAGCGGAGGAACCGCCATGAACGCGATGACCATCGAGCCCGTATCCGCGTTCAGCAGCCTGGACGTGCTGGTCGCCGTCGACGAAGGCCTGTTCAGGGCGGAGGGACTCGATCTCCGCATGGCGTCGCGGGAGTCCCGCGACCTTCGCTCCACCACGGAAGGGACGCTGTCGAGCCCTGTGACGAACCAGGGGCGGCTTCACGACCGTGGCGAAGCCACGATGTTCCAGGGGTGAGAGTGCGGCAATAACCGCCGGGTGGCGGAAAGCCGGGTGGGTGCGCTTCAGATCGGACGCCGGTCGATGATCGTCTGTGCGGCTCTCGTCGTTCCTCCCGATTCGAGCGTCTACGTCCCGCAGGAGCTGGCGCACAGGACGGTGGGACTGGATTACGGCAACGGCACCGCCTACGCCGGACTGCAGATGCTCGAAGGCGCCGTGCCTCGAGAAGCGGTGTCGACGTGCGCCGCCGTCCTCCATCCCGGCGAGCGATACGCGGCGCTGATGCGCGGTGAGTTCGAGGCCACGGTGCTGCAGGAGCCGTGGATCACCGTCGCGGAGAAGGCCGGATGCCGCCTGGTATCGACGACCTTCTTTCACGGGACGTGGGTCGCGGGGCCTGACCTCGATCCCGCGCTCTACGCCGCGTTTCTCCGGGGCGTCGCGCGGGCGGTCCGTCGCATCAATGCCGACAAGCGGCGGTACGTGTCGCACTTCAAGGAAGGTTGGGCCGCCGATGATCCCGAGGTCCAGGCGCTGACGCCCGACGACTTCGACCTCGGCCGCATCCAGCTCAGGGAGCCGACGCCGATTCCGGAGGACGAGGCGCGCTGGGCTTGGGACTGGATGGCGAGCTGGGGTCTGATCCACGGCACGTTCGACGTCACGACGCAGATCAATCGAAAGGTCGAGCGAGAGGCGCACGAGCTGGCGTTCGCCGCGCGCTAGACTCCGGGGCTCCCCTGCTGCAGGTGACGGTCGGGCGGCCGTTGCTCTTCGTCCGCCGAACGCTGACGGCGCCGGGCGACGAGCCGATCAACCTGTCGATCCTGTCCATCGTCAGCGATCGCTACAAGGTCACGCTGCCCCAGCGCGACCCGGCGAACTGATCGTGCCGGGCACGACAACGGAAAGGAGTTTCGAATGAGTGACGAGCCGATCGGGTTCATCGGGGTCGGCAAGATCGGGGCGCCGATGGCGCGGCGTCTCGTCGACCACGGCCGCCCTGTTCACGTCTTCGACGTCGTGGCCGCGGCACGCGACCAGTTTGCCGGGCAGGGCCGCGCGGTCGTCTGTGGCTCCGTCGATGCCGTGTTCGAACACGCTCGAACGGTGTTGCTCAGTCTGCCGAGCCCGAAGGCGCTCGAAGACGTCCTGCTCGGGCCTTCGGGAGAGCGGCTCGGGCGGGGCCACACCGTCATCGACCTGTCGACGTCCGGCGTCCAGGCGGCGCGCCGCGTCGCCGAGGCGCTGGGACGGCGCGGCGTGGAGTACGTGGACGCACCGGTGAGCGGCGGTGTGCGCGGCGCGGCCGCGGGAACGCTGAGCGTGATGGTCGCAGCGGAGACGCCGGTGGTCGAGCGCGTCAGGCCGCTCCTCGCCGAGATCGGCAAGAACATCTTCCACGTCGGCCGCGAGGCCGGCCAGGGCCAGGCGATGAAGCTCGTCAACAACATCCTGTCGGCCACGACGCTCGCGGCGACGGCCGAGGCGATGGTGGTCGCGACGAAGGCCGGAGTCGCGCCGAAGGTTGCGCTCGAGGTCCTCAACAACAGCAGCGGGCGGAGCGGCGCGACGCAGGACAAGTTCCCGCGGGACGTCGTCACCGGGAAATTCGATTACGGGTTCACCGTCGAGCACATGCTCAAGGACGCCTCGCTCTTCGGCGATCTGGCCACCACCCTCCACGTGCCGACCTTCGTGTGCCGGCAGGTGATCGAGATGTGGCGCCTCGCGGACAGCGAGCTCGCCGGGTCCGACGACTTCACCAACCTGGTGCGCGTGATCGAGCGCTGGGCGGGCGTCGAGGTCCGGGGCTGAGGCATCATTTGAGCC
>JACPCW010000054.1 GCA_016184365.1 Candidatus Rokuibacteriota bacterium
CGAGCGTGTCTTCAGCCATTGTGTGTCCTCCCTCCGCGGGTCCACGGCGGGACCAATCGGTTCCGGACCTTAGCATGGTGGCAGATCAACGAGAGAACACGTTCCAGCTCAGCGAGAAACTCGTTTTCCAGGCCCGGCGATCGAGTTCGATACCACGCGGCCGCCTCGGTCACTTCGTCGATCGCCTCGGCGGAGAGGCGGACGACACTCACTGCGCCGAGAGCCGGCTCCGGACCTGGTTGAGCGCCTCTGCCAACGACACACCGGAACTACCCGCGATCGCAGCGCGGGCACGGCGTTCGATCTCGCGCACCCACTCGCCTTCGCCCCGCTGCTCACTTGGGACGTCGGGATCGAGGGTAGCCAGCAATTCGCCGACGATCCTGGCGCGCTCGTCGGGCGAAAGCTTGAGAGCCTCTCCGAGCAACCGATCCGCGGTGCTGGACATGGACGTAGTCTACCGCGCCAGGTAGTACGCTGCCCGCATGCTGACGGTGCTGGAAGCCGCCCGTCGCGCACGATGCCGCCCTGAAACCGTCCGTCGCTGGATCCGTGCCGGTCGCCTACGCGCGCACCGTATCGGCGCACAGCACATAGTCGACGAAGCAGATCTGATGGCTCTCCTGCGGAACCGCGAGAGCACTCTACCCGTCGAATGGTGCCGGACGGTCACCGGCGAGCCGATGCCCGACGTTCTGCGAGCGCTCCGGCGGTTCCGGCGAGCGCGCTGACCGCCGTCCGCACATCGCTGCCCGGAAGTTTGTCGGAATGACGCGCCGCGAGATACTTCTTGACCCGCCTAACGCATTGCGTTAAAGTCCGGGTGCAGGAGGAGCCGATGGCACGGGTCAACCGGAAGACGTCGGCGCGGGCGCAGCGGCGCGCGGCGCCCGCACAGGTCGCGAATCATGGGGCGCCGGCACCGAGCCGGCCCGCAACAGACGAAGGGCAGAAGGAGACGGGAATGCAGGACGTGAAAGTCGAAGAGCTCACCGGCAAGGCGCTCGAAGCGGCGGCGGTCTGGGCCGAAGCGAACCAGCGCGTGCTGAACCAGCTCGTGGAGTTCGGCACGGGCGCGGCGAAGGAGAGCATCCGGCTCTACGCCGAGTGGCAGCAGAACGCGCTCAAGTGGTTCCACGTCGTCGAGACCAACGCGCAGGCGGTCACGAAGTCGGCCGAGCGGCTGCAGGCGGCTGCCGAGCAGACCGGTCGCGGCATCCAGAAGACGTTCACCGAGACGGTCGACCGCATGAAGGACACGTACGCGCGCGGATAGCGGCTGAACGGCGGGGGAGCGATCGCTCCCCCGCTACTTCGACTCGGTCTTCCGCTTCTCCAGCCGTTCCTCGAGGCTCTTCAGGCGCTCGCGCAGCGACGCCACCTCGTCGCGCAACCGCTCGGCGTCGGGCTCGGGCGCGCTCGCCGGCGGTTCGCGTCGCGCTTCCGGCCGCGGAGGCGTCGCACCGACCGTGCCCCACCCCGCGCGCGCCGACCATTCGCGGAAGATGCGATCCATCTCCCGTTGATTCGACACGATGCCTTCGAGGCTCGTCTTCATCGACCGCTGCACGAAGTCCTGCCACGTCGCGCCGTACTTGATCAGCTGGTGCAGGAACGCGGCCGGCAGCGCCGCGCGGTGATGGCGCTCACTCTCGAGGATGATCTGCGAGAGCGTGACGGACGTCAGATCCTCGCCGCTCCCCGCGTCCACGACCTGGATTTCCTTGCCCGCCCGGATCATCTCCTCGATCTCGTCGAGGGTGACGTAGCGGCTCTCCTGGGTGTCGTAGAGCTTGCGGTTCGAGTAGCGCTTGATGACGTACGCCATCGCCGCGGACTTTAACACGCCGCGTCAGCCTGGCACAAGAAACGGGCGTGCTACACTCCGCTTCTGCACTGCGCCTCAAGTCGTTTCAGGAGGTCTTCATGAAGCTCCAGGGTCGGATGGCTCTCGTCACCGGCGCCTCGCGTGGGATCGGCCGTGCGGTGGCGCTCGCACTCGCGGAAGAAGGCGCCGACGTGGCCGTCAATTACGTCTCGAACGAGGCCGCGGCGCGCGACGTCGCGGAGAACATCCACAAGATGGGGCGGCGCGCGATGCTCGCCCAGGCCGACGTCGGCGATTACCCCGACGTGTTCCGGATGTCGCAGGAGATCCTGCGCGACTTCGGGCACCTCGACATCCTGGTCAACAACGCCGGCATCAACTCCGACAAGTCGTTCGTGAAGATGGACCACGCCTCGTGGCGCAAGGTGCTCGCGATCAACCTGGACGGCGTCTTCAACTGCACCAAGGTCTTCATCGACCAGATGATCAAGCAGAGCTACGGCCGCATCGTGAACGTGACGTCGGTGATCGGCCAGATCGGCAACTTCGGCCAGGCGAACTACGCGGCGTCGAAGGCGGGCGTGGCGGCCATGACGAAGTCGCTCGCGAAGGAGTTCGCCGGCAAGGGCATCACGGTCAACGCGATCGCGCCGGGGTTCATCGAGACGGAGATGGTCCACGGCATTCCGGAGAAGGTCCGCAACCGCCTGCTCGATCAGATCCCGCTGAAGCGGTTCGGCACGGCGGAGGAAGTCGCGCGCGCCGTCGTGTACGTCTGCTCCACGGACGGTGACTACATCACCGGCGCGGAGCTGTCGATCAACGGCGGCCTATTGATGTAGCCCCTTGGCGGCCGCGAGATCGGTGTCGACCATGTCGGCGACGAGATCGCGGAATTTCGTCTTCGCCCGCCAGCCGAGGATCGCTTCCGCCTTCGCGGGGTTCCCGAGGAGCAGCTCCACCTCCGCCGGCCGAAACAGCGCCGGATCGGTCGCGACGTGCTCCCGGTAGTCCAGCCCGACGTGCGCGAAGGCCGCCTCGCAGAATTCGCGGACGGAATGCGTCTCGCCCGTCGCGACGACGTAATCGTCCGGGGCGTCCTGCTGGAGCATCAGCCACATCGCCTCGACGTACTCCTTGGCGTGGCCCCAGTCGCGCCGGGCGTCGAGGTTGCCGAGCCGCAGCGGCTCGCCGGAGCCGGCCACGATCGCCGCCACGTGCGAGGTGATCTTCCGCGTCACGAACTCGAATCCACGGCGGGGCGACTCGTGGTTGTAGAGGATGCCGGACACCGCGAACAGGTTGAACGCCTCGCGATAGTTGCGCGTCAGATCGAAGCCCGCGACCTTCGAGATGCCGTACGCCGACCGCGGATGGAAGGGCGTCCGCTCGTCCTGCGGCGTCGCCTCCACCTTGCCGAACATCTCGCTCGAGCCGGCGAAGTAGAACCGGCAGGCGGGCGCGAACTCCTTGAGGGCGGCGAGCACGTAGTGGGTGCCGTTGATGTTCGTCTGGAACGTCGAGAACTCGTCGTCGAACGAGTAGCCGACGTAGCTCTGCGCCGCGAGGTGGTAACACTCGTCGGGCCGCACGGAGGCGAACACCTTCACGACGCTCGGGAAGCTCTCGAGCGACGCGGGATGCACCGTGATGCGCGACAGCAAGTGGCGAATGCGCCAGAGGCGGTGCTTCGGATCCTCGATCGCGACCCGCCGCACGAGCCCGTGGACTTCGTAGCCCTTGGCGAGCAGGAGCTCCGCGAGATACGAGCCGTCCTGCCCCGTGATGCCGGTGATGAGCGCCTTCTTCACCGTGTGCTTACCTTCCGGATCGAGATTCCGCGCCCTCGGCTAGGGCCAGAGCGACGCGGGGTTGAGCCGAAGTTCGGGAAACGGCGGCAGCGACACGGGATCGGTACCCTGGACCGCCGTGGCCAGCACATAGCCGGTGTCGGCGCGCTCGTACGCCTCGATCGACCGCGCGTCGGGGTCGACGATCCAGTAGAACGGGACCCGATGCCGCGCGTAGAGCTGGAACTTGACCGCGCGGTCGATCGTCCCCGTGCTCGGCGAGATGACCTCGACGACGACCGACGGTGGGCCCTCGACGCCACGCTCGGTCACGATGGAGATCCGGCTCGACTCGACGTACACGAGATCCGGCTGGACGACCGTGGTCGCGGACAGGATCACATCGAACGGCGACAGGAAGACGACGCCCAGCGCCCGCGCCTCGACGTGCTGCCGCAACACGACGTAGAGGTTCCCGATGATTTCCTGGTGACGCCGGCCGGGCGCCGGAGTCACCGACAGCTCCCCGTCGTGAACCTCGTACCGCCGGCCGTCGTTGGGAAGCGCGGCGTAGTCTTCGTACGTGAGCACGATCCGTCCCGTCGCCATGTCGCCTCCGATTGTACGCGCGCCACTCACGCAGCGTAGGATCAGCGGCCCGCGACGGGAATGCCGCGGAAGCGATACGGTGGGCCGTCACCGTTGTGATACGGCGGCGCGGCGCGAGCCGGTGGCTCAGACGCGGCGCGTGGGCTGGCCGCCCAGCATCGCGAGCCCGAGGGTGCCCCAGAACGCCACGGCGCGCGCCGGCCACGTGAACGGATTGCACGCCCAGAGCGCGTCGTCCGCGTGCGACCCGTGGACCTCGCGCGGGCGGTCCTCGTAGACGACGGCCGTCTTCGACGGCATCACCCACGCTTCGCCCGTGAGCACCTCGTCGCCGTCCTGGTTGACGCACACGGTCCGCAGCCGGATCCGGTTCCGCTCGGCCAGGACTTCGGCGATCTCCGCGCGCGCCGTGATGCGGTCGCCGAGCATCACCGGCTTCATGAACTTGAGCGACTGGGACAGGTAGATCGCGCCGGGCCCGGGCAGCTGCGTGCCGATGACGGCGGAGATGAGCCCCGCGGTGAAGATGCCCGGAGCGATCGGCGCCTTGAACGGCGTCGTCGCGGCGTACGCCGGATCGCTGTGCACGGGGTTGTAGTCGCCGACCGCGTCGACGAACGACGCGACCGCTCCCTCGTCGACCGCCCGCGTGATCTCGGCGACATCCCCGGCGCGGAGCTCCGCGATCGTGCGTCCGATCATCGGGCCGTCACCGCACTGCGTGCGAGCTCGTCGAGCTTCTTGAGGATCGCGCTGATGCCGTCCTCGACGCGCTCGATCCGATCCTCGAGCTCCACGATCTGGCGCGCGACGCTGGTGAGCTGCGTCCGCGACGCCATGTTGAGCGTTTCGAGCGCGGTGTCGACGGACTGCTGCGCCGCCTTCTTCATGGGCGCCACCGTGGTGAGCCACTGGTCGAGCGACGTGCCCATCATCTGCGCGAACTGCTCGGTGCCCATCACGGTCCCGAGCGCGCGCGACCACGCTTCCACCCACTGATCGAGGAACTGCTTCCACTGCTGCATGAGATCCGGGCTGACGGGCGTCGTCGCGAACATCCGTGCCCACTGCTCGAGGCCGGAGTTGAGCACGGGCCGCCAGAACGCCACCGGATCCATGGCCGGCGCCGACGGCGGCGGCGCCTGCGACACCATGCGCGCCCACGTCGCCGCGCCTTCCTCGAACTGCTTGCGCCAGAGGTCGAAGAACTGCTGCGTGGCCGCGGGATCCACCATGTCGGTCCTCCTCAAGACCTCGGAGCCAGCCAGCCGGACACCTTCGGCCAGCAGTGGAGCGACGCGCCGCGGCCCGCGATCAGCGAGATGTGGCCGCCCGGGAGCTCGATGTAGTCCTTCTCGCGGCTCCCGACCGCGTCGATCAGCGCGTGCACCGCGGCAGGCGGCGCGATGTAGTCCTCCTTCGCACCGACGACGAAGATGGGGCACGTGATGTCGCGGAGCCGGATGGGCCGACCGCCGAACACGAGCTCGCCTTTCACCAGCTTGTTGCCCTGGTAGAAGTCACGGACCCACTGCCGGAAGAACTCCCCGGGGAACGCGACGTACTCGTTCGCCCACTTGTTGAGCGCGTTGAACCCTTCGAGGTACTTGTCGTTCCAGAGGTTCCACCAGAGGTTGATGCTGGTGGAGAGATCCATCGTCGGCTTGAGGAGCTTGAAGCCCGCCTTGACCAGATCCGCGGGCACGGCGCCGAGCGTGTCGACGAAGCGATCGACGTCGAAGTACCGCCGGTCGAGCCACAGGCCGAAGAGCCCGATCTTCGAGAAGTCGATCGGTCCCGCCATGTTGATGTAGTTCTTCACGGGAATCTCGGGGTACGACGCGACGAAGGACGCCGACAGCGGCGCGCCCATGCAGTAGCCGAGCACGGACAGCGATTCGGTGCCCGACGACTCGAGCACCCGGCTGGCCATGCGCGGCAGGATCTTCGTGACGCAGTCCTCGAACGTGAGGCCGTTGTCTTCCGGCCCGAACACGCCCCAGTCGAGCAGGTAGAAGTCGAAGCCAGAACGCGTCATGTGCTCGACGAAGCTGCCGCCCGGCAGGAGATCGAAGATGTACGGCCGGCTGATGCCGAGGTTCGGAACGAAGAGGAGCGGCGTGCGGTGCGTGCGGGACGAGCGGTAGCGGTAGAGGACCGACTTGTTCTTGCGGTAGATCTCTTCGCGCGGCGTCTGGCCCGTCTTCGGCTCGACGGGACTCGTCACCAGCCGGTGGAGGTTGCCGAGCCGCCGCGCGGTGCGGTCGAACTCCTCCTGCCATTGCTTCACGCGCTCGGGAGGCGCCGACGCGGCGAGCAGGTCTCCGTAGCCGTTGGTGAAGCGTTCGACGACGTCGGCGAAGCGCTCCTGGCCCATCGTGCGCTGATCCTCCGTCGGGTCCGACGCGGCGCGTCGACCCTGATTCGTCGGGTACTGCGCTGGGATAGCTCGGTTAGGCTCAGTATCTCATGCAGTGCGTCATGGCCGGGAGCGCCTTTTTCGCGCGGAGCGTCAGACGGGCCGATCACGATCGTAGATGGACCCACGCGGCCCGATCTTCGCGACCAGGACCAGCCGCGGATGGTGAATCTCGTAGATGACACGGTACACCCCGGCCCGGACGCGCCAGTACCCGCGCCACTCGTCTCGCATTGCTCGAGCACCCGCATGCCGCGGATTCATGGCGAGGCGGGCGACTTCGATATCGACAAGTTCTTGGACGCCGCGCGGTAGGCGCCTCAACTGAGCGCGCGCAGCGGGCGCGATTTCGACGAGCCAGCGCCGTCGGCGCTTACTCGAGCCCGGCCTCCTGGCGCACCCGCTCGTACGGGATCGGCCGCTGGCCGGTGCGGCGCATCTCCTCCAGCGCCGCGCACGCGCCTTCCCCGTCTTCCCGTTCCTCGACAAGGAAACGGTAACAGGCCGCGACTGTGACCACGAGCCGGCCCTCGTGCCGTCGCGCGGGAAGGAAAGCGGTGCGGATGTCCTTGCGGACCTCGCGGATCGGACGATCGAGCACCGCCGCGGCCTCCTCGAGCGTCAGAAGGCCGCGAGGACCGACGGTGCGCTCGACCGGCACGCCGCGCACGATGCGGGCGAGCGTGACGCGCGGCACGGGCCCCGTCGGTTGATGCCACGAAGCGCGGATCCTGGGAGAGCGCGCACGCGTCGTCGTCATGTCGTTACGGTAGCACGCGCAACATGGCGTGCGCCTCGCCGGCCGCCGTGCGTTCTCATGAAGCGGCGGGCGGCCGCCGAAGCACAACGGCCGCTTCCGGAATGGACAGCCGCGACCGCAGCCCCAGCGGCCGTGGTAAGCCTCCTGTGGCCCGCGCTACATCGCGAACATCGAGCCGAGCTTCATCGCCAGGCCCATGTCGCCCTTCACCTTCAGCTTGCCGGACATGAAGAGCATCTGGCCGGGCTGCTTGCCGGACAGCATGTCGAGCCAGTCCTGCGCGGCGATCTGAAGCGTCAGGTTCGGGTTCGTCGCCGGCCCCTGGTTCACGGCGCACGTGCCGTCCTTGATCACCGCGTTCCAGGTGCCGCCCCCGTCGCCGCTGACGTCGTACTGGATCACGGCGTTCGTCCCCGTCGCCTTGTCGCCGCGGAAGCGGCCCGGCATCGCCTCGAAGGTTTCGCTGACGGTCGGCATCGTGGGCTCCTTTCGGTGGCTCAGAACGTGACGTGGCTCAAAACGTGACGTGGCTCAAAACGTGAAAAGGTCCATCCCGCCGGTGACGGTCAGGACGGCGCCGGTGATGTAACGCGCACGCTCGGAACAGAGGAACGCGATGGCGTTCGCGATGTCTTCGGGCTCGCCTTCGTGCTGCATCGCCACGCGCTTGACCATGCGCTCGTAGAGCGGCGACAGCGTCGCGTTCGGGGCGATGATGCCGGGCGCGATCGCATTGCACGTCACATTGTAGCGGGCGCCTTCGAGCGCCACGGACTTGGCGAAGCCGATCACGCCGAGCTTCGTCGTCGCGTACGCCGTCTGGCCGAACCCGCCCATCAGGCCGGCGATCGACGCCATGACGACGATCCGCCCCCAGCGGCGCTCACGCATGCCGGCGAACACGGCGCGCGTGACGTGGTACGTGCCCGTGAGATTGATCGCGAGGTTGAGCTCCCAGTCCTCGTCGCGCATGTCCTTGAGCTGCGCGACGGTGTAGATGATCCCGGCGTTGTTGACGCAGATGTCGACGGGACCGAGATCGCGTTCGACGCGGCTGACGGCATCCCGGACGGTTGCCCCATCCCGGACGTCGCAGGCATAGCCGCGGGCGCTGCCGCCGGAGCCTTCGATTTCTTTCGCGGTCTCCTCGGCGCCCTCGCCGTTCAGGTCGAGCACCGCGATCCTGGCACCTTCGGCCGCGAGCGCGAGGCAGTCGGCCTTGCCGAGGCTGCGCGCGCCGCCGGTGACGAGCGCGACCTTGCCGGCGATGCCGAGATCCACGCTCAGCGCCCCTTGAACCGGGCTTCGCGCTTCGCGAAGAACGCCTGGATGCCTTCGGACGCGTCTTCGGTGCGCAGCGTCTTCAGGAACGCCCGGGTCTCGATCTCGAGCGCCTTGTCCATCGGCGCCTCGAGCCCGTCGTCGACGGCTTCGATGAGCAGCTGCGTCGCGATGGGCGGCCGCTTGGCGATGAGCCGCGCGAGCGCTTTCGCCTCGTTCAGCGTCTCGCCTTCCTTCGTGAGCTTGTTGACGAGCCCGAGGGCGAGGCACTCCGGCGCCGGCACCTGCGTGCCGAGGATCATGAACTCGAGCGCCTTGGTGCGCCCGATGAGCCGCGACATGCGCTGCGTGCCGCCGAAGCCCGGGATGATGCCGAGGTTCGATTCCGTCTGGCCCATCCGCGCGCCTTCCTTCAGCAGCCGGAAGTGGCACGCCATCGCGATCTCGCAGCCGCCGCCGAGCGCGTGACCGTTCATCGCCGCGATGACCGGCTTCGGAAACCGCTCGATCTTGCGGAGCACGCTGTTGCCGAACCGGATGAACGCGTCGACGTTGCCGCCGGCAAACGCCGAGCCGAGGTCCGCGCCGGCGCAGAAGATCCGGTCGCCGGCGCCGGTGATGATCACCGAGCGGACGTCCGCGTCGTCCTGGACCGACGACACGGCGGCATTCAGCTCCTGCACGAGCGGTTCGGAGATCGCGTTCGCCGGCGGGCGGTTCAGCGTGATGACCACCCAGCTCTCTTCGCGGGTGAACTGCAGCGTTTCAAACGCCATCGCGGGCGACTCCTTTGAGAAAGATGGTGGCGACTTCGTCCGCGGAATCGGCCAGGCGGTAGCCGCGCTTGCCGAGCACCCAGGACGTCGCGAGCTGGTCCATCGCGCCGAAGAGCATCTTCGTCGCGATCTTGACCGGGAGGTCGTGGCGGAAGCGGCCGGCGGCGATGCCCTCGGCGAGCACCGAGCCGATCAGCTCGAAGTACGCGGAGACTTCCTGCGCGGACGCGCCGCGGAAGAACTTCTGGCCCTGACGGAGCTCGACCTGGACGACTTCGGCCAGGTCGGGATAGCGCTCGAGCACGGCGAAGTGGAGCCTGACGAGCCGGCGGATCTTCGCGACGGCATCCGGCTCACCGGCGATCTCCGCGCGGAGGTACCCCACCCACTGCGCCATCTTCTGGCGGAAGAGCGTGACGAGGATCTCGTCCTTGGTCTTGAAGTAGAGGTAGATCGTGCCCGCGGCGATCCCGGCCTCGCGCGCGATGTCGCTGACGCGCGAGTTGTAGTAGCCCGTTCGCGCGAAGACGCGAATCGCGGCCTCGATGATCTGCTGCGGCTTGTCGGGATCCGGCATGACGCGAATGAATCGCGATTCATTCTACGGAAAGCGCGCGCAGCCGGTCAAACTGATAGCATCCGCGCATGAAGATCAAGTATCGGCTCGGGGTCATGCCCGGCCCGTGGCCGACGGGTCCGGACGGCGCCGAGCTCTTCTGGCGCTTCGTGGACCTCGCCGAAGCCAGCGACATCGATTCGCTCTGGTTTTCCGAGCGGCTGTCGTCGCCGCTCCCGGTGCTCGAGCCGATGACCGCGATGGCGGCCGTCGCCGCGCGGACGCGGCGGCTCAAGTTCGGGCCGAGCGTGCTGATCACGCCGTTCCGGGCGCCGGTCCTGATGGCGCGCGAGCTCGCGATGATCGACTACCTCTCGGGCGGCCGCATGCTGCCCGCCGTCGGCATCGGCGTCGAGCAGGACCGCGAGTTCAAGGCGGCCGGCATACCGTTCCGCGAGCGCGGCCGGCGGACCGACGAGGCGATCGCGATCATGCGGCGCTGCTGGGAGGAGAACGAGGTCACGTTCGACGGCGAATTCTGGCAGCTCGACCGCATCACCGTCCTGCCGAAACCGATCCAGCAGCCGTTCCCCGTGTGGATCGGCGGCAACAGCGAAGCGGCCATGCGCCGCGCCGGCCGGCTCGGCGACGGGTGGATCCCCTCGTTCATCGCGCCGGAGGCGTTCCGCGTCGGCGTCGAGAAGACGCAAGCCTTCGCCGCCGAAGCGGGCCGCGAGGTCGAGACCGATCACTTCGGCACGCTCATCTACTACTGCCTGGATCGGGACCGCGAGACGGCGCGCAAGCGCGCGCTGCCGTTCGTGCCGCGCAACCGCGTCGACGACGCGACGCTCGAGCAGTGCACCGCGTTCGGGCCGGCCGAGCTGTTGCTGGAACGTCTCGATCAGTACGTCGCCGGTGGGGGATCGAAGTTCATCGCGCGCCCGATGTGCCCGCCCGAGATGCTGCTCGATCAGCTCGCGCGGCTCGACGCGGACGTCGTCGGACCGTTCCACCGGCGCTGACCGCCGCGTCGGCGAGGGGCGGCGCCGGGCCGGGGGTGCCTCCGGAAATCCGTTTGGAGCGAGCAGCCCGTCGGACGCAGACCATCGAGAGCGTTCCGCAGCGTCTCGACGCCCCGCGAAATGCGCAAGCGGATTTCCGGAGGCACCCCCGGCCCGGCGCCGCCCCCCGCCGCACGTGACGCGGTCGTCGTGGTCTCTTCGCCGGCCGCTTCGCTACAGCTCGACGGTGCCGTCGGGTCCGAGGCGGTCCAGCAGTTCGCCGTCGCTGGTGGCCACTCGCCAGCCGCGAAGTCGCGCATGGGCAATCAGCAGGCGATCGAACGGATCGCGCGTCCAGCCGATCTCCAGCGCGCGGTTGAACCAACCACCGGATGGCGGATCGTCGAGCACCCAGCGCTCGTCGTCCGCCAGGGTGCTGAGGCTCGCGCCGGGTCGCAGGCGCAGACGACCGGCCTCGATCAGGAACTGCATCTCCAGCAGGCTCACCGGCGAAACGTAGAGGTGGCCGACTTCAGACTCCAACGGACGGGTTCGGCGATGGCCCTGGTGGAGCCACAGCACCGCGTTGGTGTCGAGAAGGATCAACGGGAGGAGCGACGCCGGCCGGTGAAGCGCAGTCCCCGCGCGCTCCAGTTCCACGTCCACTCGCCGGCGGCGACGGCCGGATCGACGTACGCGACGAGCGACTTTCGCCGGCGCGAGCGCCGTTGGCTCGCCGGCGCCGCCTGAACGACGAACCGGACACCTCGCCGCTCGACGACGACGGGCTGCCCGCGCTCGGCGGCGTCCAGGACTTCAGAAAAGCGCTGGCGCGCCTGAGCCATGCTGTATCGCTTCATCGTGTGTACATTGTACACGCGCCAGGTTTACGCCGTCGCGGTTTCCTCGGCCGGGGGTGAAGCGTGCAGCAGCGACACGAGCAGCTCGGGGTCGATGTTTCCGCCGGAGAGTATGACGCCGACGTGCGAGCCGGGCTCGACGCCGATCTTGCCGCCCAGCACCGCGGCGGCGCCCACGACGCCGGTCGGCTCGACGACGATACGCGCGCGCAGCGCCATGAACCGCACCATCGTCCGGATCTCGTCGTCGGACACGAGCGCGATGCGCGACACGTGCTGGCGGAGGATCGGGAACGTCAGCTCGCCCGGGCTCGTCGTGCGCACGCCATCGGCGATGGTCGGGGGTGGCGCGACCGAGACGCGCTCGCCACGCTCGAGCGACAGCTGCACGTCGTTGCCCGTCTCCGGCTCGACGCCGATGATCTCGATGCCGGGCAGCAGCGCCTTGGCGACCGTGGCGCAGCCGGCCATGAGCCCGCCGCCGCCGACCGGCGTGACGAGCGCGTCGAGCGACGGAACGTCCTGGAGCAGCTCGAGCGCCGCGGTCCCCTGCCCGGCCATGATCGCGTAGTCGTCGAACGGCGGGACGAGGATCCGGCCGCTGTCCTTCGCGATCTGCTTCGCGAACGCTTCGCGGTCGTCCTTCAGCCGGTCGTAGAACACGACGTCGGCGCCGTAGCCGCGCGTCGCGTTGATCTTGAGCTGCGGCGCGTCGGTCGGCATGCACACGATCGCGGTGGTGCCGACCATCTGCGCCGCCAGCGCGACCCCCTGCGCGTGATTGCCGGATGAGTACGCGACGATGCCGCGCAGCCGGTCCGACGGCGACAGCGACAGCAGCTTGTTGAGCGCGCCGCGAATCTTGAACGATCCCGCGCGCTGGAGGTTCTCGCACTTGAAGTAGACCTTGTAGCCGCTGACGTCGTCGAAGGACTGGGACACGATCACCGGGGTGCGGTGGATGCGCCCGCGCAGCCGGCCGGCGGCCGCTTCGACGTCGTCGATGGAGAGCGCGGACGGGGCATCCATCGCGCGGGATTATCCCGCGCGCGCGGGCCATGCGGCAAGGCACGTATACTGGCCGCATGCTGCGAGCCGCCCTGCTCGGCGTGGCGCTCCTCCTCGCCGGCTGTTCCGTCATCTCCATCGATCTCTCCCCGCGCGTGCGTCCGCTGCGCGAGGAAACCGTCGAGGGTCGCGGCACGGCGAAGGTGCTGCTCGTCGACGTCTCGGGCTTTCTGTCGGACGAGGCGCCGCCGTCGGTCTCGATCGGCTCGCCGCCGCCGCGCGTGCCGTTGCTCGTGCGCTTTCGCGAGGAGCTCAAGAAGGCGAGCGAGGACCGCGACGTGAAGGCGCTCGTGCTGCGGATCAACAGCCCCGGCGGCACGGTGACGGCGTCGGACATCATGTACCGCGAGCTCGAGCTCTTCCGCCGCGAGCGGAAGCTGCCGGTCGTCGCGGTGATGATGGACGTCGCCGCGTCGGGCGGCTACTACGTCGCGCTCGCCGCCGATCAGATCGTCGCGCACCCGACCAGCGTCACCGGCTCGATCGGCGTCATCATGCTGACCGTCAACGCCGAGGGGCTGCTGCAGAAGATCGGCGTCTCCGCCGCGGCGATCACGTCGGGCGACCGCAAGGACATGGGCAGCCCGTTCCGGACGCTGACCGCGGAGGAGCGCGCGATCTTCCAGTCGGTGATCGACGGGATGCACACCCAGTTCGTCGCGAAGGTCGTCGAGCGGCGCCGTATTCCCGCGGAGACCGCGCGGACCGTGGCCGACGGGCGCATCTACACCGCGGATCAGGCCGTCGCGCTGAAGCTGGTCGACCGCGTCGGGTACATGCCGGACGCGATCGACGCCGCGAAGCGCGCCGCCGGCCTCGACGAGGCGCGCGTCGTCGTGTATCACCGGCCGCGCCAATACCGGGCGACGTACTACGCGCGGTCGGAAACCGAAGCGTCCGCGATCCCGACCACGCTGTCGCAGCTGGCGACGCTCGTCGGGCCCGGTCCGCGGTTCCTCTATCTCTGGTGGCCCTGAGGCGCGAAGCCGCGGCGCTAGCGGCCCTTCCACTCGGGCTTCCGCTTCTCGAAGAACGCGGCGATGCCTTCCTTCGCATCGTCGGACAGCCCGACCAGCGTGATGAGCTCGCGGAGGTAGCGCAGGGACTTGCCGTAGTCCATGTCCTGGATCGTGTAGGCCGCTTCCTTCGCGACTCCGACCGCCGTCGGACTGAAGGCCGCGAGCGTCCGCGCGAGCGCCGTCGTTTCCCCTTCGAGCTGGGCGCGCGGCACGACGCGGCTGACCAGGCCCATGTCGAACGCCTCGGCCGCGGACACCGGCTCGCCGCTCAGGATCATCAGCAGCCCGCGCTTCCGGCCGACGGCGCGCAGGATCGGCGCCATCACCATCAGCGGCAGCAGGCCGACCTTGATCTCGGGCAGGCCGAACACCGCGTCGTCGGACGCGATGACGAGATCGCATCCGGCCGCGAGCCCGCAGCCGCCCGCGAGCGCGTAGCCGTGCACCTGGGCGATCACCGGCGTCCGCATGCGCGTGATGAGCTCGAGGATCCGTGACAGGCCGCCGAACGACTCGCGCGCCTGCAGCGTCGTCCCGCGATCGCCGACCCCCTTGAGGTCCGCGCCGGCACAGAACGCGCGATCGCCCGCGCCGGCGAGGACGATCACGCGCGCGTCCGGGTCACGGTCGTACGTCTCGAGCGCCTGCTCGATCTCGCGCACCATCTGGCGCGAGAGCGCGTTCCGGACGTCGGGCCGGTTCAGGGTGATCCGCGCGACGCCTTCGTCGACCGCCGTGAGCAGCGTCTCGTACGTCATATCGGCTCCACGAGGTCCAGGTAGTGCTTCAGGATCCGCGCGGTCGCGCCCCAGATCGTGTCGCCGTGCCAGTCGAAGTGATAGATCGGCCGCCGCACGCCGGTGTGGTCCGAATACTCGACACGGAACGCGTCCGGCGCGCTGAGCGCCGCGTACGGCACCTCGATGACTTTTTCGATCTCCTCGCCGTCGGGCAGCCACGCGACGGGCTCGCGGATCAGCCCCACGAACGGCGTGATGATGAACTGCGTCGCGACCGTTTCGCTGTCGTCGAGGGCGCCGAGCACGTCGACCGCCGAGCGTGGCAGCGCCACTTCCTCCTCACACTCGCGCAGCGCGGCGTCGAGCGGCGAGCCGTCGCGCGGCGAGATCGTCCCGCCCGGAAACGCGATCTGGCCCTTGTGGTGCCCGACGCGCTCGGTTCGCTTGGCGAAGAGGAGGTACGGCTCGTCGCGCTCGATGATCGGCACGAGGACGGCGGCGCGGATGAGCGGTCCGGGCGGCACGTCGCGCCGGGCGCGCTCCGCCAGCACTGCGCGCGTCCGCGCGACGAGCGCCGCGGTACTCAACCGGCTCATTGGAGGTGGGGGGCCCCGACATGGCCCCCCACACCCCCCGGACGTTCGGAAGCGCCCCGGCAAAGCCGTGGCGCTCCTCGATTTCGCGGTGCCGTCACGGTCACACGAAGCGCGCCGCCACCGACCCGAGTCGCGTGTACGTCGCGCGGACCGTGTCGCCGGCCTTCGGTCGCAGCAGGATCGACACCGAGCCGCTCATCACCAGGTCGCCGGCGCGGAGACCGAGGCCGCGCGCGCCGAGCTGGTTCGCGATCCACGCGAGCGAGTTCGCCGGGCTGCCCATGACCTCCGCCGCCGTGTTGGTGGCGGCGATCGCGCCGTTCAGCTCGTACACGAGCCCTTCGAGCGCGAGGTCGAGATGCTTCACCGGGCTGATCGGCGCGCCGAGCACGATCGCGTTGGCGTAGACGCCGTCGGCGATCACGTCGGTCGCCGTCGCCTTGCCGGTGAATCGCTGATCGATCAGCTCGAGCGCCGGCAGCGCGCCTTCGACCGCCGCGAGCGCACGCGGCGCCGTGATCCCGGGCCCGGCGAGGTCCTCGCGCATGACGAACGCGACTTCCGCTTCGACGGCGAGCTGCGCGAACCGCGCCATGGGCACGTCGCCGCCGCTCGGAAAGACGCCCTCGGCGAGCAGGAACCCCGACACGGGCTCGGTCGCGCCGAAGGCCGTCTGCGTCGCCTTGTTCGTGAAGCCGGCCTTCCAGCCGATCACGCGCGCCCCGCGCGTCACCAGCGCCTCGCGCAGCCTGTCCTGGATGCCGTACGCCTCGACCGCGGACAGGGCGCGCGTCTCGCTCGGCGGCGCGATCTGTCCGCGGCTGTCGCGGTTCGCGATGAAGCGGTCGATCATCGGATCGGGCACCGCGGTCACCGCCCGCGCTTCTTCCGGCCGCCCTTGCGGGTGCGCCGGGCGGACGTCTTCACGCGGCGCCGGGGCTTCGCCTTCGTGTGCGACGAGCGGCGGGCGCGCTTCGGCGCCGCCGCCGCGGCCGTGCGCTTCCCCCAGGCCTCGTTGCGCTGTCCGATACCGCCGCGAATCATCGGCCCGGCGACGATCGCGGCGATCCACGCGTCGAGGTCCTGCGCGAGCTCGGGATAGCAGTGGTCACGATACGTCCGGAGCGCGCGCAGCGCGGCCGGGTCTTTCCACGGCTTCAGCACGAAGACGCCTTCGGGATCGGCGGGGTCGAACGGCGCTTCACTCGCCATCGTCATCACGACGTACCGACGCGTCAGCTCTGCCATGCGGGCCTCCGAAAGCGTTCGTGGCGCGCGGCGTCCGCGCGCGGCGCACAAGGGTACCGGAAGACGCCTAATGATTCTCGCGGAATTGGTCGACGGCCCCGCCCACGGCGACCGCGCCGGGCTCGCCTGTACGCCGGTGCTCGTTCCGGGGCGTGACGAGCGCGACCCCCCATCCCCCTGCGGGGGCCGCGCGAGGGCCGTCGATCCGCGAGCCGCCGCGCGAGGGCCGTCGATCCGCGAGCCGCGCTCGCCCCGCGCCGGAACGAGCCCGGCGACGACGGCTCGCCCGCAGCGGCCGCCGTGGGCGGGGCCGTCGACCAATTCCGCGAGGTTCATTAGAACCGCGAGAGCGGCGGCAGCGAGCGATGCAGCGCGGCCAGGCACCCGATGAAGACGACGAGCGACGCGGCGCCGAGCATCAGATTCAGATCGCGGCCGCCCAGCGGTCCCCCGACCGCGGTGAGCACCGTGTAGACCGCGTTGTTCACGACGTGGCAGGCGACGGCGGGCAGCGCGCTCCCCGCCCGTTCGGTGACGAAGCCGAGATAGACGCCGAGCACCATCGCCAGCGGCGCATGGACGACGTCCATGTGGAGCGCGCCGAAGCAGACCGCGGTGACGCCGATGGCGAGCGCCGGACGCCACCGTTCGCGCAGCAGCGACTGCATGTAGCCCCGGAAGAAGAGCTCCTCGGCGCCGCCGGCGAGCACGCCGATCGTGACGACGGCGAGGAACAGCTCGGCGCCGGTGGCGCCCGTCAGCGCCTTCTTGATGACGGACATCGCGCCGTGGTCGTCGAGGCCCCGCAGAACGGTCAGCGCGTCGAGCGTCTGGCCGAGCGAGAGGACCCCGATGATCGCCAGCACGAGGTCGCGGCCACGCTCACGCCCGGGGACGAGCCGCAGGCGGGCGAGCGTGAAGCCGCGCGCGGCGAAGGTCAGCGTCAGGACGAGCGCGGTGGACGAGGCGAGCGCGCCGGCGATCAGCCCCTTGAGGCTCTGGAGCACCTCGACCGGGGGCAGGTCGGGCTCCATGGAGTGCAGCAGCAGGCCGGCGAAGATCGACGTCGCCAGGATCGCGAATGCGGCCGTCGCGAACGTGACGAGGACGACCCAGATGGGCGGCGGCGTCGAGGACTGCGACGACTCCACGACTGGAGCGTACTGCTAGCGCGTGACCGTCTTGAGATGCGCGAGGATTTCCTTCTCGAATTCGCCGAGCGTCTGGCCGAAGGCCCGGCGGAAGTTTTCGAACCGGTTCTGGCGAGAACCGAAGAGCCGGAAGTACTCGACCATCTTCGGCAGGCCGTCACGCGCGATGAGGTAGTCGGACATCAGGAACGCGAGCTGGTACGTCGGGAGCGAGCCTTCGCGGAGATGGCGCACGGTGAACCCGCGCGGCGTGCCGAGCGTCTCGAGATCGAGGCGCGCGGCGACGAGCGCCGCGTGGCTGCGGATGCCGGCGCGCGCGAGCGTGCGGCGCTGCGGCAGCGTGTCGAGGCCGAGGCGCTCGAGCACCGTGAACGCGACCCACTCGGCCATGCCCTCGGCCATCCACTGCTCGGCGCGGCCCTCGCCGGCCGCGAGCTCGATCTGCGACACGTGCGCGAGCTCGTGCGCGACGAGCCGCAGCCATTCGCGGCCGCGCGTCTCGTACGCCTCGTCGTTGAAGAGGAGCTGCCGGCGCCTGCCGATGCCGATCGCGAAATCGGCGAGCTCACCCGCCCGGACCGGCGAGACGTTGGCGTCCTCGATCAGCCCCTGCTCGAAGACGCGCCGGTTCGAATACACGTACACCGTCACCTGCCCCGGCACCGGGAGGCCGAGATCCTTCACGAGCATGCCGGCGATGCCGCGCACCGCCGCGTCGTGCGTCGTGAGCGCGCGGCTGTCCGCCGGCGCCGTCAGCGTGGCGGGGTCCATCGTGATCGGGACGACCGTGCGGCCGGTGCGCGCCGCCCCGCATCCGCCGACGACGAGCATCGTCGCGAGCGAGAGGACGCCACCGATGAAACTGAAGCGCTTGAAGGAAAGCAGAGTGCGGCCAAATCGAATCACGGTAAATCTCCTCGCAAATGGGCGGGAGCAGCCCGGCGTCGGAAATACATGGGAAATGCTTTTCCTACTGAGTCGCGATTCTACATGAACGCCTCCATGAAAGTGGATAGCGAATTTCACACTTCGAGTTGTGAGATTTACAAACCCAGCGGTCGCGAGGGTTTTAGAGCGCGGGCGGTCATGGCGCGGACCCATCCGGGCCGCCGCATCCCCCGGAAGGATGACGCGACGCGCGAGGCCCATGAGGGCACGCGAATACCGGGCAACCCCGTGTCGAAGTGCAGTCGCGACGCCAGCGGCGTATAGTCCGATCGCCGCAGCGGAGGTGCGCCATCAGCGAGCTCGAGCCGAATGACGTGCGCTCGATGGCGGAGGCCACGGGCCTCGCCCTCGACACCGACGACCTCGTCGAAGTGACCCATCGACTGAACGCGTTCCTGCACGCGCTGGCCGCGATCCGCGCGCTGCCGCTCGCGACCGTCGAGCCGGTGCCGCTGCCTCCGGCCGACGCATGACCGGCGACGACCTCGCGTTCCAGCCCGCGACGGCGCTCGCGGGAATGATCCGCGACAAGCAGGTCTCGCCGGTCGATCTCGTCCAGGCGTATCTGTCGCGAATCGACCGGCTCGATGACGGGCTTCGCGCGTACGTCACGGTGTGCCGCGACGCGGCGCTGGCGGCCGCGCGCGCCGCGGAGAGCCGACGAGGTCGTGGCGCGCCGCTCGGGCGACTCGGCGGCGTGCCGTTCGCGGTCAAGGACCAGTTCGATACGAAAGGCGTCACGACCACGCAGGGCTCGAAGCTCTACGCGGATCGCGTCCCCGACGAGACGGCGACCGTCGTGGCGCGGCTCGAGGCGGAGGGCGCGATCCTCCTCGGGAAGCTGAACATGACGGAGTTCGCGCTCGGCGGCACGCAGGACTTCCCGTTCGGTCAGCCGCGCAACCCGTGGCATCGCGCGCACGACCCCGGCGGATCGTCGTCCGGCTCGGGCATCGCGACCGCGGCGGCGCTCGCCGCCTTCACGCTCGGCGAAGACACGGGCGGATCGGTGCGCAGCCCGGCGGGATTCTGCGGCGTCGTCGGCATCCGGCCGACGTGGGGCCGCGTGTCGCGTCACGGCGTGTTTCCGCTCTCGTGGTCGATGGACGCGCCCGGCCCGCTCGGTCGCACCGTCGCGGACGTCGCGATGGTGCTCGCCATCATGGCGGGGCGCGATCCTCGCGATCCGCTCACGAGCGACGCGCCGGTCGCGGATTATCCGGCCGCGGTCGGCAGCGAGGTCGGCGGTCTGAGGATCGGAATGATCACGGAGCTCACGGCCGGACCCGACACGTCATCCGAAGTCCGGGGCGCGATCGACACCGCGGCGAAACTCCTGGGCGGCCTCGGCGCGCGCGTCGATCCCGTCTCCATCCCCACCCTGCCGCTCGCCGGCGCGGTGTTCATGGCGCTCGCCGACAGCGAGGGCGCGGGACTTCACATGGACGCGCTGCGGACGCGGCCGCTCGACTTCGATCGCGGCACGCGGCGGCGGCTGATCGCGGCGGGACTGCTGCCGACGGCCATCACGCAGGAGGCCGCGCGCGCCCGCGTGATCATCCGGACGGAGGTCCTGCGTGCCTTCGACCGGTTCGACGTCCTGCTGTCGCCGACCGCGCCGTCGACCGCCGCGTCCATCACGGCGATGAGGGCGCCGATCGAAAGCGGCGAGGAAGCGGCGCGGCGATTTTTCACGCGCCGATCGTTCACGACGCCCGCGAGCCTCGCCGGCCTCCCGGCCATCTCGGTGCCGTGCGGCTTCTCCGTCGCCGGCCTGCCGATCGGCCTGCACCTGATGGGTCGCGTGTTCGACGAGAGCACGCTGTTCCGCGTCGCGCACGCCTACGAGCGCGCGACGCCGTGGCACCAGCGCCGACCGGCCGAGTAGCAAGGCGAGGTCGAGGAGCGCCACGGGTTCCCCGGGGCGCTCCGAGCGCTGGGGGTATGGGGGCCATTTCGGGGCCTCTCGGACACGCCGCCCGAGACCGAGGACCGGCACGGCTACGCCGGGCCGGTTCCGAGCGGTGGGGGTTTGGGGGCCATTTCGGGGCCCCCATTTAAAACAGTCTGCCAGCCCGCGGCCTCTTCGTACGCGTGCGCGAGCCGCAGCAGCGTCGCTTCGGCGAACGGCCGGCCGACGAGCTGAAAGGCGATCGGCCGGCCGTCGCCGGAGAAACCGCACGGCACGGAGAGCGCCGGCAGCCCGAGCCCATTGAAGGGGCGCGTGAGGCGCGAGAAGCGGCCCATCCGCGCGATGCGCTCGGCCGCCGTCCCACGCCGCGCCTCCTCGAGCGTCGGCGGCGGCTCGGGAATCGTCGGGGCGACGACCACGTCGACGGCACCGAACACCTCGCCGATGAAGCCGCGCGCGAGCCGCGCGCGCAGACGCGCCGCCTGCAGGTAATCGAACGCGGAGATCTGGAAGCCGGGCTCGATGCGTTCGCGCACCTGCGGCTGCAGCTCGTGCGGGCGGTCGCGCATCACGCGGGCGTGGATCGCGGCGCTTTCGCTCCGCGCGAGGATGTTCGCCACGCTGCTCATGACTTCGGGATCCGGAACGCGCAGCGGCTCGACCTTCATCCCGAGTGACGCGAGCACGCGCGCGGCGGCGTCGACGGCCTCGGCGACCTCGTCGTCGATGCGATCGAAGTAATAGTTCTCCGGCACGCCGATGATCAGCGGCGACGGCGGACGCGCCGTCACGGTCGCGTAGTCGGGCACGGACCGGTGACTGGTCGTCGCGTCACGCGCGTCGCGCCCCGCGATGACCGCGAGCATGAGCGCGGCATCCCGCACGGTGCGCGTCATCGGTCCGATGTGATCGAGCGACCAGGACAGCGGCATGACGCCGGCGCGGCTCACGCGGCCGTACGTCGGCTTCAGGCCGACGATGCCGCAGCATGCGGCGGGCAGCCGGATCGACCCGC
Source organism: Candidatus Rokuibacteriota bacterium (assembly GCA_016184365.1). Taxonomy (GTDB): domain Bacteria; phylum Methylomirabilota; class Methylomirabilia; order Rokubacteriales; family CSP1-6; genus AR8. Next base: position 21,581 of record JACPCW010000054.1, read on the forward strand.
CCGTGTCCGTGCCGAGCGCGCCGACCACGAATCCCGCCGCGACGGCTACACCCGAGCCGCTCGACGAGCCGCCGGCGACGTGACCTGGCTTCCACGGGTTCTGCGCGTCGCCGTGGTGATCGTTCTCGCCGAACGGTCCGAGCGCGAGCTCCGTCATGTTGAGCTTCCCGAGGGTGACGGCGCCCGCCGCGCGCAGGCGCACGACCGTGGTCGCTTCGTCGCGGTCCGAGAAATATTCCGGCGTCCGCGTCCCGCAGCTCGTCGGCAGGCCGCGGATGAAGCACAGGTCCTTGTACGCGAGCGGCACGCCGTGCAGCGGACCACGCAGCCGACCGGCCATGACCTCGGCCTCGAGTCCGGCGGCCTCGCGCAGCGCGCCCTCGCGGTCAACGGTGATGAACGCGCGGAGGGTCGCATCCAGGCGCTCGATGCGCTCGAGACACGCGCGGACGACTTCGACGGGCGACACGCGCCGCGTGCGAATCGCCTCGGCGACCGACGCGAGCGTCCAGTCAGTCATCGCTCGCGCCATCCTCGAGCGCCGCGAGCAGCCCCGACGGTTCTTCCGCGAGCGCCAGATCGCCGGCGGCGCGCTCGATCACCGCGGCGCTGTCCGCCACCATCGCCTGCACTTCACGTTCCCGCTCGGTCATGGGCGGTCTCCCCTGGGCGTCGTCACGCCGTCACGTTGACGCATACAATACCCGGCACATGTCGCAGGCTGCCGCGACCGTTCCCATCGCTCCGAGGCTGCGCGTCGCGCTGATCGTCGGACTGGCCGCGCTCGCCGTCGTCGTGGTCGCCCTGCTGCCGCCGATCGCGCAGGATCCCGCGTATCACCGGTTCGCCGACGCGAGGCATCTGTTCGGAATTCCGAACGGCGCCAACGTGCTGTCGAACCTGGGCTTCGTCGTCGTCGGACTCGCCGGCGCCGCGTGGCTGCGGCGTCACCGTGGGATCTCCCGTGACGGCCCGTTCACCGAGGGCTGGGAGATCGGGGCCGCCGCCGTCTTCACCCTCGGGGTCGGCCTCACGGGCGTCGGCTCCGCGTACTACCACGCCGCCCCGGACAACGCGCGACTCGTGTGGGACCGGCTGCCGATGACGCTGATGTTCATGTCGCTGTTCGCGCTCGTGCTCGGCGATCGTGTCGCGCCGGCGGTCGGGCGGTGGCTGCTCGGTCCACTGGTCGCGGTCGGCGTCGCGAGCGTCGGCGTCTGGCACGCGACGGAAGCCGCGGGCCGCGGCGATCTGCGGCTCTACGCGCTGGTGCAATTTCTGCCGACGATCCTGATCCCCGTGCTCCTCGTCTGCTGCCCGGGACGAGTGACGGGCTCGGGCTGGCTCTGGGCCGCGCTCGGGATGAATGCGATCGGCAAGGTGTTCGAGCTCGCGGACCATGGGGTGTTCGCCATCGGCGGCGTCGTGAGCGGTCACACGATCAAGCACCTGACGACCGCCGCGGCGACGGCGCTCGTGCTTCGCATGCTCGCGATTCGCCGCGTGCGGCGCACGTCATGAGCGCGGCGTCGGCATGGCTCGATCTCCTCATCAAGAACGTTCGGCTCGTCCGGCCGCAGCAGGCCGGACTTGCGCGCACGGACATCGGCATTCGGGGCGGGCGCTTCGCTCGCATCGAACCGGACATCCCGGTCGCCGACGCGCAGGCGACGTACGACGGCCGCGAGCTGCTCGCCTTCCCGGGCGCCGTCGACGCGCACACGCACGTCGGCATCTACTCGCCCCTGCCCGAGGACGCGGTCACCGAGAGCCACGCCGCGGTCACCGGCGGCGTGACCACGATGCTGACGTACTTCCGCACCGGCCAGTACTACCTGAACCGCGGCGGCGCGTACGCCGACTTCTTCCCGCAGGTGCTGCGCGAATCGGACGGACGCTACTGGTGCGACTACGCCTATCACCTGGCGCCGATCCAGAGCGGGCACGTCGACGAGATGGAGGCGCTGGCCGCGGAGCACGGCGTGCCGTCGTTCAAGATCTTCATGTTCTACGGCGGCTACGGGCTGCACGGCAGCACCGACGCCGAGGCGCAGCGCCGCTTCCTGATGCTCGGGCCCGACGACCGCTACGACCTCGCGCACTTCGAGTTCGTGATGCGCGCGGCCGCGCGCATCGTCGAGCGCCGTCCCGAGCTCGCCGACGTCGTCAGCGTGAGTCTCCACTGCGAAGTCGCCGACATCCTCAACGCGTACACGAAGCTCGTGCAGCGCGATCCGTCGCTGGCCGGGCTGCGCGCCTACAGCGCGGCGCGCCCGCCCCACTCCGAGGGCCTCGGCGTCTGGATCGCCGCCTATCTCGCGCACGAGACCGGCTGCCGCAACGTGAACCTGCTGCATCTCAGCTCGCGCAAGGCGCTCGAGTCGGCGTTGATCGCGGCGCGCGCGTTTCCCCACGTCGACTTCCGGAAGGAGATCACGGTCGGTCATCTCGTGCTCGACTGCGACACCGCGGGCATCGCCGCGAAGGTGAATCCGCCGATTCGGCCGCGCGCGGACGTCGAATATCTCTGGCGCGCCGTGCTCGCCGGGGACGTCGACTGGATCGTGAGCGATCACGCGTGCTGCTCGCGCGAGCTCAAAGTCGCGGCCGGCCGGCCGGACGACATCTGGCTCGCGAAGGCCGGCTTCGGCGGCACGGAGTACCTGCTGTCCGCCGTCTTCAGCGAGGGTACGCGGCGCGGGTTGCCGTGGCACCGGATCGCAGAGCTCGTGAGCTGGAACCCGGCGCGCCGGTACGGACTCGGCTCCAAGGGCGACGTCGCCGTCGGCTACGACGCCGATCTCGTGCTGCTCGATCCGAACCGGCGGTTCACCGTCCGCGCCGCGGACTCGCCGTCGGCGCAGGGCTATACGCCGTTCGAAGGCGTGGAGTTGACCGGCGCGGTCCGCGCGACCTTCCTGCGCGGCGAGCTGGTCTTCGACGACGGCAAGATCGCCGGGACGCCGCGCGGGCGGTATCTGAAGCGCCCGACCCCGCCGCGAATACCGACCGTCGGTTAGATGCGGAACCGCGACCTCGGGCAGCCGGGGGAGTCTGAGGGGGTCGCGCCCCTCAGCCTGATCCATCGCGTTGACACACAGAAACGCCCGGGGGGGATGACCCCCCGGGCGTTGACGTGTAACCCCGGCGGCGACCTACTCTCCCACGCCGTTACCAGCGCAGTACCATCGGCCCTGGAGGGCTTAACTTCCGTGTTCGGTATGGGAACGGGTGTGGC
>JACPCW010000055.1 GCA_016184365.1 Candidatus Rokuibacteriota bacterium
CGCGTCACGGGAGACCGCGAGTGGTGGGCTGAGGGTCGCTCTGGAATTCCGTTGGCTTCGATCATCGGATGGGCGCAGACCATCGTGATTCTTCCCGAGAGTTTTCGCCGAGCGGGCCATGGCTCGCGGAATTCCGGAGCGACCCTCAGCCCACCACTCGCGGTCGTGTCGCGGATGCCGTTCGGCTCGTGCACGACGCGTTCATGAATTTTCCGGTCAGAAGGACTCACTCGGGCGGCGGCTCGAGCGCGCGGAGCTCCGGCGCGACCTGCGACTCGTAGCAGGCCGGGCAGACGTCGTGCGAGAACGACGCGTCCGATCGCTGCTCGACGTAATGCTCGATGCTCGTCCACGCCGCCTCGCTCGCCCGGACCTTCTTGCAGTACATGCAGATCGACAGGATGCCCTCGAGCAACCGGACGTTTTCCTGGAGCCCGATGATGCGCTCCGCCACGCGCAGCCGCACTTCGAGCTCCTCGATGCTGATCGGCTTCGACACGAAGTCGTCGGCGCCGGCGCGCATGCCTTCGAGATATTTCTCCGGCCCCGCGAGCGCCGTCAGCATGATCACGTACACGTAGCGCTGCCGGCCGGACGCGCGGATGCGGCGGACGAGCTCGAGGCCGTCCATGGTCGGCATCATCCAGTCGGTGATCACCACGCGCAGCGGCTCGCGGTCCAGCGCCTCGAGCGCGCGCATGCCGTTCGACACCGTGACGGTCTCGTGTCCGAGATCCGCCAGCAGGTCGGCCATGACATCCAGCATGGCCGGCTCGTCGTCGACGAGGAGGATCTTCACCGGCTTCCGCGGCGCCGCTTGCCGTCGCGCAGATCGAAGGCCGTCGCGCGGCGGCGCGGGTCTTCCCCGCGCGGGAAGATCTGCGTCTTCTGGACTTTCTGCGTGCCGGTCGTGGGCAGCCGGTCGAGGAACAGCACCCACCCCGGCGCCTTGAAGTACGCGAGGCGCTCGAGACACCACGATTGCAGGCGATCCGCGAGCGCGCGGTCGGCGGCGACACTCGACATCGGCACGACGCACGCCATGACTTCCTCCTCGCGAATCTCGTCGGGCGCCGCCAGTACGGCGACCTGCGCCACCGCGTCGTGCGCCTGCAGACACGCTTCGACCTCGGCCGCGGCGATGTTCTCGCCCGAGCGGCGGATGATGTTCTTCTTCCGATCCACGAAGTAGAGCATCCCGTCGGGCGCCTGACGGACGACGTCGCCCGTGTGGAACCAGTCCCCGCGCCACGCGTCCGCCGTGGCCTCGGCGTTCTTGAGATAGCCGGAGAAGAATCCGTGACGCGGGCCCTCGGGCCCGCTCCAGCGCACGAGCAGCTCGCCTTCCGTGTCGCGCGGCAGCTCGGCGTCCTTGTCGTCGACCACTGTGGCCTCGAGTCCGCCGAACGGGCGACCGAACGCGCGCGTCGTCACCTGACGCGGATCGTGGTTGTCCGTGTAGATGCGCCCGGTCTCGGTCATGCCCCACACCTCGACGAGCGGAAAGCCGAAGCGCTCCTCGAACCGCGCGTGCAGCTCCGGCTCGACGCCGGCGCCGAGACCGGCCTTCACACGATGCGCGCGCTCCTCGGGAATCGGCGGCTGGTTCAGCAGCAGCGGCGGCATGACCCCGAGGTAATGGATGACCGTCGCCTTCGCGTTGACGACGTCGTGCCACCAGCGCGACGGGCTGAAGCGATCGGGCTGGGCCAGACAGTTCGCGGTGAGGATCGCGCACGTCGCCGTCACCGCCTGCGCGTTCATGTGGAACAGCGGCAGCGGGTTCAGGAACCGCTCGCGCCCGTGCTCGATCGCGAGCCGGCCGCCGAGATCGCGATACCAGGCGCCCGCGTTCAGGTAGTAGAAGTTCGTGAGCACGCAGCCCTTCGGGCGGCCGGTGGTGCCCGACGTGTAGAGCAGGCTCGTCTCCGTTTCGAGTCCCGGGTCGCCGCGATGTGCCGCCGTCATGGGCTCGGGCAGCGACCCCGGGAAGTGTTCGGCGTCCACCACGGGCAGCGGCTTCGTGCGGTCGCGCGCGACGGCTTCGAGATCGGCGACGCGCGCGCTGATGACGACGGCGAGGTCCGCTTCCGAGTGGTCCATCTGGTAGAGCATCTCGTCGTGCCGGTAGTCGGGATTGATCGGCACGATCGACACGCCGAGGCCATTCAGCGCGAGGTAGTGGAAGAAGAACTCCGGGCGGTTCTCGAGCAGCAGCGCCACGCGGTGCCCGTGTCCGAAGCCCGCGCCGGCGTACGCCGAGCGCAGCGGCAGCACCGATGCGAGCACCTGGCCGTACGTCATCTCGACGCCGTCAGGATGGTAGGCGCGGCCGGGCGCCGGCGGCGCGCAGAGGAACACGTGGTCGCCCGCGGCCTCGGCCGTCGCCCGGAACGCGTCGAACACCGTCCGTGTCATCGCCGTCAGGATATGCCATCCCGGCCCGCCGCTGGGCATGCTGGCCGATGGTCTCATGCACTACACTGTCGTACATGAAGAAGACCTCGGTTTACAGCTGGCGCGTTTCGCCACGGACGAAGGCGGCCTTGGAGCACGAGGCTCGCCGGACGGGCACGTCCCTGGGCTCTCTCCTGGATGCGATCGCTGCGGACTGGCTACGCGGGCGCGGCGAGACGTCCGGGGATGACGACGAACAAGCTCGACTGCATGCCCGGGCTCGGAAAGCAATAGGCACGATCGGCGGCAGCGATCCCTCCCGATCGGCTCGAGCTCGCGTGTTGATCCGCCGCCGGCTCGCGACACGCCGTGCCTCCTAGTGGCCTGATCGACACGGGAGCGGTCCTCGCGCTCCTCGACCGCAACGATCGGTGGCACGACGCCTGTCTCGAAGCGTTCTCGGAGCGGCGCCTTCCCTTGCTGTCGTCTGCCGCCGTCCTCGCGGAGCTCTTCCACCTGCTGGGTGACAGCGGTCGCGACATGGCGGCGGCATGGCGTTTCCTTCGCTCGGGAGCCGTGCAGATCGGCTCGATCTCCGACGAAGATCTCCCTGCGCTCGAGGAACTCATGCTTCGCTACGCCGACCGCCCGATGGATTTTGCCGATGCGACGCTCGTGCTCCTGGCCGAGCGCGAATCGCTGTCCGACATCCTTACCGTCGACCACGATGACTTCGACACGTACCGAATCGGCGGGCGGCGGCGTTTCAACATCGCTCCAGCACGGCGCGGGCGGCGGTAACGACCTCAGCCTTCGAGCAGGCGCTTCAGCGTTCCGAGATCGCGCGCGACCAGCCGCACGTCCTGCGCGAACGCCTCGTCGGAGGCGTCCGGCGGCTGGAACACCGTGAACAGCACTTCGCTTCCGGCGCCGTTCGGCACGACGCGCATCGGGTTCAGGAACTCGACGCCCGGCGACGGGCTGACGTAGTGGTCGAGCACGCCGAGGTCGTTCGATGGCGCGAACCGGAATCCCATCGGGCCCTGCGGCGTCTCCACGATCCATTCGCGGTCGGCGCGCCGGACGGACAGACAGAGGCCCGCCGCCCACCTCGGAAGGTTTTCGGGATTCGCGGCGAACGCATAGACGTCCGCCGGTGCACGATCGATCGACACGCTGACGGTCGTCGCCTTCACGAGTCCCGGCCGGCTATTCGCGCGGGCCCCACGTCCGACCGAAGTCCGCGCGATCGACGACCTGCCCGGTGAACGTCGACGCCGTCTGCTCGACCAGCCACAGGGCACCCGGCACGACGGCGTCCGGCTCTTCCAGCGGAATGTGGCCCGTGCCCGGCCAGTCCCCGCGGCGGTTCATCCACGTGTCGATGCGGCCCGGACGGAGCGCGTTCACCGCGATCCCGTGTGGCCGTACTTCCTCGGCCAGCGACAGGCACATGCGCTCGAGCGCGATCTTCGTCATCGAATACCCGACGCGACCCGGCCGATAGCCGCCGGCGGCGCCCGACGAGACCGCGACGATCGATCCCGACTCGCGCGCGATCATCGCGGGCAGCGCGAACTTCGCGACGAGCAGCGGTGCGCGCACGTTGATGGCGAGCGCGCGGTCGAGGACGTCGATGTCGAGCTCCGGCACGGGCGATTCGCAGTCGACGCCGGCGTTGAGGACGAGGGCGTCGATGCTTCCGAAGCAATCGAGCGTCGTGCGCACGAGCGCCTCGATGTCCTTGGCGCTGGTGAGATCGCACCGGATCGCGATGGCCGTCCCGCCACGCTCGGTGATACGGCGCGCGGTGTCGTGGATGGTGCCGGAGGCGTGGCGCGCATACGGGGCGTCGGCCGGCGGCTCGGCTTCCGTCCGCGCGGCGACGGCCACGCGATACCCGCGGTCCGCGAGCCCGAGCGCGATCGCGCGCCCGATGCCGCGGCTGCCGCCGGTGACCAGCGCAACGCGCGAATTCGAGGGGCGCCCCGCGTCCCCCGGGGCGTCCCGAGCGATGGGGGGTGTGAGGGCCGTGTCGGGGCTCCCACTCACATCAATCGCACGACGCACTCGGTGAACCGGCGCATCGAACCGAGCACGCGCTCGTGCGGCACCCGCCCGCCGACGTTCATCCACACGGCGAGGGAACGATACCCCACGGCGTCGCGCAGCTCGAGCAGACGGTCCGTGACGTGCTCCGCCGACCCGTAGATCGCGAACTCGTCGAGCACTTCGTCGAAGCTCATGCTCCTGAGCCGCTGGCCGGCCTCGCGGCGCGGGCCGCGCATCAGCGCTTCGCCGACCGTGCGGAAGAAGTGCATCGTGCTCGCCTCGGTCTCCTCGCGCGCGCGGCGGTCCGTCTCCGCGACGTACACGGGCACGATCACGCTCACCTCGCCCGGTCCGTGATGGCCCGCGGCCCGGCGGCCTTCGTGGTAGCTGCTGATGTAGCGCTTGAGCTCGCTGATGCTCGACGTGCGCACGGCCAGGAAGATCGGCAGTTCCGTCCGCCCCACCGCCTCGTACGTGTCGCCGCTCGTCGCCGCGACCCGAAGCGGCGGGTGCGGCTTCTGGTACGGCTTCGGGATCACGCACACGTCGTGGAACTGGAAGTGGCGCCCCTCGTAGCTGAAGCGCTCTTCCGTCCACGCCTTCTGGATGATGTCGAGCGTCTCGTCGAACCGGCCCTGGCTCTCTTCGTACGGGATGTTGAAGCCCGTGTAGTGGCTCGGCAGCCCGCTGCGGCCGACGCCGAAGTCGAGGCGGCCCTTCGTCAGATGGTCGAGCGTCGCGACGTCCTCGGCGAGGCGGAGCGGGTGGCTGAGCGGCAGGACCTGCACGGCCATGCCGATCTTCACGCGCTTCGTGCGGCACGCGATCGCCGTGGCGACGAGCAGCGGCGACGACAGCACCGAGCGGCCCTTCTGGAAATGGATCTCGGCGAGCCACACCGCGTCGAACCCGAGGTCCTCGGCCGCGGTCATCTCGGCGAGCGACGTCTCGAAGACGCGGGCTTCGTCCTGCCCGGGGCGCCACTCGAACTCGGTGAAGAGACCGATTTCCATGATGAGCGGGACGGCGGAGGCTTCACCTTCATCGTACCGCGGCCGTCGAGCCGGCCCGCCCGCGCACGCGTCAGCGGTCGACGACGGGTTTCACCTCGTTCGCCAGGATGTCGATCGTGTCGAGGATCCCCGGATAGACGGTGTACGACACCTCGAGCGCGACGTGGCTGACGCCGAGGCGCTGATACTCCGCCAGCTGCCCGGCCACCTGCTTCGCGGTGCCGCGGATGGCGTGACGGCCGCGCAGGAGTTTCTGATCGACAGCCCACTGATGCACGCCCTCGATGAAGATCGGAATGCGCAGCGACCATTCCGGATCGCCCTCGCGCCCGGCTTCCTTCCAGAACTTCATGACGGTCTGCTTGCTCTGGCGGAACGTCTCCGGCGTGGACGCCGTCGCGTGCCAGCCGTCGCCGAAGCGCGCCACACGGCGCAGCGCGCCTTCGCTGGTGCCGCCGATCCAGATCGGCGGCCGCGGCTTCTGGAGCGGCATGGGCGACACCTGGAGGCCCGAGAGCGTGTGACGCGCCGTCTCGATCTCGGGTCGCTCGTTGGTCCACAGCGCGCGGAACAGCTCGAGCGCTTCTTCGCTGCGGCTCACGCGCTCCTTGAACGGCACGCCGAGCGCGGCGAACTCGCCTTCCATCCAGCCGATCGCGGCGCCCACGATGAGCCGGCCGCCCGACAGCACGTCGACGCTCGCCAGCAGCTTCGCGACGGGAATCGGTGATCGATACGGCAGGATGACGACGCTCGTGCCGAGCGCGATCCGCGACGTCACGGCCGTGAGCCACGGCAGCACGGCGAGCGGATCGAGCATGTGCTCGCGATAGATGACGTCGACGTCGCGCGGCACGATGACATGGTCGGTGACCCAGATGGAATCGAGGCCGGCCTCCTCGGCGTGCTGCGCGACGCCGAGCATGCGGTCGACTTCGATCGGACGGCCGTAGTGCGGGAGACAGATGCCGAGCTTCATCGAATCCTCCTTGTGCGCGGCGTGATGATATCGTTCGATTCCCCGTGAGCCAACGAGTCGGCCCGAGCCGACCGCGACAGGAGACGGCCATGTACGACGTCGGGACGGTCGCGGCGCGCGTCGTCGCCCTCGCGCATCCGTTCACGATCCCGGCAAATCCGCCGGCTGTGCCGGCGCCGATCTTCAATCGCGGCGGAGCGAACGTGAGCGACATCGCCGTCGAGTTCACCTACGACGTCGCGCCGGATCGCACGGTGACGGCCGACGTCGTCACCTTCGTCGGGACGAACGTCCACAACCCGAGCCAGACGTTCACGATCACGAACTTCCCCGCCTTCGTGGGGCGTCTCTCGCGGGATCACGCGACGCTGACGGTGGCGCACGACGACGCCGTCGTCGAGACGCACACGTTCTTCACCGGGATGGTCCAGACCGACGTGCAGGAGCGCATCTGCCACCGGTCGCGGATCTTGCTCGAAACGAAGTAGCCGGCGACCGGGACTGACGGTCGTCACGCGGGGGCCCGGTCGGGCCCCCGCTTGACCGGTCGGCGGAATCTCGTCTAGCGTCACGGCATGAAGATCCTCTTCTGCCCCGGCATCATCGTTCCCTCGCTCAGCGACGCGCAGCGCAAGGCCATCCTCGACGCCGCCGGCCCGGGCGCGCGCATCGTCGAAGCGAAGGACAAGGCGCGGCAGCGCGAAGAGATCGCGGACACCGACATCATCTTCGGCCGCGTCGCGCCCGACATCTTTCCCATGCAGAAGCGCGTGCGCTTCTACCAGTCGATTGGCGCCGGCGTGGACAGCATCCTGACGCCCGAGCTGGTCAACAGCGACATCCCGCTGGGCAGCGAGAAGGGCGCCGTCGGCATCCATCTCGCCGAGCACGCGTTCGCGCTACTGCTCACGCTGACGCGCGGTATCCACACCGCGATCCGCCAGCCCGATTACGAGCTGCGCGAGCCGATCCGCGTGCACCAGCGCGAGCTGTACCAGCTGACGATGGGCATCGTCGGCTTCGGCGGCACCGGACGCGAGGTCGGCAAGCGCGCCGTCGGCTTCGGCATGCGGACACTCGCCGTCGACATCGAAGACGTCGCGCCCGAGCCCGGCATCGAGGCGATCTGGAAGCCCGATCGGTTGCCGGACCTGCTCGGTCAGTCGGACGCCGTCGTGATCTGCCTGCCGCTGACGAAGGCCACGCACCACCTGTTCACGCGCGACCTGTTCCGCCAGATGCGGCGCAACGCGATCCTGATCAACGTCACCCGGGGCGAGGTCGTGCACGGCGAGCATCTGCTCGAGGCGATCGACGAAGGCCTGATCTGGGGCGCCGGCCTCGACGTGACGGATCCGGAGCCGCTCCCGGCGAATCATCCGCTGTGGACGCATCCGCGCGCCGTCGTCACGCCGCACACCGCCGGTGGCTCACCGCGTCGCGCGCAGCGCATCGTGGACACGTTCTGCGAGAACCTGCGCCGGCTCCGCGCCGGGCAGCCGCTCATCGCGCTGATCGACAAGCAGAAGGGGTATTAGGGCGATTCGGACGCCCCGAGCACCGGGAACGCGCGGTGCAGCTCCGCGACCATGTCGCGCATCGCCGGGCTCGTCCGGAGCTCCTCCTCGATGGCGCGGCGCGTATCGCCGGCGATGGCCGCCGTGAGGCGCGCGGCCTTGCGGCCGACCGCGGAGCGCTGAAACTCGACGAGCGCGGCGAGCTCGGCCGCATCGAAGTGACGCGCGTAGATCTCGGCCGCGATCTCCTCCGTGCGCGTGGGCGGGAGCGTTTCGTCGAGAAACCGCCCGATGATGTCCGCGAGCATCCGCCATTCGACCTCGAGCAGTCGCCGGTCCAGTCGCTGCTGAAGCGGCCCGGCGACGGCCTGCAGCATGCCGCGCCCGACCTGCTCGTCGAGCGAGCGCCGGACCGTGTCGTCGAGCATGAGCCGTGCGAGCTCGCGCGCCAGCTCCCGTTCGCGTCCCTGTGCCGCAGCGGATCCGGCCACGACGACGACGGTCACGGCGAGGGCGAGCGCGATCCATCGGCGGGCGTGCATAGGCGTCCGATACGCTATCATCGGCCGCGCAGCGAACGCGATCCTTTCCGTTCGCAACGTCTCCAGAACGTTCCTGACGCGCGGCCGCGTCGTCGAGGCGATGACCGGGCTCGACCTCGACGTGGCCGCCGGGGAATTCGTCACGATCGTCGGCCCGAGCGGCTGCGGCAAAATCGACGCTGCTCAACATCGTGTCCGGTCTGCTGCCGCCGTCTGGCGGCACGGTCGTCTACAAGGGCACCCGCTCCGCGGTGTGCCGCGCGGCGCGCGGCGGCAGCGCGCCGCGACCCTGATCGAGCGCGTCGGGCTGGACGGTCATCTGATCGTGACGCTGCACGTGTACGTGGGACCGGGACTCTTCACGTGAGAAGAAGTAGAACCGGTAGCCACGTACGCGGAGAACAGTCGGGCTCACTGGTCGAGGATATCCGATTCGCCGTTCCGGTCGACAAGCGGCCTCCCGAGTGAGAGACGGAAATCCAGGCTTTAGCAGGTTGCCCGACGCGAATGAGGATGTCGTGCCGCCGCCGCGGCAGCCGCTTCGAATGTCGCGTGGATCGTCCGGTCCACGACGCTGAGCGCGATCATTAAATTTTCGCCGAGCCCGAAATCCTCGACGGCCATTCCCGCGGAGTCCACGTTCGCCGGCTTCGCATCCGGTATTCGGTCGAGCAGCGCGCCGCGCGCCTCCGAAAACGCGAAGACGGGCATGCCGCGAGCCGCCACATATCCCATCTCCCACGCCGTGCCGACGTCGCAATTCGGCCCGCGAAACGGCGTGACGTTCGCGATCACGGCGTCACACTGCTGGAGCAGCCGGACGTTGGACTCGTAGATTTCGGGCGCCGTCGTCGCGGCGTTGTCCATCGGAATGAGCGGCTCGAGACCATACCGCCGGCAGATCGCCGCCCGCTCGGCGAAGATGCGCGCGTGGTCCGGATGGAAGACGTCTGGACCGGCGAGATAGACGCGAGGCGGCACCGTTACATCGTCGGCGAGTTGAACTCTCCGCCCATCGCCACCAGCGCCCACGGCCCGCCCTGCGCGTCCCACGAAAAGCCGATGTGCGCCGACAGCGAATGCTGGTCGCGAAAGAGGCGCTGGATCGGATAACGGTCGTAGATGCCGTTCGCGCCCGCCATCGCGTGCAGCGAATCGACGGCCTCCGTGCACAGATCCATCGCGTACGCCACGTTCCGCTTGAAGCGCAGCTTCTCCTCCAGCGTCGGCATCCGGCCCTCGTCGGCGATGCGCTGCGCCGCGAGGCAATCGTCGCGGATGCTCAACCGCGCCATGTCGATCTGCGCGCCGGCCCGCGACACGCGGAGCTGCACCGCCTGGAAGTCGCGCATCCGCATCGCCGTGTAGCTCGTGCTGCGCTCCTTCACCGCCTCGATCGTCAGGTCGAGTGCGGCCTGCGCGTTGCCGACGCCGGCGCCCGCGAGACAGTGCGAGCCCAGCGCCGCGAGCGGCACGCGATAGATCGGATTCGGATTCGCGCGCGCGCCCGGAAAGTCCGACCCGCCGCGCGCGAGATACATCGACAGCGCCCGGTGCTCCGGCACGAAGACCTCGTTGGCGCGCACCGACTTCGACCCGGTGCTCCGCATGCCGAGCACGTGCCAGTCGTCCACGATCTCGTACTCGCCGCGCGGCACGAGGCACATCCGGTGATCCACGACGCGCTCGCCGTCCCGCACCATCACCGCGAGCATGTTCCAGTCGGACGGATCGACGCCGCTCGAGAAGTTCCAGAATCCGCTCACCACGAAGCCGCCGTCGACCCGGCGCGCCTTGCCCTGCGGATACGCGATGCCCGACGCGATGAGCGCGTCCGGGTTCTTCGACCACACCTCGTCCTGCGCGCGCGCGTCGTAGAGCGCGAGCATCCAGTGGTGGATGCTCAGGTTGCCCACGTTCCACGCGGTCGACGCACAGCCGCGAGCGATCTCCGCCGAGATGTCGAAGACCGCCACGAACGGCAGCTCCATGCCGCCCCACCGCTTCGGCTGATGGAAGCGCAGGAGCCCCGTGCGATGCAGGTCCTCGAGCGTCTCCTTCGGCATCTCGCGCCCGACTTCGGCGCCGGCCGCGCGCTCCCGCAGCGCCGGCACCAGCTCGCGGGCGCGGCGCATCGCCTCGTCGTAGTCGACGCCGGCGAAGCCGCGCGCGCTCATGCGCGGGCGCCGGCCGCCTTCGGCATCTCGGCGTAGTTCGCGCCGCCCCAGTCCTTGACGTCCTTCAGGCCGAAGAAGTTCAGCTCGATCGTCAGGCCGTTCGGATCCTTGATGAAGAGCTGGTAGAGGTCGAACTCCGGCAGCGACCGCGGCTGGTAGTCGACGCCGCGCGCCTCCAGCTTCTTGACGAAGCCCGCGGGATCGGTCGCCACGAACGCGATGTGATCCACCACGCCGGCGTGGTCGGTCACGGCGTTCTTCGGCGTGCCGAGGTAATACATGTCGGCGTTGTCGATGCCGTGCGGCCCCATGTGGACCTGGATCTTGCCGTTCACGCCGAGCCAGTAGCCGGGGAACGGGAACGTCGGCCGCGGCATGACGTCGAACCCGAGCACGTCGCAGTAGAACTCCTTCGTCTTCTCCAGGTCGTTCGCGCGCACGAAGTAGTGATTGAGCTCGGTCACTGGCATGGCGACTCTCCTTACTTCGGCAGGGACTCGTTCGTCACGAGCTTCTCGTACGGGATCCGGGCCTTGATCGCCCCGATCCTGATCATGAAGTCTTCCGTCAGCTGCACCGACTTAGTCCGGCGCCAGGTCTCCTTCACTTGTCGAGACCGAGGAACCGCAGGGCGTTCTCGCCGAGGATCTTCTCGCGATCGCGCTCGGGCAGGAACGGGAACGCGCGAATCTCGCGCACCGAGCGGGCGAGGTCGCCGACGGCGAACGGCGCGTCGCTGCCGATCACGAGTCGCTCGGCCCCGACGCACGCGACTCCCGCCAGCAGCGCGGGCTCGTGGTACGAGATCGTGTCGAACCAGAACCGCTCGATCGACGTCTCCGCGCTTTCGGTGGCGCTGAACGCCGCGCCGAAATGCTCCTTGCCGACGCGGAACCCCATGGCGAGACGCTCGCGCAGGAACGGCAGCACGCCGCCCAGATGCGCCAGGCACACGCGCATGCGCGGGCAGCGCTCCATGATGCCGCCGTACACGAGGCGCGCCGCGGCGATCGTCGTGTCGTACGGGAAGCCGACGGCGAGGTCCAGCCGGTAATCGTGGATGTCCGCGTGGCCCGCCGGGTTGATGGGATGGATGAAGATCGGCAGCGCGCGCGCGTCCGCCGTCTCGAAGAACGGGCGGATGCGCGGATCGTCGAGCTGCGTGCCGTGCACGTTCGAGCCGATGCCGGCGCCGACGAAGCCGAGATCGTTCACCGCGCGGTCGAGCTCGCCGAGCGCGAGCGCCGCGTCCTGCAGCGGCAGCGCCGCGAGCCCGAGGAAGCGGTCGGGGTGCCGCCGGACCACCGCGGCGATCTCGTCGTTGAACGTCCGGCAGAGCGCGAGCGCGAGCTTGGGCGGCGCCCAGTACGTCATCGGCGGTCCGAGGGAGATCACCTGCCGCTCGACCCCGGCCGCGTCGAGCTGGCGCAGCCGCGCGTCGACGTCGTGAAACGCGTCCGTGTAGCGCCAGAAGTTGATGCCCTCGAAACAGAGGAACGGCGGCGCGGCGCCCGACAGGCTCACGCCATACGGCGGGCCGTGCGCGGCGACCGCTTCCATGAACGGCCGCGGGTAGAGATGCGCGTGAACGTCGATGACCATCACGGGCCGACCGGGCAGGGGGCCATCGGGCAGGCGGCGATCATCAGGCGAGCGCGGTCAGGACGTCGTCGAGGCTCGCCACCGTGGCGATGCAGGATGCGCGTCATCGCGAACTCGTGGTTCTGCTCGTCGTTCGCTCAGGCCTTTTCGAACGCCAGCCGCTTGACGCGATCCATGTTGGTGCCCTCGATGCGGATCAGGCGCGTCGGCCCGTCGCGCCGCGGCGAGTGCACGAAGCCTTCGTGGTAGACGTGCGCCATGCCGGGCTTGAGCGCGTAGGCGCGCGCGTGCTGCACCTTGCCGGGCTTGCCGGGGGCCGCGGGCTCGAGCACCGTCCAGTCGTTCATGACCGTCTCGCCACGCGCCTGACCGTAGATCGCCCACGAGGGCCCGTGATCGTGCGGCCCGCTCTCCTTGGCGCCCTGGTAGACGTGCGCGAGGATGCAGAAGCCGAGCGTCGGGTCCTCGTAGAGGATCTTGCGCTCCGGCACGTCGTCGCCGAGATGCTTCGCGATGAACGTCTCGTCCTTCAGCACCTGCTCGACGACGGCGCGAACTTTCTCGCGTCCGCCGGGGCCGGGGTCGCTGCCGAGGATCTGCCGCACTTCCGCCGCGAACTGTTCGAGCGTGTATCCCATGGGTGGCCTCCGCTCACGCGTCCTGATCTACGTCCGGAGGATAACAGTCAGTGAAAGTGCATGCCGCCGTCGATGACGAGGACCTGGCCGGTGACGCTGTCCGCCCGGCAGAACGTGACGACCTGTCCCGCGACGTCGCCCTTGTCGGCGGTGCGGCCGAGCACGACGCTCTGACGCGCCGTTTCGCTCACCGCCGGCGGCAGCCGGCGCGCCATGCGCGTGCCCTCGATCAAGCCCGGCGCGACGCAGTTCACCGTGATGTCGGGCGCGAGCGCCACGGCGAGACAGCGCGTGAGGTGCACCAGGGCCGCCTTGCTCGACGCGTACGCGATCGAGCTGCCGGTCGGCTTGAGCCCGGCGACGGACGCGATGTTGACGATGCGGCCGGCACCCTGGCGGCGCATGTGGGTCGCCGCCGCCCGCGCGAGCTGAAACGGGCCGCGCACGTTCGTATCGAAGATGCGGTCCCAGATCTCGGTCGTGAGCGCGTCGAGCTCCGGGAACGGAATCCCGATGTTCCAGCCCGCGTTGTTGACGAGCACGTCCAGGCGACCGAGGTTCGCGGCCGCGCGCGCGACGGCGACATCGATCGCGGCGGCGGCGGACTGGTCGAGTTGCACGATGCACGCCTTGCGGCCACGTGCCTGCACCGCGTCGCGCGTGTCGAGCGCGCCCTGCTGATGGTCGAGGTAGCCGACGGCGACGTCGCAGCCCGCATCCGCGAGCGCCAGACAGATCGCCGATCCGAGGTCGCCCGAGCCGCCCGTCACGAACGCGCCCCGTCCCTGAAGGTCCATGCGCGCGGCGACCATAGCATGGCCGCCGGATCGGTCAGCGCCGCGTGGAGATCAGAACCCGCTCTTCCGCATGCAGGCCTTGTAGGCGGCGCGATACGCCGGATCCTTGCCGGCTTCGGCGTCCATCCCTTCGAGCTGCGGGTCGGCGGCGGCGGTCACGCTGCCCGTCGCATCGACCGGCGCGGACCCTTCCCGGTCGGGCGGCCGCGGTGACGGCGCCTGCGGATTGATCGGGGGCGGCGCGGCTTTCGGCGGGTCGGCCTTGGGCGGGTCGACGTAGGGGCGCTCGATCTGCGTGCGCGGCGAGGCGCTCGCCGTTTCGATCTCGCTCTTCGCCTTCTCGTTGCACGACTTCATGTCGACCGGCGTCGGCACCTGCGCCGAGGCGGGTCCCAACGTAAGGAACACAATCGCCGCCGTGACGACCGCCAGTGTTTTCATGCCCCGCGGACGCCGCAACGACGGTGCCAGCGAGACGAGGCCCGCTCAGCGGCCTTCGATCACGCGCATCACGGCGGTGTAGTAGTGCTTCGCATACCCGGCCTCGGCCGTCCGCTCCATCAGACGCCGCGTCGTCGCCGCCTGCTCGAGCGCGACGCCGGACGCTTCGGCCAGGCCGATCGCGTACGTCAGGTCCTTGATGATGTACGTCGTCGGAAACGCGCCCTCGGTCGGATGGTGATCGGGCACGAGCGACTTCATCCCGTGATTGCGCAGCACGAAGCTGTCCGCCGACCCTTTCGCCAGCGTTTCGAACAGCACGCGCGGATCCACGGCGCCCGACGCGCGCGCGACGGCGCACGCTTCGGCGAGCGCGACGACGGTCTGCGCCACGACCATGTTGTTCATGAGCTTCACGGTCTGGCCCGCGCCGGCGGCGCCGCAGTGCGTGACCTCCGAGCCCATGCACGCGAGCAGCGGACGAATGCGCGCGAACACGTCGGCGTCGCCGCCGACCATGATCGACAGCGTGCCGTCCTTCGCGGCCTGCGCCGTGCGTGCGACCGGCGCGTCGGCGAACGCCACGCCGCGCTCGCCGAAGACCCGCGCGAGCTCGCGCGCGAGCGGCACCGGCGCGGTGCTGCAGTCGACGACGGTCTGGCCCGCGCGCACCGCGCCCGCCAGGCCGCCGTCACCGAGCGCGACGTGGCGCACCTGCGGCTCGCCGGGGAGACACATGAACACGCTGTCGGTCCGGGCGGCCACGTCCGCCACGGACGCGCCGCGCTCCACGCCGTCCGCGGCCAGCGCGGCAAGCGGTGCCTGACGCACGTCGAACGCGACGACGCGCAGTCCGGATTTCTTCGCGAGGTTGCGGCACATCGCCTCGCCCATGACCCCGAGGCCGATGAATCCGAGCGCGTTCATGGTCGTCATCGCGATCCTCCTTGTACTCTTGGGCATTGTGAACCCTCCCCGCCGCTTCGACGCCGTCGTCTTCGACATGGACGGCGTGCTCGTCGATTCCGAAGCCATGCACCTCGACGTGACGTGCCGGCTGCTCGCGGAGTTCGGCATCCGCTTCGAGGCGACCGACGAGTTCCTCGGCTGCACGGATCTCGACATGTACGCCGTGCTCGTGCCGCGCTACGGGCTGCCGCGCGATGCGGCCACGCTCGCCGCGCGGCAGGTCGACATGACCATCCGTCACGCCACCGGTGTCCGGCCGATGCCGGGCGTGCCCGCCGTTCCGCGCGCGCTCCTCGCGGCGGGCTACCGCATCGCCGTGGCCTCGTCGGCGTCGCCGCCGATCATCCGCGCGCAGCTCTCGGCCGTCGGCCTCATGGACGACTTCGAATGTCTCGTCTCCGGCGTCGAAGTCCCGCGCGGCAAGCCGGCGCCCGACGTCTTCCTCGAAGCGGCCCGCCGCCTCGCGGTCGCGCCCGAACGATGTCTCGTCGTCGAGGACTCGCGCAACGGGATGCTCGCCGCGAAGGCCGCGGGGATGGCCTGCGCCGTCGTGCCATGCGCGTCGACGCGGCATCAGGATTTCAGCGCCGCGGAGTTCCGTTTCGCGTCGCTCGCCGATGTCGCCGCGCTGTTAAGATGCGGGTCCCCGGAGGGATGACGATGGCGACGACGGCGGACGTGGTGATCATCGGCGGCGGCGCGACGGGTACCAGCACCGCGTTTCA
>JACPCW010000082.1 GCA_016184365.1 Candidatus Rokuibacteriota bacterium
ATGCTGGCCGCGCTCGCGACGATCATCCCGGACCGCGTGTCCGGCGATCTCTGCGGCACGTCCTTCCCGAACGCGATCGGCGGCTATTCGCGGCGGCGCGGCCGACCGTACGTGTACGTGGAGGTGCCGGCCGGCGGCAACGGCGGGTTCGTCGAGGACGACGGCTCGAGCGCGTTCGTCAACGTCGACTTCGGGAACATCCGCTCCATCCACAACGCCGAGTCGCTCGAGAACGAGATGCCGCTGCTGGTGGAGCGCTCGCGCCTGCTGCCGGATACCGGCGGTGAAGGCCAGACGCGCGGCGGGCTCGGCATGTCGCGCGAGGTCCGGCTGCTCGACGGCGACGCGCGCTATTCGGTGCTCGCCGACCGCGCGGTGATCCCGCCGTTCGGCGTCGGCGGCGCCCATGCCGCCGCGCCCGTGCACGTCGCGATCGTGCGCGACGGCGCGACGCACGCGTTTGCCACACCGGGCAAGGTCACGAACCATCCGATCGTGGCCGGCGACGTCGTCGTCATGCAGTCGGCCGGCGGCGGCGGTTACGGTGACCCGCTCGCGCGCGATCCCGAGCGCGTGCGCGCCGACGTCGCGCTCGGCTACGTCTCGGCGGCGCGGGCGCACGACCGCTACGGCGTCGCGCTCCGTGACGACGGCTCGGTCGACGCGATGGCGACGCGGTCGCTGCGCGCGCGGCTCGCCGCCGCGCGCCGTCATGCGCCGGTCATCGCCGACGAGCGCGACCCGTATCGCGGGGCGAAGGGCCGGCATCGCGTGGTCCGGATGGCGCCCGCGCTGGCCGCCGCGCTCGGGCTGGCCGGCGGCGAACTCGTCGAGCTCCACGGCCGCCACCCCGCGCCGCTGCGCGGATGGGTCAGCGCCGAGCCGGACGCGAGCGGCGAGGCGATCGCGCTGGACGGATTCGGCCGCGCGATGCTCGGGGTCGCGGTCGGCGACCGCGTCGAGATCCGCCGGCTCGAGATGCCGCGGGTCCCGGGCGGCATGGCCGATTGACTTGCCCTCCGCCGACTGCCTACACTCCCGCCACTCTCGGAACCACCGGCGGGGTGCACACCGCCGGAGCACCCAACCCCTTCGCCGGAGGAGCTAGATGAAGAAGAGTGTTCCGCTACCTGCCGTCATCGCCCTCGTCGTTCTCACGGCCGTCATCATGATGGTCGCGGGAGGACACAACCCGCCGGCGGCGACCGCGCAGGCGTCGAAGACGCTCAGGATCGCGGCGAGCTGGCCCGCGTCGCTGACGATCTTCGATCACCTCAAGCTCTTCGCCGAGCGCGTCGACAAGCTGTCCCAGGGCTCGCTGAAGGTCGAGCCGCTGGCCGCGGGTCAGGTCGTGCCGGCGTTCGAGGTGCTCGACGCGACGAGCAAGAAGGTCGTCGACGGCGCGCACACCGTCGCGTACTACTGGGTCGGCAAGAACAAGACCGCGGTGCTGTTCACCGGCGGACCCGGCGGGAACTTCGGGATGGATCTCATCGACTACCTCGGGTGGATGTACGAGGGCGGCGGCATCGAGCTGTACCAGCAGTTCTACAAGGACATCGTCAAGCTGAACGTCGTGCCGTTCCCGGCGCACCCGACGGGCCCGCAGGCGCTCGGGTGGTTCAAGCGGCCGATCAAGAACCTGGCCGACTTCAAGGGCATGAAGTGCCGGCAGACGGGCCTCAATGCCGAGATCTACACCGCGATGGGCATGCGCACGGTGAACATGCCCGGCGGTGAAATCCTGCCGGCGGCCGAGCGCGGGGTCATCGACTGCGCGGAGTGGGTCGGTGGCATCGAGGACCTGCGCCTCGGCTTCCACAACGTGTGGAAGTACCACTACACGCCCGGCATGCACGAGCCCGTCACCGTCGGCGAGATCCTCATCAACGGCGACGTCTGGAACGGCCTGACGCCGCACCAGCAGGAAGTCGTCAAATCGGCGACGATGGAGGCGAACATCCGCTGGTACGCGAAGTGGCAGCGGCAGAACGCCGACGCGCTCAAGGACTTCATCGAGAAGCACAAGGTCAACGTGCTCAGGACGCCGGACGAGATCAACATCGAGTTCCTGAAGACGTGGGACAAGATCGCGAACGCCGAAGCCGAGAAGGACCCGTTCTTCAAGAAGGTCCTCGAGTCGCAGAGGGCGTACGCGTCCGTCGTGGTGCCGGCGAAGCGGTTCATGTTCCCGCCCTACGCGTTCGCCGCGAACCACTACTGGCCGGAGAAGAAGCCCGGCACGGCGCCGACCGCGCCGGCCCGGAAGCCGGCTCCGGCGCCCGCGAAGAAGCCCTAGCGCCGCGTTCGCCGCAGGGAGAAAGGGGCTGGCGACCGCCAGCCCCTTTCGTTGTCTGGAGGATCCGCGGCGACGGTGTTCGATACCTGACGGTCCCCGTCGCGCGTCCGAGGCGGCGGGTGCAACGGGAGTGCCCGCGACGGCCGGCGGCGTCTCGCCATCGCCACACGATCGACACCGTGTCGGCCCGTTTCTACATTCGCGCGCCCGTGGTCCGCGTCGGGGAGGTGACGCCGTTCATGCTGGCGGAGATTTGCGCGACACCTCGCGCGCGTCGTGCCTGGTCTTCGCATTGCACGCCGATCCCGCGCCGCGCGCAGCGGCCATCTCTCGTCGTTCACGACATACCGATCTCGTCGAGTTCCAGGGGGAGACCACATGGACGCCAATCGTCTCGATGAGCTGCGACGCGACGGTCGCATGCGATGGCTGCCGGGCGCGCACGCGTGGAGCGCCCGGCCCGATGACGTCATGGACGCGCTCGCGCGCGAGGGCTACGCCGAGTGCAAGCGCGAGATCGCGCGTCGCGGCCCGGAGCCATCCGGCGGCGTCTGGCAGGGCCTCGATACGCGCACCGGCTCGACCGCCTCGGCCGTGTGGGTCCGACGGCCGGCCAACGACGACACGATCGTCTTCATCGAGATCGACGGCCGCCCGATCGTCGACGAGTAGCGGCGATGGACTGGTGGGACGAGCTCGAGCAGCAGGTCCTCGGCTGTCTCCGCACGAACGGTGCTGCGATGTCGCCGCGCGACGTCGCCCGGCGGCTCGGGATGTCGGAGCCGAGCGTGGTCTCGGTGCTGTGCCTGCTCGCGCAGGAAGGACGCGTCGCGATCCGTCTCGTCGATTGCGCGGCGGACGCCGCCGACCGCCGTTCACGCGTCGCCTGAGCGTTGTATGTTCGGACGATGCGCTCGCGGAGCGTCGTGTGCCCGGCGTCGCGCTGAACGGCGTCGAGGTCTGGATCGACGTCGTCGGACCGGCGGACGGAGCGCCCGTCGTGCTGCTGCACGGCCTCGGCTCGTCGTCGGTCGACTGGTCGTTCCAGATCCCGGCATTCGCCGAGCGTCACCGCGTCCTCGCGGTCGATCTTCCGGGGCACGGTCGCGCGCGGCCGGCGCCCCGGCATTTGAGCATCGATGACATCGCCGAGGCGCTCGACGACGCGCTCACCACGCTCGGTGAAGGCGAGGTGCACGTCGTCGGTCTGTCGCTCGGCGGCTGCGTCGGTCTCGCGCTCGCCGCGGCGCGCCCCGGCCGTGTCCGCTCGCTGACGGTCGTCAACGCGTTCGCGCGGCTCGCGCCGGCCGGGCTTCCCGGTCTGGCGCGCGCCGCGCATCGCGTGGCGCTGGCCTGCGCCGCGCCGATGCCGACGCTCGCGGCGCACGTCGCCGGCACGCTCTTCCCGAAGCCGGAGCAGCGCGACCTCTACGAGACCGCCGTGCGCCGTCTGTCGGCCACCCCGCGGCGGAGCTATCTCGCCTCGATGGCGGCGCTCGCCCGCTTCGACGCCCGCGCCCGGCTCCGCGCCGTGCGGTGTCCGACGCTCGTCGTCGTCGGTGACCGCGACGGAACGGTCCCCCGCCCGGCCGCCGAGCGCCTCTGCGACGACATCCCGCGCGCCCGGCTGCTGATCGTGTGCGATTCCGGCCACGCCACCCCGTACGACCAGGCCGACGTCTTCAACCGCGAGGTCCTCGCGTTCATCGACCGCGCGAGCTGAGCGGGAACTCCGGGCGGGGCGGTATGGTCTAACCGTGCGTGAGAGTCCGCGAGACGACGACCCGAGCCTGCTCGCGCGGCTCCGGCGTGGAGACGCCCGCGCCTTCGAGGAGATGGTGATCGCCCACCAGCATCGCGTGTACGGCGTGGCGCTCCGGATGCTCGGGCGCCGCGCCGAGGCCGAGGAGATCGCGCAGGAAGCGTTTCTGCGCGCGCACCGGTCGCTCGCGGAGTTCCGCGGCGACGCCAGGCTCTCGACGTGGCTCTACGCGATCACGTCGCGGCTCTGTCTGAATCGCCTGGCGTCCGCGGACCGCGCGCGCGTCACGTACGGCGACGACGCGCTCGCACGGGTGCCGGCCGACGATCCGGCGCCGACGGCCGAGCTCGAGCGCCGGCAGCGCGAACGCGCGCTGCACGACGCGATCGCGGGCCTCGACCACGACCGCCGGATGGTCGTCGTGCTGTGCGATCTCGAGGGCCTCGCGTACGAAGACGCCGCCGCGGCGCTCGGCGTCCCGCTCGGCACCGTGCGCTCGAGGCTGCATCGCGCGCGGATGGAGCTGCGCGAGAAGCTGGAGAAGATCCTGTGACGTGCGACGAGACGCGGGAGCGATTCTCCGATCTCGTCGACGGCCGGCTCGCGCCGGACGAGCGCGCCGCGCTCGACGCGCACCTCGCCGCGTGCGCGGTGTGCCCGGCGGAGCTCGATCGCTTGCGCGCGACGGTCGCGCTGCTGAGGTCGATCGAGCCGGCGCGCGCGCCGGCCGGGTTCGTCGATCGCGTCGTGGCCGCCGCGCGGCCGCAGCCGTGGTGGCGCCGGCTCGCGGCGCAGGCGCTGTTCCCGCTGCCCGTGAAGCTGCCGCTCGAGGCCGCGGCCATCCTGCTCGTGGGCGTCGGCGTCGCGTATCTGTTCCAGCGCACGCCCGAGCTGCGGGACGCCACGCGCGTCGACGCGCCCGTCGTCGCGGAGCGTCCCGCGAGCGCGCCGCCGGTCACACCGTCCGGGCCGACGCCGACGCAGCCACGCGAGCGCGACACCACCGCGCCGGCACGCGCGCCGGAACCCGTCGCGCCGTCGTCGGACGCGGTGCGCGCCGCGAAAGAGGCGCCGCGAGAAGCGCCGCCGACACGACGGCAACCAGACGCTGCGACCGAACTGCGCTCCGAGCGCGCGCGGCCGGACGCCGAGCCGCCGCCGGTTCCCCAGACCGCCGATGCGAAGCGTCGCAGCGCGCCCGCGCCGACGCCGCAGGCCGCCGAATCGAAGCGCGACGCGCCGAGCGCCCCCGCGCCCGACACGCGCGCCAAAACCGAAGTGGCGCCCGCTGCGCCGACACCGCAGCGGGCGCCCGCGACGGCCACACCATCCGCGGATCCCGTCCCCGGCGCGCCACCCGTGGCGGGCGCGCGCGCGCCGCGCGCCATGGCGAAGGCGGCGCCGGCGTTCGACGCCGCCGGGACGCTCGCCGTCCCGGCGCGTGCCGCCGGCGAGCAAGCCGTGCGCGACCTGGTCGCGCGTCATCGCGGCCAGGTCACGACCCGCGTCGAGCCGGCCGCGACCGTGCTCGAGCTGACGATGCCTGGCGCCGAGTACCCCGGCTTCGTCGCGGGCCTGGCGGCGCTGGGCCGCTGGCAGCCCGAGCGCGAGCCCGCCGAGGTCCGCCCGGAAGTCCGCGTCCTGCTTCGCCTGGTCGAGTAAGCCGCCGCCCGGGAACTCTGGCGTCCGCGTCCGGTCTAACGGGGCAAGGAGGGAACGCCCCGATGAGACGCCGCGTGATCGCCCTGATGGTGCTGCTGAGCCTCGCCGCTGCCGACGCCCTCGGCAGCACGCGCCTCGCCGTAACCCGCGAGGACCAGCGCGATGTGATGGTGACCGTCTACAACGGCAACCTCGGTCTCGTGAAGGACGTGCGCGAGACGGCGCTGCCCGGCGGCACCCGCGAGGTGCACTTCGCCGACGTCGCGGCGCTGATCGATCCCGCGACCGTCCACCTGCGCTCGGTCTCGCAGGCCGGCGCGCTCCGCATCCTCGAGCAGAACTACGAATACGACCTGGTCTCGAGCCAGAAGCTCATGGAGAAGTACGTGGGCAAGCGCGTGCGCCTGTATTCCGGCGACGGCACGTATCACGACGCCACGCTGCTGTCGACGCAGGGGCCCGTGTACGAGATCAACGGCCAGATCCATCTCGGCCATCACGGCCGCCTCGTGCTGCCGAGCCTGCCGGACAACCTCGTGTCGAAGCCGACGCTCGTGTGGCTGCTGCGCAACCAGGCGACCGGGCCGCAGCGCATGGAGGCGTCGTACCTGACCGGCGGCATGACGTGGCGGTCGGACTACGTGATGGTCCTGAACGCCGCGGACACGCGCGCGGATCTCACCGGCTGGGTGACGATCGACAACAAGAGCGGGGCGACGTACGCGAACGCGGCGCTCAAGCTCGTGGCCGGCGACGTGAACCGCGCGCAGGACCAGCGCCGCGCCCAGCGCGCGATGGAGGTGTCCGCGAAAGCCGCGTCGCCCGACGCGAGACACGAGTTCGCGTCCGAAGGCCTGTTCGAATACCACCTGTACACGCTCGACGCGCGCACCACGATCAAGGACAGCCAGACGAAGCAGCTCACGCTGCTCGGCGCGACGGACGTGCCCGTGCAGAAGGAGCTCGTCTACTACGGCGCCCAGGAGTACTACCGGAACGCCTACGGCGTGCCGATCGGAAACCAGAAGGTCCAGGTGTTCATGGAGCTCCGGAACACCGCGGAGCACCGCCTCGGCGTGCCCCTGCCGCGCGGCAAGGTGCGCGTCTACAAGGCCGACCGCGGCGGCAGCCAGCAGTTCATCGGCGAGGACTGGATCGACCACACGCCGAAGAACGAGCGCGTCCGGATCAAGCTCGGCAACGCCTTCGACGTCGTGGGCGAGCGCACGCAGAAGGAGTGGCGGAAGATCGCGACGAACGTCTGGGAGGTCGAATGGGAGATCGCGCTGCGTAACGCGAAGAGCGAACACCAGATGGTCACGGTCATCGAGCCGGTGCCGGGCGACTGGCAGGTGGTGTCCTCGAGCCAGCCGTACGAGAAGATCGAGAGCCACACGCTGCGGTATCGCGTGTCCGTGCCGAAGGAAGGCACGGCGAAGGTCACGTACCGCGTGCGCGTTCGCTTCTGACGCCCTGCCCTTCCCGCTGAGCACGGCGCCGCCGGCTTCGGGCACCCGCAGCCGGCGGCGCCGCAGTTTCGGCCGCCGCCCGCGCGGTACGCGGCTTGCTCCGTGCGGGCGCTGCGATGATCGGCGGATACCGGTCACGGCTCGCGACGGCCGTCGTCGCGCTCATCGTCGGCGTCGCCGTCGGCGCCGGCGCGCATGACGACGACGGCAAGCGCCGGCGCGGCGACGCGCCCGCGCCGCGTACCGAATCGCTCGACCGGCCGCGTCACCTCGCGGTCGTGCGGTACAAGCCGCACGTGGTGCTCGGCTGGAGCTACGACGGCGCGATGACGACCGGGTTCGAGGTCGAGCGCTCGATCGTCGACGGCTCGCCGGACGCGCGCCCGGACCAGTTCAAGCGCATCGGCGTCGCGGGACGCGACGCACGGAGCTTCCGCGACCCGACGTCGCGGCCCGGGATGACCTACATCTACCGGATACGGGCCGCAGGGCCCGGCACGGTGTCGCCGTACTCCACCGAGGTCATCGTCAAGATCAACACCGCCTCCGGGCGCCGGCGGTGACCGGTGCCGCCCGCGGACTCACCGGCACGCCCTTTGCGGCCTCCCGCGGGTGCACCTCACGAAGGAGGACGCCCATGCCGAAGCGGCGCATCCGGAACAAGCCCGATCTCGACAAGGAACAGGCCGAGGGCGATCGCGACACCGTCGACGAGGCGCTCGAACAGGGCGAGCGGACCGGCGCGACGCCCCGCGCGGACATCCCGGGCCACGAGCAGCAGGGCATCACGAACCAGCCGGTCGGTGAGGAAGAGGAGCAGCAGCGCCACCTGCCCGTGCGCGGCGAAGCGAAGAAGAAGACGCCGGGCGGCCACGCGTAGCCGGCCCGCCACGGCGCGCCCCGGCGCGGCCACCTACGGCTTGACCTCGACCGTGTGGCAGAGCTCCGTGTTCTTCGCCGCGAACGAGAGCGTGTCCGTGTTGAAGAGTTCCGTCTCGGCCTCGAGCGCCTTCAGCAGCGGCGTGCGGGGCACCTCGGTCTTGCGCTGCGTGCTGCCGTGCTTGCCGGGCAGCGTCGACAGGAGCGTCGTCAGCACCCGGGCGGGCTTGCGGCGCCCGTTCCCCTTGCGGTGTGCGAACCGCTCCCAGAGCAGCGTCTTCGGCGTGGCGTTCAGGCTGCCGTGGTGGCCGACCTTGTACACGTCGACCGCGGCGAGCAGCCGCTGCGTCCGGTCGCGCGTCGGAGCGTCCACGAGCGCGTAGCTCCAGTTCTCGAGCTGCGCGTCGCCGGGGAACAGCAGCTTCCGGCCGAAGACCTCGAACAGCAGGATCAGGCTCGTGTTGTTCATCTGATCGTCGAGCGTGCGGACGATCTCGAGGAGCTGCTCGCGCTGCATGCGCTCCAGCCGCTCGCGGAACCACCGCGCTTCGGCCGGGACGCCCGCCGTGCGCCTGCCGCCGTTCAGGCCCTGCGCCAGCGGCACACCGTCGCGAAGGCCCGATCGCCCCGCGAGCAGGTGCCAGAACTCGCTCGGGTCCTTGCTGCGCATCGTCTTGATCGTCTCGGTCTGCGTGAGATCCGGCGGCCCCAGCACGTGGACCTTCACGCCGGGGAGATGGCGCTCGAGGCCCGACGTGGAGCCGTGGCGGGCCCACACCGCGACCGCGCCGCGCGCCTTGCCCATGGCGATGAGGTTCTTCACGGCCGAGGCGTTCCGGATGTTGTCCTCGCCGAGGAACCGCAGCTGCTTCGCCAGCGCGGGCCCGAACCAGCTCGCCCGTCGCTGCGCGAGGTCGGCGACCACGGCGGCGATGTCGTGCATGGCGCCGAGGCCCGCGATGAACCCGCGCCGCGACGCGGAGGAATCCCGCGTCGCCTTCCGGGCGTCACGGGCCGCCCGGGGATCTTCCGTCCACGGCTGGATCACGACCTTGGGCTTGAGCTTCGCGATGATCTCACCCGACTTGCCGGTCCGCGCGTCGGTCGCGAAGCCGCTGATGTGATCGGCGTGGCGATGGGTGGCGACAACGGCCGTCAGCCGCCCCTCGGACACGCGCGCGATGTCCTTCGCGACCTCCGGCATGTGCTGCGACGCCTTCGCCGGCGCCCGGGGCTGCCCGCGCACCGGCAGCTCGGTCGTGCCGAAGTCGATGAGGACGTGCCGCTTGTCGGTCGGGCCGTAGACGAACGACAGCAGGAAGCAGTCACCGAACCCGACCTGGTACGAGCGGATCTCGACGGACCTGGGTGCGCGGGCCATCTCACCATGCCTCCGCGGGGTAGCGTCGTGCGTCCATGGAACGCAGACGATGCATCGTGGACAGCCGCGCCGCGCGGAACCGGACGCCCTGCCGGCCCGTCTGGATGAATCCGGCTTCCCAGAGATAGGCGAGACGTCGGCTCTGACGCTCCGGCTGGAAGAGCTCGTTGTGGACGTGGTACTTCAGCCGCCCGTACTCGTCGAAGATGAGGGCACCCCCGCCGTAGATCGGCGTCGTCAGCGCCTCGTCGTCCTCGGCGAACCCGTCACGCGATCGGCCGAGGCCGCTCGCGGCCGCGGCCGGCAGCGCGGCGCTGCGCCGTTCACCCGTCTCGCGCTGCGCGCGCCGCAGGCTGTCCTGATAGCCTGCCGGCAGGGTGATCCCGGCCTTGCGGAGCTCGGCGACGGTGAGCCGGGCCACCTGGTAATACTCCGCGACCGTCTCGCGGAGGATGAAGCCGTCGAGCCCGGCGCGCACGCATGGCCGGACCGACAGGACCTCCGAGTAGGCGGCCCGCTCGAGGTTGCTCACGTTGTGGCGGGTCCAGAGCGTGCCGCGGTTCTCCCAGAGAAAACGGAAGACCTCGTCCTTGTCGCTGCGCATCGAGTCGAACCGGACGCGGTCGTAGCGCAGCCCGGCCGGCGCCGGCTCCCAGATGCCCGGCAGGTTCCTGACCGGCGAGGCGGGCTCGATCTCGTAGCGGCGGAAGGACCGCAGCAGGTGCCGCCGGAGCTCGAAGCGCGAATCGTCCGGGCGCACTTCCAGGTCCGCGGTGAGCGCGGCGCTGAGCGCGTCCGGGAACTCGAGGTGCACCGGCGGCATGTAGTCGAGCGCCCGGATCCACATCGTCATCAGGGCTTCGGCGATGTCGGCGCCGTCTTCCGCGACGCGCGCGATGGGATAGAGCTGCTGGCCCGGAGCGCCGGAGGTGTCGATCCGGCGCGACCACGCGTCGACGAACGCGTTCATCACCGCGGCCACGAAGACCTCGCCCCGGCGGTGCGGCTCCAGGAACTCGGACTGCGCGAGCAGCCCCGGCTCGGGGTCGAGCGTGACGCTGCGCCGAAGCGCGCCGCCGCGCACGCCTTCCATCTCGCCGCCCATCTGCTCGGCCAGGCTCAGCAGGGCGTTGTCCTTCAGCGCGTCCGGCGCGATGTCCTTCCTGTGGATGAGCGTGCGCGACGGCGACTTCGAAGCCGGCCGGCGCAGCATCGCCGCGATCAGCTCCTTCTGCGAGAACACCGACAGGAGCGCGACCACGTCGGCGAACCCTTCGTGGAACGCCGCCTGGTCGGGGCTGGACGGGTCGAGATAGCGCTCGCGAAGCGCGTCGACGAGCGCGTGCGTGGTCTCGTGCACGACGACGTCGTGGGACAGGCACGTGTAGATGGTCCGGCCCGTCCGCCCGGGGAAGTACCCGAACACGAGGCCCTCCTCGCCGGGACTGTAGAAGGCGTTGGCGTCCAGCATGCCGTGCGGGGCGATCTTGAGCTGGTGCGCGTCGAACGACCATCCCACGCGACGGCCGAGCGCGAACTCGAACCGCGCGAGCGTCTTCATGACGAGCGCGTAGACGTTCTGCGCGTGGAACCGGTAGTCGTCGACGAGGCTGCGCGCGCCGTCGCGCCAGCGCTTCGGCTGGGCGCCGAACGTCGCCGGCAGGGCGTGCGCATCGCGGAATTTCCGGGTCGTCGAGTTGTAATCGACGACCTGCACGCGGTAGCCGATGGGGCCGGGCACGAGCTCCTCGGCCGGCACGGTGACCTTCGCCATCAGGATGCCGCCGCTGCGATTCTTCACGCTCGGATCCTGCGCGATGACGCTCATGTACCGCATCGCCGGGCGCGGAGCGCCGCCGCCCGGCGTGACGCGGCGCCGGCGGGCTCGGCGTCGGGCGGTCTTCTTGCTCATCTCGATCCTCCATGCTCGTCGGACCGCGGCTCGGCTCGATCGAGGCGGGGAGAACACCGAGCGCGAACTCGGAGACGGCGAATGCGGCGGCGGGGATGATGGAAGCGTCCGCGCACGGAGTCCTCCTGCGCGGGCAAGCGAGAGAATGACCGAGGGACGCGCCAACGTCAAGCGCCTCGCGCGACAGCGCCTCGCGCGTCGTCAAGACGAGAAACGCGAGCTGCTAGCCGAGCTTGCCGCGCTTCTGCAGGTACTCGGGGCCGACCAGAACCTCGCGCGGCTTGGACCCGTCGCCGGGGCCGATGATCCGATCCTGCTCCATCATGTCGACGAAGCGCGCGGCCTTCGGATACCCGAGCCGCATGCGCCGCTGGAGGAACGAGATCGAGGCCTGGCGCTGCCCGATGACGAGGTGCACGGCGTCCCAGTAGAGATCGTCGCGATCGGCGGCATCGCCGGTCGCGGCGTCCGCGTCGTCGACGGGCATGACGACTTCCTCGTACACCGCGGTCGCCTGCGATCGTAAAAATTCGCAGATCGCCTTGACCTCGTCGTCGCTGACCCAGGCGCCGTGCACGCGCATGGCCCTCGAGGCGCCCGGCGGCACGAAGATCATGTCGCCGCGTCCGAGCAGCTGCTCGGCGCCGTTCGCGTCGAGCACGGTGCGCGAGTCGACCTTCGACGCCATCTGGAACGCGATGCGCGTCGGAAAATTGGCCTTGATGAGTCCGGTGACGACGTCGACGGACGGCCGCTGGGTCGCGACGATCAGGTGGATGCCGACCGCGCGGGCGATCTGGGCGAGCCGCACGAGCGACGTCTGCACTTCGCCGGCGGACACCATCATGAGATCCGCGAGCTCGTCGACGACCACGACCCAGTACGGCAGGCGCTTCTCGGGCTCGACGGCGCGGTTGTAGCCCTCGATGCTGCGCACCTGCTTGATCTGCAGCTCCTTGTAGCGCTCGTCCATCTTCCCGACGATCCAGCGCAGGCGCGCCGCGGCTTCCTTCGCGTCGGTGACGACCGGCGACAGCAGGTGCGGAATGCCTTCGTAGATGCTGAGCTCGAGCCGCTTCGGGTCGATGAGCAGGAAGCGCACGTCGGCCGGCGTCGCCTTGTAGAGGATCGAGCAGATCATCGAGTTCAGCCCGACCGATTTGCCGCTGCCCGTGGCGCCGGCGACGAGCAGGTGCGGCATCGCGGTGAGATCGGCGACGACGCCCTGGCCGGTGACGTCCTTGCCGAGCGCGAGCGGCAGCTTGCCCTTCGACTCGGCGAACTCCGGCGACATGAAGATCTCGCGGAGATAGACCGTGGTCGCTTCGGAGTTCGGCACCTCGATGGCGACGGTGCCGCGGCCCGCGATCGGTCCCATGATCCGCACCGACGCCGCCTTCAGCGCCAGCGCCAGATCGTCGGCCAGGTTCACGATCTGACTCACCTTGATGCCGGGCGCGGGCTCGAACTCGTACGACGTGATGATCGGGCCCGGGCTCACCTGGACGATGCGGCCCTCGACCTCGAAGTCCTCGAGCTTCTTCCGGAGCGTGTCCGCGGTCTCCTGGAGCTCCTCGCGCGTGCGCTTCAGCTCCGAGGGCGGCGGCACCTTCAGCAGGCCGACGGGCGGCAGCTGGAACGACGCCGCGCCGTCCTTGCCGAAGTCGAACGTCTCCTGCCACGTGAGCCCCTGCTCGACGAGCGTGCGCGAGCGCGCCGGCTCGACGACCACCAGCGGCGCGGCCTCGACCTCCGGCAGCGCGATCTCCGGTGAGAGCGCGGGCATCGGGACGTCGGCGCCCGACTTCGCGCGCTTCGTGCGGCGGAGATGTCGCACCTGGCGCGCGACGATGCGCGAGATCGCGGCGTACGAGACCTGCGTGACGAGCAGCAGCGCCACCGGAATCGCCGCGAGCGGCACGAGCCACGCGCCGAGGTTCCCCAGCGTGAGGCGCAGCGATTCGCCGAGCGCCAGGCCGAGCACGCCGCCCTGCGACGTCTGGCCTGCCGCCGGCGGCGAGAGCTGATCGAGCAAGGCCGTGGCGCTCGAGATCAGGATGGCGATGCCGGCGACCGACAGCCAGCGCACGCCACCGGGCGCCCGGAGGAACGCCGCGACACCCCAGAACGCGGTGAGGAGCGGGAACAGGAGCCCGGCGTGTCCGAAGCCGCGATAGAGCGCCCACCCGAGCCACGCGCCGACGGTGCCGACCGGACTGCCCTGCTCGCCGACCGGCAGCGTCGGATCGAACGTCGCGACGGCGACGAGACCGAAGACCGCCGCGGCGAGCGCGATGATGCCGTACGCCTCGCGGCGCCAGCGGTGCGGCGTCGCCTTCTTCTTCCGGCGTCGCGGCCGCGCGCCGTCGCGCTCGCCGGTGCGTTCGGCGCTGCGGTCGGAGTTGTGGTCGTCGCTTTCCGAGACGGTCGAGGCCATCACACCTCCAGGACGATCGGCAGCACCACGGGCTTGCGGTGAAACCGTTGGTTGATGAACTGGCGCACCGTCGTGCGCAGGAAGCCGGACAGCGCCCCGATGTCGCTCGCATCGCCGGTACGGCGCTCCGCGAGCGCCGTCGCCACGGCGGCGCGCAATTCCTCGAGCAGCGCCTCGCTGTCGCGGATGTAGACGACACCGCGGCTCGCGATCTGCGGGCCCGCGACCACCGCGCCCGCCGCGTCGATCGTCACCGACACGGCGACCACGCCGTCCTCGGCGAGGATCTGGCGGTCGCGCAGCACGACGGAGCCGATGTCGCCGACGCCTTTGCCGTCGACGAGGACGCGACCGACGGGAAAGCGCCCGACCACGCGCGCCGTCGTCTTCGTGAGCTCGATGCCCATGCCGTCTTCGATCAGGAAGATGCGGTCGTCGGTGAGGCCCTCGCCGGCGGCGAGGTGCGCGTGTCCGCGGAGGTGACGGTACTCGCCGTGCACCGGCAGGAAGTACCGCGGCTTCGTCAGCTTCAGCATGAGCTTGAGATCTTCCTGGCTCGCGTGACCCGAGACGTGGACGAACGCGTTGTCGTCGTAGAGCACCTCGGCGCCGAGGCGATAGAACGCGTTGATCGCACGGCCGACGGTGCGCTCGTTCCCGGGGATGACGCGGGACGAGAAGATGACGAGGTCGCCCGCCTCGACCTGCACGTACTTGTGCTCGCGCGCCGCCATGAGCGAGATGGCCGAGTTCGGCTCGCCCTGGCTGCCCGTCGAGAGGATCACCTGGCGGTCGGCCGGCAGGCGCCCGAGATCCTCGAGCGCCACGAAGATCCCCGCGGGCGCGTCGAGATAGCCGAGCTCGGACGCGAGCCGCACGTTCTTCTGCATCGACATGCCGAGGATCGCGACCTTGCGCCCGAAGCGCTGCGCCAGGCGGAGCACGTGCTGAATCCGATGGATGTGCGAGGCGAACGTCGCGACGACGATGCGGCCGGTCGCCTGCTCGAACCGCTCGCCGAGCGCGACGCCCACGTCCGATTCGGACCGCGTGTGGCCCGGCCGATCGACGTTCGTGGAGTCCGAGCACAGCATCAGCACGCCTTCGGCGCCGAGCTCGGCGAAGCGGCGATAGTCCGGCGTCTCGCCGTCGAGCGGATTCGGATCGAGCTTGAAGTCGCCCGTGTGGACGACCGTTCCGACCGGCGTGCCGATCGCGAGCCCGATGCCGTCGACGATCGAATGCGTCACACGGATCGGCTCGATGCGGAACGGTCCGCTCTCGATGACGTCACGCGGCCGCATCAGGCGCAGATCCGCGCCCTCGATGCCGTGCTCGCGGAGTTTTTCCGCCACGAGCGCGAGCGTCATCGCGGTGCCGTACACGGGCACCGGCGCTTCGCGCAGCAGGTAGGGCAGCGCGCCGACGTGATCCTCGTGACCGTGCGTCAGCACGACCGCCCGGAAGCCCGCCCGCTTCGCTCTGGCGTACGAGAAGTCGGGGATCACGTAGTCGATCCCCGGCATGTCGTCCTCGGGAAACATCAGGCCGCAGTCGATCGCGATGAGGTCGTCGCCGAACTCGACGAGCATCATGTTCAGGCCGATCTCACCGAGCCCGCCGAGCGGAATGAGCCGGACGAATGGCTCGAGCCGGGGTACGTCGGAGTCCACGAAACTCCTTTCGTTACAGCAATTTCATCGTAGCACCCACCCCCCTCGGGCCCCGAATTTCGCCCTCGCGGGGGTGAATCAGAACGCGGCCTGGGTCTCCAGCCTGCGAACCAGGTCGCGCGCGTGCGCGAGGAACGCGGCGCGGTCGGCGGCCGGGATCGGCTCGCCGGGCAGGAACTTCTCGTGGAGCGGATTGACGAACCGGCCGTGCTTGCTGACGCGGTAGTCCAGATGCGGGCCCGTGGAGAGACCGGTCGACCCCACGTAGCCGATGACCTGGCGCTGCGCCACGCGCCCGCCGCGGCGCATGCCGGCCGCGAGCTTCGACAGGTGGTTGTACATCGTCTCGTAGCCGGACCGGTGCCGGAGGATCACGGAGATGCCGTTGCCGCCGGCCCAGCCCGCGCGCGTGACGACACCGTCGGCGACCGCGCGCACCGGCGTGCCGACCGGCGCGGCGTAGTCGATCGCCAGGTGCGGGCGCGTGCCGCCGAGGATCGGATGCGGCCGCGCGTACGTGAATCCCGAGGTGATGCGGGTGAACTCGAGCGGCGATTTCAGGAACGATTTTTTCAGCGAGCGCCCGTCGGGATCGTAGTACCTCCAGCGATCGGCCTGCTCGAACCCGACCCCGGTCAGCACGCGCGTCGCGGTCAGGTACTGCGCGACGAGCAGGCGGCCGTAGTCCACGAACTCGTCCTCGGCGTACCGCTTCTCGACGAGCAGCCGGAAGCGGTCGCCGCTCCGCGTGTCGGCCGTGAAGTCGAAGTCGGACGAGAAGATCTCGGCCATCTCGACGACCAGCTGCGGGGACTCCCCGGCGTCGTCGATCGCCTGGAACAGCGACCGCGTCGCTTCGCCGGCGATGGCTTCGACGCGCACGTCGGGCCGCGTTTCCGCGCGGCGGACCTCCCAGTCGTTCCCCGTGGCGATGACGGCGTACCCGAGCCACGGGCTCGGCGTGTACGCGATCTCGAGCGGCTCGCCGGCCAGGTTCCACGTGATCGCCAGCCCGTGGCGCGGGTTCATGCGGCGCAGATCGGCGCCGCTCTCGACGAGCGCGTCGGCGATGCGTTGCCCCACGCGCTTCTCGACGCCTTTGCGCGCGAGCGCGCGGACGAGCGTGTCGCCGCGCTTGAGCGCGACCGCCTCGACGCGATGCTCGGGCGGCGGCGCCGCGACCGGCGGCGGTGGCGCGACGGCGGGCGCGCTCACGACGGGAGCGACCGGAGCCGCGGCCCACCAGGACGTCGAGGCGACGGCAGCAGTGCCGAGGATGACAGCGGCGAGCCCGGCGACGAGAAGCTTACGGTAAGGCATTCCGACCATCATAACCGAGCGGCCAGCTCGGCAAACTCTTGAATCGTCAGTGTTTCCGCCCGCCGGGTGGGGTCGACCCCGGCGGCCCCGGCGGCATCGCGGACCCGTTCCACCGGCACGCCGAGGCCGCCGGACAGGCCGTTCGCGAGCATCTTCCGGCGCTGGGCGAAGGCCGCGCGCACGACGGCGTGGAACCTGCCTTCATCGCCGAGCGGCACGCGTGGCGCCGGCAGGACGCGCAGGTGCACGACGGCGGAGTCGACCTTTGGCGGCGGGCGGAACGCGCCCGGCGGCACACGCACGCCCACGCGAACGTCGCAGTAGAGCTGCGTCAGGATCGACAGGCTGCCGTACGTCTTGCTCCCCGGCGGCGCGGCGAGACGGTCCGCGACCTCGCGCTGCAGCATGAGCGCCATCTCGTCGATGGCGTGCCGCGCCTCCAGCAGGGCGAGGATGATCGGCTTCGACACGCTGTACGGCAGGTTGCCGACGACGAGGACGCGGCCGCCCGGCGGGCGTTCGAGCGCGCCATAGTCCCAGCGGCGCGCGTCGGCTTCGATCACCTCGACGCCGGCGAAGCGCTCACGCACCCGCGCCGCGAGCTCGCGGTCGATCTCGAGCGCGATCACGCGTCTCGCGCGCCGCTCGAGCTCGCCGGTCAGCGCGCCGTGCCCGGGCCCGATCTCGACGACGAGATCTGCGGACGTCGGCGCGACCAGATCCACGATGCGCCGCGCCGTGTCCGGATCACGGAGGAAGTGCTGCCCGAGCGCCCGCCGCTTGCCGCCCGCCATGGCGTCAGCGGTCGGCAACCGGTCCGAGCTCGCGCAGCGCCCGCTCGAGATCGCGCTCGAGGTCGCGGCCGCGGTGAAAGCCTCGCGCAACGACCAGTGCCAGCACGGCTCCGCCGGGGCGGTTCCGAGCGAATGGCGGTCTGGGGGCCATTTCGGGGCCCCCAGTTCCAATCAGTGGCGCGTCCGCGGCCAGCGGACCGCGCGTCCGGCCGCATCACCGGAGCGCGCGCCGGGCCGCTCGCGCAACCATGCGACGACGAGCGCCTCGATCTCGGCGTCGTCGGCCATCGGGTGCTGACGCTCGAGCTTCTGCCGCATCAGCCGCTCGCCGGTCTGGTGCATGTCGAGCGCGAGACGCAGGCGCGCCGCGACGGATCGCGTATCGGTCACAGACTCGCCTCGCACACGCTCCGCCTGCGGGACTTCATCGTAGTGTCGGCTCGGCCGTCGAACGGCCTCACCTCCCACCGCCGCGCCGTGCTGCGGCTTCGCCCAACCATGACCGGATTCTATCGCGGCGGAAGTGGGATAATTCGCAGCCGTGCCGTATGCCGTCGAGCTCGATCTGGATCCGGCGTCCGGCGCGCTGGTGCGGCAGCTCTGGCGCGCGCTCGCGGACGTCGGCGTGACGTGGATGGAGGAATCCGGCGCGACGCCGCACGTCTCGCTCGCGATCTGGGACCGCATCGATCACCGCGCGTTCGACGCCGAGCTCGCGCGGCTCGCCGCCGACACACGCCCGATGCCGATCACGTTCGACGCCGTCGGAACGTTTCCGGCCGGCGCGGTGTTCCTGCGTCCGGTTCCCGATCCGGCGCTCGTCGATCTTCAGCGACGCTGCCACGCGCGCCTGTCGCCGTTCGCGGCGGAGCCGTGGACTTACTACCTCCCGCACGCGTGGATCCCCCACTGCACGCTCGCCATGGACGTGCCGCCGGATCGCATGGCCGAGGTGCTCGCCGTCGCGCGGCGCGCGCCGCTGCCGATCGCCGGACGGCTCGAAGCGGTCGGCATCGTCGAGTTCCGGCCGGTTCGCCTGCTCGCCAGTCACGCGTTCGGCTGATCCGCGGACGCTTCCCGCGCGCGGGCGTCGCGATCGGCGAGCAGCGCGCGATACACGCGCTCGACGTCCGCCTCCGTCGCCGCGCGGTCACCGCCGTTGTCGATCACGTAATCGGCGAGCGCGGCCTTCTCGGCCACCGGCATCTGGCTCCGGATCTTGCGCTCGGCCTCGTCGGGCGCGACGGCGTCCCGCCCGATCAGCCGCGCGCGCTGCGTCGACTCGTCGGTGGCGACGACGACCACGCGATCCATGTGCTTGTAGTTGCCGCTCTCGATCATCACGGGCGCATCGAAGACCACGAGGCCGTCGAAGTCACGGGCCATGAGCTCGGCCAGCTGCCGCGCGAAGCGCTCGCGGATCGCCGGGTGGGTGATCGCTTCGAGCCGCTTCCGTTTGGCCGCGTCGGCAAAGACGATCGCGCCGAGCGTCTTGCGATCGAGCGTGCCGTCGGGCGCCAGCACCTCCGGTCCGAACTCGCTGGCGATCTCCGCCAGCGCCGGTTCGCCCGGCGCGACCACTTCGCGCGCCAGCACGTCCGCGTCGATGATGACGCAGCCGCGGCGGCGCAGCATGTCCGACACCGTGCTCTTGCCGGTCGCGATGCCGCCGGTCAGTCCCACGAGCAGGAACTTCCGAATTTAAACCTCCGACCAGTCGGTGCCGGACTTCACGTCGACGACGACCGGCACGCGCAGCGGGACGGCGTTGGCCATCACCTCGCGGGCGAGCGCTTCGACGGCCGTGACCTCGTCGGGCGGCGCCTCGAACAGGAGCTCGTCGTGGACCTGGAGCAGCATGCGCGCACGCAGGCCGCGCTCCACCATCGCCGCCTGCATGCGGACCATCGCGATCTTGATCATGTCGCTCGCCGTGCCCTGGACCGGCGCGTTCATCGCCATGCGCTCCGCGGCGCCCCGGGCGACCGGATTGCCGCTCCGAAGATCGGGAAGGTAGCGCCGCCGCCCGAGGAGCGTCGTCACGTAGCCGCGCTCGCGCCCCTCGGCCAGCGTCCGGTCGATGAACGCGCGCACCAGCGGATGGGTCCGGAAGTATTCCTGGATGTACCGGTCCGCTTCCTTCCGGTCGATCTTCGTCGCCTGCGACAGCCCGAACGCCGACACGCCGTAGAGGATGGCGTAGTTCGCGCTCTTGGCGATCGTGCGCTGGAGGTAGCTCACCTGGTCCGGAGCCACCTTGAAGACTTCCGACGCCGTGCGCGTGTGGATGTCTTCGCCCCGCTCGAACGAGGCGATGATGCCGGGCTCGCCGGAGAGCTCCGCGAGGATCCGCAGCTCGATCTGCGAGTAGTCGGCGGCGACGAAGCGCCAGCCGTCCTCGGGAATGAACGCCGCGCGGATCCGCCGGCCGAGCTCGGTGCGGATCGGGATGTTCATCAGATTCGGATCCTGTGACGACAGCCGCCCGGTCGCGGCCACGAGCTGATTGAACGTCGTGTGGATCCGGCCGGTCGTCGGGTTGATCAGGGCCGGCAGCGCGTCCGCGTACGTGCCCTTGAGCTTCGCGAGACTGCGATGCTCGAGGATCTTCGCCGGCAGCGGATGTCCGACCGCGAGCTCGTTGAGGACGTCGGCGTCGGTCGAATACCCGGTCTTGGTCTTGCGAATCGCGGGCAGCTTGAGCTTCTCGAAGAGGATCTGCGCGAGCTGTTTGGGCGAGGCAATGGTGAACGGCTCGCCGGCCAGCGCATAGATCTCGCGCGTCAGGTTGTCGAGGTTCCGTTCGAGCTCCTTCGCAAACTCCTCGAGGCGCCCGACCTCGACGCGAATCCCATGCCGTTCCATGAGGGCGAGAACGGGAACGAGGGGCCGTTCGATCTCGTCGTAAATCCTGAGGAGCTCGTGGCTGCGTAGCTCCTCGCGTGCATGCGTCCAGTACCGGGCCAGCCACCGAGCCCGCGCGGCCAGGATGCCAGCGAGCGAACTGTCCGCCGCACTCCCGTTGGAGTCGTCAGCGGGAGCGGAGGCATCGGGGGCCGGTCGGGGGGCGTCCTCCGCGCGAATAGCAGTTGTCGATTGAGCAGCGGAGGATGCCCCCCGACCGGCCCCCGATGCCCCCGCCCCCGCGGCGAAACCGGCAGGAAGCGGAGGCGGACAGTCCCCGAACGCTTCCATGCAGATCTCGTCCAACCGATACGTCTGCCGCGCGGGATTGAGCAGGTACGCGGCGACGGCGCTGTCCTGCACGCCCGGCGGCGCCACGCCGCGCGCGAGCCACGCCTCGACCACGGGCTTCGCGTCGTGGATGACGATCTCGCGACCCGCCGCGCCGACGATCGCGATCAGCTCCGCCGGCACGACGACGGCGCCGGCAGCGGCGTGAAACAGCGCGACGCCGCTGAGGCGCGGATCGGGCGGGCGGCCGTCACCGGCCCAGTCGAGCGTGAGCGCCTCGCCAGCCGGGACGCGCGCGAGCCACGCGCGCACCGCATCCTCGGTCGCCAGCGTCTCGACGGGCTCGACGCTGGTCGGCACCGTCGTCGTCGGCAGCTCCTTCAGGAGCCGCGCGAACTCCATTTCCATCCACAGGCTGCGGAGCTTCGGCCAGTCGGGCTCGACGCGGCGGAACGTTTCGAGATCGACCTCGAGCGGCACCTCGCGGTTCAGCACGATGAGCTCGCGCGAGAGCCGCGCGTCCTTCCGGCCCGCCGCGAGCGTCTCGCGCATCTTGCCGGCGACGAGCGGGAGGTTCTCGTACAGCCGGTCGACGCTGCCGAACTGACCGATCAGCCTGGTCGCCGTCTTCTCGCCGACCCCGCGGACCCCGGGGATGTTGTCGATGCTGTCGCCCATCAGCGCGAGCACGTCGGCGATCTGCGCGGGCTCGACGCCCCAGCGCTCGCGGACCTTGGCCTCGTCGTACATCACGCGCTCG
This sequence comes from Candidatus Rokuibacteriota bacterium, assembly GCA_016184365.1. GTDB lineage: Bacteria > Methylomirabilota > Methylomirabilia > Rokubacteriales > CSP1-6 > AR8. The sequence goes on from JACPCW010000082.1 coordinate 21,544, forward strand.
CCGGTGCGTCCGAGGACGGACAGCACGCGCACCCGCGGGCTCACGAGCTGCAGCATGTCCTTGTCACCGGTGACGATCACGGCGTCGAGGTCGGCGGCGAGCGCCCGGTCCACGAGCGTCGCCAGCACGTCGTCCGCCTCGTAGCCCGGCACCTGGACGACCGGCGTGCGCATCGCCTCGAAGAGCCGGTGGACGTACGGCAGCTGGCGCGCGAGGTCGTCCGGCATGCGCGCCCGCGTCGCCTTGTACTCGGTGAAGAGCGCGTCGCGGAACGTCGGTCCGGGCGCGTCCCACGCGATCCCGAGATAGTCGGGCTGCTCCTCCCGGATGAGCTTCCACAGCATCGTCGACAGGATCAGGACGGCGTGGCTCGGGATGCCCTTCGACGTCGACAGGTAGCCGATCGCGTGATACGCGCGGAAGAGGTGCGAGTACCCGTCGACGATGTAGAACGAGCGGCGCCGGGGCTCGGCCATCACGCGAGCGCCTCGCGGTACGTCGCGCGCACCGCCGCCGTCCGTCGCCGGTACTCGTCGAGGAACGCGGCGCGCGACGGATAGCCGAGCGCCGTCGCGAGGCGCGCCGGCATCGGGCCGGCGAGGTCGAAGGCGTCGGCCGGGCGCGCGCCGAGCAGCCGGAGCGCGGCCGACACGCGCCGCAGGAAGCGGTAGTGGTCGGCCACGTCGGCGGCGTGCTCGAGCGCGCCGGCGCGCCCGAGCGCCTGCAGCGCGGCCGTCGTGTTGGCGCGGCGCACGCGCGGCTCCTCCGCGCCGTGGATCAGCTGCAGCGATTGCGCGAGAAACTCCACGTCGACGAGTCCCCCCTTGCCGAACTTCACGTGGTAGCGGCCCGGCGTCTCCTTGCCGAGCTCCATTTCCATGCGCTTCCGGACGGCGACGATCTCCTTGAGCGCCGGACGTGGCAGCGGCGCCGCGTACACGAGCGTGCGCAGCGCGCGCTTCACCGCGCGCGCGAGCCGCGGATCCCCGGCCACGACGCGCGCGCGCGTGAGCGTCTGGCGCTCCCAGAGGTCGCCGTGCTCTTCGTAATAGCGTCCCAGCGCGCCGAGGCTCGACGCGAAGCCGCTGCCCTTGCTGCCCGGCCGGAGCCGGAGGTCGACGGGGAACGCGACGCCCGCGGCGGTGATGTCGCCGAGCGCGCTCGCCAGGCGCTCGACCGCTTCCGCGTAGAACGTGTGATTCTCGGTGGGCTCGGCGCCGTCCGTCTCGCCGTCCTCCGCGAAGACGACGAAGATGTCGAGGTCCGAGCCGGTCGTGATCTCGCGGCCCCCGAGCTTCCCCATCGCCACCGTCACCGCCGACACGAACGCGCCGCTCGCATCGCGCGGGACGCCGTGGCGTTCCACGAGCGGGCCGAGCACGAGCAGCCAGCCGGCGACGAGCGCGGCTTCGGCGAGCGCCGTCATCTCGCGCGCGAAGCCGTCGATGTCGGTGGCGCCGAGCACGTACCGCCAGACGATCGCGAGCTCTTCGGCCTGCTTCTGGGACCGGAGCGCGTCGCGGCGCTCGGCGGCCGTGAGCCCCGGGGCGAACACGGCCGCGTACGCGGCACGGAAGTCGGCCTCGGATTTCGGGCGCGCCATCGCCGCCGGATCCGCGAGCCGTGACAGCAGCTCCGGCTGCGTGATGAGGAGCTGCGTCAGGAGATCGCCGCCGGCGCAGAGCCGGACGAGCCCGAGCAGGATGTCACCGTCGCCCGCCAGCATCTCGATGAGCCCGGCGCGCGGACCGACGGCGGCGAGAAACCGCTCGAACTGGTTCAGCGCCTCGTCCGGATCCGCGCTCTTCCAGAGCGCGTCGAGCAGCTTCGGCACGAGGCGATCGAGCGCGTCGTGCATGGCGGCCGCGTACGGGACGAGCGGCCGCCCGTCGACCACCAGCCGCAGATTCGCGCGCGCGCGCTCGGGATCCGTGAAGCCCGTCGCCTGGAGCGCCATGAGGCTCGGCAGCCTCACGCGCGCCGCGGCGGCGCGCGTCCGCTCGGCGAAGAAGTCGCGGAACGCGCGGTGCACGTCGGTCGTCACGCGGCGATGCTGCGTCATGAACCGGCGCGCCGCCTGCGCCGGCGAGCCGGCGACGCCGAGCCGCCGGGCCAGCCGTCCGACCTCCGTCGTGTCCGTCGGGAGCGAGTGGGTCTGGAACTCGTGGACGATCTGCAGGCGATGCTCGACGGTGCGCAGGTGCACGTACGCGTGCGACAGCGTCCGGCCGAGATCCGGCGCGAGGTACCCGCGCTCGGTGAGCCGGAAGATCGCCTTCAGCGTCGTGCGCTCGCGGAGCCAGGCGTCGTCGCCGCCGAACAGGAGCTGCATTGCCTGCACGAGGAACTCGATCTCGCGAATGCCGCCGCGCCCGAGCTTGACGTTCTCGCGCGTGTCGCGCTTGCCCGCGACCTGGCGGTCGATCTCGCGCTTCATGCCGCGGATGGCGCCGACGATCCGCTCGTCGATGCCGGGACGCCAGACGACCTCGCGCGCGAGCGCCATGAAGCGCGCGCCGACGCGCTCGTCCCCGGCGCTGATGCGCGCCTTCAGCAGCGCCTGCCGCTCCCAGAGCTCCGCGCGCTCGGCGTAGTACGTCCGGTAGCCGTCGAGCGACAGGATCACCGGCCCCATGCGGCCTTCGGGCCGCAGCCGGAGATCGACGCGAAACGCGTACCCCTCGTCGGTCGACGCATCGAGCAGCTCGACGATCTCGCGGGAGAGGCGCGTGAAGTAGTCGCCGTTTTCGAGCCGCCCCCCGGGGCCGCCCGACGTCTGGCCATCGGCGCCGTACACGAACATGAGGTCGATGTCGGACGAGTAGTTGAGCTCCTCGCCGCCGAGCTTGCCCATGCCGACGACGGCCATGCCGGTCTCGCGGCCGTCGGCGTCGCGCGGCGTCCCGTACTGCGCGGCCAGCGCGGCATCGCCGATCCGCCACGCCGCACCGAGCAGTGCGTCGGCGAGATGCGCGAGCTCCTCCGTCGTCACCGTGAGGTCCGCGTCGCCGAGCAGGTCGCGCGCGCCGATGCGCACGAGATGCCGGTACTTGAAGCGGCGGAGCGCGTTCATCCGCGCTTCGCGCCGGGTCAGCGCGCCGAGCGATTGCGCGAGGTCGGTCACGACGTCCTCGGGCAGCCACTGCCGCATCGTCCGCGGCTCGAGCAGCCACGCGAGGAGCAGTGGATGACGGCGAAGCGTGTCGGCGAGGAACTGGCTCGAGCCGCCGAGGCGCGCGACGAGATGCGCCGCGCCGGGATGGACGGTGAGCGTCCGGTAGAGCTCGGCGCGGGTGACGACGTCCGCATAGCGCTCGAGGTTGTTGAGCGCCATGTCGGGATCCGGGGCCTGCGCGAGCTCGTTGAGCAGGCGCGGCCAGGCGGGCGCGAGCAGCTCGGCCTCGTGCGGCGTGGGCGTGAGCGCCGCCACGTTCGCGGCGGCGCCCACGGGATCGGCGAACCCGAGACTCCGGAGCGTGCGCCGGAGTGCGGCGGCGTCGTCGAGGCCGGCCTTCAGACGGCCGCCTCTCCCTTTTCCCCGGTGCGGATGCGGATCGACTCGTCGACGGGCAGCACGAACACCTTGCCGTCACCGATCGATCCGGTCTTGGCCGCGCCGACGATCGTCGAGACCACCTTGTCGACGAGGGCGACGGGCACGACGACCTCGATCTTCACCTTCGGCAGGAAGTCGACGGTGTACTCGGAGCCGCGGTAGAGCTCGGTGTGGCCCTTCTGCCGGCCGAAGCCGCGGACCTCGGTCACGGTCATGCCGATGACGCCGATCTCGGTGAGCGCTTCCTTCACGTCGTCGAGCTTGAAGGGCTTGATGATCGCCTCGATCTTCTTCACGGGTCACACCTCCTCGAGGAGAGACGGGAACGAGGAGGTCGAGACCGCGAGCCGATGATCGCGTTGAACTCGGTTCACGGGTCACACCTCCTCGAGGATCGGGAACACGAGCGCGGAGACATGGGAGCTGATGCGCTTCACGTTCGTCAGCACGTCGAGATGGATCTCGGAGGTTTCGAGCGACTCGGCCAGCCCCTGGCGCAGCCGGATCAGGTGCGACTCGCGGAGCTCACGTTCGCGCTGGCGCATGACGGGCCGCTGGTCGAGGACTTCCTGCGCGAGCGCGCGGTCGTTCGCGGCGAACGCCGCGATGGCGCGCTCGAGGTTCTTCGACACCATGCCGTGGAACTCGATGATCTCGGTCCAGCCCGCGTCGGAGAAGCGCCGCCCGTGGTAGAGCTTCTTGCGCGCGAGCTCCATCAGGTTCTTGTCGATGATGTCGCCGATGTTCTCGAGGTTGCCGATGACGGAGATGAGGCCGATCTCCTTCCGCGCCAGCTCCCCGCCCATCGCCGTCCGGTCCAGCCGGGTGATGAACAGCTTGATCTCGCGCTCGAGGAAGTCAACCTGGTCGTCGCGCCGCTCGACGTCTTCGAGCAGCTCCTGGTTGTTGCCCCGGAAGACCTCCGCCACGTCGCGGAACATGCCCTGGACCACGTCGGCCATGCGCAGCGCTTCGCGCGTCGCCTGGCCGATCGCGAGCGCCGGCTGGTCGAGCGCGCGCTCGTCGAGATACCGCGTCTTGAACGGGTTCTCCCCGGTCGGCTCGTCCGGGACGAGCGCCTCGATCGTCCGCGCGGCCCAGTGCGTGAACGGCAGGAAGAGCAGGCTGATGCCGACGTTGAAGAACGTGTGCGCATTCGCGATCTGGCGCGCCGAGTCCGCGGCCGTCGTCGCCACGAGCGCCGTGAGCGGCGTGATGAACGGGAAGACGATGGCCGCGCCGAGCACCTTGAACGCGATGTGCGCGACGGCGACGCGCTTGGCTTCCGCGGACGCGCCGACGGCGGCCATGAGCGCGGTCGCGCACGTCCCGATGTTGGCGCCCAGCACGATGCTCACGGCGCCGTGCAGGTCGAGCAGCCCCTGCGTCGCGAGCGCGATCGCCAGGCCGATCGTCGCCGCCGACGAGTGCACCAGCGCGCTGACCACGGCCGCGGTCAGGACGGCGAGGATGTCGCTCCCGGCGACGGACGCGATGAGCTGCACCGCGAGCGGGTTCGTCTTGAGCGGCGCGCTGCCGTCGAGGATCAGCTTCAGGCCGAGGAAGATGAGGCCGAACCCGAGAACGGCCTGTCCCACGTCCTTGATCGCCCGGCGGCCCGCGAGAAACATCGTCGTGAAGCCGAGACCGACGAGCAGGAGCGCGTAGTCCGTGATACGGAACGCGATGAGCTGCACCGTGAGCGTCGTGCCGATGTCGGCGCCGAGGATGACCCCGAGCGTCTGCCGGAACGCCATCAGGCCGGCCGCGACGAACCCGATCAGCATGACGGTCGTCGCGGACGACGACTGGATGATGCCGGTGACGACGGCGCCGGAGACGACGGCGAGGAACCGGTTGCGCGCCAGGCCCGTGAGGATGCCGCGGAGCCGCGCCCCCGCGGCGCGCTGCAGGCCGTCGCCGATGAGCTGGATGCCGTAGAGCAGCAGCGCCATGCCGCCGAACAGCGACATCAGAATGATCACGGCGCGACCCGGCCGGGCGGCGCCGCGGGCCAGCTCGCCTCCGCGCCGTTCGTTCTGGCCTTCGACTCCGTGACGTACTTCCCGCGCAGGAGCGGGCCCGGCGCCAGATCTCCGGTGAGATGCGACGTGTCGTTCAGCGACACGAGCCGCGGCGGCTTCACGACGGTGAGCGAGGCGTTGTCGACCCGCAGCCGCCAGAGGCGGTTGAAGTCGACGCCCAGCAGCCAGCACGCGTAGACGCTGATCACGCCGCCGTGCGCGACGAGCAGGACGTCGTCACCGTCGCGGTGTGCGGCGACGATGCGATCGATCGCGCGCAGCACCCGCGCGCACACGTCGGGCAGCGGCTCGGCGCCGGGCGGCGGACAGTCGAGCGGCGCGCTCACCCATCGCGCGTACGGATCGCCCTCGCGGCTGCGGATCTCGTCGACGGTGCAGCCTTCCCACTCGCCGAGACACAGCTCGCGGAGCTCGGTGACCACGATGGGGGGCCCCGACATGGCCCCCCATACCCCCCCGCGCTCGGAGCGGCCCGGGACACCCGTGCCGCTCCTCGATTGCCCCAGCGCGATCTCCGCGGTCGCTAACGCGCGGTGCATCGGACTCACGTACGCCGCGGCGAGACGATAGCCGCGCAACGCGCGCCCGAGCGCGGCGGCCTGCGCGCGCCCGAGCGCCGACAGCTCGACGTCCGTCGAGCCCTGGAACTTCTTCACCTCGTTCCAGACCGACTGGCCGTGCCGCGCGAGCAGCAGCCTCACGCCGCGGCCTCGGCGGTCGCGCGCGCCGCGCCCAGACGCGCCAGCGTTTCCTCGCGGCCGAGGATCGAGAGCACTTCGAAGAGCGGCGGCGATGCCGTCCGTCCCGTGACCGCGAGCCGCGTGAGCTGCGCGAGCTCGACGAGCTTCAGCCCGAGCGCGTCCGTCAGCTCGCGATAGACGCGCTCGACCGTCGCCACGTCGAAGTCAGGCACCGCCGACAGCCGCTCGATGAGGACGCCGAGCCGCTCGCGGCCGTCACGCGTGAAGAACTTCGCGGACGCTTTCGCGTCGTACTCGCGCGGGCGCTCGAAATAGAAGCGGCCGATCTCGGCGAGCTCGACGAGCGTGCTCGCGCGCTCCTTCAGCGTGTCCGCGATGCGCGCAAGCGTGGCGTCGGATACCGCGCCGTCGACGCCGGCGCGCGCGATGAACGGCCGCACCCGCTCGGCGAGCCGGTCGCCGGGCATCGCCTTCAGATACTGCTGCGACAGCCAGGAGAGCTTCGTCTGGTCGAAGATCGCGGCCGACGACGCGACGTCCTCGATGTCGAACAGCTGCACGAGCTCGTCGCGCGTGAAGATCTCCTGATCGCCGTGCGACCAGCCGAGGCGCGCGAGGTAGTTCACCATCGCCTCGGGCAGCACGCCCTGGTCGCGGAACGCCTGCACCGACGCGGCGCCGTGCCGTTTCGAGAGCCGGCTGCGGTCCGCGCCGAGGATCATCGACACGTGCGCGAACACCGGCGTGGCGTAGTCGAGCGCCGCGTAGCAGAGGATCTGCTTCGGCGTGTTCGACAGGTGGTCGTTGCCGCGGATGACGTGCGTGATCCGCATCGTCACGTCGTCGACCACGACGCAGAAGTTGTACGTCGGCGTGCCGTCCGTCCGGACGAGGATCCAGTCGTCGAGCTGGTGGTGGTCGAAGACGACGCGGCCGTTGATGAGATCGTCCACGACCGTCTCGCCCTCGTCGGCGATCCGCAGCCGGATCGCGCCGCTCGTGAGCCCGCGGTCGCGGCACCGCCCGGGATAGCGGTACGTCTCCTTCTTCGCTTCCGCCTGCTTCCGCTCGGCGTCGAGCATGTCCGGCGGGCACGCGCAGTAGTACGCGCGCCCGGCGGCGAGCAGCCGCGCCGCGTGGTCGCGATAGAGATCCGTGCGCTCGGTCTGGCGATAGGCCGGCGCCGGCGGCCCTTCGTCCCAGTCGAGCCCGAGCCACGTGAGCGCCTCGATGATGAAGTCGATGTTCTCCTCGGTGGAGCGCGAGCGGTCCGTGTCCTCGATGCGCAGGATGAACGTGCCGCCATGGTGGCGCGCGTGGAGCCAGTTGAAGAGCGCGGTGCGCGCGCCGCCGACGTGCAGATGACCGGTGGGGCTCGGCGCGAAGCGCACGCGGACGGAGGGGCGCTCTGCGGGATGTGCCACAGACGTGTATTGTAACTCCGCGTCGTTGCGGGCCGGACGACTCGCGCGCGCTACGACGGCGTCAGTACCGCTCGAACAGGCGCCCCCACGGGGTGTCGCTGAACGCGCGGATGCGCGAGCGCCCGACGGTGGGGTACCACAGCCAGTCGTGGTAGACGTTCGAGGCGAACGGCGCCCACACCATGAGCGGCGAGTGCAGCAGCAGGCGCTTGAGCGGACGCAGCGGGCCTTTGCGGATGAGCTGATCGCCCCAGATGACGAGGCTGCGGCTCGTCTGGAACTTGAAGTTCAGCGCGGCGGCGTCGGCGTCGCCGACGATCTCGATCTCGCGAGGGTCCGCGACTCCGAGCCCGCGCTCGTGACACATGCGGAGATACGGAATGCCGAGCGGGTCGTAACCCATGATCTTCGCCGCGATCGCGTCGATCGCGACCTGGTCCGCGGACGCGAGGATGAGATTGCCGATCCGCGGGATCATCGTGCGCGGGCCGGCGCCGTCGCCCATGACCGTCCCGTCCATGACGGCAAGCACGGCCGGGTGCAATTCTCGCTGCATGTACATGAGGTCGACCATGACCTCATGGATGAACTCGTGAGCGTAGTGGCGAACTTCTTTGAGAAGCCCGCCGAACGAGTTTTTGATCGCGCCGGTCGTGATGGAATGCCCGTGGGTATTGTGAAGTAGGACGCCATTGCCGACGAAGCACTCCGTCCCTTCGACCGAGAGGTCGTAGAAGAAGGGGACGTCAGGAGCTTCGGTACGGATCTCGTCGACGCGGTCCCATGCGATGTCGTCGCTCGCGAGAAACCGCAGGTACGCGATCTCGTCACGGTAGCGACCCTGGCGATCGTGCGCGGTAAAGAGCTCGATGAAATGTCGCGCGATGCGTCGCGTCGGCTCCGTGCCACGGTTTTCGATGTTGTCGACGCCACGTGGCACACCAGAACCCTGATGACTGATACCGAGGCCTTCACGCACCATCCTGAAGAGTCGCGGCGGCAGAGGAATCGTGTCCCAATGGCTGGGATGCCGCCCGGCGCGACGTCTTTCCACCAGCGCATCGAGCTTGCGCTGTTTGCGATGACAGCGGAATCCGACTTTCTCGGCGAAGTGAACGACATCTTCGCCGCAGACCGAGACTTTCGCGTACATGCTCTTCGGCCTACCCGGCCGCGTCGGGACGCGACTCCATACCGGGCGAATGAACGCGAGAACACCCAGTCGCGCCAAGAGCATCTGAACTTGATGTGCCAAGCGGAAGCTCTTCGTCGTCGCGTGCACGCCATCTGCTGTGACCGTTCCATCGCCGTCGAAATACGCACCGAGAAACCCCGCAATCTCGTGATCAGGGCACTGGAACAGCAGGTCCGGCACTTCCTTCGTGAGCGCCGAACACGGCAGCCGCAAACCAAGCGCTTCGAGAAAGAACGCAAAGTCTATGGAGTAGAACCTGAGACTGATTCCCTGCGGCCGCGGCGCAACCCCGAATAAATCTGTCGAAATCTGCACGTAATCGGAACGAAGTTCTTCGTCGGTATTCGCGAAATCGATCGCACACGAGCCGTTCGATTTCGTAAGAGACCCCTCAGCAACGAAATACCCCATCCAGCGCCAGAAGTCGGGACTCGTCTGTTTCGGCGGCCTGAGAAAAACACGCTGACCGCGCATCGGCACACCGAGTCGGCGGACGAGTCGATAGACCGCGGCGCGACTCCGACCCAGCGAGCGAGCGATCGCCGAGAGTGCCTCGCCGGCGATGTAACGGTGGACGATCGACTGTTGCGTTTCAACGCTGAATGAGCTGAATACGTCGAACGGGAGCGCGCGAAGGTCGGCACCGGCCTGATCGGACCGCACTCGTGGCAAACGCTGCGATTGGCCGTCGATTCGGACACGGCGCGCGACCGCAACGCGATCCCCAAGCCGCACTTCACCGGCGCGCTTCCAGCCTTCCGGCGTCAGGAACGGGTGACGCGCGGAGACGATGACCTGCCGACCTGTGCGCGTCCGGACGTGCCAGACGTGAGGATCGGTCACCGGCGTCCGCCAGAACCGTGTCGCATGCGCGCCGCCGAGACCGTCCGCTGTGAGTGAGACGATTCGGACTTCCCCGTCGCTGAACTCGTCGCCGTCGGCGTCGTGCTGGAGCTGTTCCCGGACCTGCCACTCCTTGACAAGCGCTTCCGCACGCACGAGACGTCCGTCGGCGAGGAGGATTTCCGTATCGGGATGGACGCACTTCACCGTCGGCATGTGCAGCACGTTTCTCCCGACGTACATCTTCGGAATCTCGATGCCCTCGGGAAAGATGTGGTTCAGCTTCAGCAGCGGCGACTTGAAGCGGTAGACGATCCACTCGACGTCGGGCAGCGGAATGAACGGCAGCCCGGTGCGCTGCAGAATCGGCTGCCACTTGTTGTTCCGGCAGCCCTCGACGGGATTCGTGACGACCGTCTTGTTCTCGACGGGAAAGATGCGCGCGCGATCGTAGCCGTCCGCGAGCAGCGTCGAGACGATGCCGTCCACCTGCCACGGTTGGCTCGAGCACGCCGGGAAATACTTCGTCCAGGAGAGATTCAGCTTGAGGATCAGGTCCTGATCGCGCGACAGCACCTGGTCGTATTTCACGAGGCGCATCAGGCGTCCGTAGTCCTCGACGACCGTCCCGGGGCGCGTGCGCAGCACGGCGACCTGGCTCGTCCGGCTCATGATCACCTCATCTTAGCAGCCGATCGCCCCCTGTATCGGATGCGATGCGCTTGCCCATGGCGTGCGCGATCACCTATTCTTCTGGCCACACGATCGGGAAGCGAAGCTCTCGGCAGCTGCGCTCAACCGTGTGTTACGTCGGCTCGGCGCACCTACCGTGACACGGGCTGATCTCGCACCACTGCGAGCCGCTTGACATCAACGGCTCTCGATAACCTGCCGATGAAGCCGACGGCCGCCTACGGCGGCCGCAGCTTACCGGCACGTTATGCGCACTGGCTGGAGTCGACAATCGATGGGTCGCGACGATAGGTGTCGCCGCGAGTCAGGTACAGTCCAACGGGGTCGCCGATGCGGATAATCACGCCGCCATGAGCCTTGTCCGGCTGGTCGTCAGCGTGGTTTCCTTGCTCATTACGGCGAGCGGTTGCGTACTCATTAGAGTTCCGGCGACAGCAGTGGAGACCTCCCGAACCGGGGAGATCTCAGCAACATCGGATGTCACTGTGCTCTCGGTTGTCTTCTCTCCTGATCTTTCGCTCCGGGCGTCGGGCTCTCTTGGCGAGAGGATGGTCGAGTGCGTGGAGATCGTGAAGCCGCCCCGCGACGAGCCATGGGGCATGCGTGAGTTCGACGTGCGCACGGTCGATGGCCACCGGTTGATGCTCGGGAGCTCGCTGACGCCGGACGCCTGACGCGCGTTACAGCGCGTAGATGATGACAAGGACCGCGGCGATCCAGAGCACCGCGTTGATGAAGAGCGGGCGATCGGTCAGCAGCAGCTCGGCCGGACTGCCGCCGAGCTGCTTGCGATAGAGCAGATAGAGGTACCGGAAGATCCCGTAGAGCACGAACGGCAGCGTCGCCGGCAGCCAGTGCGTCTGGAACTTCGCGACCGTCTCCGGCGACATCGTGTAGAGCGCGTACGCGGTCAGCGTCGACGCCGTGACCACGGCGATCATCTGGTCGAGCAGCGCCTCGCTGTACTCGTGCAGGATCGGCCGGTGCCGCTCGGCCGCGCCGGCCAGCATGATGAATTCGTGCCGCCGCTTGCCGAGCGCCAGGAAGAGCGCGATCAGGATCGTGCAGATGAGCAGCCAGCCGGAAATCTCCACGTCGATCGCGAGCGCGCCGGCCACCGCGCGCAGGACGAACCCGATGGCCACGACGAGCACGTCGACGATGACGACGTGCTTGAGCCACCCCGAATAGGCGCTGAGCAGCGCGACGTACACCGCCGCCGTGAATGCGAAGCGCCAGTCGATCGCCGCGCTCGCGGCGAGGCCGACGACGATGAGCGCGACGGCGAGGCCGACCGCCGCCGGGACGCCCAGCCGGCCGGCCGCCACCGGACGGTGCCGCTTGGTCGGGTGGCGCTGGTCGCGCTCCCGGTCGGCGACGTCGTTCAGGAGATAGATCGCGCCCGAGAGTCCGCAGAAGATCGCGAACGCACCGAGCGCGACCGCCGCCGCCGGCGTGAAGAGCTTCTCCGCGAAGACGAGGCCGGCGAAGACGAAGAGGTTCTTCGACCACTGCCGCGGGCGGAGCGAGACGACGACCGCGGCGACGACGGACGCCGCCGACGGCGTCCGCACCTCGACCGCGGGCGCCTCAGAGCCGGACGACGTTGCCGGCTCGGCCAAGGCCCCCGGTCGCATTCCGCGTGTCGACGACCAGCCGCGCGTCACGGACGATCGAGGCCCAGTCGTAACCCGCGTGCGCCGTGGTGATGAGGACGACGTCTCGCGTGCCGAGCGCGGCGTCACGCCAGTCGATCGACTCGAAACGCTGGCCGTTCACGCTGATGCGCGCCACGTGCGGGTCGTGGTACGCGACGTGGGCGCCGCGGACGAGCAGCGTGTCGATGATCTCGAGCGCGGGCGAGTCGCGCGTGTCCGCCACGTTCGCCTTGTAGGCGACGCCGAGCACGAGGATGCGCGCGCCCTTCACCGAGCGCTCGCGCTCGTTCAGGGCGTCCGCGATCATCTCGATCACGTAGTGCGGCATCTGGCGGTTGATCTCGTCGGCGAACGTGATGAAGCGCGGCTCGTAGCCTTCGAGCCGCACCTTCCATGACAGGTAGTACGGATCGGACGGCAGGCAGTGGCCGCCCAGTCCCGGGCCGGGATAGAACGGCATGAAGCCGAACGGCTTCGTCGCGGCGGCGCGGATGACTTCCCACACGTCGATGCCGAGCTTGCGCGACATGATCGCGAACTCGTTGACGAGCGCGATGTTCACCGACCGGAAGGTGTTCTCGTAGAGCTTCACGAGCTCCGCGGTCTCCGGGCTGCCGACGGGCACGACCTGCCGGCTGACGCGGCCGTAGAGCAGCGCCGCCAGCTCGCCACACGCCGGCGTGAAGCCACCGACCACCTTCGGAATCTCGCGCAGCGTGAACTGCGTGTTGCCCGGATCGATGCGCTCGGGCGAGAACGCGAGGAAGAAGTCCTTCCCCGCTTCGAGGCCCTGCGCTTCGAACCGCGGCAGCAGGACTTCCTGCGTCGTGCCCGGATACGTCGTCGACTCGAGCACCACGAGCTGCCCGCGACGGATGATCCTCGCGACGGAGTCGGCGGCGCCGACGATGAAGGAGATGTCGGGCTCGCGCGACTTCCCGAGCGGCGTCGGGACGCAGATCACGATCGCGTCGGCGTCCCGCAGCACTTTCCAGTCGTCCGTCGCGCGGAGGCGGCCGCTCCGCACGAGCGGTCCGAGCGCGTCGCTCGGCACGTCCTCGATGAAGCTCTCGCCGGCCGTGATGCGAGCGACCCGGGCGGCGTCGAGATCGACGCCGACGACCGACGCGCCGGACTCGGCGAAGGCGACCGCGAGCGGGAGACCGACATAGCCGAGCCCGACGACCCCGACGGTCGGCGCGGCGGCCAGGCGCTGGCGCAGTGAATCGGCAGCGGACGTCATCCATCAATCCTTTCGCACGCCGCGCGCACCGCGGCGCCGACCTCTTCGATTTCTCCCTCGCTCATCTCGGGGAAGCATGGCAGCGACAGCACCTCGCGCGCGGCGCGCGAGGCCTCCGGCCACTGACGACCCGTCGCCGAAAACAGCGGCTGATCCGGCACCGCGATCGGGTAATGCACGGACGTGCCGACGCCGAGATCGGCGAGCGCCTTCGCGAGCGCGTCGCGCTGGTGATGCCGCACGGTGAACAGATGCCAGACATGCCGCGCGCCCGGGCGCTCGACGGGCAGCGTGAGCGGCAGCCCGGCCATCACCGTCCGATAGCGCGCGGCGATGCGCCGCCGCGTCTCCGTCCACGCCTCGAGCCGGCGGAGCTTCACACGGAGCATCGCGGCCTGGATCTCGTCGAGCCGGCTGCACGTGCCGAGCTCCACGTGGCGATAGCGGCCGCTGTCGCCGTGATGTCGCAGCCGGCGCAGGCGCGTCGCGACCTCCTCCTGGCCGGTCACCACCATGCCGCCGTCGCCGCACGCGCCGAGGTTCTTCGTCGGATAGAACGACAGGCACGCGGCGTCGCCCCACGCGCCGACCGGCCGGCCCTGCCAGCTCCCGCCGACGGCCTGCGCCGCGTCCTCGACGACGGCCAGGCGGTGCGCGCGCGCGAGCGCCATGATCCGGTCCATCGGGGCCGGATGGCCGTAGAGGTGCACGGGAACGATCGCGCGGGTGCGCGGCGTGATCGCACGCTCGACGAGCGCCGGGTCGAGCGCGAAGGTGTCGGGCTCGATGTCGACGAAGACCGGCGTCGCCCCCGCCATCACGATCGTCGTGCTCGAGGCGACGAACGAGAACGCCGGCGTGATGACTTCGTCGCCGGGGCTCACGCCGACCGCGGTCAGCGCCAGCCGCAGCGCGTCGGTGCCCGATCCGACGCCGATCCCGTGCGCCACGCCGCAGACCGCCGCGAGCTCGCGCTCGAGCGCGGCGCCTTCGTCGCCGAGGATGAACCGGCCGTTGTCGACGATCTGCTCGACGGCGCGCATGAGCTCCGTCTTGATCGAGGCGTGCTGGCGGACGAGGTCGACGAAGGGGATCATCGCGACGACGTTCCGCCGCCCGACGTCAGGCTGCCGAGGCCGAGCGAGCTGCCGATCGGACCGCCGACGCCGAGGAGGTTGACCGCGAACCGGATCTCGTTCTCGCCGCCGCGTCCGCCCTCGCGGCTCCGGCTGACGTATTCGACGGTCAGCGCATAGCACTGGAACCGGAAGTCCATCGCGTACCGGTTCTCGATGAACCGGTTGTCGCGGATGTCCCAGTTCGTGCTGACGCGCCCGACGAGGTTCGGCGTGATGTCCGCCGTCGCGGCGCCCTGCAGGAACGACACGTCCTGCGTCTCGCTGTACCGCCAGCCGACGGACGTCCCGACGCGCGCGATCTGGGCGGAGACGTCGGTCGTGGCCACGCGGACGCCCTCGCCGTGCGTGTCGTGCCGCACGGTGCCGCGGAACCGCACCGTCTGCGACGGCTGCACGATCAGGTCGCCGACGGCGTCGCCGCTGCGGCGCTCGTCGGACTTCACGTCGATCGAGTGCCCGAGCATCAATCGCAGCACCTCGAGCTTCACCGGCTCCGTGCCGGCCGGCGCCTTCGACCGTCCGCGAATGCGGTTCGTCAGCGAGTACTCGACCCGGCTCTGGTCGTCGACACGGTCGAGGTCGGTGAAGTTGGGAAGCCGGTCGGCGTCCTGCGCGTCGGCCCACGTGTAGTTCACGCGCGGCTCGACGGTGTGCAGCAGCGCATCGAATCCCCAGCGCCCCGGGCGATACAGGCGCGACGCGATCGACTCGAGGTCGGCGCCGGCCTCGAGGATGCGCCGCATCCGGAATTCGTCGCGGGTCTCCTCGGTCACGATGCCGTCCGGCGACGTGTGCAGCCCGGTCACGCGACGGTCGTACGCCGTCGCGCGGCCGCCGACGAACGGTGTCACGGTGAACAGTCCGTCCGGCGAGATCGGGCGCGAGAGGCGCGGGTTCGCGTCGATCCGCGTGCCGTCGGAGCCGACGTCGCGCACGAACCGCGTCGTGCTGCCGGACAGCTCCCACAGCAGGCCGCCCGCGCCGGGCACGGGCTGCCGCACGCCGGTCAGCGTGATTTCCGGCAGGCGGTGCAGCTCGACGGGCCGCCGCGTCGTGAGGTCCTGGTACCAGAACGCGTTGCCGACGAGGTTCCAGCTGGTCCAGCGCCGCGACAGGAAGATGTTCGAGTCGACCCGCTGCTCGCTGCGCTGCTTGAGCGGATCGCCGTAGTCCTTGAAGACGTCGTCGTCGGTGACGCTGCGCACGTCGGCCTTCAGCGTGAGCTCCGGCGTGATGTTCCAGTCGTGGCGCCCGCCGATCCAGCCGCGGTCGTCGTCGGCCTTCGCGGCTTCGCGCACGTAGAAGCCCTTCAGGCTGCCCGCGTTCTCGGCCGACAGCACGTACCGGTAATCGGCGTTCAGTCCGAACCCGCGACGCTCGTACGCCAGCGGCGCGATCGTCGCGTCCTGGCTGTCGGAGATCGCCCAGAAGAACGGGATCTCCGCGCCGAAGCCCTTCGACGACGACTGACCGAACTTCGGAAAGAGGAAGCCGGTCTGCCGCTCGCGGCGGATCGCCGCCGCGAAGAACGGGATCCACGGAATGACGGGGACGTTGCGGATCCAGAACGACGCGTTCGTGCCGTACACGTAGCTGTTCAGGTCCGCCGTCGCCTCGCCGACGTGGAACGACCACGCCGGCGGATCCGCCTCGCAGGTCGTGAAGACGCCACGGCGGATGCGATAGACGCTGTCGCCGATCCGCTCGAGACGTTCGCCGCTCAGCCGGTAATAGGGCGCGGTCCGCGCCTGGCCGTCGTGGACGACGCCCGTGCCGGTGCGGAAGTTGTAGTCGATGCGCTCCGCCGAGATGCGGTCCTCGCCGTCGTAGAAGATGACGCGGCCCTGGGCGACCGAATCGCCGGTGGCACGGTTGATCTCGACCCGGTCGGCGGTGAGGCGCGCCGCCCCGCGGGTGATCTCGACGTTGCCGGTCCCGATCAGGAGGTTGTCGGCGCCGAGGTGCTCGAGGCGGTCGGCGATGACGGTGATGTCACCGCCGGGCGTCGGGACGGCCACCGGCGGCTGCTGGGCGTAGACACCGGTCGGCGCCCACGCAAGGAGCGCGGCGAGCACGCCCGCCGCGCCGATGATTCGTAGCATCAGGTGTCTCGAAAGTCCTCGTTAATAAAGGGTCTCCATGCTAGCAGCGCCCTTTTCGATCGAGCAAGGTTTATCGTCGCGCGTGAGAGTCCGGAGCGCATCGCCGATGAACGAAAGCGATCCGGCCACACACGTGATGGGGGCTCGGTCCGGGGTGGCCGCCATCGCTAGGGCCTCCGCCGGGTGGCCGGCGATCTCCGCCGCCGGCGCCGTGGCCGGCAACGCCGCGCGCAGCGCGTCCGGATCGGCGGAGCGCGGGTTCGACGAACGGGTCAGGATCACGCGGCGCGCGAGCGGCGCCAGCTCCCCGAGAATCCCGCGGGCGTCCTTGTCGGCGAGGATCGCCGTCACCAGCGTCATCGGCGTGTCGGGGAAGTACTCGCGGAGCGATCGCGCGAGCGCCGCGGCGCCGCCGGGGTTGTGCGCGCCGTCCAGCACGATCCATGGGCCGCGTCCGAAGACCTGGAACCGTCCCGGCCACAGCACACGCGCGAGGGCGTCGCGAATCGCCGCCTCGGGGACGTCGAGCGCGCGCGCGGTCGCGACCGCGAGGAGCGCGTTCGACGGCTGGTAGACGCCGAGCATTCCGAGCTCCACGTCGTCGAGCGTCCAGCCCGGACCCGCGCAGTCGATGCGCTGCCCGGCGAGACTGCGATGCCGGACGCTCACGTGGAGGTCGCGCCCTTCGACGAGCAGCGGCACGCCGGCGCGCGTCGCATGGCGCTCGATGACGGCCGCCGCCTCCGGCGCCTGGCGGGCGGAGAGCGCCACACCGCTCCGGATGATCGCGGCCTTTTCTTCGGCGATCGCCGCGAGCGTGCGGCCGAGCCATGCCTCGTGATCCATCGAGATGGACGCGAGGACCGTCGCCGCGGGACGGCCGACCGTCGTGGAGTCGAGCCGCCCGCCGAGGCCGACTTCGAGCACCGCGACGTCGACGGCCTCGCGCGCGAAATGATCGAGCGCGAGCGCGGTCGTCGCCTCGAACATCGACGCGTCCCAGCGCGCGATCAGCGTGCCGAGCGCTTCGACGCCGTCGACCACCGCGTCTTCCGTGATCGGCTCGCCGTTCACGCGGATGCGCTCGCGGAACGAGACGAGATGCGGCGAGGTGTAGAGCCCGACGCGACGGCCCGCGGACCGGAGCGCCGTCGCGAGCATGGCGGCGACGGATCCCTTGCCGTTGGTGCCGCCGACCTGTACGAGCGCGTACCGCTCTTCCGGATGTCCGAGCGCGGCCAGGAGACGTTCGATGCGCTCGAGGCCCGGCCGCATGCCGGCGTGCTCGCCGCCGCGAAGGGCGAGCAGCCGGCCCACGGCCTCGGCGTACGTCATGACGTCGCGGGCGGGTCGTCCGAGAAGAACGCGAGCAGGCGGCGGATCGTGTCTTTCAGGTCCTGCCGCTCGACGATCATGTCGAGCTGGCCGTGCTCGAGCAGGAATTCGGAGCGCTGGAACCCTTCCGGCAGCGGCTGGCGGATCGTCTCGGCGATCACGCGCGGTCCGGCGAAGCCGATGAGCGCGCGCGGCTCGGAGAGGATGACGTCGCCGAGCATCGCGAAGCTCGCGGTCACGCCGCCCGTCGTCGGATCGGTCAGCACCGACAGGTACGGCAGGCCGGCGGCGCCGAGCCGCTCGAGCGCGGCCGACGTCTTCGCCATCTGCATGAGCGACAGGATGCCTTCCTGCATGCGCGCGCCGCCGGAGGCGGACACGATGATCACCGGCAGGTGCTTGTCGATGCCGAGCTCGATCGCGCGCGTGAGCTTTTCCCCCACGACCGACCCCATGCTGCCGCCGAGGAAGCCGAACTCGAACACGGCGAGCACGGCCGGCAGTCCGCCGATGCGCCCGATGCCGGTGATGACCGCTTCCTCGAGGCCGGTCTTCTCGCGCGCGCTCTTGACGCGGTCGCGATACCACTTCGTGTCCTTGAACTTGAGCGGATCGACCGTCGCGAGCCCCGCCTCGCGCTCTTCGAAGGTCGCGGCGTCCACGAGCAGCGCGAGCCGCTCGCGGGCCGAGATGCGGAACGGATACCGGCATTTCGGGCAGACGCGGCCGGCGCGCTCGACTTCCTGCCGGTAGATGATCTCCTTGCACGAGTCGCACTTGATCCAGAGCCCTTCCGCGATCTGGATCTTGCGCGCGGCGGGACGTTCGTCGGATTTGCGCCCGAACCATGCCGCCATGGCTAGCGCTTCGTCCTCAACGGTTCCTTCAATGCCGCGATGAAGTCGCCGACGTCCCGCACGAGCGTCGGCGACGCCGCGCGCTCCTCGACGAGCCGCACGATCGCCGAGCCGACGATCACGCCGTCGGCGAGCGCGCCGACCGTCGCCGCCTGCTCCGGACGGCCGACGCCGAAGCCGACGCACAGCGGCTTCGTCGTCACGGCGCGCAGCTTGCGGATCTGGTCGGCGAGGTCCTTCGGCAATTCCTGCCGCTCGCCCGTCACGCCGGTGAGCGACACGACGTAGACGAAGCCGCGCGTCCGGCGCGCGATCATGCGCATGCGGGCGGTCGTCGACGTCGGCGCGACGAGATAGATGAGATCGAGGCCGGCGGGCTCCGCTTCGGCGGCGAACGGCCCGGCTTCCTCGGGCGGCAGGTCCGGCACGATGACGCCGTCGACGCCGACCTTCGTCGCCGTCTCGGCGAACGCCTCGAGCCCGAACGCGAGGATCGGGTTGTAGTACGTCATCAGCACGAGCGGCGTGTCGATCTCGCGGCGGAGCTCCGTGACCGTCTCGAGCACCCGCCTCAGCGAGGCGCCGTTGGCGAGCGCCCGACCCGACGCGCGCTGGATCACCGGCCCGTCGGCGATGGGATCCGAGAACGGCACGCCGAGCTCGACGACGTCCGCGCCGCGGCGCGCCGCCTCGATCACGAGCCGCCGCGTCAGCTCGAGCGACGGGTCGCCGGCCGTGAAGTACGGCATCAGCGCGCGCTCGCCGGCCGCGCGCAGGCGCGTGAAGACGGACTCCAGCCGGCTCATTCGATCGGGATCCCGAGGCCCTTGGCCACCACGTGCACGTCCTTGTCCCCGCGGCCCGACAGCCCGACGACGATCGCCTTCGATTTCGGCAGCGTCTTCGCGACTCGCATCGCATACGCGATCGCGTGCGCGGACTCGAGCGCGGGCATCAGGCCTTCGAGCCTCGTCAGCGCCTGGAAGCCCTCGAGCGCTTCCTCGTCCGTGATCGCCTCGAACTCGAACCGGCCCGCATCGTAGTAGTACGCGTGCTCGGGGCCGACGCCGGGGTAATCGAGGCCCGCGGAGATCGAATGCGCTTCGGTCACCTGCCCGTCGTCGTTCTGCAGCAGGTAGCTCATCGTCCCGTGCAGGACGCCGACGGCGCCGCCGCTGACGCTCGCGCCGTGCTTGCCGCTCGCGAGGCCATGGCCGCCGGGCTCGACGCCGACGAGGCGCACGCGGCGGTCACCGATGAACGCGTGGAAGAGCCCGATCGCGTTCGACCCGCCCCCGACGCACGCCACGACGGCGTCGGGCAGCCGGCCGATCAGGCGCCGCGCCTGGGCGCGCGCTTCCTTCCCGATCACGGTGTGGAAGTCGCGGACCATCATCGGATACGGATGCGGGCCCATCGCGGAGCCGAGGCAGTAGTACGTCGTGCGGATGTTCGTCACCCAGTCGCGCAGCGCCTCGTTCACCGCGTCCTTCAGCGTGCGGCTGCCCGACTGCACCGGCGTCACGCGCGCGCCGAGCAGCTTCATGCGGAAGACGTTCGGCTTCTGCCGCTCGACGTCCTCGGCGCCCATGTAGACCTCGCACTCGAGGCCGAGCAGCGCCGCCGCCGTGGCCGTCGCGACGCCGTGCTGGCCGGCGCCCGTCTCGGCGATGATGCGCGTCTTCCCCATCCGCGCCGCGAGCAGCCCCTGCCCGAGCACGTTGTTGATCTTGTGCGCGCCCGTATGACAGAGGTCCTCGCGCTTGAGGAAGATGCGGGCGCCGCCGGCGTGCTCGGTCAGACGCGCGGCGAAGTAGAGCGGCGTCGGGCGGCCGGCGTACGAGCGCAGCAGCTCGCGGAACCGCGCCTCCCACGTGCGATCGCGCCGTGCCGAGCGGTACGCCGCTTCCAGCTCGTCGAGCGGCGCCATGAGCGTCTCGGGCACGAAGCGGCCGCCGAAGCGGCCGAAGTGTCCGCGCGCGTCGGGAAGCGTCACCTTCATTCCTCGTGGGGGGCCCCGACATGGCCCCCCACACCCCCCACCGTTCGGCGGTCGTCGGGAAACCCGCCGACCGCCTCGATCACGCTCGCCTTGTTCGTCATGCCGCGCGCTTCGCCTCGGTCACGAACCGCCAGACCTTGTCCGGGTCCTTCTTGCCGGGTCGCGCCTCGACCCCGGAGTTCACGTCGACGCCGTACGGCCGGGCGATCGCGATGGCGCGCGCGACGTTGTCCGGCGTGAGGCCGGCCGACAGGATGATCGGCACGTGGCGCCCGCCCGGTCCGCGCGCGCCGCGCGGTGAGCGCTCGCCGTACTGCGCCGCGAGCTGCCATTCGACGGGCTGCCGCGGCTCGCCCTCGCTCCAGCGCGACGCGCTGTCGAGGAGGATCGCGGCGGCGTGCTCGCAGTAGCGCAGCACGCGCATGCGCGGCTCGATCTGGTACGCCGGCATGCCTTCGATCTCCGGGGGCGGCGGCCCGAGCTTCACGGTCTTGATCACGGGGAGCTCGTAGCCCGCGAGGTCTTCCGGCTTCTCGTCGCCGTGGAACTGGAGCACGCGCAGCCCGCACTGCTCGGCCACGAGCTTCACGTGACTCGCGGGGTGGTCCCAGAAGACGCCGACCGGCGTGACGAACGGCGGCAGGCGACGCACGATCGGCGCGACGAGGTCCGGCGTCACGAAGCGTGGCGTGCCTTCCACGAAGATGAAGCCGAGCGCGTCCGCGCCGGCGTCGACGGCGAGCATCGCGTCTTCGAGGTTCGTGAGGCCGCAGACCTTGACGCGGATCATCCGAGCGCCAGCTCGCGAAGCTTCGCGCCCGCGTCGTCGGCACGCACGAGCGCCTCGCCGACGAGCACGGCGTGCGCGCCGGCGGCGACGACACGGCGCACGTCGGCGCCGGTGAAGAACCCGCTCTCGCTCACGACGATCGGTCCCGGCGGCATCGACGGCATCAGCGCGAGCGTGGTGTCGAGGCTCGTCTCGAACGTCGTCAGATCGCGGTTGTTGATGCCGACCACCCCCGCGCCGGCCGCGAGCGCCCGATCCAGCTCGGCCGCCGTGTGCACTTCGACGAGCGCGCCGAGCCCGAGGCCCTTCGAGGCGGCGAGCAGGTCGACCAGCAGCGCGTCGTCCAGGATCGACACGATCAGCAGCACGGCGTCCGCGCCGGCGGCGCGCGCCTCCCAGACCTGGTACTCGTCGATCGTGAAGTCCTTGCGGAGCAGCGGGACGTCGACGACGGCGCGCACGGCGCCGAGCGTCTCGAGCCGGCCCTGGAAGTACTTCTCGTCCGTCAGCACCGAGATGGCCGCCGCGCCGTTCTTCGCGTAGACGCGCGCCAGCGCGTCGGGATCGAACGTGGTCGCCAGCACCCCGCGCGACGGCGACGCGCGCTTGAGCTCCGCGATGACGCGCACCTGGCCGCGGGGCGGCCGGAGCGCGGCCTCGAAGTCACGCGGCGGCGGCAGCTCGCGGCACGCCGTCTCGAGGCGTGCCCGCGGCGTCGTCCGTCGGCGGTCGGTCAGCTCCTGACGTTTGTCGGCAACGATGGCGTCGAGGATCGACATGGCGTGGCGATCCGGCCGCTCAGAAACGCGGCCGCCGCACGATGCGAGCGGGCTGGAACGGGCGCTTCAGGTCTGCCATCCGAGGTGTCCCGGCGTACGCGAGGTGTGCCGGAAGTGCGCATGATTGTGGCAGATTCACCGCACCAAGTCAAAATCCGGCGTGTTCCGCCTGCGTCTCGGCGAGCCATGTACCGCCGGCGTCGGTTCGGCTCAAATCGGCAGCGTTTTCAAGTAGCGCCGGAACTCGTCGCCGAGGTCGGGCCGCGCAAGCGCGAACTCCACGGTCGCCTTGAGGAATCCGAGCTTGTCGCCGGTATCGAACCGCTTGCCCTCGAACTCGACCGCGTACATCGGCCGGCTGCGCCGCAGCGTGCGGAGCGCGTCGGTGAGCTGGATCTCGCCCCGCCGGTCCGGCCGCGTCTCGGCCAGGATGTCGAAGATGTCGGACGTCAGCACGTAGCGGCCGATGATCGCGAGATCCGAGGGCGCGTCTTCCGCGCGCGGCTTCTCGACGAGGTCCTCGATCTGCCAGACGTTGCGCTCGAGATGGCGGCCCGCGATGACGCCGTACTGGTGGATGCGCTCGCGCGGGACGCGCTCGACCGCGATGACCGGTCCGTCGTACTTCTCGAACACGTCGAGGAGCTGCCGCATGCAGGGCCGCGACGCGCCGCCGATGATGTCGTCGCCGAGGAAGACGGCGAACGGCTCGCCGCCGACGAGCGGCCGCGCGCAGAGGATGGCGTGGCCGAGCCCGAGCGGCTCCTTCTGCCGCACGTACGCCACCGACGCGAGATCCGACAGCGTCTTGAGCTGCGCGAGCTCCGCCGTCTTGCCCCGCTCGTTGAGGTAGTACTCCAGCTCGAAGGCCGCGTCGAAGTGGTCCTCGATCGCGCGCTTGTTGCGTCCGGTGACGAGGATGATCTGCTCGAGGCCCGACTCGACCGCCTCCTCGACCACGTACTGGATCGTGGGCTTGTCGACGAGGGGCAGCATTTCCTTCGGCTGCGCCTTGGTGGCGGGGAGAAAGCGGGTGCCGAGACCGGCTGCGGGGAAAACGCCTTTGCGTACGCTCATGCGTGTGGCTCCTTGAACCGCCTCAGGAGGTGGCGACGAGCGGGACCCGCTCGCGGTCGAACGCCTCCTTGATCC
Source organism: Candidatus Rokuibacteriota bacterium (assembly GCA_016184365.1). Taxonomy (GTDB): domain Bacteria; phylum Methylomirabilota; class Methylomirabilia; order Rokubacteriales; family CSP1-6; genus AR8. The sequence continues at coordinate 45,058 of JACPCW010000082.1, forward strand.
GTCGTCGAAGCTCGAGCTCTGCGGCGAAGCGCCGGGCGGGATCGACCTTCACGCTGACGCGAAGCACGACGTCCCCGCCAGTTATCTTCATGATACCCGGGACCTCCGGCGATTCCAGCGCAGCCCCCGTCTCCCCCGCCCACCCCTCGGCCGTCGCGCGCAGCGTCGCGAGCGCGCGTGGCAGATCGGCGGCGTGGCCGACGGTCACGTCCACGGTCGCGCGCGCGAACCCGACGGACAGGTTCACGAAATCGTTGAGCAGGCCGTTCGGCACGACGCGGATCGAGCCGTCGTCCTGGCGCAGTCGAGTGACGCGCAGGCCGATCGTTTCCACGGTGCCGCGATGACCGCCGATCTCGACGACGTCGCCGACCGACACCAGCCCCTCGAAGAGCAGGAACAGGCCGGAGATGAGGTCGCGGACGAGCGTCTGCGCGCCGAAGCCGATCGCGAGCCCCACGAGCCCGGCCGAGACGAGCAGCGCGCGCACGTCGATGCCGAGCTCGGTGAGGACGACGACGAGCACGACGAACGCGAGCAGCCATCGCGCGAGGTTGGTCAGCAGCACGCCGACCGTCCGCACGCGCGGCGTGCTGATCTCGCGGCGCGCGGTGACGCGGTCGACGACCCGGACGACCAGGCGATAGACGAGGAAGAGCGCGAGCACCGTCGCCGCGAGCGAGGCGAGGCGCGTGAGCAGCGCCGCGAGCGCCGGGTCGAGCTGGGTGAGCCGCGCGAGCAGTCCGGACGCGCCGTCGGTCACGGTTTTCGTCCGACGAGCAGGAGGCTGCCGCGGAAGCGGGGCACCAGGTGGAACGGCGCCTTCCCGAGATCGACGAGTCGCTGGGTCGGCCCCTTCACGTTGAAGTGCGTGTCGTCACCGATGAAATGGTGCGCCTCGGCCACGGCACCCCCCGCCTGTCGGAGGAGGCCGGACGTCTCCGGCAGTGTGTATTCCCGAGAGTGCGGCCGCCATTCGTCGTCCGGGTTCTCGTAGTCACCGTCAGGATGTCCGCGCCGCAGTCGTCTCGCATCGCCAGCCGGAAGTCGTCGGACGTCATGAGGCCGACGCCGATCAGCCGCGGCCCGGGCGGGACCAGGCGGTGGAGGATCCGCAGCAGGCTGCCGGGATACGCGCCGAAATCCACCACCGTCGACCGCCCGCGCGGGAGGTACCGCACGCCGCGGTCGAGCGCGAACCACAGGCGATCGCGGTTGTTCAGGACGTGATGCATCGGCCGGGTGAAGCGACGGTCGTCCGCGGGAAACGCCTCGTACGGCAGCGGCACATAGTCACGGACGATCTGATCGAATCGCCGACGGCTTGCTGTCAGGCCGACATCGGCGCGTCCGCGGATCGTGCCGCTCGGCGTCGCGGAGCCGCCGGATGTCACGCGGCGCGAGACCGGCCGCGAGCGCGTTCCCCGTTCCGGCCCCGCGCACCGCGCGCGGTCAGGACACGGAGCGCAACGACATAGGTGATCGCGGCGGCGATGACGCCGACGATCGTCGTTCCGGCGAGCAGCGCGATGGATGTCTCACGGAGCAGGCCGAGCGCTTCCTCCCAGTCGAACGCATCGTGACCACCGAGAAGAAGGCGGACGGTCTCCGCCGCCGCGGCGTCGTGCCCCGGAACGATCAGGGTCCCGATCTTGAGCGCGGCTCCGTACACGAACGGCGCGACCCACGGCAGGTTCAGCCACGCGCCGGTCACGGTCGTCACGCGGTTGAGACGGAAGACGGTCGCGAGCACCAGCGCCATGACCGTCTGAAAGAACCAGAACGGCGTGCAGCCGATGAAGACGCCGAGCGCCAGCGCCAGCGCGGTGCGCCACGGCGGGTCGTCGAGCTGGAGCAGCGCGTGCAGCCGGTCGCGAAGGCGGAGACGCGCGACCTTCACCGCGCCGACCGCCCGCGCCCCACGGATTCGAGGATCGCGATGATCGCCAGCACGCAGACCGCCTGGAAGAGAATCAGCATCGCCTCGTCGGCGCGACTGCCCTTCAGCTGGATGGCCGAGAGCCCGAGCGTCGCGGCGATGAAGTAGATCAGCAGCACGCTCTGTGCCTTGGTGAGCCCGAGCGCCTCGAAGCGATGGTGGATGTGGTCCTTGCCGGTGTAGGCCAGCCACTCGACGAGGGTCGCGACCTTGCCGGTCAGGACGCGCACGACGCCGACGTGGCCGATGTCGAACAGCGGCACGGCGAGGATGAGCAACGGCGTGCACAGCGCGACGAGCGGGCTCGTCTCCGACCACTCCCCCATCACGGCGAATCCGGCAAGCGCGAACCCGACGAACGAGGCGCCGGCGTCGCCGAGGAAGATCCGCGCGCCGCCGGGCCGGAAATTGTACGGCAGGAACGCCAGGCACGCGCCGACCATCGCCGCCGACAGGTACATGAGGTAGCGCTGGTTCGTCTGCACGGCCGCGATGCTGAAGAAGAACGCCGCGATCACGCCGACGCCGGCGGCGAGACCGTCCATGCCGTCGAGGAACTGGATCGCGTTCGTGACGGTGAGCAGCCAGACCACCGTGATCACGGCGTTGAGCGCGACGGCCGCGGGAAACCAGTGCGGCACCAGCATGAGCTGCACGTCGTAGGCGAGCGCCACCGCCGCCGCGCCGAGCTGCCCCAGCAGCTTCAGCCACGCGGGAATCTCGACGATGTCGTCGACGACCCCGACGGCGACGACGATCGTCGCGCCGAGCGCGACGCCCTTCAGCGGGCGCGAGAAGTTGAAGTTGAGCAGCACGGTGACGGCGAAGCCGGTGAAGACGGCGACGCCGCCGAGCAGCGGCGTCGGGATCGCGTGCACCTTGCGGGCCGACGGCACGTCGACGACGCCGCGCCAGAGGGCCACGCGATGCGCCACGGGGACGGCGAAGAACGTGATCGCAAACGCGAGACCGACCAGATAGAACCAGTGCAGCGCGACCGAGGGGCCGGGCTGCACGCGCAGCCACACGACGCCGGCGATGACGAGGAGCCCGACGGTGACGAACGGCCAGGACAGGAGTCCCGGCCGGATGTGCGGCGTGCTCACCGTCACCGACGAGGCGCTCATGCCGCGAGCGCCTCGCGCAGCGAGGCGGCGACGCGATCGACGTCGTCGTCCGTCAGCGTCGGATAGCACGGCAGCGACAGCGAGGCGTCCCACAGGCGGTCGGCCTCGGGATAGCCGCCGATGCCGAGCGCCCGGTGCAGCGGGCGAAAGACCGGGCGTCGCGCGACGACGCCGCGCGCGTGGAGCGCGCTGAGGACGTCGGCGACGGGGCGCGTCACGGCCACGACGAACCGATGATAGACGTGCCCCGGGCTGTCGTCGGGCAGCCGGCACGGACTGTCCTGCAGCGCGGCCCGGTAGCGCGCGGCGATCGCGCGCCGGCGCGCCAGGAACCCGTCGAGCCGCTCGAGCTGGGCCAGGCCGAGCGCCGCCTGCATGTCCGTGAGCTTGAAGTTCCCGCGCGGGACGAGATCGGGCTGCTCGTCGTAGTCGCGCGCGCCACGCGCCTGAGCGACGAGCGCCTCCGGCCCGGCGACGACGCCGCCTTCGCCGGTCGTGAGGAGCTTGGTCGCGTAGAACGATCCGATGGCGATCGTCCCGAGCGAGCCGACCGGGCTCGTCGCGTCCGATGGTGAGATGGTCTGCGCGCAGTCCTCGACGACGGACACTCCGAGCGCGGTGAACGCCGGCATGTCGACCGGACGTCCGAACGCGTGCGGCACGACGAGGCACCGCGTCCGCCGCGTCAGCCGCCGCTTGGCGTCGTCGGGCGCGAGCGACAGCGTCACGGGATCGGCATCGGCGAGCACCGGCGTCGCGTTCACCTGCATCACGGCGTGCCAGAGCGCATCGCAGACGTAGGTCGGAATGATCACCTCGTCGGCCGGTCCGACGCCGACGGCGCGCAGCGCCAGTTGCAGCGCCGCGGTGCCCGAGCTGACCGCGGCGGCCGCCGGGGTGCCGAAGCGACGCGCGAGCGCACGCTCGAACGCGGCGACTTCGGGACCCTGGGCGACCTGACCGCCGGCCACCACGCGCGCGACCCGGGTTGCGTCCTCCGAACCCAGGGTCGGGCGTGAGTGCGGGATCAAAGATTGAGGAGCAGCCGCACCGACTGGAACGCCTCGGCGTACTTCACGCGCGCCTGGATGCCGCGGAAATTCGCGGAGGACTTCGCGAGCTCGAGGATGGTCAGGTCCTCGATGTTCGTCTTCGTGACCTGCGACTGGTGCGCTTCCAGCGCGGCGAGCTTCCGGTCGAGCACCTTTTCGATGTCGGTGTAGCAGTTCGGCATGAAGTTCTGCGTCGTCGGTCCCTCGTAGAAGAGGAAGTTCGGGATGTAGCGCGTCGCGGAGACCGTGCACTGCGCCAGATGCCGGTGGTCCTGGTGCGTGTCGTCGGGATGGTTCACGAAGATCATCCGCGGCTGCACCGTCTGGATGACGGTCTCGATCTGCACGATGAGATCGCGGCTCAGCGGGACTTCGGTGTCGGTGTAGCCGCCCCAGAACACGCGCGTGGCGCCGAGCGCGATGGCCGCGTCTTCCTGCTCGCGCCGCCGCACCGACGGCTCGCCGCCGCGCCCGCCGTCGCTGACGATGAACAGGTAGACGTCGTGGCCCCTCTGCGCGTACTTCGTCAGCATCCCGCCGCAGCCGTACTCGATGTCGTCGGGATGGGCGCCGAGCGCGAGGACGTTCATGCCGGGGTCAGCTCGTGCCAGTCGTCGCCGCGTCGGAGGATGGGAAGCGCGTCATCGCCGTGCATCAATAGTACGTCAAGGGCCGAGAGGAATGGAACAAACGGGCCGTGTTCCTGCCGGTATTCGGGGTGTCCGTAGCGTTGCTGGAGCACCGTCAGACCGGCCGCCGCGAACGGTCGGACGTCCAGGTAGCTGGTCGCGTCACCGCCGGCGAGGTACGTCGTCGCGCCGAGCGCGCGGCAGATGTCCACCAGCCGCCCGCTCGGATCGGCGGTCGTGATCCCGAGGTCGGACGCGAGCCGCGCCGGGGTCCGGATCCCGAGCGCCTCCGCCAGCCATTGCGCGCTTGCCGCGGTGGCCGGCGCCAGGCGCGTCCACGTCCGCTCGTAGAACGCCCGCAGCGCCTCGTGGTGCCGTTCGAGGTAGGGCGCACGCGCGTACGCCTGCGCGATCGTGGTGAGGTGCCGGCGCGTCCACGGCTGGTCGTCGTCGATCGGCACCTCGCGGATCGGCATGCCGAGGCGGCTCCGCACCGGGATGGTCAGCCATCGCGCGCCGTCGCGCGTCTTGATGCGGTTGCGGTTCTGCCAGCCGTTCTTCTCGTACTGCACGGTGTCGAGCAGCACGAACACGTCGGCGGCGGCCCACTTCGCGAAATATCCGAGCCACGGCAGGTAGTGGGGCTGGTGGATGGCGACCTTCATCGGGCGCGCAGGTGGTAGACGGTGTGCTTGGGAAAGCGGCGCACGAACGGCACGCGCCCGAACACGGCGTTGACGCGCTCGCCGTACGCGAGATCGAAGAGCCGGCGGGTGATCGCGGTGCGCTCCGCCCACCGGGGGAAGAGATAGCCGACGCCGCTGCGCTCCTCGATGGTGAAGCCCGAGACGGTGAGCTGGCGCTCGAGCTCCCTCGTGAGGACGAACATGTGCGGGAACCACGGGATCGGGCGCGCGGTGAATTCCCGCAGATGCTCGTGTTCATCGCAGTAGAACGGCCGGCGGAGGCGGAACATCTCCCAGTAGGACCGAAGCGTCACGCTCGGCACGCTGATGACCAGGTGTCCGCCCGGCCGCAGCACGCGTCGGAGCTCCGCGAGCGCCCGCTCGATGTCGAGCACGTGTTCGAGGGTCTCGAGGCACGTGGCCACGGCAATGCTGCCGGAGGTGAGCGGCAGTCGCTCCACCAGCGACTGAAGCAGCTGCGTCCTGCCGCCGAGTCCCGCGAGCTTCGCCCGGGCGCGCACGAGCCGCAGTCCCGAGACGTCCACGCCGACGCGCCGCCGCATGCGGTCGGCGGTCTTCACGAGCAGCCGCCCGTCGGCGCAGCCGATGTCGGCGAAGACGCCGTCGCACCCCGGCAGCCTGCGGATCACGTGGTCGAGCAGCCGGTCGCCCCAGCCTCCGCTCGTGCCTCCGGGCCCGTAGTACGAATCGTCGAAATCGCCGCCCTCGCGCGCCACGCGTTCGTAGAACTCGCGGAACGCCGTTTCCTGCTCGGGCGCGGGATCACGTGTCATACCATTTGCCTGGAGCCCGAGCAGCATCTTGACATCCGTGCACGCCGCTTCCAAGACGCGTTGAGCCCGCTCGGGCGGCGGCTGGTTCGCGGCAGCGCGGTCACGTTCGCGTCGAGCCTGCTGACGCGGGCGCTCGCCGCCGTCCAGTCGATCGTCATCGCGCGCTTGCTCGACCCGCACCAGGTCGGCGTGTTCGCGATCGTGATCTACGTGCTCGGCCTCGCGGCCGCCCTGGCCGATTTCGGTCTGCCGACCGCGACGGCGCGGCTCGTCGCGGACGCGCAGGGCGAGCGGCGCCGCGAGGTGCGCGGTGTCCTGGCCACGCTCGGCCTCGCCACGCTCGCGACGGCGACCGTCGCGGGCTTCGTGCTGTTCGCCGGCGCGGGATTCTTCGCCGGCGTCTACGACGAGCCGGCGCTCGCGGTGCTCTTCCGTCTGGCCGCAGTGCTGCTGGTGCTGTCGTTGACCGGCGGCTTCGTGGCCGGCGCGCTGCAGGGGCTCCAGCGGATCGAGCTGCTCGCCGCGGTCAGTGTGTTCAAAGGCGTCGCGACGGTGCTCGGGATCGTGGTGCTGCTCCCCGCCGTCGGGCTCGCCGGCATCCTCGTCGCCTCGCTCGTCGCGGAAACGCTCGCGCTCCTCGTCGTCGCACGGCCCATCGCCGGTGCGGCACGCGGCGGCGCCGCCACGCCGGCCTGGACGCTCGCGCGGCGGAGCGTCCACGTGGCCACGCCGGTCTTCCTCAACGGGCTGCTCCTGTGGGGCACCGCGCTCGTCGTCCGGTCGTGGCTGGCGGGCACGCGCGGCTACGCCGACGTCGGATATTTCCAGCTCGCCGACGCGCTGTCGCGGATCGTGCTCATGGTCGCGGCCGCGATCACGGTGCCGCTCGTGCCGATGGTGGCCGAGGTCGCGGTCAGGGAGCCGGCGCGCGTCGCCACGCTCGGCCGCGCGGCGCTTCGCGCGACGCTCCTCGGCGCGCTGCCACCGGCGATCTTCCTGTCCGTCGGTGCGCCGGCCATCGTCGTGCTGATCTACGGCTCGGCGTATGCGGACGCCGGCGTGCCGACCGCGCTCCTGGCGCCGTCCGCGCTGCTGCAGGGCCTCGCCTTCGTCGCGTGGTCGATCTTCGTCGGCTCGGGTCGCGGGTGGGCGGGCTTCGCGGTCCAGGCGGTCGGGCACGCCGCGCTGATCGCGCTCGGAGCCGCGCTGATCCCGGGGTTCGGCGCGGTGGGACTCGGGATCGCGCAGCTCGTCGCCGGCGCGCTGTCCGCCGCGATCGGTGTCTGGTCCCTGCACCGGACGGGCGCCCTCAGCCTCGATGGTTCCGGGCGGCTGCTCGCGCTCGCGGTCGCGGCCTGGATGGCCGCCGCGCTCGCGGCCCTCGGCGGCGTCACGGGGCTCGCCCCGGCGGCGACGCTCGCGCTCGTGGTCGCAGGACTCGCCTGGTGGACGCTGCGGCCCGAGGAGACCGCGTGGGTGCGGAGGGCGCTCAGGGCTTGATGAAGATCGGGTTCGTCAGCAGTCGCGTGCCCTGCCCCGGCCCGCTGACCTCCAGCCGATAGAACGCCGGCGCGCCGTCGTAGACCTCGCGGTGCACGTGGCGGACCGGCGTCGGTCCCGTGAAGCCCGCGACGACGCTGCCGTTCCTGACCAGCGCGACGCGCACGGCGTAGTCCGGACCGCCCGTGGCGTCGACGGCGATGCGCACCTGCACCGGCGTGGCGGCCGCGGTCGTCAGCGTCTCGCCGATCGCCGCGCTCGCCTGTCCATCGGTCACGGCGAACTCCGCAACCGTGAGCCCGGCGGCGCCACCGCGATGCAGGGCGTACATGCGTCCCTGTCGCATCGCCTCGAGGATCGCGGCCTCCGACCGCTCGCGCGCGAAGAAGATCGTCTGCACGGGTCCAAGGCGCTTCCCGGCGGCCGAGCCGTGGTACCCGGACTCGCCGAGGCCCCACGCCGGCGTGCTCCGCTCGCCGCGGACGTATTCCCCGAGCGCGCGATCCCAGCCGCCGCCGGGCCGCTCGAACCGCGTCGTGTCCTCGTAGAGCGCGCCGAACGCGGTGTACCGCGCGGTCCGCAGCAGATCGTCGGCGTACGGATCCGTCCGCCACGTCACGCGCACCGGGCCGTACGCGCGCTCGCCGGCGTCGCGCGCTTCCGGAAACGACCACACGGTCGTGCCGCCGCGCTGCGCCACGTATTCGATCAGCGCCTGGTGCGGCTCGAGACGGCGATCCTCCCAGAAGGGATGCGCATCGACCGTGAACGGCCATCCCCGCACGAGCGCGGCGAGGCCGATGGTGATCAACGCGAGGCCGGGCGCCCAGCGCCGCCGGCGCACGATGACGAACGCGCGCGCGATGCGCACGCGCTGCTGTCGCTTCCGCCCCAGCACGAGGAGACCGGGGATCACGAGCAGCACCGGCAGCGCATCGAGCACCGACTGCCCGCCGAAGTGCTGCACGTGCGGATTGCCGATGCTCGGCAGCCCGGCGAGGCCGGCCGCATCGAGCCCGTAGACCAGCAGGTTCTTCTGCGTGTCGTGCAGCTGCAGATCGCCCGCGAAGAGCGAGCCGGTCCAGCGGTAATGCGGCATGACCTCGACGCCGGGCACGATCACGAGCCGGGGAAACTGCGATCGGACGGCGGCGATCTTCGCGAGGTACCGGTCGAGGCCTGCGCCGAGCACGGACCGCTCCTCGTGCGCGATCCGTGTCAGCGCCCGAAACGGCGGCAAGCCGTACTCGATCCGCAGCAGATAGTTGTCGGCGAGGAGGACCGCGTCGAGCCGCTGGCGCTCGGCCTCGGTGGCGAGCGCTTCGAGCGACAGCTCGCCCGTCGACAGATCGCTGTGCACGTGCACGACGGCCGCGAGCGGCTCGCGCGCCGCCGCCGGCACGACCGCCCCGAGTGCGAGGACGGCGACGAGCAGGAGCAGCGTGAGGCGCGCCCGGGTCACCTCAGGCCCTTGGCGTCGACGAGCGCGTCGTAGACCTCACGCATCTTCGCCGCGGCGACGTCGTCGGAAAACGCCTCGGCCCGGCGGCGCGCCGCGTCGGCGAGCTTGGCGCGCAGCATCGGCGGGCCGGCGAGCTCCGCGAGCGCGTCGCCGAGCTTCGCCGCGTCGCCCGCCGGGACGAGACGTCCGCAGTCGCTGTCGACGACGTCCGGGATGCCGCCGACGCTCGCGGCGACGACGGGCACGCCGAGCGCCATCGCTTCCACGATTGCGCGGCCCATGCCCTCGTTGCGCGACGGCGCGGTGAGGACGTCGGCGGCCGCGAGATACGGCACGACGTCGTCGACGGCGCCGGGCAGACGCAGGTGCGCCGCGACGCCGAGCGCCTTCGCCTGCGCTTCGATCGCCTGACGCTCGGGGCCATCGCCGACGAGGACGACGCACGCATCGCGGCGCGCGGCGATCAGGCGCGGCAGCGCCGCCACGACCAGGTCGAAGCCCTTGACCGGCACCAGCCGGCCGACGCCGACGACGACGAATGCGTTCGCGTCGAGTCCGAGCCGGGCGCGCGCGGCCGCGCGGGACGGTGCCGCGTCACGGATCGCCGCCGTCGGCACGCCGCTCGGCACGACGCGATACTGCGGGTACGTCCCGATGCCGAGGGCGAGATGCTCATCGCGGCCGCGCTCCGTCAGCGTGATCATCCGGTCGGTCCATCGCGCCGCGAGCCGCTCGAGCGCGATGAAGCACTTCGTCCGTGCCGCGCCCCAGTAGCCGTAGAAGATGTGCCCGTGCGGCTGGTGGATCACGGCGGGCACGCGCGCGATGCGCGCCGCGAGCCGTCCGGTGAACCCGGCCTTGGACGTGTGCGTGTGCACGATGGCCGGGCGCTCCCGGTGGATGAGCGCGACGATCTGCCGCAGCGCCGCCAGATCGTCGATCGGCGAGATCTCGCGACAGAACCCGGGGACGTCGACGATCGTGACTCCGCGACGGCGCGCGTCGTCGACGACCACCGCGTCGGACTGGCGCAGGCCGACGGCGAGGACGCCGCGATACCCGGCGCGCTCGAGCGCGACCATCGACGCAATGGTGTTCTCGGCCGATCCACCGAGCGTGAGCCGCGTGATGACGTGCAGGACGCGCATCACGCGCCGCTCCGGAGCGATCCGAACAGGGACTCGAGCGCGTCCACGCTGCGCTCCCACCCGTACCGTGCTTCGGCGTGCCGGCGGCAGGCTCGACGGAGCGCGTCGATGCCCTCCGGATCCTTCGTCATTCGCGACGCGAAGTCGCGCAGGCCGTCCGCGAGCGCCTCGACGGATGCGTCGCGCGTGAGCAGGCGCGGATCGAGCGGCGCCAGGATCTCGGGCGTCGCGCCGACGGGCGTCGCGAGCACCGGCGTGCCGGACGCGAGCGCCTCGACCGTCACCAGCCCGAAGCCTTCGAGCGCGGCGGTCGGCAGCGCGAAGAGATCGGCGGCCTGGTAATACCGCGGCAGGGCCTCGTCACGCACGTAGCCGAGGAACGTCACGCGATCGGCCACGCCGAGCTCGCCGGCCAGCGCCTCGAGCGCGGCGCGGCGCGACCCGTCGCCGCCGATGACGAGCCGCGCGCCGGGAACGTCGGGCGCCGACAGCGCCATCGCGCGCAGCAGCGACTCGAGGCCCATGCGCGCTTCGAGGTTCCGGATCGTGACGATGAGCGGCTGGGCGGGCGCGAGCGCGACGGCGGCGCGCGCGGCCGCCTGCTCCGCGGGACGGAAGCGTCCGAGGTCGACGCCGCCGGGAATCTGGACGACGCGGCCGCCGGCGACGCCGTAGAGATCGCGGAGCTGGCGCGCGGAGTACGCGCTCAGGACGTGCACGCGCGTCGCACGGCGGACGCACGCGCGCTCGAGCGCGGCGAGCACGGCGGCGCCCAGACGTCCGGCGGGGCCGCCGCGATGCAGCGCGGTCATGCCGCGCCGCAGTCGATACTCGGCCGGCGCGGACGAATGAAACGTGTAGACGCTCGGCCGCCGCGCCGCGACGTCCGACGCGAGCACCCCGTAGCCCGACACCGGCTGATGCAGATGGAGGACGTCGACGGCGCCGCGCGCGATCTCGGCGCGCGCCATGCGCCGCGCCGCGAGGATCGCGCGCGGGATGAAGGCGAGCGCCGAGCGGCGCGGCGCGGGAATCGGGCGGATCGTCACACCGTCCAGGGTCGCCTCGCGCGCGTCGGGCGCGGCTCGTCCGAGCACGGTCACGCGATGGCCGCGCGACGCCAGGCCGCGCGCGCATTCCCACAGCACGCGCTCGGCGCCTCCGCGCACCGGCAGCGGCAGGACGTCGGCGACGGTCAGCACGCCGAGCGGGATCACGCCGGACCCCCGGCACCATCCAGGTACTCCCCCGCCCACAGCTCGAGCATCATCAGCGAGAACAGCCGATCGGCGTGTCCCTGACGTCCCGCGAGATGCTCGCGCTTGAGCGCCTCGACGGCCTGCGGAACGAGCCACCCGCGGCGCGCGAGACGCGCCGGCGCCAGCAGGTCCTCCATCGCCGGGCGCAGCTCGCCGCGGAGCCATCGCCCGAGCGGGATCATGAAGCCCTGCTTCGGATGTCGAAGAACGTCGCGCGGCAGGACGTCGGCGAACGCGCGCTTGAGCAGGCCCTTCAGGCGCCAGCCCGGCAGCTTCGTCGCCGACGGAAGCCGGAGACTCGCCTCGATGAGCGCGGGATCGCAGAACGGCGCGCGGAGCTCGAGCCCGTGCGCCATCGACATGCGGTCCGCCATGACGAGCAGATCGTCGGGCAGGTACGTCGCGAGATCGATGCGGAACGCGCCGTCGACGGGATCGCCGCGGCGCGCCTGCGCGAACGCGTCGCGCGCGGTGGCCTCCACGTCCTCGCTCCAGGTCGCGCGCAGCTCCGGCCGCGTGAGCGCCGCAAGATCGCCGTCGGTGAAGAACCGCGTCCAGCGAAGGTAGCGGTCCGGCAGCGGCAGCTCGGCGCCGGCGACGAATCGCCGTGCGCGATCGGCGTGGTTGCGGCTCGCGTCGGAATCGCCCGTGAGACCGACGCCGGCGGCCACGGCGCGGCGGATCGCGGCCGGCACGCGCCGGTACGCCTCGGACACGCGGACGCCGAGATAGCGCGGATACCCGGCGAACGCCTCGTCACCGCCGATCCCGGAGAGCGCGACTTTCACGTGCTGCGCCGTCGCCTGCGCGACGGTGTAGGTCGCGATGGCCGACGAATCCGCGAACGGCTCGTCGAACGCCCGCACGATCGGCTCGAGCAGCGTGTCGACCTTCGGCGCGAGCAGCTCTTCGTGGTGGTCGGTCCCGAAGCGCTGCGCGACGAGCCGCGCGTACTGCCGCTCGTCGAACGACTCCGCGTCGGCGAACCCGATCGTGAACGTCGCGATCCGACCTGCCGTCACCTCGCGCATCGCGGCGACGACGGCGCTCGAATCGACACCGCCGGACAGGAACACGCCGAGCGGCACGTCCGACTCGAGACGCAGGCGCACGGCCTCGCGCACGAGCGCGCGCACGTCGTCGACCTGCTGCCGCGGCGACGTCGCCGCGCGCACGCCGTGACCGGCCTCCGGCAGCGCCCAGTAGCGCCGCATGGTCAGCGCGC
>JACPCW010000083.1 GCA_016184365.1 Candidatus Rokuibacteriota bacterium
CTGGGCGCCATCACCGGGCTTGCATAACACGGTTTTTTTGACGCCTTCCAGATCCAGCAATCTCTTGTTTAATTCTTTTTCGTCTTTTTCTAGGCACATGACCTTCACCTGCGGTCCGCCGTCTATCGTGAAATAGCACTCTATTCCTTCTTCTCTCCACGCCTGAACGTGATGGATAATTTCAAGCGTTGCAGGAATCCAGTAGATTATGGAAGGCCTCGTTGTCATCATCAGCGCATGCATCTTCAGGCAGTTCTGCTCTGCTGTAATGCCGACCAAAGAAAAGTCTTTGTTCAATATTCCTTCCCTGATTTTTCTCAGGTCTTCATCAACCGTTCTCAGCCATCCGTTAACTCCTTTGTGCGCGTCACCTTAAGCGGCGGGTGGGTGGTCGTGTCAAGCGCGTTCGACGCGGTAGTAGGTGAGCGCCAACCCCGAAATGCTCACGCACTCCTCGCGCACGGCGACGGATGTCGTCAGCCGCGCGTGCGCGCCGGCCGTGAGCAGCACCTCGCGCATGGTGGCGATGTCCTCGCCGAGCTTCGACGCCAGGTTCACCTCCTCACCGAAGAGGTCGTGGCCGTCGACGTTCAGGACGTGGCCGTACCCGATCCCCATCGACACGTAGAGCCGACGGGCCTCCGGCAGCACCGTGTTCGCGGCGTCGAGGCGCTCGATGATCTCGCCGCTCGCGGCGACCGCGTCGTCCACCGTCTCGAACAGACAGAAGAGATTGTCGGTATCCGTCTTCACGACGGACCCGCGCGCCGCTTCCACGCACGGCACGGCGAGGCCCCGCATGCGGTGGATCATGCCGAGGAACGACACGATGCCGAGCCGGCGGGTCGTTCGCGAAAAGCCGCTCATGTCGAGGACCATCACGGCGCGGTCCTGGCCGAAGAGCTCGCGGATGCGGCGTTCGATGTCCGCTTCGCGCTCGGGATGCGCGATCAGCTCCTGCATCAGCCGGTCGCGCGCGGTCACCGCCGGCGCCCTCGCCGGACGAGCCACCATTCGCCGCCGGCGACGAGGCCCACCGCGAGCAAGGCGGTGAGCGGCGCGAACGCCGACGCCGCGGGCTCCAGCGACAGGAATGTCCACGACGAGATCGACATCAGCAGATCCCGCTCGCCGCGCGCGCCGTCCCACACGTGCACCGCGAACGGAACGAGCGCGCCGCGCGCGAGGGTGACGTCGCGCGGATGATCGCTGCCGAGCCGGCGCACCAGCACGACGCGCCAGCGGCCGTCTTTCCACACCCCGCGGCCCTCGAGCGGCGCGCCGCGCGTTTCGACCGGCGGCGTCTCCGATCCCTCGGCGCGCTCGGTCATCGCGCGGTCGGTATCGGCGCGCCAGTGCCAGAGCGTGACGGGCCGGCCGCGGCTGCCGAGCAGAAAATGCGGGCGATCCGCGTCCGGCGCCGCGAGCTGCACGCGCACGCCGTCGCGCAGCTTCAGCTCACGCGTGCGTTCATCGGCGAGCACGTAACCGAACCGGCCGAGCTTCGGTGGGCCGGGCTCGACATGCTCCACGTTGCGCGTCGCATCGTCCCATTCGAGCAGGAGCGCGAGCTCGCGATCGTTGAACACGGCGCGCGCGACGACCTCGTCGACGGCGTGGTTCTGCCACCGCGGCCGCACGATCACCTGGCCGGCGAGGGGGATCGCGAGCGCCGGCGCCTCGCGCCAGCGTGCGTCGTCGGCGGTGCGGGGGACGTCGCCGGCGATCGCGCGCGCGCGCAGGACCACGCCGCCCGCTGCGTCCGTCTGCAGCGAGCGCACGTAATGCGCGAGCGCCCAGCGGTCGTCCTCGTGCAGCGTGTCGGCGTACGACGGCATCGGCGTCCCGTCCATCCCCGTCGCGAGGCGCATGAAGATGTCCGCGGCGTCGCGCCCCCCGTTGTAGCGCCAGCCGCTGGTCAGGTTCGCGGACTGGAGCGGATCGCCGTGGTCGTTCTTCAGCGTCGGCGCCGACGGCCCGTCCGCGCGTCCGGCCTCGCCGTGACACTCGAAGCATTTCGCCTGGCGATAGACGTCACGGCCGCGCGCGACGATCGCGACTGACGCCGCCACGCTCTTCGCGGGCCGGACGATCGCCGGCTTCGTCGTGAAGTTGTCGCTGAAGCGCTTGACGTAGTCGACGACCAGCCGGCGCTCGCGCTCGCTCAGCACCGTCCACGCCGGCATCGCGGTGCCGGGAATGCCGTTCGTCACGACGCGCAGCAGGTCGTCGTCGGTGGGCGGCTGTCCGGATTCCGTCGTGCGCAGCTCGAAGACGCCGGCGGTGAAGTCACGCGGCCCGGGATCGAGATACGGCGCGGCCGGACCTTTCCCGTCGCCGCGCTCGCCGTGACACGGCGCGCAGCGCGCGCGGTAGATCCGCTCGCCGTCGTCGCGTGCGCCGGTCGTCGGTCGCGCCGGAGCCGCGGCCGCCGGCGAGCCTTCGGGCTTGCGCGGCTCGACGCCCGCGATGTCGTACGCCGCGAGCACGGCTTTCCAGCGCTCCGCCTCCGCGAGATCGTGCTTCCACGCCGGCATCGCGGAATCCCACGGCGTGGCCTCGCGCGGGAGCCCCGGACCGCCTTCGCTCACGCGCCAGAACGCGTACGGCTCGACGACGGTCGCGATCGTTCCCGGATCGGTGAAGTCGGCCGGCTTGAGCCGAAATCCGCGCGCCATCGGCCCGCGGCCGTCGGCCGCGGCGCCGTGACACGGCCGGCACGCGATCTGGAACACGTCGCGGCCGTCGGCGTGGGCGGCGCGCCGTCCGGCGTCGTCGAGCTCGCGCAGCGGATTCTTCAGCGGCTCGAACGCCTGCGGCAGCGTCGGGTGCTGCGTCCGCAGCGTCGTCGGCGTCGCCTCGCGTGGCCGGACCGCGTTCCACACGACGGCGCCGGCCACGAGCGGCAGGATGACGAGCACCCCGAGCCGCGCCCGCTGCGCGCCGCGGCTGCGCGCCGACGTGCCGCGAAGGAGCCAGCCCGCCACCGCGCGGACTTCCGCGGTCGCGCGCGCGTTGGCCGAGACGTACACGAGCGCTCCGGCGATGGCGAGCAGTGCGTAGAGCGCGCGCGCGAACGACGGCACCGGCACCGGTCGCGGCGCCGGGGCGATCCACATGGCGAGCATGGGAATGGCGACGTCGACTACGAGCCAGGCCACGAGCAGCGCGACGACGACGCGTGCGAGCGACGAGGAGTCGCGGGTTCTCACTTGAGCGTCGCGAGGTAGGCGAGCAGGTCGGCGACCTCACCCACGGTGAGGATGTCGCGGAAGTTTTCCGGCATCAGCGACGTCGTCTGCGGCGCCCGCCGCTTGATGTCCGCCTTGCGGACGCGCTGCGGCCGCCCCTGCGCGTCCACGAGCACGAGGTGATCGGGGTCCTCGCCGCGCGGAATGCCGGTCACGATCTGTCCCGCGCGTGTCTCCACCAGCACGGTTTCGTAGCCGGACGCGATCACCGTCGCCGGCGACAGGATCGACTCGACGATGAATCCCATGTCGCGCGTGCCCGCGATGCCGGTCAGCTCCGGCCCGACGGTGCCGCCGGCGTCTTTCACGCGGTGGCACTTGCCGCACGCCGCGCTGCCGGACTCGTCGAAGAACACCTTGCGGCCGCGCCCGGGATCGCCGCCCGGCAGCAGCGCCGTGTCCTTCAGCTCCGAACGCACGGCGAGCGCGCTGGCCGGCAGCCGGATCGCGTCGGCGTCCGCGACGCCGCCGAGGGTCTGCAGATACAGGATGACCGCGCGCACGTCGTCGGGCGACAGGCTGATCGGCGGCCGCAGCGGGTTCGGCATCTCGTTCTTGAACCCGTCGACGACGTAGGCGCCGGGCTCGACGAGCGATTCGACGAGATAGTCGGTGGCGGTGAAGGGGCGTCCCGTCGTGCGCGCGCGCTCCTGCGCGCGCGCCTCCGCGCGCTTGCCGATGGCGACGCCGAGCGGACCGCGCTCGCCCTGGTCCGGGCCGCGCACGGCGCTGCCGCGGCCGCTGACCGAGTGACACGTGCCGCACTTGCCACGTCCGAAGAAGATGGCTTCGCCGGCGTCCGGCGTCACCTCGCCGGACGCGGCCGTCGCGCGGCGCGCGCGATCGCTCTCGCCCGAGATGCGCGTCACGACTTCGCCGAAGCCGACGAACACGCCGACGACGAGCAGCGTGAACAGCGCCGGTCCCGTGATCGCCCTCATCGTCATCGAGGAGCGCCCTGGCTTTGCCGGGGCGCTCCGAGCGCTGGGGGGTCTGGGGGGCCATTTCGGGGCCCCCCAGCTGACAATCTCGCGAGCCAGAAGCTCGCGGCGACGATGCCGAGGAAGACGAGCACGATCACGCCGACCACGCGCGCCATCAGCGCATTGGTCGGCGTCCACGCCGACTCGGAGGTGTCGCGCAGCACGCTGTAGACGTGCCAGTCCTCACGGAGACCGGACCGCACGTACCCCATCAGCCCCATCAGCAGCACGCTGCTGACGCAGAGCAGAATCAGCGCGTACTGCGCGCGTCGCGGAATGTGGCCCCAGCGGATCGTGCCGAGCCGCCCGGCGCCGCGGTACACGACGCCGTCGATCGTCGTGCTCCAGACGAGCGCGACCATGACGAGCAGCCACTGCACGACCGCGACGTGCCGCAGCAACGGGTTCGCGCGCTCCATGACGACGAAGCCCCACACGCCGAGGACGAGCACCGAGAAGACGGCGGTGGTGCCGAGCGTGACGGCGACGGCGGCGGTCGGCCGGTTCAGATGGACGAGCGCGAGCCCGAGCGCGACGACGAGAATGTCGGCGACGAGCAGGAGCCCGGGCACCAGGAGATACCGCGCGTGCGCCTCGGTGAGATCGAGCGTGCGCGGGTCGAGCGTGAGCACGGAACCGCCGTACCACGCGAGCAGCGCCGCGAGCAGCACGCCGACCGCCAGCAGCAGGGTGTTGCCGCCGCGTCCCTGCAGCGCGAACGGCCGCGGCCGGCCGCGATTGGCGCGGCGGTAGAGGAGGAGCGAGAGGAACGTCGACAGGATGATGAGGTTGACCGCGGCGTTCTTCGCCGGCATCAGCCCGAAATACTTCAGCACGGGATGGAACTGTCCGCCGAGCGCCTGCTGCTCCTCGCCGGTGAGCGGAATGTTCCGCGGCGTGAGCCACACCGCGAACGCGACGACGAGCGCCATCGTCAGGTACTTCACCGCGCCGCGGTACCGCTCGGCGCCGGGAATGCGCTCCATGCCGAGCCAGAGATAGTAGTTCGCGCCGACGAACAGCATGCCGATCAGCGCGGCCTGGATGATGAACGTCCACGAGAACGCGCCGCCCATCATGTTGTTGCCCATGACGGCGCTCGCGGAATACACCTCGCGGCCGAGGTAGTAGCCCGCGAACGGCAGCAGGATCATGCCGGCGACGCCGGTGAGGTTGCCGACGTAGCCCATCCAGTCGTAGTGGGCGCGGTCGTCGTCGCGATCGGCCGCGAGAAACCGCACGGCCGCGTACGCGCCGACGACGAACCCGCCGAACGAGACGTTCGCGACGAAGCGGTGGATGGCGAGCGGAATCCACAGCGGGTTGGCGACGGCCTGCCACGTCGTCCCGATGAACCGCGTGCGGTCGGCATCGAGGCCGGTCGGCGTCATCATGTACGCGGTCCACGCCGTCGCGATCAGCATGAGCAGCGTGCCCCAGACGTTCAGCAGCACCCCGAGGGCGACGTGCGCGACCTTCCACCGTCCGCCCCAGCGGTCCCACAGACCGGCGTAGAGATAGAGCGTCGCGGTCTCGGCGATGATCAGCAGCGCGTAGAGCACGAACGTGCCGTGGAACACGCCGGCGAGGAACGTGACGACGCGCGGGTAGAGGGCGATCAGCACGAAGACGAACAGCGCGCCGAGCGCCGCGGTGGCCGAAAACGCCGTCGAGAGCAGGCCCGTCAGCTCGCGCGCGAGGCGGTCGTAGCGCGGATCGCGCGCGCGCCAGCCGACGATCTCCAGGATGGTGCCGAAGATCGGGACCCCGAGCACGAACGCGCCGAGCATCAGATGAAGCTGGGCGGCCACCCAGACGGCGATGCGCGCGTCACCGCCGAACAGCCGGCGGTATTCGGGCGCGCCATCGGCGGCCAGCACGGCAGGCGCGGCGAGCAGGACGGCGAAGGCGGCGAGAAGGAGCGCCTCGGGCCTTCGCCGCGCGCCTCGCGGAGCGTCCATGACCACCGATGATAGTCGTGGTGGCCACAAACCGGCCGACCGCTCAAGTTCTAGCCGACCCGCCCGGCGCCGCTGACCCGTAACCATTTGAATTCCCTGGCCTCGTCGACTGGCGTCGGCCTTGCTGCGTGACGGTCCATCGTCCGCATCGGACGGTCACCACGGCCGGAAGGAGCACCGAAAGCAAATGGGCGCGAAGATTCTCCAGACCGTTCTCCTGACCGTTCTGATCGCGCTTCAGACGCTGTTTGCCGCCGGCACGCGCGACGGTGAGCCCTCGCGACCTGCCGTCGCGTTCGCGCCGCGGTAGCCGCATGTACCAGACTGCGCAACACCGTGCACGATCGGCGGTTGCGCAGTCCGAGTAAACGTCCGCAGCGTCGCGGACTTGCGCGACGCGGCCCGGGGCATCCGGCATGCTTCTGTTCTCCTGCGTGGGGCGCCACGGGGTGATCAGACGACTCGGCTCACAATTCCTGTTGACCGCGGCGCGGGGTGGTCTCACCTCGGCGCTCTACTGGAGCGCGTTCTGCTATCTGCGCGTCAACACCTTCGTCGGGTTCGTCCGCGACCCGCGGGCCGACCTCCGCGACCCCGCCGCACATCCCGACGCGTCCTTCGAGGTCTGGACCGCGGACGACATGCGGCGCTGGCGCGCCGACCATCGGGACGCGCCGACGCAATGTTTCCGCGACACGGTCGACGGCGTCTCCACGGCGATGATCGCGCGGATCGACGGAGAGCTGGCGGCGTTCATCTGGCTGTACCGCGAGGGCAACTTCAGCCGGATGTTCCGGATCGGACCCACCGACGCGGAGCTGAATCACGGCATCGTCCTGCCGGAGTACCGCAGCCGCCGGCTGTTCGCTCCGCTCTTGAGCCACGCCTGCGCCTGGCTGGCGACGCAGGGAGGCCGCCGCGTGTACGCCGTCGTGCATACGGACAACGGCCCGTCGCTCCGCAGCTTCCGCGCGGCGGGCTTCGCCGAGTTCGCGCGCCAGACGCACTTGTTCGCCTGGCGGCCGAAGTTCAAGGAGCCCGACCCGAGGGTGCTGGCCGCGACGGCGGCGCCGCCCGTGACCGCGCGGAAGTAAGCCCCCTACGGATCCTGCGACAGGATCAGGAAGCTGTACGGCCCGACACCGAGCTCGCCGCTCGCCGGCATGCCGTCCCACGGTCCGCCGTCCGCGATCGCGTCGAAGCCCGGGTGATCGCCGTAGTCGGCGCCGTAGCCGCGCCAGTCGCTGTTCATGCGGACCCTCCACCGACCGCCGCGCGGGAACCCGATGCGATAGGCCGAGCGGGGGTACGTGGAGCAGTTGAGCACGACGACGACGTCGTCGCCCGGGCCGCCGGCGGCCCAGCGATGGAACGCGAGGACCTTGTCGCCGTCGTTCACGTGATGGACGTTGACCGAATGTCCCCGGAGCCCGCGCGTGTGCGGCGACGTGCGGCGCAGGCGGATGAGATCGCGGTAGAGCGCGTGGATGCCCGCGTAGGTGTCGAGCTTCGTCCAGTCGAGCGGATCGGCGTCGTGGAACCACTCGTCCTCGAGGAACTCCTGGCCCTGGAAGATCATGGGGATCCCGGGCGCGGTGAACACGAGCGCGGCGCCGAGTGTCGACCGCTTCCGCGCGAACCAGCTCCCCGCGTTGCCGGGCCAGATCTCGTGCGGCACCCGCGCCCGGCCGTTCGCCACCTCGTCGTGGGACTCCGTGTAGATCACACGCCGCCACGCGTCGCCGTCGAAGATTGACCGGACGACGTCGCGCAGCGCGGCCATCGAGCGCGCGCCATCGTCGCCGGCGATGAGCGCGCGGCGCGCGCCGTGCGCAAACCGGACGTCCCACTGGCTGTCGAAGCCGGCGCCCGCGGGCCGCGTGATCCACGGGTTGTCGCGCAGATCTTCCGCGATCGACAGCTTCCACGGCTGGCGCGCGTCGATCTCGCCGTTGATCCACTGCATGAGCCGCCAGCCGTCGGGGAGATCGCCGCCGGCGTCCTCGCCGCCGTGCACGTGACGGATATACGCGGTCGCATCCCATCGCAGCCCGTCGAACCGGAACTCCTCGAGCCACATGAGCGCGTTGTCCCGCAGGTACTGCCGCACCTCGGGCCGCCCGTAATCGGGTCGCGTGTCGCCCCACGGCGTCGCGGCGCGCCAGTCGTTGTAGAAGTAGATCCCGCCCTTGTCGTTCGCCGACCATCCGTCGAAGCGCCAGAGATCGAGGTCGCCCGGGCCGAGGTGGTTGTAGACGACGTCGAAGATGACGGCGATGCCGGCGCCGTGCGCCGCGTCCACCAGCGTCTTCAGCGCGGCGGGGCCGCCGTACGCCGATTCGATCGCGAAGATGTGCGCGGGGTTGTAGCCCCACGAGAAGTCCATCGCGAACTCCATCGTGGGCATGAGCTCGATGGCGTTCACGCCGAGATCGCGGAGGTACGGCAGCCGGTGCCGGACGCTCTCGAACGTCCCCGGGCCGCCGCCGGGCCGGTCGTTGAACGTGCCCGTGTGGATCTCGTAGATCACGAGCTCGTTCCATGGGGGCGTGTGGTAGTCCGCGGCGCGCCACGCGAACGCCGGGTCGACGACGACGCCGACCCCGGCCGAGCTCGTGACGTCACGCGCGTAGGGGTCGGTGCGCTTCAGCACACCGCCGTTCACGACGATGAATTCGTACTCGTCGCCGGCCCGCGCCCCCGGCACGTCGCCGGACCAGTAGCCGTGGCCGTCGCGATCGAGCGGCGTGTTCGTCTCGGACCAGCCGTTGAACGTGCCGGCGACCGCCACGCGTTCCGCGAACGGCGCCCACACGCGGAACGCGACGCCGCCGCCGTACACGATCGCGCCCATGCCGGGTCGATGGGACGGCATGGTCACCTCCGGTGCGTCAGCCGCGCCGACGCGTCGTGAATCGCCGCGGCGAGGCTGGCCGCGTCCACGGGCTTGACCAGGTGCGCGTCGAAGCCCGCGGCGCGCGAACGGCGCTGATCCTCGGGCTGGCCGTAGCCGGAGACGGCGACGAGGATCATCGCGCGCCCGGCCTCCGTGGCGCGGAGCTCGCGGGCCACGTCGCGCCCGTCGAGCCCGGGCAGCCCGATGTCGATGACGGCGACGTCGGGTCGGAGCTCGAGCGCGCGAGCCAGGCCGGTGATGCCGTCCTCCGCCTCGTGCACCGCGTGGCCGTCCAGCTCGAGCACCGCGCGCAGCATCTGGCGCGCATCGGCGCTGTCCTCGACGATCAGGACGGTCCGCCCGGCGGTCACGGTCGATCGTGCCGGCTCGGCGCCGGCCGGCGTCTCCGGCATCGCGACGCACGGCAGCCGCACGGTGAACACGCTGCCGGGCCCCGGTCCCGCGCTCGTGGCGCTGATCGATCCGCCGTGCATCTCGACCAGGCGCTTCACGAGCGTCAGCCCGATGCCGAGGCCGCCCTTGTTCCGATCGGGGGTCCGGTCGCCCTGGACGAAGAGGTCGAAGATGCGCGGCAGCAGCGTGGGGCTGATGCCGACGCCGGTGTCCGACACCTGAATCATCGCATCATCGCCGTCGCGCCGGACGGTCATGGCGACCGCCCCGCCCGCCGGTGTGAACTTCACGGCGTTCGTCAGGAGGTTCTCCATCAGCTGCGCCATGCGCGTTTCGTCGACGTCGACCCACACCGGCTCGGTCTCGAGCGTGGCGCGGTGGCCGGCGAACATCCCCGTGGAGTCGAGCACGGCCCAGCCGCGCCGCGCCAGGTCGCCGAGATCGACGGGCTTGCGCGACAGGATGATCTTGCCCGTCGCGACCCGGCCGGCGTCGAGCAGATCGTCCATGAGCTCACGGAGGTGCGTGACCTGCCGGGTGATCACTTCACGGGCGCGCGTCGACAGCTCGTCCGCGCCGCCGAGCCGGTTCAGGACGGCGATCCCGGAGCCGATGGCCGCGAGCGGGTTGCGCAGCTCGTGCCCGAGCATGGCGAGGAACTCGTCCTTGGCCCGGTTGCTCGCCTCGGCTTCCTCGCGTGCCGTGCGCTCCTGCTGAAACATCTGCGCGTTGCGGATACCGACGGCGGCGTGGTTGGCCAGCGCCTGGAGGAGCGCGAGCTCCACCTCCGAGAACGTGCGTATCTTCGTCTCGTTCAGCGCGAGGCTGCCGATGACGAGGTCGTCGACGATGAGCGGGACGGCGACGATCAGCTGGTGACCGAGCTGCTCGTGCTGCTCGCGGACGGCGGAGGGAAGATGCAGGCGCGCGTCCGTCAGGACCGAGCTCGTCACCACCATCCGGCGCTCGAGCACGGCGAGCCCGACGACGCCGGACCGCGGCGGCAACCGGTGACCCGGCGCGACCAGGGGATTCGCGCCGGCGACGGCGACCGCGACCAGAGCGCCGTCCGGTTCGAGCAGCCGGACCGCGACGCTGCTCGGGTCGAACAGGCGGTGGGCGGCATCGGCGACGCGCTGCGCCGCCACCGCCGTCTTCGTGGTGTGCGTCAGCGCCTGGGCGAGGCCGCGCAGCTCATCGGCTTCACGGCCGTGACGTTCCGCCTCGGCGCGCGCGGCCAGCTGGCGCTCGCGCTCGCGCTCGAGCTCGCGCAGCGTGTGCTCGAGCCGCGGCGCGACGTACGACAGAAAAACCGCGACGGCCCAGAACGTCAGCAAGCCGAGGAGCTCCGGGATGTCGGTCTCGTATGGATCGCCGCGACTCAGCACGAACAGGTGCAGCAGCGCGATGCTGATACCGGTCGCGAGGAGCGCCGGGCGTCGACCGCAGTACCACGCGACGCCGAGGACGGCGGCGAGCATCGGCGGACCGGGCAGACGGTCGAGCAGGCCGCCGGAGATGCGGAACATCAGCATCATCGCGACCGGCGCCACCACTGCAAGCAGATAGGACCAGGGAGGCTGCCGAAGAACGTCACGCGTCGTCGGCGGGGTCATGATGCGGCCTGCTGTTCCCGCCGGTCAGCGGCGCGTGGCGGTGCGCGTTCTCCAGCGCGGGACGGCGTCGGGATTGATCAGGTGAGCCGGCGGCTCGCCGCGCGCGACCGCGAGGATCTGGTCGAGCGCGAGCTTCAGGTTCGCGCGCCGGCCCGCTTCGCTGTGCGCGATGTTGTGCGGCGTCAGGATCATCCGCTCGGGATCGACGCGACGCAGCGGACTGTCGGCTTCGAGCGGCTCACGCACGAAGGCGTCCAGCGCGGCGCCCGCGATCCACTTCTCGTCCACCGCGCGCGCCACCGCGGCTTCGTCGACGACCTCACCGCGCGCGGTATTGAGGAGCACCGCGGTCGGCTTCATCGCGCGCAGCTGCTTCTCACCGATCATCCCGCGCGTCTCGTCCGTCAGGGAGACGTGCAACGACACCACGTCCGCCTCCGCGAGGAGCGTCGGCAGATCGACGAGCGTCGCGCCGACGTCCGTCGCCTTCGACGGGTCGATGTAGGGATCGCACGCGAGCAGCCGCGCGTCCCAGCCCGCCAGCCGCCGCGCCACGCGGGAGCCCACGCGGCCGAGGCCGACGAGGCCGACGGTCTTGTCGAAGAGGAACTCGCCGCGATCCTCGCGCCCGCCCCAGCCGCCCGCGCGCACCTTCGCTTCGTTGTGCTTCACGCGCTTCTGCAGCATGAGGATGAGCATGACCGTCGCTTCGGCGACCCCGACGAAGTTCTCCGGCGTGGGGCTGTTGGCGACGAGCACACCCAGGTCGGTCGCGGCCGGCACCTCGATCTTGTCGACGCCGATGAACGGCACGATGACGAGCTGCAGCCGCTCGGCCGGCGTCATGACGGCGCGCGAGATCCGCTCGAAGCTCGACGCCAGCACGATGTCCGCGGCGCGCACCGCTTCGATCAGGTCCGCTTCGCTCCACGGCCGCCGGTCCTTCATGCCGAGCGGCCGCCCGATCACGACGTCGAGCCCGGCCGCGCGGAGCGGCTCGAATTCCTCGAGCGGTCCGCTCGGCGCGGTGGCGAGCACCGTCAGCGGCTTCATGGCTTGCGGCAGATGACGTTCAGCAGCACCTGCCGCCTCTCGTCGCGGACGATGCGCAGCCCGCGCTTCACCGCGTCCGGCAGCGCCGCCGGATCCTCCACGCGCTCGCCGTGGCCGCCGGAGGCCTGGCAGATCATCTCGTAATCCGGCGCCGGCTCGAGATAGGTGAGCGGCATGGTGTCCGTCTTCACCGCCCAGCCGTCCTTGGCGTACCCCTGCGTCGACCGCTTCACCGCGTTCCACGTCTGGTTGTTGAAGACGATGAAGAGCACGGGCAGCTCGTACGCCCGCGAGACGAAGTGCGCGGCGGTCGGCGCGCCGAAGATGTACGAGCCGTCGCCGACCGGGCAGATGACCGTGTGATCCGGCGCGGCGAGCTTGGCGCCGAGGGCGGCGCCGAGGCCCCAGCCGAGCGCCGAGGACGGCGGCGAGTTGAAGTACGTCCCGGGCTTGTCGAGCGGTACCTGCGTCGCGTCCAGGTCGTATTCGTTGACGACGATCGTGTGGTCGTCGATCTGCTCGCCGATCACACGCGAGAGCCAGCTCATCTCGATCGGCTTCGCGGTGGACGCCTTCTTCGCGACGGCCGCCCACGCGTCCTGCCGCCGGCGGTGCTCCGCTTCCCACGTCTGCCGCCGCGCGGCGACGTCGCCGCGGTCCAGCAGCGGCACGAGCGCGTCGGTGAGCGCGGCGAGCGTCAGCCGCGGCTGACCCGCGAGCGACAGATCGCCGGGGAATCCGCGGATCGGGTAGCGCGAGAAGAGCGGATCGACGCCCATCTGGATCACGCGCGTCTCCGTCTTCGGCCCCTTGATCTGCGGGAACCACGGCGCGTCGCTCTCGATGACGAGGATGACGTCGGCGTCGTCGAGGTACGGATCGGGGTCGTAGCCGGCGTGCAGGGGATGCCGGCGCGGGAAGTTCAGGTACGTCGCGTAGCCTTCCACGACGCCGCAGCCGAGCGTCTCCGCCAGCTTCACCAGCGCGGGCACCGCCTGCGGATCGCGGCCCATCGCCTTCGTGATGACGATCGGATTCGTCGCGGCGGCGAGCACGCGCGCGACGTCTTCGATGGCCCTGGGGTCGGCCACGGTCGCGCTCGGCGCGATCTGCCGCGCCTGGTCCGTGTACTCGAACGTGTCGTGCCGCTCGGCGAGCACCTCGCGCGGCAGCGTGAGATACACCGGGCCCTGCGGCTCGGCCTGCGCGATCGCGAGCGCGCGGTCGACGACGGTCTCGAGCTGCGGGAAGTTGCGGAGCTCGTAGTCCCACTTCACGAACTCGCGCACCATCGCGCCCTGGTCGAACGACTCCTGCGCCCAGTGGATCTGGCGGTTGCGCGATCCGCGGAAGCCGGACTCCGTGATCGGGTTGCGGCCGGCGCTGAACAGCATGGGCACGTTGGAGCGCGCGGCGTTGATGACGCCGCCGACGCCGTTGGCGGTGCCGACGATGACGTGGAGCATGACGGCCTGCGCGCGGCCGGTGATCATCGCGTAGCCGTGCGCCATCGAGACGGCGACGATCTCGTGCGGCACCGTCAGCGGGCGCGGCAGCGTCTGGCCGTGCGCGAAGCGGCGCGCGTACGCCTCGATCAGCGGCGCGAAGTCGGTGCCGGCGTTGCCGAAGAAGTATTCGACGCCGCGGGCGGCGAGCAGCTCGAGGTACGCCTCGGCGGTGGACTCGATCGTGACCTTCTTGCTCATCGTCGTCTCCTCGCGGTCAGGCGAGCCGGAGTTTCAGCATCGCGCGGGCGTTGCCTTCGTAGATCTTCGCGCGGTCGGCGTCGGTGGCGCGCATCCGCTCCATCGCGGCGATCGTGTCGCGGATGAAGCCGGGGCCTTTCTCGGGATCGAACGGCATGTCGGTGCCGAACAGGACGTGGTCGGCGCCGAAGAACTCGAGCCCCGATTCCATCGCGTGCCAGGCGCCGAAGAGCGCGGTGTCGCCGTAGAACATCTTGAAGTAGTCGATCGGGCGGCGCTCGAGCCGCCCGATCGCGGCGGTGTCCTCGGGGTCGTCGCTGCGGCTGCCGAGCTGATCGAGCCCGCCGCCGACGCGGCCGGCGCAGAACGGGATCATCGCGCCCATGTGGTGCGTGATGATCTTGATGCCGGGATGGCGATCGAACAGGCCGGAGAACACGAGCCGGCCCATCGCCACGCTCGTCTCGTACGGCCAGCCGAAGGCCCACCACAGGTCGAACTTCGAGCGCGGCTCGCCGGGATAGTCGGCGAACGTCGCCGCGCGTGCCGGATGCAGCCAGATCGGCAGGTCGCGCCGCGCCATGGCGTCGAACAGCGGCTGGTACTCGGGCGCGTCGAGCGGCCGGCCGGCGACGTTGGTGAACATCTGCACGCCCGTCGCGCCGAGGTCGCCGACGGCGCGGTCGATCTCGCGCAGCGCGGCGTCCGGGTTGTTCATCGGCAGCGACGCGACGAAGGCGGGGAAGCGCTCGGGATACCGCGTGACGAGCGCGGCCATCTCGTCGTTGGCGATGCGCGCGAGATCCGGGCTCACGTCCGGGCCGCCGACGACCTCGATCGGCGGATTCGCGAGCGTCAGGACCTGCACGTAGCCGTCGTAGCGGTCCATGATGCGCAGCCGCAGCTCGACGTCCGTGAGGACCGGGATGCCGGACATGCGCTTCTGCAGCGCCATGCCGGGCGGCGCAGTCTTCAGCATGCGATCGAAGTAGGGGCGCGGCAGGATGTGCGGAAAGACGTCGATCTTCATCGCGGGCGGATCATACCGGCTCCTGGTCGGCGCTGCCACCGGCCGAGGCCGAAACTTCACCGAAACGCCGTTCGCTACACGCAGCGCCGATCTTCGTGGATGAGGATCCGAGGCTGTGGTTTTCCGACGAACTGAACCGCTTTATGAAGCACGAACGAAAGATCGGACGAAAGGATGCGACAGTTCTGACCAATAAAGTATTTGAGCGTCTCTATCCCGAGGACCAAGCCCGTTGGAAGAAATGGCGGAACGCGAGCGCCGAGATCCCATGGGATCTCTACACCGATGGAGACACGGACCAACTCTTTGATCAGACTGTTCTCGACGAAGAGACATCGCACATCATCGCGACGTGGAGGCCACTTGCGCGCGCATTCGAACTGACTGAAGGCAAGGGTCTCACATGCTCCACCTGACACTCCGCGGCGCGCCATCCGATCTCAAGTTTCACGTCGACGCGCGCGCGCGCTCGCCCTCGGTCAGAACTTCACGTTCGAGGTCGACGGTGAATACGCGCTCGATCTGCTCTCGTACCTCGAACCGGTCGGCACCTACGAGGACGTGCTTCCGCGCTCCGAATCAGTCGAGCTTGCCGGGCGCGCCGTCCGGGTGATCGGTCTGGACGATCTCATCCGGATCAAGCGCTATCTCGGCCGTCCCAAGGATCGGGCTTCGCTCCGCGAGCAGGAAGGGCTCAGCTGAAGTTCTCCGGCGGATCGCAGGCCACCGTGCCCATGTCGGCCGGTACCGAGATCTCGAGCAGCTCCAGGTCCTTCGACGTCGCCGTCTCGTTGTGCCGCATGCCGCCTGGGATGTAGAGCGACTCGCCCGCCTGGATGCGCAGCTTCTGTCCGTCCTCGAATTCGAGATCGACCCAGCCGCTGAGCATGTAGACGAACTGCCCCTCGCAGACGTGGTAATGCCAGCCCGTCGGCTGGGTCATGCCGTCGGCGCCGGCCGTCACCTGGGCGCGGATGCGCCCGCTACTCGCCGCGGTCACGCCGAGATCGCGATACGTGAAGAAGGACCGGCGGCCCGGCACAAGCGGTGTCGTGGCCGGCGTCGCATACGCGAGCTTTCCCTGCGGAATGATGGCGGCGGGTTTGCCGGTCGGCGGGGTCGCGTCGTTCATCGTGGGCCTCCTGCTTCGATTGGCCGCCATGTTACCTCCTCCCCGTGAGTATGACGGATCTGGCATAATCGGAATACGAGGACCCGAATGAGAACGCTTTCGGTCAAGCTCTCCGATGGACTCGACGCGAAGCTCACCGCCGCCGCGCGTCGCCGCAAGACGAGCAAGTCGGCCCTGGTCCGGAAGGCGCTGGAGGGGGTGCTGCGTGAACAGGGCATGCCGAAGCCCGGCTCGGCGCTCGATCTCGTCGGCGATCTCGTCGGATGCGTGGCCGGTCCAGCCGACCTGTCGGTGAACAAAGCGCATTTCAAGACATTCGGACGTTGATCCGGACCGTTCTGCTCGATACCGGTCCTCTCGTCGCGCTCCTCAACCGGCGCGATCGTTACCATCGATGGTCGACGGAACAATGGGCCGACATCGCATTGCCGGTTCTGAGCTGCGAACCGGTCCTGACCGAAGCTTGCTTCCTGTTACGAGAGCTCGCCGGAGGTCCGTCCGCGATCCTCGAGCTGGTCGGTCGCGGCGCGGTCAAGATCGCCTATGGCGTCGAGGCGGAAGTCGACGCGCTCGGCAAACTGATGACACGCTACGCAGACGTTCCCATGTCGCTCGCCGACGCGTGTCTCGTGCGCATGGTCGAACGGCATCCGGGCGCCATGGTGCTCACCCTCGACCGCGACTTCCGGGTGTATCGCTCGCACGGCCGGCGGGTGATCTCAACCATCATGCCGTCGGATCTTTGACCTCGACGTCGAGCTCTTCGATTTGACACTTCGGGTCGTTGCTGGCAGCATGCCCCCCACGATGATTCGGTCCCTGGAGCTGCTTCTGCGGTAACGGCGAGCGCCGAGCGCGCGCGCTCGCCGACCTCCTGCGCCCCGACGGGCCAGGAGGTTTTGCTTTTTACGGGGTCGGGACTCGAGAGGAGCCGGAGATGAAGCGGATGCCGTTCGACACGTACCGCCCGTTCGTGCCCGTGGAGCTGCCGGACCGCACGTGGCCGGACCGCAAGCTCACGAAGGCCCCCCGCTGGTGCTCGGTGGACCTGCGCGACGGCAACCAGGCGCTGATCGATCCCATGGATCCCGAGCGCAAGCGCCGGATGTTCGAGGCCGTCGTGGACATGGGCTTCAAGGAGATCGAGGTCGGCTTCCCGTCCGCGTCGCAGCCCGACTTCGACTTCGTGCGCCTGCTCATCGACGAGGATCTCGTTCCGGACGACGTCACCATCCAGGTGCTCACGCAGTGCCGGCCGGAGCTGATCGAGCGGACGTACGAGTGCCTCCGGGGCGCGCGGCGCGCGATCGTCCACTTCTACAACTCCACGTCGGTCCTGCAGCGGCGCGTGGTCTTCGGGCTCGACAAGCCGGGCATCGTGGACATCGCGGTGAACGCCGCGCGCCTGTGCCGCAAGCTCGAGGCGACGCTGCCGGGCACGGACGTCTTCTACGAGTACTCGCCGGAGAGCTACACGGGCACCGAGATCGACTTCGCCGTCGAGATCTGCGAAGCGGTGGTGGACGTCATCGAGCCGACGGCCGAGCGCAAGATCATCCTCAACCTGCCGGCCACGGTGGAGATGTACACGCCGAACCTCTACGCCGACACGATCGAGTGGTTCCTCCGCCACGTGTCGCGCCGCGACCGGCTCGTGCTGTCGCTCCACCCGCACAACGACCGCGGCTGCGCCGTCGCCGCCGCCGAGCTCGGCGTGCTCGCGGGCGCCGACCGCGTCGAAGGCACGCTGTTCGGCAACGGCGAGCGCACCGGCAACGTGGACGTCGTCACGCTGGCCATGAACCTCTTCGCGCAGGGGGTGGATCCCGGCCTCGACATCTCGGATATCGACGGCCTGCGTCGCGTCGCCGAGCACTGCAATCGCCTGCCCGTACACCCGCGCCACCCGTACGCCGGCGATCTCGTGTACACCGCGTTCTCCGGCTCGCACCAGGACGCGATCAAGAAGGGCATGGAAGCGCTGCCGCGTGAGTACGCGGTGTGGGAGGTGCCGTACCTGCCGATCGATCCCAAGCACGTCGGCCGCAGCTACGAGGCGGTGATCCGCGTCAACAGCCAGTCGGGCAAGGGCGGTGTCGCGTATGTCATGAAGACGGAGTACGGCTTCGACCTGCCGCGCCGGCTGCAGATCGAGTTCTCCCGGACGATCCAGACGATCACCGAGGACAGCGGCACCGAGATCAGTCCGAAGGACATGTGGCAGGCGTTCGAGACGCAGTACCTGCGCGGGGCCTGCACCCTCGACGCGCACGAGCTCGCGTCGGACTCGGACAGCAAGCAAACGCGCGTCACGGCGCGGCTGTCGGTGAGCGGGGCCCCCCACACGGTGGCGGGCACCGGCAACGGCCCCATCGCGGCCTTCGTGGACGCGCTGCGCACCGGCCTGGGGGTCGAGATCGATGTCGCCGATTACGCGGAGCACGCGCTCGGCCAGGGGGCGAGCGCGGGCGCCGCCGCCTACGTCGAGACCGTCGACGGGGAGGGAACGCGCCGCTGGGGCGTCGGCACCGACGCCAACATCGTCACCGCCTCGCTGCGCGCGGTGCTATCGGCGCTGTCGCGCCGCGGGGGCCGGAGATCGTGAGGGCGCGCGCGCGCCGCTCCCACACGACGAGCGCGACACCGACCGACAGCCCGACCACGTTCGTCATGATCCAGGCGGCGCCGGCCGGCGGCGGAATGAGTGCGAGCCCGGCGGCGATGAACAGCGTCCGCTTCGTCCAGTCGAGGGGCCGCAACAGGTAGCCGACGCAGCCCGCGCTCAGGAGGATCACGCCGGCGGCCGCCGTGACGACGGCGAGGACGATCTCGCCCGGCGAACCCTGGAAGAGCAGGGCCGGCTGGTACACGAAGACGAACGGCACGAGGTACGCGACGATCCCGAGCCGCATCCCCGTCCAGCCCGTCTTCCAGAAATCGGATCGCGCGATCGCCGCGGCGGCGAACGTCGCGAGACAGTTGGGCGGCGTGATCAGCGACAGCATCCCGTAATAGAAGAGGAACAGGTGCGCCGCGATCGGCGCGATGCCGAGCTGCGTCAGCGCGGGCGCCACGAGCACGGCGAGCGTGATGTAGACGACCGTCGTCGGCAGCGACATGCCGAGCACGACGCAGACGAGCGCGCTCAGCACGAGCAGCAGCAGGAGACTGCCGCCGGCGACGTCGAGGAGGATCAGCGGCAGCTTCGACGTGAAGCCCGAGAGCTGGAACGCGCCGATGACGAGCCCGGCCAGCGCGGTGATCGCGATGAGATCGAGCAGCACGCGCCCGCTCTCGACGAGCGTGCGGAGCGCGCGCCGCACGCTCGGTCGGCTCTCGCGGAACACGGCGCCGACGGCGAACGTCACGGCCACCGCGAGCATGCCGCTCTTCGCCGCGTCCCATCCCGCGATCATCAGCGTGTGCACGAGCACCGCGAGCGGCACGACGAAGACCCAGCCACTCCGCATCACGGCCCGAAGCCGCGGCAGCTGGTCGGCGGGGAGACCGACGAGCCCGTGCCGCGCCGCCTCGAGGTCCACCTGCGTGAAGAGCGCGAGGTAGTAGAGGAGCGCGGGAAGGAGCGCGGCGAGCGCGATCGTCCCGTAGGGCGCGCCGAGGTATTCCGCCATCAGGAACGCGGCGGCGCCCATGACGGGCGGCATGATCTGGCCGCCGTTCGATGCGACGGCCTCGATCGCCGCGGCCAGGTGCGGCGGGTAGCCGGCGCGTTTCATCATCGGGATCGTCACCGCGCCGTCGACCACGACGTTCGACACCGCGCTGCCCGACACGGTGCCGAAGAGCGTCGACGAGACGACCGCGACCTTCGCCGAGCCGCCGCGATAGCGGCCCATCGCCACGAGGCTCACGTCGGTGAGGAACCGGTCGCCGCCGACCGCGTAGAGCGCCTGCCCGAACAGGATGAACGCGACGACGATGCTCGCGGTGACCGAGAGCGCGACGCCGAAGAGCGCGTTGCTGTCGAGATAGAGGTACACGGCGAGGCGCTCCCAGCTCGATCCCTTCGCGTGGAAGGCGCCGGGCAGGATCCACGCGAACTTCGCGTAGAGGATGCAGGCGACCGCGATCCAGACGAGCGTCCATCCCACGAGCCGCCGGGTGGCCTCGAGGATCAGCGGCACGGCGATCGCCCCGAGCAGCACCTTGTCCCACGAGATGACGCCGAGCTGATAGGCGAGCGACGGAAACAGGATCGCGACGTACAGCCCGACGCCGAGGCCCGCGGCCGCCAGGATCCAGTCGAACCACGCGACGCGGTCGGCGGCGGCGCGGACCGACGGCCGCACGGCGACGAAGACACCGGCGAGGCCGAGCGCCAGGAACACGCCGAGGTACTGCTCCTTGAAGATCGCGAGCGGCAGCCAGTGGTGCGCCTCGGCCGCCCACAGTGCGCCGAGGCCCGTGAGCCCGCCGAGCAGCGCATGCTCGACGACGCGCGGCGCGCCGTCGAGCGTGCGGAACTTGCTGTCGGTCAGGATCTCGGCCACGCGCTCATTTCTGGCCGGGGTTCATCGACAGCTGCTGCTGCTGCGCCTTGTCCATCTCCGGCGTCCAGAGCTTCTTCTCTTTCAGGAAGCGCACGGCGCCGGGATGGTACGGCAGCGTGATCTCGTGCGTCGGCATCCGCTCGCGCGTCCATTCCTTGAAGACCGGATGGATCGGCTTGAGCTTCTCGGTGCCGTCCCAGATCGCGCGCAGCGTCGCCTCGGCGACGTTGTCGGGCACGCCCTTGCCGACCGTGATGTACACGTCGTACGCGATGGCGCACATGTCGTCGAGGATGCCGAGCGCCTCACCCTTCTTCAGCCGCACCGGGTAGTAGCCGGGCACGGCCTGGCGCAGGCGCTTCTCGCCCTCCGGCGTGCAGTCATTCGTGATGTGCTTGAGACCGACCTGGGCGTCCGCTTCGCGGACCTTCGCGGAGTTGAGCGAGTACGACCCGGCGTCCGCGCGTCCCTGGACGACCGCGTCGACGCCGTCGTTGATGGTCGCGACCGGCACGACCTTGACGTCGTCCCACGTGAGGCCGGCCGTGGTGAGGTGGCCGAACATGTTGTACCAGACCGCGAGATGCGCCCGGTATTCGCCGGCGACGCGCCGGCCCTTGAGATCGCGGACGTGGTTGATGCCCGAGTCCTTCTTCACGAACAGCGCCACGATGAACGGCGAGCCGCGTGTGAGCAGCCGCACGTTCGGCACGTGCGGGAACGGGTTCTTGCCGCCGACGTTGAACGCGGGGCCGCGCCACGCCAGCGTCATGTCGACGGCGTTGTTCACACCGAACTCGATCTCGCCGGTGTTCAGGAGCGGCAGGAACGTGCTCGAGCCGGCATACGGCTGGATCGACGGCTTGACGGCGCCGGCCTCGCCGACGACCTTCGCGAGCCCGCTCGCGATGACGTGGAACACCGTGCCCGGCGGGTTCGTCCCGAC
This sequence comes from Candidatus Rokuibacteriota bacterium, assembly GCA_016184365.1. Lineage (GTDB taxonomy): Bacteria > Methylomirabilota > Methylomirabilia > Rokubacteriales > CSP1-6 > AR8. The sequence continues at coordinate 21,500 of JACPCW010000083.1, forward strand.
CGTCACGGGCTTAGAGGATGACTGCGCGGCTGCGGAACCGGCGGCTAGCGCGACGAGCGCCACGGCGAAGCAGAGCGAGCGGGTCGTCATCGGGTCCTCCTGGACGCGGTCGAAGGTTGGCGCGATTTATAGCACGATCGAAAACCGCTTTTGACACCGACGCCCGCTCCTCCATAGGTTGTCTGGCCCACTTTTCCGGGCGGCTCCGGACCGGTCCAACCCCGATCACCGTCACGGGCGCCATTGTCTGCGGCGACCTCGAGTCGAGCGTCGGGTCGGTCCCCCCCTCCGTCGCACCGCCGGCGGCCTGCTCGGGGTTCTGATTGGCTGGGGGCCCGAAAGGGCCCCAGCGCTCCTCGATCACCCTCCGCGGTCGCTTGACAGCCAGCGCGTGGTTCAGTATCAGTTAACCATCATTCAGCCGGCCTGAATCGGGAAGGACCATGAAGACGCGGCTCACGCTCACGGTGAACGACGAGGTGCACGAGCTGCTCGTGCCCGTCCACAAGACGTTGCTCGAGGTGCTGCGCGAGGACCTCGGGCTCATCGGCACCAAGCACGGCTGCGAGCTCGGCGAGTGCGGCACGTGCACGGTGCTCGTGGACGGCGAGCCCGTGCTGTCGTGTCTGGCGCTGCCGGCCGAGCTCGAGGACACGCGCATCGAGACGGTCGAGGGCCTGGCCGACGGCAGCCGCCTGCATCCGCTGCAGCAGGCGTTCGCCGAGCTCGGCGCCGCGCAGTGCGGGTACTGCACGCCGGGCATCCTGATGACGGCCAAGGCGCTGCTGGCCGAGCATCCCAAGCCGACGCGCCAGGACGTGCGCGAGGCGCTCGCCGGCAACCTGTGCCGGTGCACCGGGTACACGAAGATCCTCGACGCGGTGGAGCTGGCGGCGCTCAGGAACGGGACATGACCAACGAAGCGTTCTCCGTCATCGGCCAGCCGCTGCCGAAGATCGACGCCTGGGGGAAGGTGACCGGCGAGACGCGCTACGCCGACGATCTCTTCCTGCCGCGCATGGCGTACGCGAAGCTGCTGCGCAGCCAGCATCCGCACGCGCGCATCACGCGCATCGACACGACGCGCGCGAAGGCGCTGCCCGGCGTGTTCGCCGTCATCACGGGCCACGACCTGCCGCCCGTGAAGTTCGGCATCCTTCCCGTGTCGCAGGACGAGGACGCGCTCTGCCGCGACAAGGTGCGCATGGTCGGTGACGCCGTCGCCGCCGTGGCCGCGATCGACGAGGAGACGGCCGAGCGCGCGTGCGAGCTGATCGAGGTCGGCTACGAGCCGCTCCGCCCGCTCATGTCGATCGAGGAGTCGCTCGCGCATCCCGAGGTGCGCATCCACGAGTACGGCGACGGGCCGAACGTCCACAAGATGGTCGCGCTCCAGTTCGGGGACGTGGACGCGGCGTTCGCGTCGTCGCACCTCGTGCGTGAAGACGTCTTCTTCTTCGAAGGCAACACGCACCTGCCGATGGAGCAGCACGCCGCCGTCGCGCACGCCACCGCGGACGGCAAGCTGACGCTCTGGTCGTCCACGCAGACGCCGCACTACGTGCACCGGCTGCTCACGAAGATCCTCGACATGCCGGGGCCGCACATCCGCGTGATCGCCACGCCGGTCGGCGGCGGATTCGGCGGCAAGCTCGATCCGTTCGCGCACGAGATCGCCGCGTGCCGGCTGTCGCAGCTCTGCGGCCGGCCGGTGAAGATCGCGCTCACGCGCGAGGAAGTCTTCTACGTGCACCGCGGGCGGCATCCCGTGCTCATGTGGCTCAAGACCGGCTTCACGCGCGACGGCGACATCACCGCGTCGCACATCCGCACGTGGCTCGACGGCGGCGCGTACGGCTCCTACGGCGTCGCGTCGACCTTCTATACCGGCGTCATCAACCCGGTGACGTACAAGATGCCGGTCTACAAGTTCGAGGGCGCGCGCATCTTCACGAACAAGCCGCCGTGCGGCCCGAAGCGCGGCCACGGCACGCCGCAGCCGCGGTTCGCGCTCGAATGCCAGCTCGACAAGGCGGCCGAGCAGCTCGGGCTCGATCCGGCCGACATGCGCCGCCGCATCGTGGCCGAGCCGTTCACGAAGACGGCCAACCACCTGACGATCACGACGATCGGACTGCGCGAGTGCTTCGACAGGGTCGTGGAGGCCTGCGGCTGGCGCGACAAGCGCGCGCAGTTCCCGCGCGACAACGCGCGGCCCAACGCGCCGGCGAAGAAGAAGGGCATCGGCATCGCCGGATCCGCGTACATGACCGGCGCGGGCACGGCGATCTACTGGAACAGCATGCCGCACTCCGGCGTGATCGTGCGGGCCGACCGGTCGGGCGGCGTCGCCGTGCTGTGCGGTGCGACCGACATCGGGCAGGGCTCCGATTCGATCCTCGCGTACCTCGTCGCCGAGGTGCTCGGGATCGATCCGAAAGACATCCGCGTGCATGCGGCGGACACGGATCTCACGCCCGTCGACCTCGGGTCGTACTCGTCGCGCGTGACGCTCATGTGCGGGGTGGCCGCGATCCAGGCGGCCGGAAAGCTCCGCCAGGCGATCTTCGACGCCGTCGCGAAGAAGCTCGAGGTCGGTGCGGACGCGCTCGCCGCCCGCGATCGCAAGGTGGGCGTGGCGGACGACTGGGAGAAGGCCGTGACCTTCGCGCAGGCCGCCGAGCTCGGCGAGGCGATGCACGGCGTGCTCGCGTTCGCGGGCTCGTATGCGCCGCCGAAGCGCGCCGGCAAGTACAAGGGCGGGGGCGTCGGTCCGTCGCCGTGCTACTCGTACTCGGCGTCGGCCGTCGAGGTCACCGTCGACGAAGAAACCGGCGAGGTCCATCTCGACGACATCTGGATCGCGCACGACGTCGGCCGCGCGCTGAACCCGCTGCTCGTCGAAGGCCAGGTCGAAGGCTCGGTGTACATGGGCATCGGCGAGGCGCTCATGGAAGGCCAGATCTTTCGCAAGGGCCTCCACAAGCAGCCGTCGATGCTCGACTACAAGAGCCCGACGACCCTCGAGACGCCCGAGATCCACACGACGCTCGTCGAGACCGACGATCCCGAAGGGCCGTTCGGCGCGAAGGAAGCGGGGCAGGGGCCATTGCTGCCCGTCATTCCGGCGATCGCGAACGCGATCTACCACGCGGTGGGCGTGCGCATCGACGAAGTGCCGATCAGCCCGGAGATGGTGCTGAAGGGCCTCGAGCTGAAGCGCCAGGGCAAGCCGGCGCGCATCGGTCGGGAGAAGCTGCCGCTGATGCACTGGAAGGATCCGCTCGCCGTCGAGTCGGCGTTCGGCCAGCCGGCGGAAGACGTCGCCGTCCGTCCGTTCGGGGACGCGGGCCCGGCGGGGAAGAAATGACGGAGCCACGACGAATGTGGAAAGCCCACCCGCGGCGGTCGCGGGCACACGGACCCCGCTACAAAAAAATACGGTTGCCGTCATGATGCGGCTGCCGCCCTTCAAGTACCTGCCGTCCCGGTCGGTCGCGGACGCCGTGAAGTACATGTCCGATCATGGGTCGGACGCCATGCTCGTCGCCGGCGGAACGGACCTCTACCCGAACCTGAAGCGCCGGCAGTTCGAGCCCAAGGTGCTCGTCGGCCTCCGGGGGGTCCGGGAGCTCGCCGGCGTCCGGCCGGCCGACGGCGGGCTGACCATCGGCGCCGGCACGACGCTGACGCGCGTGGCCACGCATCCCGACGTGCGGCGCGACTACCCGGCGCTCGCGACGGCGGCGGGTCTCGTGAGCTCGCCGCAGCTCCGCAACATGGGCACGATCGGCGGCAACGTCTGCGTCGACACGCGCTGCAACTACTACAACCAGTCGCACGCGTGGCGGAAGGCGATCGGCTTCTGCATGAAGAAGGACGGCGACATCTGCCTCGTCGCGCCGGGTAGTCCGCGCTGCTGGGCGGTATCGTCGTCGGACACCGCGCCCGTGCTGTGGTCGCTCGGCGCGAGCGTGCGTCTCGTCGGTCCCGACGGCGAGCGCGTGATCCCGATCAGCGCGCTCTATCGCGACGACGGCATCGAGTATCTCGGCAAGCGCCGCGACGAGGTCCTGACCGACATCGTGCTGCCGCCGGCGGACGGCTGGAAGTCCGCCTATCTCAAGCTCCGTCGCCGCGGGTCGTTCGACTTTCCCGTGCTCGGCGTCGCCGTCGCGGTGCGTCTCGATGGCGATGTCGTCCGCGATGCGCGCATCGCGCTCGGGGCGGTCGCGTCGACGCCCCGCGAGTCCACGGAGGCCGCGCGGCTGCTCGTCGGCGAGCGGCTGACGATCGACGTGATCACGAGAGTCGCCGATCGTGCCGCGGCGCCGTCGAAGCCGCTCGACAACACCGACTTCACGCATCCGTACCGCAAGAAGATGACGCGTGTGTTCGTGGGCCGCGCGCTGCGGCAGATCGCGGGGCTTCCCGAATCCGGCGGCAGCAGCGAGGAGATCGCATGAGCGGGGAGGTCTTTCGTACCGGCGAGGCCGTGCGGATCATCGACGGCCCGTTCGTCAACTTCGTCGGTGTGGTGCGAGCGCCCGCGACGGCGGCCGGCGTGGTGAAGGTGGAGGTCGGCGTGCGGGGCCGCGACGTCATGCTGGACGTGGACGCCTTCCGGCTGGAACGAGTGCGGTGAGCACGTCGCTCGGCCAGCGGATCAAGGCGCTGCGAATGGAGCGCGAGCTCCAGCAGCGGCAGCTCGCCGAGAAGGCGGAGCTGACGCCGAGCATGGTGTCGCAGATCGAATCCGGCCGGCTGACGCCGTCGCTCCACACGCTCGGCAAGATCGCCGCCGCGCTCGGCGTGGCGATCGCGAGCCTCTTCGATGCCCAGGCGCCCGGCCGCATTCACGTCACGCGCAAGAAGGACTACCCGGTCGTCAGCTTCGATGGCGCGTCGGAGCGGTGGTCCGTGCTCGGCGCCGGGCTCTTCGACGGCAAGATCCGCGCGGTCGTCTCGACGCTCGGCGCGCGATCCCGCGGCATCACGACGGAGAAGGTCGTGATCAAGCCGGGGCAGATGAAGCTGTTCTACGTGCTCGAAGGCGACGTGGCGCTGCACTACAACGGCGACCGCCACCGCCTCGCGGCCGGCGACAGCGCGCTGCTCGACGGCGGCACGCCGCACGGCTGGGAGAACCTCGGCACCCGGAAGGCCAGGGCCCTCTGGGTCATTCTCGGATGACGGGGACGACGAATGACTGAGCAGGCGAACACGCCGCTGGACTTCCGCACCGAGCCCGCGCGGTATCGGCACTGGAAGGTCGAGATCGACGGCCGGATCGCACGGGTCGCGATGGACGTGCGCGAGGACGCGGGCCTGCGGTCCGGCTACGAGCTGAAGCTGAACTCGTACGACCTCGGCGTCGACGTCGAGCTCGCCGACGTCGTCCAGCGCCTGCGCTTCGAGCATCCCGAGGTCGCCGCGGTCATTCTCACGTCCGGCAAGGAGCGCGTGTTCTGCGCCGGCGCCAACATCCGGATGCTCGGCCAGTCGTCGCACGGCTGGAAGGTGAACTTCTGCAAGTTCACGAACGAGACGCGCAACACGATCGACGAGGCGTCCGCGGAGTCGAAGCAGTTCTGGCTCACGGTGGTCAACGGGCCGTGCGCCGGCGGCGGCTACGAGCTCGCGATGGCCACCGACTGGATCCTCATGGCGGACGACGGCAACACGTCCGTGTCGCTGCCCGAGGTCCCGCTGCTCGCCGTGCTGCCCGGCACCGGCGGGCTGACGCGGCTCGTGGAGAAGCGGAAGGTCCGCCGCGATCGCGCCGACGTCTTCTGCACGCTCGAAGAAGGCATCAAGGGCAAGCGCGCCGTCGACTGGGGGCTGGTCGACGAAGTCGTCAGCCGCTCGAAGCTCGACGAAGCGGCGCGGAGCCGCGCGAACGCGTTCGTCGCGAGGAGCGATCGTCCCGCGGGTGCCAGGGGCGTCGCGCTGCCGACGGTCGCGCGCACGCACGACGGGGACCGCCTCGGCTACGAGCACGTCGCGTGCGTCGTCGACCGCAAGCGCGGCGTCGCCGACATCGTGGTCAGGGGCCCCGGCGCGCCGGCGCCGGCGGACGCCGCCGCGATCCACGCCGAGGGCGCGCGCTTCTGGCCGCTCGCGCTCGCGCGCGAGCTCGACGACCTGATCCTGCACCTCCGCACCAACGAGGAAGAGGTCGGTCTCTGGGTCCTGAGGACCGAGGGCCAGGCGGATGCGGTCGACGCGTACGACCGGTTGCTCGCCGACCACGCGGGCGACTGGCTCGTGCGCGAGATCCGCCTGTACTGGCGGCGCCTGCTGAAGCGGCTCGACGTGTCGTCGCGGTCGCTGTTCGCGCTCGTCGAGCCGGGCTCGTGCTTCACCGGCACGCTGCTCGAGCTCGCGCTGGCGGCGGATCGCTCCTACATGCTGCGCGGCACGTTCGAAGGCGACGCGCGGCCGCCGGCCGCGGTGCGCCTCTCCGCGATGAATTTCGGTCCGTATCCGATGCCGAACGGTCTCACGCGCCTCGCGAGCCGCTTCATCGGCGAGCCCGGGCGCATCGACGATCTCAAGGGCCGGATCGGACAGGATCTCGACGCCGCGGCGGCCGACGACGCCGGGCTCGTGACCTTCACGCCCGACGATATCGACTGGGAGGACGAAGTGCGTCTCGCCGTCGAGGCGCGCGCGGCGTTTTCTCCCGACGCGCTGACCGGCATGGAAGCGTCCCTCCGGTTCGTCGGACCGGAGACGACGGAGACCAAGATCTTCGGACGGCTGTCGGCGTGGCAGAACTGGATCTTCCAGCGCCCGAACGCCGTCGGGCCGAAAGGCGCGCTGCACGTGTACGGCACCGGTCAGCGGAGCGAGTTCGACCGGAGGAGAGTGTGATGTCCTCGATCGATTACATCGAGCGGATCCCGAACAACGTCAACCTCAAGGACAACCGCCGGCTGCTCCGGGCGCTCGAAGAGTGGCAGCCGGGGTTCCTCGAGTGGTGGCAGCAGATGGGCCCGGAGGGCTTTCAGACGAAGGACGTCTACCTGCGCACGGCGATCAGCGTCGACGCCCAGGGCTGGGCGCACTTCGACTGGGTCCGCATGCCGGAATACCGCTGGGGCATCTTCCTCGCGGATCCCGAGCCCGGGCGCGTGGTGCCGTTCGGCGATCACAAGGGGCAGCCCGCGTGGCAGGACGTGCCGGGGGAGTATCGCGGCACGCTGCGCCGGCTCATCGTCACGCAGGGCGACACCGAACCCGCGTCGGTCGAGCAGCAGCGTCACCTCGGTCGCACGTGCCCGTCGCTCTACGATCTCCGCAACCTCTTCCAGGTGAACGTGGAGGAGGGCCGTCACCTCTGGGCGATGGTGTACCTGTTGCAGGCGTATTTCGGGCGCGACGGGCGCGAGGAAGCCGAAGCGCTGCTGCAGCGCCGGTCCGGCGATCGCGACAAGCCGCGCATCCTCGGCGCCTTCAACGAGCGGACGCCCGACTGGCTGAGCTTTTTCATGTTCAGCTTCTTCACCGACCGCGACGGCAAGTACCAGCTCGCGAGCCTCGCGGAGAGCGCCTTCGACCCGCTCTCGCGCACGTGCCGCTTCATGCTGACCGAGGAAGCGCACCACATGTTCGTCGGCGAGGCCGGCGTGCAGCGCATCGTGCAGCGGTCGTGCGAGCTGATGCGGCAGGGCAGCGCCGACGTGCGCAAGCAGGGCGCGATCGATCTCGAGACGATCCAGCGCTACCTGAACTTCCACTTCTCGGTGTCGCTCGATCTGTTCGGCTCGGAGGTCTCGACGAACGCCGCGACCTTCTTCACGACGAGCGTGAAGGGCCGGTTCGAAGAGACGAAGCAGCCGGACGATCACCAGCTGAAGGAGGCGACGTACCCGGTGCCCGCCGTGGCGGGCGATCGCGTCGTCATGCGCGACGAGCCCGCGCTCACCGCGCTGAACGAGCGCCTGCGCGAGGATTACATCGCTGACTGCCAGCGCGGCGTCGACCGCTGGAACCGCGTGATCCGCGAGCACGGCATCGACGTCGTGCTCGAGCTGCCGCATCGCGGGTTCCACCGCGCGATCGGGCTCTTCGGTGACTACCGGGTGTCGCCGGACGGGCGCATCGTCACGGACGCGGAATGGGACGCGAAGAAGCACGAATGGCTGCCGACGGAAGCCGACGCCGAGTACGTGCGGAGCCTCATGACGCCCGTCGTCGAGCGCGGCCGATTCGCGAGCTGGATCGCGCCGCCGTCGCGCGGCATCAACGGACAACCGGTCGACTTCGAATACGTCCGCCTCGTGTGAGGGTTTCCGCCATGCCGAAAGCGATCACGCCCAAGCAGTTCGGACCACCGCTCGGCCTGTACTCGCACGGGATGATCGTGCCGGCGGGCGAGCTCGTCGTCGTCGCCGGTCAGGTCGGCGCCGGCCCGGGCGGCGCCGCGACCGGCGACATCGTCGGGCAGACGAAGCAGGCGTTCGACAACGTCCGCGTGATCCTCCAGGCGGGCGGGTGCGCGCTCCGCGACGTCGTGCGCTTCCAGACGTTCCTCACGCGCGCCGACGACATCCCGGGGTTCATGAAGGCGCGCGAGGAAGTGTTCTCGGAGCACTACGGCACCGGCGTCTATCCGCCGAACACGCTGCTCGTCGTCAGCCGCCTGGTGCGTCCCGAGTTTCTCGTCGAGATCGAAGCGATGGCGGTGCGCGCGCAGCGCGGAAGCTCGGGCAGCTCGCGCGCCGTCACGCACGCGAAGACGCGCAAGCCCGCGGCGCGGCCGCGGACGCGCGCCCGGCGTCGCCGCTGATCGAGCCGGTTACGTGTTGCGCTTCGGCTCGGCGTCCGGAATCGGGTCCGTCTCGGGGATCGGCCGATTTTCCGGCGCGCCGGGCGTGGGCAGACCCGTCGGATCCTGCCGCGGGATCGGCGTGTCCGGCGCGGGCGACGGCCGCTTCGGAGTGGGGACGGTTGGCGTCATCACCGTGCTCGCCGGTGGCCGAACGCGAGCGGGGGGCTCGCGCCGGCCACCGGCGGATTCTTCACTCACACGAGCGGAGGCCGCCGATCGCGATCGATGTAGGTCGTCTCGGCCCCACTGCGCGTCATGGCCACGATCGCGAGGATCACGACCACGAGGAGCGCCGCCGCGACGATCACCGCCGCGGTCGGGGAGAGACCGAAGATGGTCGTCCGGTCGCCGGCCGCGCCGCGCGGGAACGCCGCGCCGGAGTCGTCCCGCTTGTTGATGTTGACGTCGGAGCCCGGCCGGTCCGCCCGGTTGCTCGTCTTGACATCGACGCTCGCCGACGGAGCCTTCGAATCGGTCTTCACGTCCACGCTCGCCGAGCCGGACGGGTTCTGCGCGGGCGGCTGTGGCGGCTGCTGCGCGTCGACGCCACTGACGGCACCCAGGAGCATCAGCGCTCCGAACACGAGAGCCAGTTTCTTCATGGCGCACCTCCGGAGATCGGAACGAGCAACCGAGGTGCCATGGACCGACCGAAAGTAACCTGTACAAGGAGCGAGCGATGATCGCCGCGGACCGTCTGCCCCACGAGTTCAACGTCGCGTCACACTTCGTCGACGGCAACGTCGCGGCCGGACGCGGCGCGCGCACCGCGTTCATCTGCGACGGCCGCACGCTCACGTACGCGGACGTGCAGGACCTCGCGAACCGGACCGGCAACGCGCTCCGCGCGCTCGGCGTTCGGATGGAGGATCGCGTCCTCGTCCTCTGCCTCGACGCGCCGGAATTCCTCGGGGCGTTCTGGGGCGCGATGAAGATCGGGGCGGTGCCGATTCCCGTGAACACGCTGATGCGCGCCGCCGACTACCTCTACTTCCTCAACGACAGCCGCGCGAAGGTCGCCGTGATTTCGGCGCCGCTCCTCGCCGAGGCGGGGCCGGTGCTCGGACAGGCGCCGTTCCTCGAGCACGTGCTCGTCGCGGGCGGCGACGCCGGACGCCATCGGTCGTTCGAAGACGCGATCGCGCGCGCGCCGTCGGCGCTCGCTCCGGCGCCGACCTCGCGCGACGACGTCGCCTTCTGGCTCTATTCGTCCGGCTCGACCGGGTTTCCGAAGGGCGCCGTGCACCTGCAGCACGACATGATCGTGTGCGTCGAGACGTACGCGAAGCAGGTCCTCGGCATTCGCGAAAGCGACCGCGTGTACTCGGCGGCCAAGCTCTTCTTCGCGTACGGGCTCGGGAACGCCGGGTATTTTCCGATGAGCGTCGGCGCCGAGGCCGTGCTGTCGCCGCACCGGCCGACGCCGGACGGCGTCTTCGAGATCCTGGCGCGCCACCGGCCGACCATCTTCTTCGGCGTCCCGACGCTCTACGCCGCGATGCTCGCGGTGAAGGACGCCGAACGGCGCTTCGATCTGTCGTCGCTGCGGGTCTGCGTGTCGGCGGGCGAGGCGCTGCCCGACGAGATCTACACGCGGTGGAAGGAGCGATTCGGCGTCGAGATCATCGACGGCATCGGCACGACCGAGATCCTGCACATCTTCCTGTCGAACCGCGCGGGCCAGGTGCGGCCGGGCTCGTCGGGATTGCCGGTGCCCGGCTACGAGGCGGTCATCGTCGACGACACCGGCCAGCCCGTCGCGCAGGGCGAGATCGGGAACCTGCGCGTGAAGGGCGATTCGACGATGGCCTCCTACTGGAACAAGCACGAGAAGACCAAGGAGACCCTCTACGGTCCGTGGATCCAGACCGGCGACAAGTACTGGCAGGACGCGGACGGCTACTTCTGGTACGCCGGACGCGCCGACGACATGCTGAAGGTCGGCGGCATCTGGGTGTCGCCGGTCGAAGTCGAGACGACGCTGATCCGTCACCCCGCCGTGCTCGAGGCCGCCGTCGTGGGCGCCGAGGACGAAGGCCGGCTGATCAAGCCGAAGGCGTACGTCGTGTTGAAGGACGCCGGCGCCGCGAAGCCGGCGCTCGCCGACGAGCTCAAGGCCTTCGTGAAAGACAAGATCGCGCCCTACAAGTACCCGCGCTGGATCGAGTTCGTGCCGGAGCTGCCGAAGACCGCGACGGGGAAGATCCAGCGCTTCAAGCTCCGCGCCTGATGTTCGACGCCGCCGTCGAGACCGCGTCGCGCGATCACCTCGCGGCGCTCCAGTGGCGCCGGTTCCACGCGATGGCGCAGGCGCTGCTCGGTCCGCCCGGCAACGCGTTCGTGCAGCGCAAGTGGCGCGCCGCCGGCGTCGCCTCGGCCGAGGACCTTCGTTCGTGGGACGACTTCCGGCGGCTGCCGCTCACGCGCAAGGCGGAATTCGTCGACGACCAGGCCGCGGACCCGCCGTTCGGCGCGAACCTCACGTATCCGCTCGACCGCTACGTGCGCGTGCACCAGACGTCCGGCACGTCGGGCGTGCCGATCCGCTGGCTCGATACGCAGGAGTCGTGGGACTGGTGGACGCGGTGCTGGGGCTTCGTGCTGCGCGGCGCCGGCCTCACGCCGGCCGATCGCGTGTTCGTGCCGTTCTCGTTCGGCCTGTTCATCGGCTTCTGGGCCGGCTTCGAGGGCGTGCGGGCGCTCGGCGCGCTCGCGATCCCCGGCGGCGGCCAGGATTCGCCGACGCGTCTTTCGTGGATGGAGACGCTGGGCGCGACGGCGCTCGTGTGCACGCCGTCGTACGCGCTCCATCTGCTGGAGATCGCGCGCGAGCGCGGCATCGATGTGCGGAAGCTCGCGGTCCGGACGACGGTGCACGCCGGCGAGCCCGGCGCGGGGATTCCCGCGGTGCGCGCACGGATCGAGGACGGGTGGGGCGCGCGCGCCTTCGACCACGCCGGCATGACGGAGATGGGCGCGTACGGGTACGAGTGCGCCGAGCAGGCGGGACTGCACGTGAACGAGTCCGAGTTCATCGTCGAGGTGATCGATCCGGCGACGGGCGCGCCGGCGACGGAAGGGGAGCTGGTCCTGACGAACCTCGGGCGCGTCGGATCGCCCGCGGTGCGCTATCGCACGGGCGACCGCGTGCGGCTCGCGGAGCGCGCGTGTCCGTGCGGCCGGACGTTCCCGCTGCTCGAAGGCGGCATCCTCGGGCGTCTCGACGACATGCTCATCGTGCGCGGCGTGAACGTCTTCCCGTCGGCCATCGAGGGGATCGTGCGGCGGTTCGCCGCCATCGACGAGTTCCAGATCGAAGTCTTCCGCGCGGGCGAGCTCGACGAGGTGCGCGTGCTCGTCGAAGCGCGCGACGCGCGCACGTGCGCGACGCTGCAGGAGGCGTTGCGCGCAAGCCTCGGCATCCGCCTCGAAGTCGCCGCGGTGCCGCCGCAGACGCTGCCGCGGTTCGAGCTGAAGGCGAGGCGCATCGTCCGGCGCTAAGGCGCGCCCCGGTAGTGCAGGGCGAGCCAGATCGTCGGCTCGCTCGGCTCCGTCCCGTCGACGCGATGCCGGCGATGCGCCGCGATGAAGACGTGATCGCCGGGTCGGAGCACCCGCGCCTCGCGCTCGTCCTCGAAGCGGAGCGCGGCGCTCCCGCGCAGCACGACGACCCACTCGTCGCGGTCCTGGTCGTACCATTCGCCGGCCGGCGTCGCCTGTCCCGTCGAGACGATGCGCTCGAGACGCAGCGCGGCGGTCTCGAGCAGGACGTCGATCCGCTCGTCGGGCAGGGACGCGGGAACGTCGAAGAGATTGCCGGTCATGCGGTACCCCTCAGCCCGTTGATCCCTTGACTGACAGGTGGTGCAGGCTGTAAATAGGCCCGCCCGCTCCGTGCGGCTGAGCGATCAGTCGAGAGAGAGGAGGGATCAGCCTACCGCTCATCCCGTCCGAGCCCCACCCACACGTTGGAGGTATCCCATGCGCCGATCAGGGGTCTTCGCCATCGCCGCCCTCACCGGGCTCATCGGCCTCGTCGTCGGGCTGACGATCAGCCAGACCAACCAGGCCGAGGCCCAACGAACCGTCCGCTGGAAGATGGCAAGCGCGTTCACCAGCAAGCTGCCGCACGTCGGGACGTCCGGACCGCGGTTCGCGGAAAACCTCAAGGTCATGTCCGGGGGGTTGCTCGAGCTGAAGTTCTTCGAGCCCGGCGCCCTCGTTCCCGCGCTGGAGTGCTTCGACGCCGTCTCGAAGGGCAGCGTCGAGGCCTGCTGGACGACGCCGGGCTACCACACCGGCAAGTACCCGGCGCTCTCGTTCTTCACCACCGTGCCCTTCGGCCCCGCGATCGGCGAGTTCCTGGCGTGGAAATGGTTCGGCGGCGGCAACGGGCTCCGCGACGAGATCTACGCCAAGCACAACCTGATCGCCTTCGACAGCATCTCGATCGGGCCGGAGACGTCGGGCTGGTTCCGGAAGGAGTACAAGAACGTCGCCGAGCTGAAGGGGGTGAAGATGCGCTTCTTCGGCCTGGGCGCCCAGGTCATGCAGAAGCTCGGCGTCTCCACGCAGCTGCTCGCGGGCGCCGACATCTACCCCGCCCTCGAGCGCGGCGTCATCGACGCCACCGAGTTCTCGATGCCCACGCTGGACATCTCGCTCGGCTTCCATCAGATCGCCAAGTACAACTACTTCCCGGGCTGGCACCAGCAGAGCTCGGTGGGCGAGGTGCTCATCAACCGCACGGAGTGGAACAAGCTCTCGGAGCAGCACAAGCGGCTCATCCAGGTGGCCGCGGCCGAGAGCGCGATGCACTCCTACGTCGAGTCGGAGGCCAAGCAGTGGCCGGTCATGCACGAGATGCGGGAGAAGTACAAGGTCATTGTCAAGCGCTGGTCGGACGACGACCTGAAGGCCTTCGAAAAGGCGTGGCTCGAAGTGCTGTCCGAGCAGAGCGCCAAGGACGAGCTCTTCAAGAAGGTCGCCGACCATTACCTCGCGTGGCGGAAGAACTACGCCATCTGGGGTGAGTCGCAGGTGCTGAAGCCGACGTACCAGAAGTAGCGCGGGCGGTGCGAGGGGATCGGGGGCCGTGGCCACGGCCCCCGATCACTGGCCGCTCAGAACGTCAGCACGTGGTCGGCGGCCGCCACGTCCTCGAGCAGAAACGCCGTGAGACCGCGCACGCCGTCGATCTGGGGGAGCAGGTCCTCCGGTTTCGCGCCGCAGATCGCCATCGACGAGCTGCACGCCCAGAGCCGTGCGTCGCCGACCTCCTTGATCTGCGCGAACAGCGCCGCCAGGTCGTCGAGCCCCTGCTGCGCGAGCCGGGCGCGCACCTCGTCTTCACGGCCGTGATAGCCGTCCGAGAACCGGGTCGTCTTCGCGCCGTCGCGCGTGATGCGGAAGATCGCCTCGTCGCGGAAGAACACGCGCACGGCGCCGCCGGAGCCGACGGCGGCCATCAGCAGCGTCGCGACCTGGACGAGCGCGTTGGTCTCGCCGCGGGAGACGATGACCGCGAGGATCACGCGCGCTTCCGGATGAAGCTGACGATCACGCCGTCGTCGTGGTCGTGCCGGAGGAAGGCGTGGCCCGTGTTCCGGCACCACGCCGGGTAGTCCTCCTCCGCGGCGGGATCGGTGGAGAGCACGCGGAGGAGCTGACCGGGAGGGAGCGGCCCGAGCGCCCGCATCAGCCGGAGAATGCCCTGGGCGCAGAGCATTCCCCGGTTGTCGACGACGACGGGCTCGTCGCGCGGCTCAGGCACGGCCTCGGCCATGCTCACCAGTTCCAGACGGTGTCGAACTGATCGATGAAGCGCCCGAACTCCTTGCGGCTGATCGTCTTGATGCCTTCGACGAGCTCGCCGGCCGCAATGCCCCGCTCGTCGAGATCTTCCGAGAACGCGTACACCGGGATGTTCGCCTGCTGCACCGATCGGATGTCCGTCTCGATGAGGAAGCCGGGCTGCACCTTGCCGCCGGCGATCTCGATGCCCGTGCCCTCCTGCCCGCGCACGCCGTAGTTCACGGCGTCGTCCGACAGGAGGATCGTGACCTGCGAGCCGGCGACCGGCGCGAAGGCCGACGCGAAGAGCCCGATGTCGCTGTCCTCGAGGTTGCCGTACTCCGTATGCGACAGGACGGAGAGGATCTTCTTCGCCATCGCGTCCTCCTCAGTGCCCGGAGACCAGGAGGGTCTTGTGAGCGGACTCCGTCCACTTGTAGATGTCCCCCAGCGTGCCGTGGACGACCGGATCGAGGTGATATCCCTGTGGAACGCCCCGTTCCACGCAGCAGAGTCCTCAGACGTACCAGTTGAGCTTCGGGTCCGTCCGGCCTTTCTCGAGCAGTCGCTCGACGAACTCCGCGGTGGTCGAGTGCGCCTTGCCGGCGTCGGTGTGATGCTGCGCGTTGTCCTTCCAGATCGGATCGTCGTGCTGCTTCTGGGCCTTCGCCGTCAGGAGCACGCCGTCCTCGTAGGCGAGCACGTTGACGTGGTGGCCGCGGTCGAGGGCGGCGTCGACGAGCCGGAACACGCTGACCGGACTCTCGTTGCCGTACGGTCCCGCCGTGACGGTGATGTGGAGCGTCTTCCGTTCAGGCATTGGAGGTCTCCTCGCGATCAGTGCCAGATCGCTTTGTCGGACCGTTCCATCAGGAGATCGACGAGGTCGTTCATCTCGGCGACCGACACGCCCTTCGCGACGCGGTCGCCGAGCACCCCGCGCTGGCGGAGCGAGACGGCATCGGCGAGGAGCTTCACGCCGCTCCGCTCGGCCGCCTGCACGAGCGCCGCGGCGGCCTTCCAGGTCCGCCGGGCGGCGAAGACGCCATCCTGCAGGAGGTAGATGGTGACGTCGTGCCGCGCTTCACGAAGCTGACGGCCGAGCTCGAAGGCGTAGTCGCCCCCATCGGCCGGGCCTTTCGTTTCGACCAGCAAGTATTGTGACATGGGAAACACTCCTTTCCCGATCGAGATCAACAGAGTCTAAGCCTGCGCTCCGATGACGGCAACCCCACCTCCGGGGTATCGCAGAACCGCCGCTTGTCAACAGCCGTAAGGCTTTGATAGGCATGAGCGCGCATGTCGACCGCGGGGCCTGACCTGATTCGGC
Organism: Candidatus Rokuibacteriota bacterium; assembly: GCA_016184365.1. Lineage (GTDB taxonomy): Bacteria > Methylomirabilota > Methylomirabilia > Rokubacteriales > CSP1-6 > AR8. Next base: position 37,459 of record JACPCW010000083.1, read on the forward strand.
GCATGGCGCAGGGCGACCGCGCGGCGTTCGCGCCGTTCTACGATCGCTACGCCCCGCTCGCGTTCCCGCTGGTGCTGCGCATCGTACGCGATCGCACCGACGCCGCCGACGTGTTGCAGGAGGTGTTCTGGGAGGCGTGGCAGGCGGCCGGCGCCTACGACCCCCAGCGCGGGACCCCCGAGGCGTGGATTCTCACCCGAGCCCGCAGCCGGGCAATCGACCGGGTACGGTCCATCCGTAGAAGAGGTGCGACGTTCGTGGCTCCGCTCGACGAGGCGATCGCCGCCACGCCGGACGAAGGACGGGCCGATGCGGCGGAGCAGGCGTCGGACCGCCGGCGCGTCGCCAGCGCGCTCGACCGGCTCCCGGACGCGCAGCGCGAGGTGATCGAGCTGGCGTATTTCGGGGGCCTGACGCAGACGGAGATCGCCGACCGCTTGAAGCAGCCGCTCGGCACGGTGAAGACGCGCATCCGGCTCGGGCTCGAGCGGCTGCGCGAGGCGATACGCGAACGATGAGCCGTCACGAACACGACGAGTTCGACGAGCTGGTCGCGGTCTACGCCGTCGGCGCCCTCGACGGCGACGACCTCGTGCGCTTCGAAGCGCACCTCGCCGTCGGGTGCCCGGCGTGCGAGGCCGCGCTGCGCGAGGCCGACGAAGCGCTGGCGCGGCTCGCCGTCGACCGGCCGCGCGCGATCCCGCCCGCGCACGTGAAAGAAGCGCTGGTCGCGCGGCTCGCCGCGACGGCGCCGCATCCGCGCCCGGCGACGCGCCGCTGGCTGCCGTGGGCCGCGGGCGTGGCGGCGGCGATGCTCGTCGCCGCGCTGCTCGGCGCCGGCTTCACCGCGACCTATTACGAGCAGCGCCTCGGCATCGCCGCGCGCGAGACGGCGGCGTTGCGCAACCGGATGGCCGCGCAGGACAAGGCGCTGCGCGAAGAGCTGCGGCTGTACGCCGGCGCCGTCGAGCTGCTGCGCGATCCGCGCACGCAGGTCGTCGCGCTGCACGGGACCGGGCCGAATCCCGAGGCGATCGGCCGCGTCGTGTGGAACGAAGCGGCGGGCGGTCAGCTTTTCGTCGCCAACCTGCCGGCGCCGCCGGCGGGGAAGACCTACGAGCTCTGGAAGATCACGGGCGCCACACCGGTCGCCGCCGGCGTCTTCACGACCGACTCGGCCGGCAAGGCCATCCACGAGGTCGGGCCCGCCGGCAAGGTCGACGTCTTCGCCGTCACGCTCGAGCCTGCCGGCGGCGTGCCCGCGCCGACCGGCCCGATCGTCCTCGCCAGCGCGAAGTAGACTTGACCGGCCTTCCCGAAATGACCGGACTGGTCAAACGGGAAGGGGGGCGCGCGGAATGAAGACGGCGACCGTATCGAAGCTCAAGGCAGGGCTCAGCGAGTACCTGCGGCAGGTCAAGGCCGGCGAAGAGGTGCTGGTCACCGAGCGGGGGCGCACCATCGCGAGACTCGTGCCCGCGCAGCGATCCAGCACGCTGTCCGAACACCTCGCGGAGCTGGAGCGCCAGGGCCTCGCCCGAGTGGGTTCGGGAGCGTTACCCAGGCGCTTCTGGAAGATGCCGCGACCCAAGGATCGGAAGGGGTTGGTGATGCGGGCGGTCCTCCGCGAGCGCGAGGAGGGCTGGTGAGGTTCTGGGACACCTCGGCGATCGCCGCCCTGTGCGTCGCTGAACCGGCGTCCCCCATGGCCCGGACCATCGCGCTCGATGATTCCGCCATGGTCGTGTGGTGGGCGACGCGCACCGAGTGCGTATCGGCGCTGGCGCGCCGCGTCCGCGAAGGCGACCTCAGCGGCGCCGGCGAGCGTCAGGCCCGGGACGTCCTGCGGCACCTCGCCCAGGCCTGGACAGCGATCCAGCCGAATGAATCGCTGCGGGACACGGCCGAACGACTGCTGGCCGTCCATGCATTGCGAGCTGCGGATGCGTTCCAGCTCGCGGCCGCATGGCAGTGGTGCCGCGGGGACGCCACGAACAACGCCCTCGTCAGCTTCGATGCGAGGCTGCGGGAAGCCGGATACCGCGAGGGCTTCACGGTGCTTCCCGTGAAGATCCCGCGCGTGTGACCAGCTCGAACTACCTGACGGGGACCGTGTTCGGCTTCGCGGCGGTCTCGATCTGGGCGAGCTGGAGTGTTCTCACGCGGCTCGCCGTGACGACCAACCTCGACGCATGGGACATCGCGGCGCTGCGCTTCGGGGTGGCAGGTCTCCTCCTGTCGCCGGTCCTCGTCCGGCGCGGCCTGGCCCGCGATCGCCTTGGCTGGCCTGGCCTGGCCGTGATCATCGCCGGGCTGGGCGCGCCTTACGTACTGGTGGCGGCGGGCGGGCTGCGCTTTGCACCCGCCCACGACCAGGCGCGCTCAATCCGGGTGTCATGCCGCTGTTCGTCGCCCTGATCGCTGCGGTCGTTCTGGGAGAGAAGCTTTCGACCACGCGAACGCTGGGGCTCTCGCTCATCCTGGCTGGCGCTCTCGTCATCGTCGGCTGGCACGCCGCAGCCCCGGACGCAGCGTGGAGCACCTCGCGCACGTTCGGCGATGCGCTCTTCCTGTTCGCAGCATTCCTGTCGGCATGCTTCACCGTGGTCATGCGGCAGGCGAATCTCGATCCGCTTCACGCGGCGGCCCTCGTGTCCACCGGATCGCTGGTGATCTATCTGCCGATCTACCTGGCGCTACACGGCACTCGCCTCGCGCGGATGCCGCTCGCCGACTTCACGGTTCAGGCGATGTTCCAGGGCGTTCTCGTGACCATTGTTTCCCTGGTTCTGTATGGCCGTGCGGTCGCCATCCTCGGCGCGTCAGGTGGCGCGGCCTTTGGAGCCTTGGTGCCGGCGCTGTCGGCACTGTTCGCGATACCACTGGCGCGCCTCGATCCACTCCTCACGGGACGCGACCCGATGGCTGCTCATGGGCGGCGACCTCCTCGGTCACGGATTCGCTCACGTCTACGACGCGCGGGGCACGCCGATTTCGACAGGCCGCGGCGGCGCAGCGTCGGTGCTAGGATCGGCCGCACCTGAACCGCCGGGGAGGTCGACCGATGCGTCACCTGGTCATCGTCGCGCGCGACCGTCCGGAGCTCTTCGAGAACCTGACCCGCCGGTTGCCGTCGAGTCCGTCGCTCCAGGTGGTGATGGACCGGCGTCACACCGCCCCCGCGACGGCGCGGACGCCTGAACGGCGCGGCACTGACGAGGACGCTCCGGCGCTCTGGGTGCAGGGCTTCATCATCGTCCGCGCCGGCGAGTAGCGTGCAGGAGGGCGATGACGCTCATCGCGTCCACGATCTCGGAGGCGAGCGCCATGCGCAGCGCCTCGGCGAACGGAAACGTCCGGACCTCGATGAACTCCGTCTCGTCCGGCGCGCGCGGCACCGCGGTCAGGTCTTCGGCGAGATAGAGGTTGGCGACCTCGCGCATCACGCTCTTCGAGGTGTGGAACGTGCAGAGCTTCGTCAGGCGCGTGGCGCGGTAGCCGGCCTCCTCGCCGAGCTCGCGCTGGACGGCGGCCTCCTCGCTTTCGCCGGGCGCGATCCCGCCGGTGGGAATCTCCCAGTAGAACTTCTGCGGAATGTAGCGGTACTGGCCGACGAGGACGACCGTCTCGGCGTCGACGAACGGCAGGACGCCGACGCACGGCGGGCACTCGACCACGCCGTAGATCGTCGTCCGCGCGTCCGGTAGCTCGGCGACGTCTTCGCGCACGCGGATCCACTTGTTGCGGTAGACCTCGCGCGTCGAGAGCTGCCGCCACGGCGCGCGCGCGAGGTCGTCGTTCATTCCGGGGCCGCGATTGACCGAATGTGCGGGACTCTAGCACGCGGCCGCCGGGGGGCAAAGGTATACTCCCCGTGATGAAGGTGATTTTGCGCAATCCGCGCCGCGAGATCGACGTCACGGGCGGGCGGCGCGTGAAGGACGTGCTGCGCGAGCTCGACATCCTTCCCGAGACGGTGCTCGTGATCCGCGGCGACACGATGATCACGGCCGACCAGGTCGTCGGCCCTGACGACGTCATCGAGCTCCGGCCGGTGATGTCCGGAGGACGCGCGTGAAGTGCCGGAAGTGCGGCGGCACGGCGGTGCTCGAGCTGCGGCGGCACAACGCCGCGTTCTGCGAGACGGACTTCGTCGAGTTCTTCCGCAACCAGGTGCGCGAAGCGATCCGCCGTCACCGCATGTTCGACCGCGACGAGCGCGTCCTCGTCGCGGTGTCGGGCGGCAAGGACTCGCTCGCGCTGTGGGACGTGCTGCTCGACGAAGGCTATCGCGCCAGCGGGCTCTACCTCGATCTCGGCATCTTCGACTACTCCGTGGAATCGCGCGCGAAGTGCGAGACGTTCGCGGCGGCGCGCCACGCCGAGCTGCTCGTGGTGAGCGTCGCCGAGACCGTCGGCGCGCCGGTGCCGGTCATCAAGGAGGCCACGCGAAGGCCGCCGTGCTCGGGCTGCGGGCTGTCCAAGCGCTATCTCATGAACCGCGCGGCGCTCGAGCACGAGTTCCCCGTCGTCGCGACCGGCCACAATCTCGACGACGAGGCGGCCACGCTCTTCGGCTCCGTCATGCACTGGCAGACCGACGCGCTGCCCCGCCAGTCGCCGGCGCTCGCATCGACGCATCCGAAGCTCGTCCGGCGCGTGAAGCCGCTCTACCGCCTGTCCGAGCGCGAGACGGCGGCCTTCGCGTTCGTCCGCAAGATCGACTACATTGTCGAGGAATGTCCGTTCGCGAAGGGCGCCACGTCCATCCAGCACAAGGAAATCCTGAACCGGATGGAGGACGCCTCCCCCGGCGCGAAGCACAACTTCCTGTTCGGCTTTCTCGAGAAGGCACGGCCGGCGTTCGAGCGCGCCGAGGCCGTCACGCTCAACGAGTGCGCGCGGTGCGGCCAGGTGACGACCGGCACCGTGTGCGCGTTCTGCAAGCTCTCCGACCAGGTCAAGCGCGCGCGATAGGTCCGATCCGCGCTGCGAAGGCTAACGCGCGACCGCCCCGCTGAAGTCCGTCGTCACCGTGCCACCCGTCCCGAACGCCGGATCGAGACGTCCGTCAGGCAGATAGCGCGCGATCGCGAAGACGTCGCGATCGCCCAGGTTCGCGGAACCGGCCACGACGAGCTTGCCGTCGGGCTGGAGGGCGAGCGCCAGCGCGCCGCGCGAGCCGAAATCCGTGATGACACGGCCGTCGGTCCCGAACGCGCGATCGAGAGCGCCGTCGGCGAGATAGCGCGCGAGGGCGAAGCGCGCATTCGGTCCGGACGTGGTTCCGGCGGCTACGATCTTTCCGTCCGGCTGAAGCGCGACGGCGAAGGCGAGGCTGCCCGCGCCGAAATCCGTCGCGACGGTCCCGCCGTCGCCGAACGTGCGATCGAGACGTCCGTCCGACAGATAGCGGGCCAGCGCGAAGACCACGGTGCCCGCGAGACGGTCGGTCGCACCGCCCGCGATGACGCGACCGTCCGGCTGGCGCGCCAGCGCGAAGGCGCCGCGATTCACGAAGCCCGGGAAGGTCGAGGCTTTCGGCCCGAACGTGATCACGGTTCTCACGGTTCCCCCGCCGCCGAACGTCGCGTCCAGCGTGCCATCGGGGCGATAGCGTGCGAGGGCGAAGGCGTCGCGGCGATCGAGACCCGACAACCCCGCCGCGATCACCTTCCCGTCGGGCTGGAGAGCGAGCGCGCGGACGGACGCGAAGTGGCGGCTGTCCGTGAACGGCGTGGTCACGACGCCCCCGGTTCCGAAGGTGGGATCGAGACCGCCGTCGGGCAGGTAGCGCGCCAGCGCGAAGAGGAAGTCCTGGCCGACGAGCCCGTCGCCCGCGACGATGACCTTGCCGTCGGGCTGAAGCGCGAGGGTGGGCACGACGTAATCGCTCACGCGGAACTCCGTGGCGAGCACCGTCCCGTCCACCCCGAATCCGGTGTCCAGGCGGCCGTCCGGGAGATAGCGCACCAGCGCGAACGCGAAGCGGTTGCCGACGCCCGCGGTGCCGGCCGCGACGATCTTGCCGTCGGGCTGGATCGCGAGCGCGCGCGCCGAGGCGGCGATGCGTCCGGAGCCGAAGAACGCGCCGGCGCAGCCCGTGAACAGCGCCGCGGCGAGCAGCACCGAGACGATCGTCCTCATGCGTTCTGCCTCCGGTACCGGCCGAGTCTATGGCAAGCTCCGGGCGAGATGGCGGAGATGATCGACCGGCACGCGATCGAGGCGACGTACGACGTGATCCGCCCACACGTGCGCCTGACGCCGGTGGTCGAGCTCGACGCCGCCGACTTCGGTCTGCCGTCGCGTCCGTTGACGCTGAAGCTCGAGCTCATGCAGCACGCCGGCTCGTTCAAGACGCGCGGCGCCTTCGCGAATCTCCTGCTCCGCGCGATGCCGCCGGAGGGCGTGGTCGCCGCGTCCGGCGGCAATCACGGCGCCGCGGTCGCGTATGCGGCGATGCGGCGCGGCGTGCGCGCGCGGATCTTCGTGCCCACCGTGTCGTCGCCCGCGAAGATCGAGCGGATCCGGAGCTACGGCGCCGATCTCGTCGTGACCGGTGACCGCTACGCGGACGCGCTCGCCGCCAGCGAGACGTGGCAGCGCGAGTCGGGCGCGGTGCCGGTGCACGCGTACGACCAGCGCGAGACGCTGCTCGGCCAGGGCACCGTCGGCCTCGAGCTCGCGCGCCAGGCGCCGGCTCTCGACACGCTGCTCGTCGCGGTCGGCGGCGGCGGGCTCATCGGCGGCATCGCGGCGTGGTACGGCGGCGCGGTGCGTGTCGTCGGCGTCGAGCCGGACGGCGCGCCGACGCTGTTTCGCGCGCTCGAAGCGGGACGGCCGGTCGACGCGGAGGCGGGCAGCATCGCGGCCGATTCGCTGGCGCCCCGGCGCGTCGGCGCGCTCATGTTTCCGATCGCGCAGGCGCACGTCGACCGCGTGGTGCTCGTGAGCGACGAGGCGATCGCCACGGCGCAGCAGACGCTCTGGCGTGTGCTGCGCGTCGTGGCCGAGCCCGGCGGCGTGGCGACGCTGGCGGCGCTGCTGAGCGGGGTCTACGTGCCGGCGGCCGGTGAGCGCGTCGGTGTGCTGATCAGCGGCGGCAACACGACGGCCGTCGCGTTCGACCGGAGCTGAGCGGCCGGCGCTACGCGCGCCGGACCGCGCCGACGACGATGCGGTCCTTCCCGCACCGCGAGCACGTGCCGTAGCCGCGCGTCGTCCCCGGCTCCGCCTCGAGCGTGACCATCGCCATCCGCGCGCTGGCTTCCGACGTGTCCAGGAGTCCGCTCAGGCAGGCCGTGCAGAACCGATCGGCGGACTGTGCGTGCAGGAGCTCGCGCATGCGCTGGCGAATGGGTCCAGCCAGGGTCGGGTTCCGCGATGCGTCGGACACGGGTCGCGGCGTTTCGCCCTGGCGCCCTACGACGCGCCGTTCGTGGCCTGACGGCGCTTGCGCCACCCGATCCAGCAGATCTCGTGCGTGCGTTTGCCGTCGACGTCCCGCGCCGCCTCGGCCGGCGCGATGGTGACATAGCAGAGCGGGCACACGAGCGGAGCCGGCTGATCGGTCGTCGAGCGCTTCGTCGCCACTCTCGGGGCCTCTTGGGCGGAAGGTTCGGGACGCTTACGCGGCGCCATCGTCGAAGTCGGCGAGACGATCGGGCGCTCGCGGCGCGCAGCGCGCGTGGAAGACGCCGCCGACGTCCGACGTGATGACGTCGTCATCGCGCAGGCGCTTGCCGCACTTCTGGCAGATCGGGGGCGAGGGCGGCGGAACCGGGTTCTTTGCGTCCGAAGCTGGAGTCATACGTCCCTAATGGACGCATGGTCGGGCCGTCCGTCCTCGCGCGCAACGGGAAAATTTTTTCCCAGTCAGTGAGACCGGTCGGTCACGCCGACGACGATGCGGTCCTTCCGACACGTCGAGCACGATCCGTACGCGCGCGTGAGCCCGGGCATCGCTTCGAGCTTCATCGTCACCTGCTGCACGCTCGTCTCGGGGCTGTCGAGCATGTGGCTGAGGCACGTCGTGCAGAAGCGCTCGGCCGGATGCGCGCGCAGCACGTCGAGCACGCGGTGCCGGATCGTCAGGTGCTCCGTCATCCGAGAGAGTCCTCCGCGGCCGTCGCGCTGCGTGGCGCCGACCGTTCGCGTCGTCGCTGTCGTGGTGATCGAGTTGCCGGGCGTTACGTCAGCGAGGCGGCGGAGGCGAGCGGCGGGCCGCGCGGCGCGGGGACCCCGGGAACCGTGCCGGCACGGACCCCGGCTGCCGGCGCCGTGACGCAACCGACGAACGCCGAGCCGCACCGGGGCAGGACGGGCAGCTGATCGTTCTTGACGGCGACGAGCCGGACGCGGATCTCGTCGCGATCCAGCGCGTCGTCGTTTTCGAGGCCGGGCACCGCGCTCCGGAGATCGAAGTGCGCCTCGGCGAGCCGGCGCTCGACGCAGACGACCAGGAGCAGCGCGATGAACAGCGCGACGCCGAGTCTTGCGCCGGCGCGCAGGCACGCGAGCACCCTGGCCGTCGACATCGGCCTCAGCGTAGCACCATGTCGCCCCGCTCAGTCGTCCGCCGTCTCGCCGCTCGAGGAGCGCTCGATCTCGAGCCGGGTGACCCGGGACCCGTCCATCTCGACGACCGTCCACCGATGGCCGCCGTAGGACACCGTCGTGCCGGTCTCGGGAACGGAGCCGAGCAGGTGCATCACGAAGCCCGCGGCGGTCGTGTAGTCGGATGAATCAGGGATCGCGATGCCGAGCCGGTCGCGGATCTGCCGTATCGGCGTCATTCCATCGATCACGACCGCCGCCTCCGTGAGGCGGATGATGAAGCTCGGGGTGGCCTCGCCCTCCTCGCGGATCTCCCCGACGATCTCTTCGAGCACGTCCTCCAGCGTGACGAGGCCCACGACGCCGCCGTACTCGTCCACGACGAACGCGAGGTACTGCCGTGTTCGCTGGAAGTCACGGAGCACGGCGCTGATGCGCGCGGTCTCCGGGAGGAAATGCGGCGGATGCAGGAGCGCCGGCAGGGAGGGCGATTCGCCGCGCGCGACCGCCCGGAACAGGTCGCGGATCGTGACGACACCGACCGCGTGCTCGATGGAGTCACGATACACGGGGATCCGCGAGTGTCCCGTGTCGGCCGCGCGCCGGAGCAGCTGATCGGCGGGGGTCAGGACGTCGAGGCCGACGATGTTCATGCGCGGCACCATGATTTCCCGCACGGTCGTGTCCGCGAACTCGAACGCGTTGTGGACGAGCTCCTCCTCGACCTTGTCGAACACGCCCTTGGCCGTGCCCTCGCGCACGAGGTATTTGACTTCCTCCTCGGAGATGAACGGCGACTCCTGGGCGCGGCCGAGCCCGAGCAGCCGGAGCACCGCGTTCGTCGAGCCGGTCAGCACGGTGACGAGCCAGCCGACCGCACGACTGAGCCCGGCGATCACCGGGGCCACGACGCACGACAGCCGTTCGGGATTTCGGAGCGCGATCGCCTTCGGCGTGAGCTCCCCGACCACGAGCGAGAAGTAGGTGATGACCAGGATCACCAGGGCGAGCGCAACGGGCTCGGCCCACGCCGCGGCGCCCGGCACGGGGAGCGCCGCGAGCGCCGGCGTGAGCCGCTCGATCGCCGCGGCGCCGCCGACCGCGGAGGCCAGCGCGCCGACCAGGGTGATGGCGATCTGGATCGTCGCCAGAAAGGACTCCGGAGACTCCTTGAGCGCCAGGGCGGCGCCGGCTCCGCGCGTGCCGCTCTTGCGGAGCTCCGCGAGCCGCGCGATCCGGGCCGACACGAGCGCGATCTCGGATCCCGAGAAGAAGCCGTTGGCGACGATCGCGGCCGCGACGAGAACGACTTCGATCCACACACTGTCCATCGTGATGTGACCTCGCTCCTTCCTTCGAGTCCCGCGGACGCGGGTCCGCGGGCGTGCCGTCACGCGAGCGGAAGGAGCTAGTGGTCTTCGGCGGCGGCGGGCGGGTTCGGTCTGGACGGGGCGCTGCGAGCCAGGGGCGTGTGGACCGTGGCGGGAACCGACGTCCGGGACACGCCCGGCGTGGACGCGCGCTCGCCTTCTGCGGCGGGCGGCCGCACGTCGGCGGGAGCGACGCATGCCTCGCGCGGGTCGGTGGCTGCGTCGGCCGAGCGCACCTTCGACTGAACGACGGTGCCGAGGAACAGCGCGGAGTCGAAGAAGAAGACGCCCGGCGCCGACGCGTCCACGAAGTCGGCGGCGAGATAGAAGACGAGCACGAGCGTCAGGCGCCTCGCCGTCGTCATGGGATTCGTCCCTTCAGCGAGCGAGGAAGAGCTCGCTCGTCCGCGTGTTGCGCGCCACGACGCGCCCGCGCTTGATCACGTAGAGCTTTTCCACCTGCTCGGTGATCGCCTGCGCCACGTCCCGCGCGTCGAGGACGACCACGTCGGCGGCGGCGCCTTCCACGAGCCCGTAGTCGTCGAGCGCGATCGCGCGCGCCGCGTTGGTCGTGAACATCTCCGCCACCCAGGGCAGCTGGTCGAGGTTGCCGAGATGCGCGGCCATCGCCGCCACGAGCGCCTGCCGCAGCAGGTCCGGATGGCCGTACGGCGTGAACGGATTGACGATGTTGTTCGTCGAGATCGCGACGTTCACGCCGGCCGCGCGCAGCTCGCCCAGTCGCGTCACGCCGCGCCACGTGCGGGTGGCGTCGGCGCGGCCCTTCACGTGCAGCTCGGTGGCCGGCAGGCTGATGACGTGGATGCGGGCGTCGTGAAGCTGGGCGATGATCCGCGCGCGATGCGCCGGCTCGAGCACGTCGAGCATCCCGACGTGGCCGAGCGTCACGCGGCCGTGCATGCCGTGCTTGATCGTCTGCGCGGCGATGTAATCCGCCGTCAGGAAGGCCGGGTCGTCGCCGGAGTCCGCGTGGAAATCGAGCGGCACGCCGAACTCCCGGGCGGTCTCGAAGAACCAGTCGATGTGCGCGCGCTGGTCGCGGTCCATGTACGGGCAGCCGCCCAGCGCGCCGAGTCCGGATTTGAGCGCCTCCCGCAGCAGGTCCTGCGTCACGCCGTCGTGGAAGATGCCTTCCTGCGCGAAGGCGATCAGACGCAGGTCGAGCGCGCCGGCCAGGTCGCGCTGCAGACGGCGGAGCGCCTCGACGCCGCGCAGCTCGACGAAGGCGTCGATCTCGACGTGCGCCCGCATCGTCGTGGTTCCATGCCGCACCGCGAGCTCGAGCGCGCGGCGCGCGCGCCGGTAGATGTCGTCCACGGTGAACGCCTTCTTCAGCTCCGCGACGAGCACCTGCGGCGTCGGCCCGCCGGGCCGCAGGCCCTGCGTGCGATCCGCGATGAACGCCTTGTCGGGATGGATGTGCGTCTCGACGAAGCCGGGCAGCACGAGCTTGTCGGTGACGTCGAGCGCGTCGTAACCCGCCGCCTCGACGCTCGGCGCGATCCGGGCGATGCGGCCGTCGCGCATCGCGATGTCCCGTCGCTCGCCACCGACCAGCCCGCCGCGCAGCAGCAGTCCCTGGGACGTCATGGACGCACCTCCCGCTATCGCGCCGCGCCGGCCTGTCGACACGCGCGGAGCGCGTCGACGGTCGTCTGGTACTGCTTCTGGAGAGCGCCGCTCGCCCGCGCGAGATCGCCCGCGACGTCGCTCTGTTGCAGCACGCGCGCCGTGCTGAGCGCGGACAGCGTCGCGGCATACGAGGCGTCGCGAACGAACACCGCCGCCCGGATCGCCGGGCCGGTCATCTTCTCGTATTCCTTTACCGGCCCATGGCGCGCGCGGCGCGCCGCGGGTCGGCGCCGCCGTACAGGACGCCGCGCTCGCGGTCCGCGACGATCGCGCACACGCCGGCCGTGCCGAGCGACAGGTCCGGCAGCCACTCGATGCGATGGCCGCGCGCGCCGAGCGCGTCGCCGGCAGCGCCGCCGAGGCCGCGCTCGAGATCGAGGCGCCCGGGGTGATACGGGTGCGGCTCGAAGCTGCCGGGGAAGCTGTGCGTGACGAACCGCGGCGCGTCGATCGCGTCCTGGATCGACATGCCGAAGACCACGTGGTTGAGCAGCACCTGCAGCATCCCCTGCGGCTGCAGATCGCCGCCGGGCGCGCCGAACGGCATCAGGAAGCTGCCGCCGCGCCGGGCGAGCGCGGGGTTCGGCGTCAGCCGCGGACGCTTGCCGGGCGCCACGGCCGAGGCATGACCGGGCACCGCCCACGACTGCGAGCCGCGCGACGACGGACAGAAGCCGAGCCCGGGAATGACCGGGCTTTCCCACGACACGTCGCTCGGCGTGCCCGAGAACGCGTTGCCGTGGCGATCGACGACGCAGACGTACGACGTGTCGCCCGCGAGATCGTGCGTGCCGGCCGGGGTCAGCGGCGACGCCGGCGACGGCCGAGGCAGCGCCGGGCGCGAGCCGACGTCGCCGGCCGGCGGCATGTCGGGACACGCCGTGTCGCCGACGAGGCGTCGCCGCCCGGCCGCGTACGCGCGCGACAGCAGCGCGGCCATCGGCACGTCGACGAAGCGCGGGTCGCCGTAGTAGCGGTCGCGATCGGCGAAGCAGAGCTTCATGACCTCGGTGACCAGGTGCACGTACGCCGGCGAGTTGTGGCCGAGCGCCTTCAGATCGTCGCCGTCCAGGAGCGACAGCATCTGCAGCAGCACGGGGCCCTGGCACCAGGCGCCGCAGCTCATGACCTCGGTGCCCTGGAACGTCGTGCGCAGCGGCGCTTCGATCTCGGAGCGATAGGTCGCGAGATCTTCGGCGGCGAGCCACCCGCCGTGGTCGCGGTGGTAGCGCACCATCGCCGTCGCGAGGTCGCCGCGATAGAACGCGTCGCGCGCGGCGGCGAGCCCGGCGGCGCGGCCGCGCCGGCTCGCCGCGCGCTCCTCGTCGGCCATGAACTGGATCGAGCGCGCGAGGTCCGTCTGCACGAACAGCTCGCCTTCGCGCGGCGGCCGGGCGTGCGGCAGCCAGATCGCGGCGTTGCCGCTCCAGCGCCGGTAGTTGTCGGCGTTCTTCGCGATGTAGAACGCCATGACGGGATGCATGGTGAAGCCGTCGCGCGCGTACCGGATGGCCGCGCTCGCGACGTCCGCGAAGCTCATCGTGCCGTAGCGCTCGAGCGCCAGGATCCACGCGTCCGGCGCGGCGGGGACGACGGTGCGCAGCAGGCCGAGCGGAATCGCGCCGCCGTGGTCCTGCACGAACGTCTCGAGCCGAGCGGCGCGCGGCCAGCCGCCGAGCCCGGCGATGGCCACGACGTCGTCGCGCTCGGCGAGATAGACGAGCATCGGGGCGACGCCCGCGAACTGCACCTGGTCGCTGTGCACGACGCCGAGCGCGATGCCGGCCGCGACGCCCGCGTCGACGGCGTTGCCGCCGGCCTGGAGGATCGCGTGGCCGGCTTCGGTCGCGAGGTAGTGCCCCGCGGAGATCATGTGCCGGGCGCCGGTGATCATCGGTTGGAGCGGCATCGCCGCAGTATGGCTCAAGCCGAGGTGCCGCCATGCCCCGGATTCAGAAAAAATTTTCGCATCGCGGGTCATCGCGGCCCGGCCGGGCGCGGCGTGCGCGTTGCAAGTCCGCGAGAACGCTCATCGGCATGTGACGTGCAACGTGGGCTGGCTCATGATGCGTTCATCGCGATCGCTGGACGGCCGGACGCGCCCGGCGCGCCGTGCGGACCGTTCGATCATCTGCGCCGCGTGCGGCGCGACCGTCGCCCGTGACGAACCCGTCGCGCCGCGCGCCGATGACGTGGTCCACGCCCAATGTCACCCGGTCGTCATCGCCTTCGAGCGCGCGCGCGCCGCCGCCCGGTAGTCGGTCGCCACGCCCCGGCCGCGAGGTTCCGCCATGCTCCAGGACTTCCGAAAATTCATCACGCGCGGCAACGTCGTCGAGCTCGCGGTCGGCATCGTGATCGGCGCGGCGTTCACGGGCGTCGTGACGTCGTTCGTCAACGACGTGCTGATGCCGCCGATCGGCCTGGCGCTCGGCGGCGCGAACTTCGGCGACCTGTTCGTGGCGCTCGACGGGCGCTCGTACCCGAGCGTGGCGGCGGCCAGGGCCGCGGGCGCGGCGACGTTGAACTACGGCCTGTTCGTGAACTCCCTCCTCAACTTCCTCATCGTCGGCTTCGCGGTGTTCCTGCTGGTCCGGGCGCTGACCCGTGTGACGGCGCGCCCGGCGGCGGCGCCGGCGCCGGCGAGCCGGGCGTGTCCGTACTGCACGCTGTCGATTCCCGTCGGCGCCACGCGGTGCCCGCAGTGCACGTCGGACGTGCGCGCGGCGGCGTGATCGGGGCAGGGGACGCGCGTGCCGCCTGAGAAGCGACGGCTGCCGATGAAGCCGCGCGACCCGCGGGTGGAGGCCAATCAGGCGGCGATGGAGACCAGGATCGCCGCCGCGCGGAAGGCGATCGCCGCACGCATCGCGGCCCTTCGGGCGAAGCTCACGGCGGAACAGGCGGCGCGCGCCGCGGCGAAGGCGCAGCGGCGGGCGCTCCGGCGCGATTCGACCCGGCCGCCGTTCTGGCCGTGGTAACGGCCCGGCCATCGGTAGAATGAAGCACATTCGACCGAACGGGGAGGAGCGAGCTCATGGCCGGATTCCGATGCGGCAAGTGCGGGAAGGTCGCGATGGCGCAGAAGATGTGCTGCGGCCGGCCGATGAAGAAGTCCTGACGAACGAGCCGCGGCCAGCGCGAAGTCACTCCCCGAGCGAGCCCACGCACCCCGGGCCGATCACGGCGCGCACGCGCTCGAGCAGCACTTCGATCGAGACCGGCTTGGCGAGCACGCCGACGATCCCCAGCGTGTCGGCCGACGCCGGCTCGATGGCCCGCGCGAGCGTGCCGCCGAGCGCGGAATTGATCAGCACCGGCACCGCGCTGTGCAGCGGCCCGGCCCGCAGCCGCGCGAGGAATTCGAACCCGTCGACGTCGGGCATCAGCATGTCCAGGATGATCAGGTCCGGCCGGGCGGCGCCGACGCGGGCGAGGGCCTCTTCGCCGGATGCGACGCCGTCGGCCGTGTAGCCGGCGTCCTGCAGCACGGCGACCAGCAGGTCGCGCAGCCGATCTTCATCGTCGACGACGAGCACGCGAGCGTTCGGCATGATCCTCCGCGCCGATACGAGCAAACGTTATGCCAAACCTCAGACCCCTATAGGTTGGGATGGACGTGCGGGGTCGCGCGAGGGACGGTAGACGACAGCGGGTGAATCCGGATCAGGCGGTCAGCAATCGACCACCGCGTGCCGCGACGGGCCAGCGCGATAATCCCACCATGATCCTGACCCTCGATGCCAAGCGCCGTCTTACGGTTCCGGCCGCCCTCGCCCCGGCATTGCCGGGAGACGCCTTCGAAGCGCGGTTCGATGCGGAAGAGAACGAGATCGTGTTCCGCCGCATCGCGGGCGCCGGCGACTGGCTCGCCGTGCTGAGCGAATGCCCGGCGAGCATGGACGATCTGCCGCGTCGCCGGAGGAAGCCCGCGAGGCGCTGACGGGCAACGACAAGGACTTCCGCGAACTGCCTCCGGGCTGACCTACCGCAGCGCGGCCTGGATCGCGGCGTCGAGCTCGGTCGGGCCGATCGGCTTGAACAGGCACGCGCGCACGTTGAGGGCGTCGAGCCGCGCGCGGTCGTCTTCGCGCAGTCCCCAGCCCGTGAGGAACATGATCGGCACCGCGCGATCGACCAGGCGCAGCCGCCGCGCGAGCTCCCAGCCGTTCATCTCCGCCATGCCCACGTTGCTGATCACGACGTCGTAGCGGCCGGGCGCGTACGTCGCCAGCGCCGTGACGCCGCTGATCGCGGTCGTCACGCCGTGGCCCACGCCGCGCAGCATCTCGCCGAGGATGGCGAGCACCTGCGGATCGTCGTCGACGACGAGCACGCGCGCCACCCGCGGCTCGCCCGGCGCGGCGCTCGTGCTGCGGGCGGCCGGCGCGTGGTCGACGACCGGCAGCGTGATCCGGAACGTGGCGCCCCGCCCGGGCGCGCTGTCCACGCCGATGTCGCCGCCGTGGCGCCGCACGATCGAGTACGCCATGGCCAGGCCGAGACCCGATCCGGCCTCGCCCTTCGTCGAGAAGAACGGCTCGAAGATCCGCCGCTGCACGTCCTCCGACATGCCGACGCCGCTGTCGCTGACGGTGAGGACGACGGTGCGCCCGTCGCCGGGGGACGTGGCGATGGCGACGCGGCCGCCTTCGGGCATGGCGTCGAGCGCGTTCAGGATGAGGTTCGTCAGCAGCTCCGTGAGCGCGGCCGGCCGGCCGTAGATCGGCGGCACCGGCTTCAGGTCGAGCCGCAGGTCGAGCGCGCGGTTGTCGCGGCTCGCGCGCTCTTCCCAGCGCGGCTTCGTGATCGCGAGCGCGTCCTGCACGATCTGCGACAGCTCGAGGCGCACGAACGGCTCGTCGGGGCGCAGGCGCGCGAACTGCTGGATGCGGCGCACCGTTTCGGCGCCGTCGATCGCCGCCGTCTCCACGATGCCGAGCGAGCGCTCCAGCAGCTCGGTGTTCGCGAGGCTGCCCTTCATGAGCTGCGAGTAGCCCAGGATGGCCTGCAGCAGGTTGTTGAAGTCGTGCGCGATGCCGCCGGCCAGAGTACCGAGCGCGCGGAGTTTTTCCGTCTGCTGGAGCTGCTTTTCCACCTCGCGCTCGCGCGTGGTGTCGCGGACGATCGCGATGAGCCCGTCGAGCCCGCCGTGCCGGCCGTGGAGCGCCGACACCGTGACGGCGAGCGACCTGGCGTGGCTCTGCGGCGTCGCGGGCCGCGTCTCGAAGGCGTGCGTGGCGGTGCCGGCGGCGAGCCGGCTCTTGGCGTCGTCGTAGTCGCCGCGCGGCAGCAGGCCGTCGATGCGCATGCCGACGGCGTCGGCGCCGGGCAGCCCGAAGATGCGCTCGGCCGCGGGGTTCCAGCTCAGCACGCGGTCGTGCGCGTCGAGCGCGATGATCGCCTCGCCGGCGCCGGCAATGATCTGCTCGAGCGACCGCTTGGTCTCCGCGATCTCGCCGTACAGCCGCGAATTGCGCAGCGCGATCGCGAGGTACTCCGCCAGCATCTCGAGCAGCTCGAGCTCGCGCGGATCGATGACGCGGTGCGAGACGCGGTTGTCGACGACCAGGTAGCCGAGGACGCCGTTGGCGTCGCGAATCGCCAGGGTGGTGACGTCGCGCTCGGTGGCCCTGGACGGCAGGCGGGCGTCGAGCACGACGGCGACGGCGTCGTAGCCGAGCGCGGCCTGCAGCTGTTCGGTGATCGCCGCGGTGAGCTCGGCCGGCTCCAGGCGCGTGACGAGGCCGCGCGAGATTTCCCGCAGGACGGACAGCTGCGTGACGCGCAGCGACTGCTCGGCGGCTTCGCGGCGCGCCGTCTCTTCGAGGTCGCGCGTCTTCGCCGCGAGCGCGCGCATCTCGTCCACGAGCTTCGCGGCCTGGCCTTCGCGGCTGAGGTCGGCCTGGCGCCGCAGCAGCGCGCGCCGCACGACGTCTTCCAGCTCCTGGCGCGAGAACGGCTTGATCAGGTACTCGAACGCGCCGCGCGTGAGCGCGAGCTTCACCGTCTCGAGCGAGGCGTAGGCCGTGATCATCACGACCTCGATCGCCGGGTCCATCTGCTTCACGCGGCTCAACACCTCGAGGCCGTCCATCTCGGCCATCTTGATGTCGAGGATCATGAGGTCCGGCCGGAAGCCCGGAATCTCGTCGAGCGCCGCCCGGCCGCTCTGCGCCGTGCGCACCTCGTAGACCGGCTTCAGCAGCATGCGCAGCGATTCGCGCGGCCCGAGCTCGTCGTCGACCACCAGGATGCGCGACTGCTGCGCCGCGGCTGCGCGGGGCGTCATGCGTACGCCGGCACGGTGACGAGGAAGCCGACTTCGGCGCGGCTCTGCCGGACGCGCAGGCGGCCGCCCATGGCTTCGACGATGCGCTGGCTCACGGCCGGCCCGACGTGGATGAGGCTTTCCTGCACCATGCGGACGGGATCGAACAGATGGCCGAGCGTCTCCGGCGTGACGCGCGCCGTGCCCGACATGACGAGCAGGCGGATCGCCTCGTGGCCTTCGGGCTCGGCCCCGCGGCCGACGGAGATGGCGATGCGCGCGGGGTCGCCGGGCGAGTTGTGCGTGAGGTAGCCGACCAGGTAGGCGAGCACGCGCTTGAAGAGGCCCACGTCGATGCGCGCGCGCGTGTGGGCCGCGTCGCGCGCGACCTCCACCACCGGCTGGCGGTCGCCCGCCTCGTCGCCGGCGGAGAGCGAGGCGACGAACTCGTCGACGACGCTCTGCACGTCCACGACGCTGAAGTTTAGCTCACCCTCGCTCACCAATCCCGCAAGTTTCTCGAACACTTGCACGAGCCGGCGCGTGTCCCGGCGCACGACGCCGGTGAAGTCCTTCCGGAAGTCGGAGTCGTCGAAGCGCTCCTCGAGCAGCTCCACGAACGTGTTGATGGACACGAGCGGGTTCTTGATCTCGTCGGCGATGCGCGCGACCACGCTGGTGAGGAACTCGAGCTGCTCGGTGTGGCGCCGCTGCACGGCCAGGTCCTTCTGCGCGGTGAGGTCGTCGAACACGAGCACCGCGCCGAGCGGCGTCGGCTCGTCGCCCTCGATCGGGTAGGAGGACACCTCGAGCCAGCGCTTCCCGGCCGCGAGCTGGATTTCCGTGCGCGGCAGCGTGCGCGCCGTCGCGAGCGTCTCGAACAGCATGTCGCCGAGCGGCGAGGGCAGCAGGCGCAGGTCCTGGCCCACGGTGATGCGCGCCTCGAGCCCCAGGATTTCCTCGGCGCGGCCGTTCAGCGTGCCGATGCGGTGGTCGCGGCCAATGGTGACCACGCCGCTCGCCATGTGCTCCAGGATGCGGGCGGTGAATTCCCTTTCCCGGGCAATCTGGTGGTGCAGCGCGATGTCGCGCACGGTCGTGGCCAGGTGCGTGGCGAGGTCGAAGAGCGTCTCGATCTCGCGCGCGCCGT
This sequence comes from Candidatus Rokuibacteriota bacterium, assembly GCA_016184365.1. GTDB lineage: Bacteria > Methylomirabilota > Methylomirabilia > Rokubacteriales > CSP1-6 > AR8. Next base: position 56,462 of record JACPCW010000083.1, read on the forward strand.
AGCCGGCCCGGACGACGGGCTGGCCGAGGGCCAGGATGCCGACGAGCTCGCCGTGGGCGAGCAGGGGAATGGCGACGACGGCGCGCAGGAGCTGCAGCTCGCGGGCGATGTCCTGGTCCACGTCGGCCAGCCGCGCGGGGCGGCCGTTGAAGCGCAGCCAGCGCGCGAGCCCGCTGCGGGCGGCCAGGCGCACGGCGCCGGCCAGCGGCAGCGGCAGG
>JACPCW010000056.1 GCA_016184365.1 Candidatus Rokuibacteriota bacterium
GCGCTCGCCGAGCAGTACGGCCGCCACAACATCTGCATCAACGCCGTGAACCCCGGCCCGGTCATCACCGAGCGCTGGGACGGCCTCGTCGCGGGCATCGCCAAGACCCGCGGGATCACGCCGGACGAGGCGAACAAGCGCGCGGAGCGCTCGATCCCGCTCGGACGCATCTGCACCGTCGACGAAGTGGCGAACGTCGTCGTGTTCGTCGCGTCCGCCCGCGCGAGCTTCATGAACGGCGCGCTCATCACGCTCGACGGCGGACAGCGGAAGGCCTTGCTGGATTAGGTGAAGCCACCGCCGTTCGAGTATTTCGCGCCGGCGTCCGTCAAGGAGACGCTCGACCTCCTGCGCGAGCACGGCGACCAGGCGAAGCTGCTGGCCGGCGGCCAGAGCCTGGTGCCGATGCTCAACTTCCGTCTCGTGCGGCCCGGCGCGCTCATCGATCTGAACGGCGTGCCCGGGCTCGACGGCATCCGCGAAGAGCCGGGCATGCTGCGCATCGGCGCGATGACCCGCCAGCGTGCCGTCGAGCGGTCCGCCGTCGTCCGCGAGCGCTGCCCCCTGCTCGCGGAGGCGATGCCGCAGATCGGCCACGTCCAGATCCGCAATCGCGGCACGATCGGCGGCAGCCTCGTCCACGCCGATCCGGCGGCCGAGCTGCCGGCCGTCGTCGCTGCGCTCGGTGGTGAGCTCATCGTTCGCGGCGCCGCGGGCGAACGCACGATCGCGGCGGCCGATTTCTTCGTCGGCTACCTGACGACCGCGGTCGCGGCCGACGAGCTGCTCGTCGCGGTGCGCTTGCCCGTCGCGCCTCCGCGGGCGGGGCACGCGTTCGTCGAGGTCAGCCGGCGCCACGGCGATTTCGCGCTCGTCGGTGTCGCCGTGACGGTCACGCTCGACGGCAGCGGCGTGTGCACGTCGGCGGCCATCGCCGTGACCGGTGTGGGCCCGGCGCCGGTCGTCGCCGCCGACGCCGTCGCCGCGCTCGTCGGGCAGCGGCCCGCAACGACCGCCTTCGAAGAGGCGGCGCGTCGTGTCTCCGCGCAGCTCGAACCGCATAGCGATCTCCATGCCTCCGCGGAATACCGCAAGCAGGTCGGCGGCGTGCTCACGCGGCGCGCGCTCGCGCTCGCATCCGAGCGCGCCGCGGGAGCGTCCCGATGAAGCAGCGCGCCATCCGCGTGACGGTGAACGGCCGCACCCACGAGCGCACCGTCGAGGTGCGGCGGACGCTCGCCGATTTCCTGCGTGACGATCTCGATCTCACCGGCACGCATCTCGGCTGCGAGCACGGCGTGTGCGGCGCGTGCACGATCGTCGTGAACGGTGAAGCCGTGCGGTCGTGCCTCATGTTCGCGGCGCAGGTCGACGGCGCCGAGCTCCTGACCGTCGAGGGCCTGGCCGACGGCGAGCGTCTCCATCCGATCCAGGAGGCGTTCTGGGAACATCACGGGCTGCAGTGCGGCTTCTGCACGCCGGGGTTTCTGATGACGCTCTACTGCTTCCTCCGCGAGCAGCCCGATCCGACGGAGTCGGAGATCCGCGAAGCGATCTCCGGCAACCTCTGCCGCTGCACCGGCTACCAGAACATCGTCACCGCCGCGCGCGCCGCCGCCGGCTCGCTGCGCGCCGGCGCGTCGTGAGCTGATCGCGGTCGCGACGCGGTGAGCGCCGGCGTCGTTGACGTCCATCTGCATTTCCTCGCGCCCGACGCGATCGACGCCGTGCGCCGCCATCCCGGCCGCCACGGCGTGCGCGTGCTCGACGGCGAGCCGCCGCGCCTGCAGATCGGCGACGCGGAGCCGACGCGGCCGCTGCTGCGCGGCCTGCATGTCCTCGATGCGCATCTCGACTTCTTTCGCGCACAGGGCATCGACACCGGCGTCTTCGGTCCGCTGATGGACGTGGCGGGCTACGACCTGCCGGCGGCGGACGGCGCCGCGTGGTGCCGGACACAGAACGAGGCGCTCGCCGCGGCGCTCCGGAGCGCGCCGGGCGCGCATCAGGGACTCGCGACGCTGCCGCTGCAGGACCCGGTGCGCGCCGCGGAAGAGCTTCGGGTCGCCGTGAAGGACTTCGGGCTGCGCGGCGCCATGGTCGACCCGCACGCGCTCGGCCGGGCGCTGGGCCACCGCGCGTTCGATCCGCTGTGGATGGCGGCGGCCGAGCTCGATGCGCCGGTCGTCCTGCATCCGTACGCGCTCGAAGCGGTCGAGCGCTTCGGCGCGCACTACCTCCACAACCTCGTCGGCTATCCGTTCGAGACGACGCTCGCGGCCGGCAGCCTCGTGCTCGGCGGCACGTTCGACCGCGTGCCCGGCGCCACGGTCGTGCTCGTCCACGGCGGCGGCTTCCTGCCGTACCACGTCGGCCGCTTCGATCGCGCGTATACGGCGCGGCCGGAAGCCAGGGCGGAAGCGGCCGGCCCGCCGAGCAGCTATCTGCGCCGCTTCCACTACGACAGCCTCGTGCAGCGGCCCGAAGCGCTCGCGTACCTCGTCGGCGTCGTCGGCGCCGACCGCGTCATGCTCGGCAGCGATCATCCGTTCTGGCTCGGCGATCCGGAGCCGCTGCGCGTGGTGCGCGATGCGCGGTTGTCCCCCGACGCAGAGCGTCTCGTCCTCGGCGATAACGCCGCGCGCGTGTTCCACCTCCGAGACGCGACATGATCGGAGCGTCGATGCGGCGCAAGGAAGACCCCCGCCTGCTCACCGGGCGCGGAAAGTACGCGGCGGACGTCCGGCTGCCCGGCATGCGGCACGCGGCCGTGCTGCGCTCGCCGTACCCGCATGCGCGGCTCCGCGCGATCCGGCGAGACGGTGCGCTCGCGATGCCCGGCGTCTTCGCCGTCGTGACGGCTGCGGACCTCGGCGACGTTGCGAGGATTCCGCTGCGCATGGGACAGCGGTCGCCTGCGAATCCGGCTCTGCAGCCGCCGCTCGCGCGCGACCGCGTACGGTACGTCGGCGAGCCGATCGCCGTCGTCCTCGCCGACAGCCGGTATCTCGCGGAAGACGCGCTCGAGCGCCTCGATGTCGAGTACGAGGCGTTGCCGATCGTGCCCGACGCGCTGCGCGCGCTCGAGCCGGGGGCGGCGGTGCTGCACGACGAGGCGCCGGGCAACATCGTCGATCGCCTCGTCACGACGACCGGCGACGCGGCGGCGCTGGCGGCCGCGCCGGTCCGGCTCGCCGAGCGCTTCACGGTGCAGCGCCACACCGGCGTGCCGATGGAGACGCGCGGGCTCACGGCAGCGTACGACGCAGCCACGCGCGTCATCACGCTGTGGGGCGTGGCGAAGGTGCCGCACTTCAACCGTCGCGTGCTCGCCGATCTGCTCGGCCATCCGGAGCATCTCATCCACTTCATCGAGCTCGAGGTCGGCGGCGGATTCGGTGTGCGCGGCGAGTTCTACCCCGAGGACTTCGTGGTGCCGTGGGCGGCGCGGCGCTTCGGACATCCGGTGCAGTGGGTGGAGGACCGCCGCGAGCACTTGATGGCGACGAACCACTCCCGCCAGCAGTTCCACGAGGTCGAGATCGGCGTCGAGCGTGACGGACGGATCCTGGCGCTGCGCGACCGGTTCGTCGTCGACCTCGGCGCCTACATCCGGACGCACGGCGTGGTCGTGCCCGAGCTGACCGCCGCGCTGATGCCCGGCCCGTACCGGATCGCGAGCTACTCGTCCGAGGCGCTCTGCGTGCTCAGCAACAAGACGCCGACCGGGACGTATCGCGGCCCCGGACGCTACGAGTGCACGTTCGTGCGCGAGCGCCTCGTCGACCTCGTCGCGCGCGAGCTCGGGCTCGACCCGGCCGACGTGCGCCGCCGGAACTTCATCCCGCCCGAGGCGATGCCGTACGACGTCGGCGGCGGCTCGCTCGGCCAGAAGACCGTGTACGACGTCGGCGACTACCGGAGCGCGTTCGAGTCGGCGCTCGACGCCCTCGGCTACGAGGCGGCGCGGGCGGAGCAGACGGCGGCGCGCGCGCACGGCCGGCACGTCGGTATCGGCATCGGCTGCGTCGTGGAAAAGGCGGGCCTCGGGCCGTGGGAGTACGCGCGCGCCGAGGTCGACGCGACGGGACACGTCGTGCTCTATTCCGGCGTGGCGTCGGTCGGGCAGGGCATCGAGACCACGCTGGCGCAGGTGGCCGCCGCGGAGCTCGGCGTGTCGGTGGACGACATCACCGTCGTGCACGGCGACAGCGCGTCCGTCCCGTATGGCGTCGGCGGCTTCGCGAGCCGCGGCGCCTCCGTCGCGCTGCCGGCGGCGCTCTACGCGGCGCGCAAGCTACGTGACAAGATCGTCCGCGTCGCGGCGATGCTGCTCGAGGCCGCGCCCGAGGACCTCGTGATCGACGGCCGGCGCGTCGCCGTGCGCGGCATGCCGGACCGCAGCGTCGCGTTTCGCGACGTCGCGCGCGCGGCGATTCCGGGACCGCCCGGCATGGACCCGGGGCTCACGGCGAGCCACTTCTTCGAGGCGCCGAAGATGACGTATCCGTACGGCACCCATCTCGCGATGGTCGAGGTGGACGCCGAGACCGGACAGGTGAAGATTCTCAAGTACGTGATCACGTACGACGTCGGGAAGGCCATCAACCCGATGATCGTCGACGGCCAGCTCGTCGGCGCGCTCGCGCAGGGCATCGGCGGCGCGCTCTACGAGGAGCTCGTGTACGACGACGCCGGGCAGCTGCTGACGACGTCGTTCATGGACTACCTGCTGCCGACGGCGATGGAGATGCCGGTGACGACGGTCGCGCGCATCCTGGAAGAGACGCCGACGCCGCTCAATCCGCTCGGCGCCAAGGGCGTGGGCGAGGGCGGCAGCTCGGGCGCCGGCGCCGCCATCGCCAACGCCGTCGCCGACGCGCTCGCCCCGTTCGGCGTCATGGTCCGCTCGCTGCCGCTGTCGCCCGATCGCGTGCTCGCGCTCATCAGAATGGGGGGCCCCGAAATGGCCCCCCATACCCCCAACGCTCGGAGCGTCCCGGGAAACCCGTGACGCCCCTCGACCACCCATGAGCATGGCGCCCGCGCGCAAGTACGTGAGCGCCCGGATCAAGCGTGTCGAGGATCCGCCGCTGCTCATGGGCAAGGCGCGGTACCTCAGCGACATCACGCTCGGCGGCATGCTGACGGTCGGCTTCGTCCGCAGTCCGCACGCGCACGCGCGCATTGTGCGGATCGACGCGCGCGCGGCGCTCGCGATGCCCGGCGTCGAGGCGGTGCTGACCGGCGAGCAGGTGCGCGCGTTCACGCAACCGATCCGCGCGGAGATGAGCGGCGCGAGCTACCGCTCGACCGACTGGGCCGCCCTCGCATGGCCGAAGGCGCGGTTCGTCGGTGAGCCGGTCGCGGCCGTCGTGGCGAGTGATCGGTACCGCGTCGAGGACGCGCTCGATGCCGTCGTCGTGGAGTACGAGCCGTTGCCGCCCGTCGTCGACGCCGAAGCGGCCATGACAGCCGACGCGCCGCGTCTGCACGAGCAGCATCCCGACAACATCATCATTCAGGCGCGATACGACAACGGTGAGACTGACCGCGCGTTTGCCGACGCCGCGATCACGCTCCGCACGACGTTCCGTCACGGACGGTGCACGTCGGCGCCGATGGAAGGCCGCGGCGTCGTGGCGTCGTGGGATGCCGCCGACGGCACGCTCACCGTCTGGGCGTCGACGCAGGCGCCGCATTTCACGCGGGCCGGTCTCGCCGCCGCGCTCGACCTGCCGGAGTCGCGCATCCGCGTGATCGCGCCGGCGATCGGCGGCGGGTTCGGCCCGAAGATGCACGTCTATCCCGAAGACGTCACCGTCTGCGCGCTCGCGCGCCGGCTCGGCCGGCCGGTCAAGTGGCTCGAGGACCGCCGCGAGAATCTGCTCACGTCCGCGCAGGCGCGCGAGTTCGTGGCGCAGGCCGAGGTGGCCGCCGATCGCGACGGGACGATCCTCGCCTTCCGCGCGACGTTCATCTGCGACGTCGGCGCCTATTCCGTGTACCCGACGACGGCGGCGCTCGAGCCGATGACCGCGGCCGGCATCATGCCGGGCCCGTACCGGCTGCGCGGGTACAGCTACGAGGCGTACGGCGTCGCGACGAACAAGTGCCCGACGGGCGCGTATCGCGGCGTCGGCATGGCGTTCGCCACGTTCGTGCGCGAGCGGCTCGTCGACATGGTCGCCGCCGCGTGCGCCGTCGATCCCGCCGACGTGCGCCGGCGGAGCTTCTTCGCGCAGAAGGACACGCCGTACACGACCGCCTCCGGGATCATCGTCGACAGCGCCGACCCGGCGGGCTCGCTCGCGAGCGTCCTCGACGCGGCCGGCTACGACGGCCTGCGCGCCGAGCAGCGCGCGGCGGGCAACGGCCGCCTGCGTCGCGGCATCGGGCTCTGCGCGTACACGGAGTTCACGGGCATGGGCTCCGGGACGTTCCGCCGTCGCGGCATGACGCAGGTGTCCGGGTATGACGCGGCGACCGTACGCGTCGAGCCGACCGGCGAGGTGCGCGCGTTTCTCAGCGCCGCGTCGCAGGGCCAGGGCCACGCGACCACGTTCGCGCAGGTGCTCGCCGACGAGCTCGGCGTGCCGCTCGCCGCGGTGACGATCATCGAAGGCGACACCGAGCGGTGTCCGCACGGCAGCGGCTCGTTCGCCAGCCGCAGCATGGTCGTGAGCGGCGGCGCGCTGATCCTCGCGGCGCGCAAGGTGCGCGACAAGACGCTGACGATCGCTGCGCACATGCTCGAAGCCGCGGCGACGGATCTCGTCATCGACGACGGCCGCATCGCCGTCCGCGGCATGGCCAGCCGCGCCGTCACGCTCGCCGACGTCGCGCGCCTCGCGTATCGCCCGGCGTCCGGCACGCTCCCGCCTGGCGTCGATCCGGCGCTCGAGGCCACGCATCACTACGATCCGCCGCCTGCGACGTTCTCGAACGGCACGCACCTCGCGGTCGTCGACGTCGACATCGAGACCGGCGAGGTGCGCATCGTCCGCTACGTCGTCGGCGAGGACTGCGGCACGATGGTCAATCCGATGATCGTGGAAGGCCAGCTGCACGGCGCCGTCGCCCAGGGTATCGGCAACGCGCTCTACGAGCGCATCGTGCACGACGACGGCGGCCAGCCGCTCACGACGAGCTTCATGGACTACCTCCTGCCGACGACGATGGAGCTGCCGTCGGTCGAAGTCGTGCACTCCGAGACGCCGCCGCCGGGCAGCGTGAGCGGCTTCAAGGGCATGGCGGAAGGCGGGACGATCGGCGCCGCCTCCGCGGTGGCCAACGCCGTCGCGGACGCGCTCGCGCCGCTCGGCGTCGAGGTGCGCGAGCTGCCGCTCGCCCCCGACGTGCTGCATCGGCTGATCGCGCGCGCCGCGCGGGACGGGACGCGCGCGTGAGGATCCAGCCGTTCCACGGCTACCGGTACGCGAACGTCGGACGCGACGTGTCGAGCGTCGTCGCGCCGCCGTACGACCAGATCGGTCCGGCGACGCAGGAGCGGCTCTACCAGATGAGCCCGTGGAACGTCGTGCGCGTCACGTACCCGAAAGACGAGGCCGACAAGTATCGCCGCGCGCGCGAGACGCTCGACCGCCTCCTCGCCGAAGGTGTCTGGCAGCGTGACGATCGTCCGGCGATCTATCCGTATCACCAGACGTATCGCGTCGGCGGCGAAACCGTGACGCGCATGGGCTTCGTCGCGCTCGGTGAAGTGACGCCGTACGGTGACGGCGTCGTGCTGCCGCACGAGCGGACGCACGCCGGCCCGAAGAAGGACCGGCTCGAGCTCCTCGAAGCGACCGGCGCCGACATGGGGCTGCTGTTCATGCTCGTCGGCGATCCTGCCGGCGACGTGCTGCGCGCGACGGCGCCGACCGGGGACCCGATCGCCGAGGCGCGCGATCTCAAGGGCGAGATCCATCGCCTCTGGAAGATCACGGAAGCGGCGGCGGTGACGCGCGTGCAGGCGCTCATGGCGTCGCGGCCGGTGATCATCGCGGACGGTCACCACCGGTACGAGACGGCCGTGGAATACGCCACGCACCACGCCGGCGCCCGCCACAAGATGATGGCGTTCTGCACCCTCGAGGCGCCGGGGCTCACGATCTTCCCGAATCACCGGTTGGTCCACGGCGTCCGCGATTTCGACGCCGGTCGCTTCCTCGAAGCGGCGCAGCCATGGTTCGACGTGGCGCCGCTCGCCGATCCCGCCGCGTTCCGCGCGACGAATCGCACGATCGGCGTCGTGACGCCGGCGCGCGCGGCCACGCTCACGCTGCGCGACGCGGCGTTCGACGCGATCCCGTGGCCGGCCGGGACGTCGCGCGCGTGGCGATCGCTCGCCGTCTCGATCCTGCACGAAGGGCTGCTGAAGCCGTGGCTCGACATCACCGACGAGAAGCTCGACGCGAAGACGCACGTCGACTACACGGCGGAACAGTCGGACGCGATCGCGAAAGGCCGCGGCGGCCGGTACCAGGCCGCGTTCCTGATCGCGGCGGCGACGCCGGACGAGCTGCGGACCGTCGTCAGGGGCGGCGAGCTCATGCCGCAGAAATCGACGCACTTCTATCCGAAGCTGCTCGACGGTCTGGTCTTCCACCGGCTCGACGTCATCGCCACGTCTGGTCGATCTTGCGGATGAGCGCCGGATACAGGACCAGGTGGCGCGCCGGCCAGATCGCCGCCATGTAGAGGTGACTGAACATGCTGCGCGACTTCACGTACACGGCGAGCTTCCAGGAGATCACGCGCCGCCATGGGCTCACGCCGATCGAGCTCCTGCACGACGTCGGGCTGCTCAACCGCCGGCTGATCGTCGGCCACTGCATCTTCGTGAGCGGTCATCCGGCCGTCGGCCATCCGGGCGATCGCGACCTCGAGCTGCTTGCGGCTTCGGGCGCGTCCGTGGCGCATTGCCCGTGGGTGTTCGGACGGCGCGGCATTCCGATGCGCTCGTTTCCGCGCGACCTATAAATGACCTTGAAATAAGCTGAGAATGACATACTAAGGATTATATTGGCATAGCATTTGACATAGCACCTGCGCGATGCATATCGTGGCCCGTCCGAAGGGAGGCGCGATGCCGGTCAAGTTCGGGCGGCTCATCAAAGAAACGCGCGAGGTGCTCGATCTCACGCAGGAGCAACTCGCGCGGTCCCTGAAGGTCGCCGTCCCCACGGTAAGCCGGTGGGAGACCGGAAAGACCAATCCCGACACGCTGGCCGTCCACGCGATCGAGAGCTTCCTTCGCAAGCGAGGGCCACGGTGCGCGGCTCTGGTTCAGCGGTACTTCGGGAAGACCAGTGAGGCACGGCCGAGCCGCCGGCGTCGTGCGCCTCAGCGCATGGCGACGGATGCCGGCGAAGCGCCCACGGCGGCGGACACGATCGTCGCGCCGGCACAGGCCGCCACCCAGCCGCTCGACACGAAGTCGATGGAGACGATGCTGTGGCGCGCGGCCTGCGCGATCCGGGGCGAGAAGGACGCGCCGAAGTTCAAGGATTACATCCTCCCGCTCGTCTTCATCAAACGACTCTCCGACGTGTTCGACGACGAGATCGCGCGCCTCGCGGCGGACTACGGAGACGAAGACGCGGCGCGCATCGTCGTGGAAGCCGACCACACCGTCGTGGCGTTCTACATTCCGCCGGAGGCGGGCTGGGCCGTCGTCAGCGGCCGCAGAACGTTCGACTGGCTCCCGGGCCGGCGGCCGAAGACGCTGGGGGAGCAGCTGACGACGACCGTCAGGGTGATCGCGGCCGCGAACCCGTCGCTCAAGGGCGTGGTCGACATCGTCGACTACAACGAGACGCGCAACGGTGAACGCGAGATCAGCGACGAGGCGCTCTCGCGTCTCATCGAGACCCTGAGCGACCCGCGATACCGGCTGGGACTGCGCGACGTCGAGGCCGACTTCCTCGGGCGCGCCTACGAGTACCTGCTCCGAAAGTTCGCGGAAGGCCAGGGCCAGAGCGCCGGTGAATTCTTCACGCCGAAGGAGGTCGGGTGGCTGATCGCGCACCTCGTACGTCCCTCTGCGGGAGCCGAAGTCTACGATCCCTGCTGCGGCTCCGGAGGCTTGCTGGTCAAGTGCGAGCTCGCGCGCCGGGAGCGCGAGCCCGCCGTTCGGCGTCATCTGAAGCTCTTCGGCCAGGAGCTGACCGGCGCCTCCTTCGCGATCGCCCGCATGAACGTCGTGCTGCACGGGCTCGAAGCCGAGATCGCGCGCGGCAACACGATGACGAACCCGAAGTTCCTGACCGAAGGGCGGCTCAAGCAGTTCGACATCGTTGTCACGAATCCGATGTGGAACCAGGACAACTTCGACCCGGCGGAGTACGAACGCGACCCGTTCGAGCGCTTCGACAAGCGTGGCGGGTTCGCACCGGCATCGAGCGCCGACTGGGCTTGGTTACAGCACGTGCTGGCGTCGCTCGACGAGCAGGGGCGGGCGGCGGTGGTGCTCGACACGGGCGCGGCCAGTCGCGGCAGCGGCGGACAGGGAGAGAACCGGGAGAAGACGATCCGACGGTGGTTTGTCGAGCAGGACGTCGTCGAAGGCGTGGTTCTGCTGCCCGACAACCTCTTCTACAACACCACCGCAGCGGGCTTGATCGTCGTGCTCAACCGCGCGAAGCCCGCCGAGCGGCGGGGCAAGGTCGTGCTCGTGAACGCGAGCGCCGAGTTCCACAAGGGGCGCCCGAAGAACTTCGTTCCCGACACGGCCGTCCGGAAGATCGCCGACGCGTTCCACGCCGGTGTCGACGTCGACGGCTTCGTGCGTGTGGCCGGGGTTGACGAGATCGCGAAGAACGACTTCAGCCTCTCGCCGTCGCGATACGTGCAGCCGGCGGCGGCCGTCGAGCAGCACGACATTCAGGCCGTGCTGGATGAACTCGAGCGGCTGCACGGGCAAGCAAAGGCCCTCGATGTAGAGCTGAAGGACATCTTCGGGCAACTGGGTTATCGCTACGAGGGAGGGACGGTATGAGTCGCATCTCACGGCTCCCACGCCGGGGGCCATCGACCGTTCATGGCCGCAGCCTCACCATTCGGGACATCAAAGTGATGCTCGACAGCGATCTGGCCGATCTGTATGCCGTACCAGTGAAGGCGCTGAATCAGGCCGTCCGCCGCAACCCGGCTCGCTTCCCGTCCGACTTCCATGTTCCAGCTCACGAAGGACGAATCCGGGTCTCTAAGGTCACAGAATGTGACCTCGAAGCCGGGGCGCGGGCGGCATCGCAAGTACCTGCCGCATGTCTTCACGGAACAAGGCGTCGCGATGCTGTCCAGCGTCCTCCGCCGCGAGCGCGCGATCCGGGTCAACATCGAGATCATGCGCGCCTTCGTCCAGTTGCGCGGGATGGTGCTCTCCTATGATGAGCTGTCGAACCGTCTCGCCGCGCTCGAGGCGAAGTACGACTCGCAGTTCAAGGCCGTGTTCGACGCGATTCGTGACCTGATGGCGCCACCGATGCGGTCGTCGCGCCGGATCGGATTTCGAGCCGGTGACACGAGCGGCCCAAGCACTGTGACTGGCCTCTTGAAGAGCCGACGTTCACCAAAGCGAGAGCTGTGATCCCGGAAGGATGGCGAACCGCCCGCCTGGATACCATCGCTGACCTCCTGAGCGGCGGTACGCCGTCGAAGGGCCGCCCGGAGTGGTGGACCGGGCCCATTCCCTGGGCGAGTCCGAAGGACATGAAGCGGCTTCGTCTGGCTGACACTGCCGACCACATAACGGAGGAGGCGGCCGAAGCCGGCTCGCGCGTCGTGCCGGTCAAGACGATCTTCGTGGTGATCCGCGGGATGATCCTGGCGAAGGCGCTACCCGTCGCGATCGCGGAAGTGCCGATGGCTTTCAACCAGGACATGAAGGCGATCATCCCGCGCGCCGGAGTCGATCCTGACTATCTCTTGTATGCGCTTGCCTCGCGGCGCGATGCGCTCGCGGGCCAGATCGGAACATCGGCGCACGGGACGCGGCGCCTCGGCAGTTCGTCACTCGAAGCGCTCGAGATTCCGCTTCCGCCGCTGAACGAGCAACGCGCGATCGGCTATTTCCTTACGAAGGTTCAAACAATGGCCGACGTGCAGGCGACGATCGCGGCCGCACTACAGCGCGCGAAGAGCGTGATCATGGCGAAACTGTTCCGCGAGGGTTTGCGCGGCGAGTCGCTCAAGACCACCGAGCTCGGCGAGCTTCCAGAAAGCTGGAACGTTGTTCGGTTGGGTGACTACTGCGATGTAGTCTCGGGCGGAACGCCGCGCCGAGAAGTTTCTGAGTATTGGAACGGAGCGATCCCGTGGGTCAAAACCGGGGAGATCGCGTATCGACCCATCCGGACGACGGCGGAGACGATCACGGACGCCGGGCTGCGTGCGTCGGCGGCGAAGATACTTCCCGCCGGAACGCTTCTGATGGCGATGTACGGACAGGGCGTGACGCGCGGCAGGGTGGCATTTCTCGAAATCGAAGCAGCCACGAATCAAGCGTGCGCCGGACTGAACCCCCGCGATGGCCTTGATGCACAGTTCCTCTACGCGTTCTGCGCTTTTGCGTACAACGGAATTCGCGCGCTAGGTCACGGCGCGAATCAGAAAAATCTCAGTGCGGAACTGATTCGAGACATCCGACTACCGCTGCCAGAATGCGCGGAGCAGGTCGAGATTGGCCGCATCGTGAGAGCGCTAGACACGCGCATCGTTGTTGCTGAACATAAACGCGATGCGTTGAGCCGTCTCTTCCGTTCCATGCTCGACGCGTTGCTGACTGGGAAGGTGCGATTGTCGCCGAGACTGATCGGCAAGCTCTCGCTCCGCGCCACTGCGGCCACGCCGAAGCCGCACGGCAAAGTCGATGACCGCCTCATCGAAGAAGCCGTCCGGCGCATTGTCGAAGCCATTGCGCCGGAGAAGATCATCCTCTTCGGCTCGGCCGCGCGCGGGGAGATGGACCCCGACAGTGACCTCGATTTCCTCGTGATCAAGCAGGGGATGGCGATTCGGGACGCTCACCGCGCCATTCGCGACCGCCTGCGCGGGATCGGTATCCCCATCGACACCGTGGTCGTCACACCAGACATGGTCGAGCGCTACGGCGACATCATCGGACACATCGTCCGTCCGGCCCTGCGTGAGGGCCGAGTCGTCTATGCCGCGTGAGGACGACGTTCGAGAACTGTCGCGCGAGTGGCTGAGAATCGCCGAGAGCAATCTGCGAATGGCGAGTCGTGGGCCGTCGGAGGGCATCCGCTGGGAAGAGCGGTGCTTCGAGGCGCAGCAGGCGGTCGAGAAGGCGATCAAGGCGGTTCTCGTGCGGGAACAGATCGATTTTCCGCGCACCCATGATGTCGGAGTCCTCCTCGATCTCGTTGCGGCTTCCGGCCGCTCGCTCCCTCCCGATGAAGCGCGAGACCTCACGGAGTTCGCCACCGGGGCTCGATATCCCGGCTGGCCTCGTGTTGTGACCGAGGGCGACTACCAGGAGGCGCTTGGCGTCGCTACGCGTGTGCTTGCGTGGGCACGGAAGGTTATCAATGGCTAGCCTCGGCAGCGAGCGCCTCACGATCCAGGAGCCGCTCATCAAATACGCGGTCGAGATCGGCTGGGACTTCCTCTCTTCCGACGCTGCGCTGACGCTTCGCCATGGCGAGTCAGGGTTGTTCCTGTATGACACGCTGCGCACGAAGTTGCTCGAGTTGAACCCCGGCGTCGTCGGGCCCAACAACGTAGACGGAATCATCAGCCGGCTGGAGAGCGTCCGGACCAACGTCGAGGGCAACGTCGAAATCCTCGCGTGGCTGCGCGGGGAACGCTCCGTCTTCGTCGAGGGCGAGCGACGCGAACGGAACGTGGCGCTCATCGACTTCGCCCATCCCGCCAACAACACGTTCCACGTCACGCCCGAGTGGGAATACACCAATGGCCAGTACCGGAACCGCGCGGACGCCGTCTTCCTGATCAATGGAGTACCCGTCGCTGTCGCGGAGACGAAGAGTGCACGGAAGCGAGACGGGCTGGACGACGGTGTCACGCAGATCCGGCGCTACCACCGCGAAACGCCCGAGCTGATGACCGCGCCGCAGGTCTTCGACGTGACGCACCTGATCGACTTCTACTACGGCGTCACGTGGAGCCTCGAACGCAAGGACCTCTTCAACTGGAAGGACGAGGAAGCCGGCAACTTCGAGCGCAAGGTGAAGCGGTTCTTCGCCCGCGAGCGATTCCTCAGGATGCTGGGCGAGTGGATCGTCGTATTTCGCAAGGACGACGACCTGCGGAAGGTCGTCCTGCGGCAGCATCAGACCCGGGCGGTCGAGCGCGTGGTCGAGCGTGCGCTCGATCCCGAGAGACGTACGGGCCTCGTCTGGCACACGCAGGGCTCGGGCAAAACCCTGACGATGATGTCGGCCGCCCAGCAGATCCTGGCTCATCCCGCGTTCGCGAAGCCAACCGTGCTGATGCTGGTCGACCGTAACGAGCTCGAGAGCCAGCGCTTCGGCAACTTGAAGGCGTATGGGCTGCCGTTCGAGCGAGCCACGTCGAAGGCCCGGCTGCGCGAGCTGCTGCGCTCGGATTATCGCGGGCTGATCGTGTCGATGATCCACAAGTTCGATCGTGCGGATGCGAACCTGTCGCGCCGATCCGACGTCTTCGTGCTCGTGGACGAGGCTCACCGTACGACGAGCGGCGACCTCGGAAACTACCTCGTCGGCGCCCTGCCGAACGCGACCTTCATCGGCTTCACGGGCACGCCGATCGACCGCATCGCGTACGGTCGCGGCACGTTCAAGGTCTTCGGGAAGGACGACGAGCGCGGTTACCTCGACAAGTACTCGATCGCCGAGTCCATCGCCGACGGCACGACGCTGCCGCTCCATTACACGCTGGCGCCGAACGACGTGCGCGTGCCCCGCGAGCTGCTCGAGGAAGAGTTCCTGAACCTCACCGAGACCGAAGGCATCAGCGACATCGAGGAGCTGAACGCCGTCCTCGAGCACGCGGTCAATCTCAAGGCGTTTCTGAAGGCACCCGATCGCGTGGGCACGGTTGCCGAGTTCATCGCGCGGCATTATCGCGACAACGTCGAGCCGCTCGGCTACAAGGCCTTCGTGGTCGGCGTGGACCGCGAGGCGTGCGCGCTCTACAAGGAGGCGCTGGACCGTCATCTGCCGCCGGAGTA
>JACPCW010000057.1 GCA_016184365.1 Candidatus Rokuibacteriota bacterium
GACCTTCTCGCGCGCCGCGCGCGGTCCAAGGCCCACGCGATAGCTCAGCCACGCGGCGCAGGACGGGAAGCCGCTCCAGCCCTCGCGCGCGTCGAACTCTCGGATCAGGTCCAGCAGGCGCGCGGTGGCGGCGTCGAGGTGCGCCGCCAGTTCCGCGATCTCATCGCCCAGCCGCCTCAGCGCGGCGATCGGTTCCGGGTCGGGAAGAACCGTGATCCGGTGAGTCTCCATGGCGCGTCTCCTTGTGCTGCGGCGACTCTAACCCCCGGGTTTCGGGCCGCCTGGGAGCCGCGCAGAGACGTGTTCTCGCCATGACCCTCGCGTGTCTTTTGCTCGTCGGCCTCGGCCCGCGGCAGCAGCCTCAACGGACCTTCCAATCGGTATCTGACGAAGCGCCGCCGACTGCCGCCGTTGCGCTCGGGAAAACCTGTCAATGTAAAAATCAGCGGTGACGTTGGCGTTAGACGCCCGGCTTCTCCGCGACGGCCTGCACGACGACGACCCGCCGTTCGGCCAGATTCCGGACGATGTTCTCGATCTTCGTGCGCGCCGTCGGCCCCATGAGCAGGTGAATCCCGAGCGGCGGCGGCCCCGACGCCTTGCTGCGTTCGAGCACGCCGGCGAACCAGATGCGCGAATGCACGCTCTTGTCCTCCCAGTCGAGGACGCGGAGGCCGACGTCGGCGAGCGTTTGCTGCACCGCATCGGGCGGCTCGAGGAAGCTGATCGCGCTCTCGTCGGCCCACGGCACGGGAAAGTGCGGGGCGCCGCCCTCGCCCTGGAAGACGTCGTGGAACACCAGACGGCCGCCCGGGACGATCACGCGCGCGAGCTCGGCGTAGAACGCGCGCTTGTCGGCGATGTTCATCTGCACGTGCTCGGTCCACACGACGTCGAACGTCGCGTCGGCGAACGGCAGTGCGAGCGCGCTCGCCTGCCGGAACTCGACGGCGTCGCCGAGCCCGACGAGCTTCGCCAGCGCCGCCGCGGCCTCGACGTACTCCGCCGTCAGGTCGACACCCGTCGCGCGACATCCGCGCTCCGCGGCGAGATAGCGGACCGATCCGCCGAGTCCGCAGCCGACGTCGAGCACGGACAGCCCGGGCGCGAGGGACGCGCGGTTCGCGAGCTCGACGGTCGCTTCGCGGCCGCGGATGTGAAACTCGTCGACGGGCGCCAGATCGGCGGGCACGAGCTTGTCGAGGTCCTTGCCGATCGTCGCGAGCGTGCGAAGGATCGAGTCGAGAATGCCGCCGCGGCCGTAGTGCCGTTCGACCGATTCCATCAACCCACCTCTCACACGAACGTCAGTGGCTCGACGTGCGCCTGGCCGCGCGCGAACCGTGCGATGTCGAGCGGCACCGCATCCATCGTGACGCTCCGGCCGTGCACGATCAGCTCGGCCATGAGCTGCCCGGCGATCGGTCCGTGCATGAAGCCGTGGCCGCTGAAGCCCGCGATGACGTAGAGGCCGGCGATGCCGGGCATCGCGCTGACGATGCCCGTTTGATCCGGTGTCATCTCGTAGAGGCCCGCCCATCCGCGCATGAGCCGGGCCTCCGCGAGCGCCGGCGCGCGGTGGACCGCGCGCTCGATCACGCGCGGCTCGATCGTCCGGTCGACGTCCGTGCTGAAGCTCGCGGGCTCGTCGCGCCGGCCGCCACCGAGCAGCAGGCCGGCGCCCTCGCGCCGCAGCGACGCGCCCTGGTGCTGGTCGATGACGAACGGCGTCTCCGCCGGAATCCGGTCCTCGGGAAATGGCGCGGTGATGAACTTGTGCCGCCGGTGCGGCACGACGGGAATGTCGACGCCCGCGAGCTTGCCGACGACGCCGGACCACGCGCCCGTCGCGATGACGACCGCCGGCGCTTCGAGCGTGCCGGCGTCGGTGACGACGCCGGTCACGCGATCACCTGCGCGCGTGAACGTGCGGACCTCGCAGCCCTGGTGCACGACCACGCCCATGTCGCGCGCCCGCGCGGCGATTGCCGTCGTCGCGAGATACGGATCGGCGTAGCCGTCACGCGGCGTGTACGTCGCGCCGAGCAGATCGTCGGTGCGGAGATACGGACAGAGCTTCCGCGTCGCCTCCGCGTCGAGGAGCTCGACGGCGACGCCGAGCTCACGCTGCAGCGCGACGCTGCGGCGGCTGACCGCGAGCTGCTCTTCGGTGGCGATGAGGATCAGGTAGCCGTGCTGGCGGAAGTTCGGATCGACGCCGAACTCGTCGCGGAATCGCTCGTACGTCACGATGCTGTGGGTCGTCAGCTCGATGCCGAGACGGTTCGCGTACTGATGCCGGATGCCGCCGCTCGCGAGCGCGGTCGATCCCGAGCAGACGGTGTCGCGCTCGAGCACGACCACGCGCCGGACGCCGAGCCGCGCCAGGTGATAGGCCGTGCTGACGCCCATGATGCCGGCGCCGACGACGATGACGTCCGCGGTCTCGGTTCCCATTACCTCTCCGGTAATTGAGCGTGGTCGCGTCTGCTTCGAGGATGGCTCCACAAGGAGGGATCACCCATGACTCGTGACACCGATCGCACCACGTTTCTCCGCCGCAGTCTCCTGCTCGACGGCGTCGCCTCGGCGGCGTGCGGCGCGCTGCTGCTCGTCGCCGCGCGGCCGATCTCGACGCTGATCGGTCTGGACGCGCCGGGCATTGCCATCGCCGTCGGCGTCGGCCTGCTCGTGTACGCGGCCGCGCTCTTCTGGAATGCGCGCCGTTCCCGCATCAGCCGCGGCGAGGTCCTCACCGCGGTCGTCCTGAACGCGGTCTGGGTCGCCGCCAGCCTGGTGCTGATCGTCGACGGCCCGCTCACGATGCCCGGCAACGTGCTCGTCGCCGCCGTCGCGCTCGCGGTGCTCCTGTTCGCCGTCCTCGAAGCCATCGGCCTGCGCCGGTTGCGGGAGGCCTGAGGCTCAGCCGATCCTGACGCCGTACTTCTCGAGCGTGTCGTCGCGCAGCTCGAGCCCGAGCCCCGGGGCGTCGGGGACGGCGACGAACCCGTCCACGACCTCCGGGCGCGCGCGGAAGAGCTCGAACCAGAGCGGGTCGCGCGTCGGGTCCGCGAACGATTCGAGAATGAAGCCCGTCGGGCTCGCGGCGACGGCATGGACGTGGACGATGACCTCGCTCACCTGGCTGATGACGTGCGTCGAGGTGCGGACGGGTTGCGGCAGCGGCGCCGACAGCGAATAGGTCTCGAGCGCGGTGATCTTCACCGGACGCTCAGATCACGCCGTCGGCGGCGAGCTTCTCGAGCTCGGCGGGTCCCAGGCCGAGCATGCGGCCGTACACGTCGGCGTTGTGCGCGCCGAGCGCCGGCGCCGGCGCGTCGAACGCCGCCGGGTGGTTCAGGAACTTGATCGGCATGCCCGCCGCGAGCGCGCCCGGCACCGGTCCGTGCGTCGGGTGCTCGAGACCGACGACCATCCGGCGCTCGCGCATGTGGGCGTCGTCGAAGACCTCACGGAGATCGCGGACCGGTCCGGCGGGGACGTGATGCTCCTGCAGCGTCTCGATCGCCTCGTCGACGGTGCGTTGCCCGACCCAGTCCTGCACGAGGGCGTCGATCTCTTCGCGATGCGCGTGGCGGCTGCCGGGACTCGGATGAAAGCGCGGCTCGTTCGCGAGCTCGGGCCGCCCGAACGCCTCGAGCAGATGCAGCCACTCGCCGGACGTCACCGCGCAGAGACTGACCCAGCCGTCGCGCGCGCGATAGACGTTGAACGGCACGCTGCCCTGGTGCCCGTTGCCACGGCGCTCGGGATTCACGCCGCCGGAGACGTACTCGAGCACCTCGGCGAGCAGGAAGAACGTGCCGTCGAGCATCGAGACGTCGACCCATTCGCCCCGGCCGGAGCGCTCGCGCGCGCGCAGCGCGGAGAGCACGCCGATGACGCCGTAGAGCGAGGCGCTCGTGTCGCTGATCGCGGCGCCGCACCGGACGGGCGGCTTGTCCGGGTACCCGGTGACGCTGCTCACGCCGCTCATCGCCTGCACGATCGGATCGAACGCGCGCCACTCGCGATACGGCCCGGTCTGGCCGAAGCCGGAGATCGAGCAGAGGATCACGCGCGGGTTGATGCCGTCGAGGACCCGGTGGGCGAGCCCCATCTTCTCCAGCGTGCCGGGCAGGAAGTTCTCGACGACGACGTCGGTGTGCGCGACGAGCTTCCGGAAGAGCTCGATGCCGGCGGGGCTGCGGAGATTGAGCGTGATGCTCTTCTTGCCGCGCCAGCGACTCAGCACGGTCATGCCGACATCGTCGTCGGTCTGACGCGTGAGACTGGTGCCCTTCGGGCCGCCGAACGGCGGACGCTCGCGATACGCGTCGCCGCCGGGCGGCTCGACGCGGATCACCTCCGCGCCGAGCCCGGCGAGCAGCAGCGTGCAGTACGGCCCGGCGAGAAACCGCGTGAGGTCGAGCACGACGACGCCGTCGAGGGGCTTCAAACCGCCAGCAACCCGCCGTCGACGACGAGCTCGGTCCCCGTGATGTACGAGGCCTCGTCCGACGCGAGGAACAGCACGGCATACGCGACTTCCTCCACGCGGCCTTCGCGCTTGAGCGGCACGGCGCGGAGCGTCTTCGCGCGCCACTCGGGATCCGCCGACACTTTCGACGTCCGCATCGGCGGCAGGATGCCGGGATGCACGGAGTTCACGCGGATGCCGTGCGGCGCGAACTGCACCGCCGCCGACTTCGTCATGATCCGCACCGCACCCTTCGACGCGTTGTAGCCCATGTGGATCCGGTCCTGACCGACGAAGCCGGAGATCGACGAGATGTTGACGATCGCGCCGCCGCCCGCCTTCTCCATCGCCGGCACCGCGTACTTCATGCCGAGGAAGACGCCCTTGGCGTTGACGTTCAGGAGGTCGTCCCACGCGGTGACGCTGAGCGTGTCGGGATCCCACGTGCCGCTGATGCCGGCGTTGTTCACGAGGACGTCGAGCTTGCCGAAGGCGGCGACCGTGGCCTTGACCGCCTCCTGCCAGCTCGCTTCGCTCGTGACGTCGTGCTTCACGAACCGCGCGGTGCCCCCTTCGGCCGCGATCTTCTCGGCCGCCTGGCGTCCTTCGGCGTCGAGCACGTCGGCGACCATGACCTTCGCGCCTTCGCGCGCGAACAGCGTCGCCTCGCTGAGACCCATGCCGCTGGCGCCGCCGGTGACGAGCGCGACCTTGCCTGCGAGTCTTCCGGCCATGACGAACCTCCTGGTGTCGGGGCGGCCAGTATAGGCGGCCGTTACCCGCGCGCGGAACCCGCGGCCGGGGTCTTGCGTGCCGCCGCCGCCGGCGTCGGGAACTCCTCGGGGTCGATGGGAACCTCGACGATCGCCGGCGTGTTGCCGGCGAGCGCCGCGCGGATCACGTCACCGATCTGATCGATCTGGTCGACGTAGTAGCCCGCCGCGCCGAAGAGCTTCGCGAAGGCGTCGTAGCGCGGATTGCCGATGTCGCAGCCGATGTAGCGCTCGGCGTAGAAGTGCTTCTGGTACGCCTTCTCGGAGCCCCAGCAGTTGTTGTTCATCACGAGCGTGACGGCGTTGATGCCGTGCCGCACCGCCGTTTCGATCTCCTGCGCGTTCATCAGAAAGCCGCCGTCGCCGTGAATCGCGAGCACCGGTGAGCCCGGCCGTCCGAGCTTGGCGCCGAGCGCGACGGGGAAGGCGAAGCCGAGGCCGCCGAGATCGAGCGGCGTCAGGAACGTCCGCGGCCGCGTGAAGTGCAGCCGGTCGTAGCCGTACGCCGGCGCGGCGCCGGCGTCGAGCGTGACGATCGTGTCCGGCGGGAGCGCGCGGCGCAGCTCCGCGTACACCCGCTGCGGCTTGATCGGCTTGGCGTCCGTGGCGGCTTCGCGCGCGAGCCGCGCCTGCCGATCGGCGCGCAGCCTCTTCGCTTCGTCGCGCCACGCCTCCGGCGCCGGCACGACGCGCTCCGTGTCCACCGCGGCCAGCAGCGCCAGACACGTCTCGCGCGCGTCGGCCTCGATGCCGACGGCGACGGGATAGTAGCGACCGATGTCGCGCGGCTCGATGTCGACCTGCACGATCGGCACGCCGGGCTTGATCGATCGGTCGTCGAAGTGCGACGTGAATTGCGCCAGCCGCGAGCCGATCACGAGCAGCAGGTCGGCGCGCCGGCAGGCGGCCGCCGCTTCCGCCGATCCCGCGCGGCCGAGCGGCCCGATGTAGAGCGGATGATCGTTCGGCACCGCGTCGTTGCGGCCGTACGCCGTGATCATCGGGATGCCGCAGCGCTCCGCGAGCCGCACGACCATGTCCGACGCGTTCGCGCGCGTGACGCCGCCGCCGACGAGCAGCAGCGGCCGCTGCGCCTTCTGCATGAGCCGGACCGTCTCGCGCACGGCATCGCCGTGCGGCGGCGGCGGATGGGTCGCGCGATACGCCGGCGGGCCGAGCTCCGGCACCGCGATCGTCACGTCGTTCAGCACGTCGCGCGGAATGTCGACGAGCACGGGGCCGCGCCGCCCGGTCATCGCCGTGCGGAGCGCCGCGCGCAGCAGCTCGGGAATGCGGTCGGGCCTGTTGATCTGGATGGCGAGCTTCGTGACCGGCCGGAACATGCCGAGCAGGTCGTACTCCTGGAACGCGTCGCGCTGCTGGTGCTCGAGCGCGACGCCGCCGACCAGCACGACGACCGGGGAGTGCGCGACGTGCGCGGCCGCCACGCCGGTCATCAAGTTCGTCGCGCCCGGGCCGCTCGTCACCAGGCACACGCCGGGGAGATCGGTGACGCGCGCGAGCCCGTCGGCCATGAACGCGGCGGCCTGCTCGTGGCGGACGTTGATGTACTCGACGCTTTTATCGTCGTAGAGCGCGTCGAGGACGTCGAGGAACGTGGCGCCGACGATGCCGAAGATGTGCCGGACGCCTTCGGCCTTGAGCAGCTCGACGACCGCCCGTCCGCCCGTCATCATGGTGACGGGGAGGGTACTACGATGGACATCGGCTGCCACTTACCGAATCAAGGGCCGCTCGCGACGGGCGAGGCGCTCGGCGCCTTCGCGCGCGAGGCCGACAAGCGCAACGTGGCGTCGCTGTGGGTGAGCGACCACGTGATCTTTCCGCGGACGGCGTCAGGCAGTTACCCGGGCGGCCGGTTTCCGCATCCGCCCGACAAGCCCTACCTCGAGCCCGTCACCGTGCTGGCCGCGGCGGCGATGGTCACGTCGCGCGCGCGGCTCGGCGCATCGGTGTTCATCCTCGGCCATCGGCATCCGATCGTGATGGCGAAGATGCTGACGAGCATCGACGCGCTGTCGCAGGGCCGGCTCATCGTCGGCGTCGGCGTCGGCTGGTGGAAGGAAGAGCTCGAGATGCTCGGCGCGCCGTTCCACGCGCGCGGCCGTCAGGCCGACGAGATCCTCCGCGCGTTCAAGGAGCTGTGGACGGCGGAGAACCCGAAGCTCCACGGCGAGTTCTTCCGGTTCGAGAATCTCGGCTTCGCGCCGAAGCCGGTGCAGAAGCCGCATCCGCCGATCTGGGTGGGCGGCGACAGCCCGGGCGCGTTCCGTCGCGTCGTGACGTACGGCGACGGCTGGCACGCGACGTCGAAGACGCCGGAGCAGCTGCGCGAGGCGCTCGGCCGGCTCCGCGCGGCGGCCGATGCCGCGAAGCGGCCGTTCGACTCGATCGCGATCTCGCTGCGCTACGGCCTGAAGGACGAGCTGCTGGCGAAGGGCGCGCAGGCGGTCATCGACGAGCTCGCGCAGTACAAGCGCGTGGGGCTCTCGCACATCCTGCTGGAGTTCCGCCGCGACGATCTCGGCCGGATGTTCGACATCCTCGGTCTCGTGACGGAGCAGGTGAGACCCGCCGTCGACCGCGCGTGACCCTCGATCGAGGGTGCTATCCTCGACATCGATGGCGACGGATGCCCTCGAAGAAATCGCACGGATCACGGCCCGCGAACGCCTGCTGATCGCGGCGAGCCGGAGGACGGTGATGCGCGAGTCTCCGGACAAGATCGCAGCGCTGGGGGACGTCAGTCGCGCTCTCCACCAGCTCGGTATCGCGCACGCCGTCGTCGGCGGTGTGGCCGTTGGCATCCGTTCCGGTGTGCCACGCGCCACGGTCGATACCGACGTCGCCGTGCCGTCGACGGCAGAGCGTACGGCGATCGTCGCAGCGCTGATCGCGGCCGGCATGCGGATGACGGGCACGTTCGCCCACAGCATCAACTTCCGACATCGATCCGGCGAGCCGGTTCAGATCGTCGTCGATCCCGAGTTCGACGCGATGATCGAACGCGCGGAGCTCATGGATCTGGCCGGGATTCCCGTCCGCGTGGTGACCACGGCGGATCTCATCGCCATGAAGGAGCGCGCCGCCGCCGACCCGGGACGACGCCGCAGCAAGGCGCTCCGCGATCAGGCCGACGTCGCGCTGCTGCGCGGAGACGTCCCGGACCCGGACGAGGGCTGGTAGGCGTCGGATCAGAACGGCAGGCCGAACCCCACGGTGAAGTTCACGCCCTCGTTCGAGAAGCCCATGTCGGCGCGGAACATCGCCGTGCGCTCCAGGCTGAAGCGCAGCCCGACGCCGTAGCTCGTGTGCACGCGGGCGTCCGCGAGCCGGCCGACGTCGTCGGCGACCGTGCCGACGTCGAAGAACGCCGTCAGGCCGACGCGCTCGATGCGGATCATGTCGGTGAGCTTGAACCCGCGCGGAACGACCGTGACCCGATGCTCCGCCGTCGCGTGCCACGCGGCATCGCCGGTGAAGCGGTGCTGGATGAAGCCGCGCAGCGTGTCGCTCCCGCCGAGCGTCGGGCGCTCGTAGTACGGCAGGTCGCCGGCGCTCGTCTGCACGAACGCCGCGAGCGCGACGGTGTCGGTCGGCCGGTTTTCTTCGGCGCGATCGCCGCCGCGGTGAAAGAGCGGCGGCACGCGGAACGCCACGTTGCCGTACGCCGTCCCGACGGTTCCCGCGTCGCCGCCCGTCTGCCACACCGGCGAGTCGGCGACCACGCCGAGCTGGACGCCCGAGTACGGCTGGTGCTGGCTGTCGCGCGTGTCGTAGCGGAGCCCGATCGTGACCGTGAGGCTGTCGTGGTGATTGCCGGCGCGGAACAGCGTCGGGAACACCTCGTTCGTCGTCGGACGATCGGACACGCGACCGGGCGCCAGATCGTGGTGCTCGCCCTTCGCGCCGACCGTGGCGATCCAGTTGCCCGCGATCTCGCCGATCGTGAAGTCGCTGCGCGCGCCGAGGTCGATGACCTCGTCGATGTAGCTCGTTTCGTCGCGCTCGCGCGTGTTCGGGCCGAGCCCGTAGAACCGCCGGGTCAGGCTCTTCTCGTACCCGCCGAAGCCGTGCACGTGATTGCGCTCCTCGACGATCACGCCGCCCTCGGGCAGATCGCGATGGAGCAGCCAGCGGCGCCAGATCAGCCGGTACTTCTGCTGCCCTTCGGTCGTGTGGGTGAAGAACGCGCCGAGGAATTCGCGGCGGCGCTGGCTGCGGAAGTCGATGTCGGTGAGCGCGATGCCGCCGCCGACGCCGACGTCCTGCTCGAAGAAGAACTGCGGCGCGGCGAAGCTCGACACGAGGAACCGCTCGAAGACGTTCCCGGGCTTGATGCGCCCCTCGGGGATGTAGCGCCAGCGCTCCGGATGCGGCAGATCGGCGGGCAGCGGAACTTTCGGGATGCGGCCGCTCGGGTCCATGCCCTTGAGCGGATCGTGCTTCGGCGGCGGTGCCTGCTGCGCGCCGGCGGCGCACGTCGCCGAAAGGACCATGACCACGGCGATGATCAGGTGGGGCCCCGACATGGCCCCCCCACCCCCCGCCGCTCCGGGCGCCCCGGCGCAGCCGTGGCACCCGTCGACATCGCTTATCGGCCTTTGAACTGGGGCCGGCGCTTCTCACCGAAGGCGCGCACGCCCTCCTGGTAGTCCTCGCTGTTGAAGCAGTCGGCGATCAGCTTGTCGAGCATCGCGAGGTCGCGGTCCGGCGCCGGCTTCTGCAGCTGATCCACCGTGGCCTTCGCGGAGCGGACCGTCAGCGGCGCGTTCTGCGCGATGCGCTCGGCGTACTTCCGCGTGAACGCCTCGAGCTCCGCTTTCGGCACGACCTGGTTGATGAGGCCCATGCGCAGCGCCTCCGGCGCCGACCAGTCGGTGCGCGCGGTGAAGAAGATCTCCTTCGTGACCGACGGGCCGACGAGCGCCATCAGCTTCTCCATGCCCTTGTAGTGGTAGCCGAGCCCGAGGCGCGCGGCCGGGATGCCGAAGCGCGCGTCGTCGGACGCGATGCGAATGTCGCAGGTCAGCGCGATGCCCACCCCGCCGCCGATGCAGAAGCCGTGGATCATCGCGAGGAGCGGCTTCTCGAGCGTGGCGAGCGCCTGGGACCCGCGCGCGGAGATGCGGCTGTACTCCTCCTGGTCCGCCATGTTGCGCCGCCGCTCCTTGAACTGTGAGATGTCGGCGCCGGCGACGAACGCCTGATCGCCCGCGCCGCGCAGGACGACGACACGAATGTCCGGGTCGGCTGACAGGTCGCGCACGTGGTCCGGCATCGCCTCCCACATCTCGAGGCTCACCGCGTTGCGCTTCTCCGGCTGGTTGAAGACGATCCAGCCGATGCCGCCGTCTTTCTGGAGCAGCAC
Organism: Candidatus Rokuibacteriota bacterium; assembly: GCA_016184365.1. Lineage (GTDB taxonomy): Bacteria > Methylomirabilota > Methylomirabilia > Rokubacteriales > CSP1-6 > AR8. The sequence continues at coordinate 10,646 of JACPCW010000057.1, forward strand.
CTTGTCCGTTTGACCCATGGCGTCCTCCTGAGCGGACACTATAATGTTCCGCTCCGCATGACGCTCGCGTTTCGCAACGTCCGGACCGAATCGGAGGGCAGCGTGAAGGATCTCGTCGGGCGCATGAACGCGCTGTGCGATCGCCACCCGTTTCAGACGAGCTGGTTCCTGAAGGATCTGACGACCGGCGCGGCCGCCGATCGTCTGGGCAGCGTGCCGGTCCCGTCGGCGAGCACGCGCAAGATCTCGATCATGATGGCTGCGCTCAAGGCCGTGCACGACGGCAAGCTCGCGCTCGACCAGAAGGTGACGATCGACGCGCGCTACCAGGACAACGACTCGGGCACGTTCCAGCACCTGACGCCCGGATTCGCGATCACGTTCCGCGACGTGCTCGTGATGATGATCATCGTCAGCGACAACACGTCCACCGGCACGGCGGTCGACCTCGTCGGGCTCGGTGAGATCCAGCGGTACTGCGAGTCGCTCGGCATGACGGGCACGACGCACCGCTTCGGGATTCCGCCGCGCCTCGGACCGGAGCACACGCTCGAGCAGGTGACGACCACCACGCCGAACGACCAGGGCATGCTGCTCGAGCTCGTTCTCCGCGGCACGACGGACCCGAGCGTCGCCGCGCGGCTCGGCGCGACGCCCGAGCTCTGCAAGCTCGGTCTCGACATCCTGTCGTGGCAGAAGCTGAAGGCGCGTCTGCCGTCGCAGCTGCCGCTCGGCACGAAGGTCGCGCACAAGACCGGCACCGGCTCCCGCGGGTACATGGACGCCGGCATCGTGTTCCGCGCGGAGCGTCCGCTGTTCATCCTCACCGCGTACACGGAGCACGTGCCGGTGGAGCTGCCGGACGGCACGCCCGGCTTCACGGCGGCCAATCAGCTGATCGGCCGCCTGTCCCGGATGGCCTGGGACGCGATCCGCTAACCCTCACGCAGGAGGCTTTCATGATCGACACGCGTCTCGGGAATCTCGCAGAGCAGCTCGATGCGCACCTGATCTCGCGGCGGGAGTTCGTGCGCCGCGCGGCGGTCATCACCGGCGGCACCGCCGCCGGCCTTCACGTCATGACGCGCATGGCGCACGCGCAGAGCGGTCCGAAGCTCCGCGTGTGGCTCTTCAAGAGCTTCGTCACCGGGGGCAACGACATCCTCGCCAAGCAGGTCGAGGCGTGGGCGGCGGAGCGCAAGGTCCAGGTCGAGTTCGACTGGGCCACGTTCGGCGACCGCGAGCAGAAGTTCGTCGCGGCGATCGAGGCCGGCAATCCGCCGGACATCGCGGAGATGAACTATCAGGGCCCGATGCGATACCGGCCGGCGCTGCGCGACGTCACCGCGCTCGCCAAGCAGCTCGCCGGCGCCCGCGGCGGGCTGCTCCCGTACGCCGACCGCGTCGTCCAGTTCCAGGGCCAGTACTATGCGATCGCGCGCCTGGCGTTCGGCGGCGGCCTGCACGTCCGCAAGGACATCATCGAGGCGAAGGGCCTCAAGATGCCGAAGGTCTACGACCCCGACGTGGTCGAGGTCGCGAAGAAGACGCAGGATCCGTCGAAGAACCTCTACGGCTTCGGCCAGACCCTGAACCGCTCGGACGACGCCCGCGGGTTCATGCAGAACCTCCTCTGGGACTACGGCGGCGGCACGTGGGACAAGGACGGCAAGCCCGCGCTGGCCACGTCGAACCTCAAGGCGAACATCGCCGCGGTGCAGTTCGCCGCCGACACGATCCAGAAGCACAAGATCCAGCCGCCCGGCGTCATGGGATGGACGGACGTCCACAACAACGAAGCCTTCATGGCCGGCCAGCTCGTGATGACCAACAACGGCGCGAGCCTCTACTACGCGATGGGCGCCAAGAAGAATCCGCTGCACGCGAAGACGCAGGTCATCCTCACGCCCGGCGGCCCGGCCGGAACGTTCGTCTTCGCCGGCGCGTACAACTGGGGGCTCTTCAAGGCGAGCAAGCACGCCGATCTCTGCGACGACCTCGTGCGCTGGGTGGAGGACGAGAAGCGCTTCGAGGAATACATGAAGGCGTGCAGCGGCCAGGCCGGCCCGGTCTACAAGTCGCGCGCCGATCACCCGTACTGGAAGACGGATCCGAACTTCGAGGGTATGAAGGAGAACATCCTCCGCAGCGTGTGGCCCGGCTACCCGGGGCCGATCACGCCGGCGGCGATCGAGGTCGAGGCGCAGTACATCCTGGCCGACATGGGCGGCCGCGTGGTCACGGGCGGGCTCTCGCCCGAGGCCGCGTTGAAGGAAGCACACAAGCGCGTGGAGGACATTCATCGGATCCGTAGCCGCGGCTGATCGCGGACCCGTCCGCATGGCGAGCGGGCCCCGGCAACTGCTGGGGCCCGACTTCCGGCTCGGGTTCCTCTTCGTCAGCCCGATGATCGTGCTCGTGCTGGCGCTGGTGGCGTACCCGTTCTGCTACGCCATCTACCTGAGCCTCACGCACAAGCTCGTCGGGCTGCCGCCGATCTTCGTCGGGCTGGAGAACTACATCCGGCTCGCCGAGGACGGCTTCTTCCACCGTGCCGTCTGGAACAGCTTCCTGTTCACGTCGGCGTCCGTCGGCTTCAAGCTCGTGTTCGGCATGCTGATGGCGCTCGTGCTCGCGAGCGCCATCCGGTGGCGGTCGTTCTGGACCGGTGTGCTGCTGATCCCGTGGGTGGCGCCGACGGTCGTGTCGGCGCTCAACTTCCTGTGGATCTTCGACGGCAGCCTCGGCGTGCTGAACTACCTCGTGGTGCGCGTGTTCAAGATCCTGCCCCAGGGCGTCGGCTGGCTCAGCGAGCCGGGCACCGCGATGGCGTCGGTCATCGCCGTCAACATCTGGCGCGGGTTCCCGTTCTTCGGCATCTCGTTCCTCGCCGGCATGAAGGCGATCCCCGGGGAGATGTACGAGGCGGCCTCGGTCGACGGCGCCAATGCGTGGCAGCGGTTCCGGCACGTGACGCTCCCGAGCCTGAAGAACATCGTCATCATCGTCACGCTGCTCTCGACCATCTGGACGTTCAACGACTTCCAGATCATCTACATCCTCACCAAGGGCGGGCCGGGCGGGACGACGATGGTCATGCCCGTGCTCACGTACGAGACGGCGTTCGGCGCCCAGCGGCTCGGCGAGGCCATCGCGGTCGCGCTCTACCTGCTGCCGCCGCTGGGACTGTCGATCATGGTGCTCGCGAAGTACATGCGCAAGGGCCGGAAGCGCTGATGCAGCGGGCACTGTCCTACACGGTCCTGGGCGTGCTCGCGCTGCTCGTGCTGTTTCCGTTCTACTGGATGACGATCACGTCGTTCAAGAACGAGGAGCAGATGCGCAGCCTGACGTCGATGTTCTGGCCGAGCCCGTTCGTCGGCGAGAACTACGAGCAGCTCGTCAGCAAGACCGAGTTCGTGAAGTGGTACGGCAACAGCGCGATCGTCGCCATCTCGTCGACGGTGGTGGCGACGGCGGTGGGCACGATCGGCGCGTACGCGATCGCGCGGCTGCGCTTCCTCGGCCGCGGCTTCATGGCGAGCGCCACGCTCATCACGTACCTGGTGCCGCCGTCGATCCTGTTCATCCCGCTCTACGCGCAGATCCGGAACCTCGGGCTCTCGAACAGCCTCGGCGGCCTGATCGCGGCGTACCCGTCGTTCACGGTGCCGTTCGTCACGTGGCTGCTCATGGGCTACTTCGAGTCGATCCCGGAGGAGCTCGAGGAGGCGGCCATGATCGACGGCGCCACGCGCTTCGGCGCGTTCTGGCGCATCGTGCTGCCCCTGTCCGCGCCGGGCCTGCTCGCCGCCGGGCTCTACGCCTTCACGCAGGCGTGGAACGAGTTCCTCTACGCGCTCGTGTTCATCACCGACGCCAGGCAGCGCACGCTGCCCGTCGGGCTCGCGAGCTTCATCACCGGCGACGTCTACGGCTGGGGCTATCTCATGGCGGGCGCGGTGCTGACGACGCTGCCGGTCATCGCGGCGTACGTCTATCTGCAGAAGTACATGGTGGAAGGCCTGACGGCCGGGAGCGTGAAGGGCTAGCTCGGACTATTCATGAACGCGGCGCCCACGAGCCGAACAGCATCCGCGACACGACCGCGAGCGGTGGGCTGAGGGTCGCTCCGGAATTCCGCGAGCGACGGCCCGCTCGGCGATGCTCACGGGTGGAATCACGATGGTGCGCGCCCAGGCGAGGGTAGGGCCAACGGAATTCCAGAGCGACCCTCAGCCCACCACTCGCGGTCTCCCGTGACGCGATGCCGTCTTCGCTGGCGCGCCGTCACCGTGGCCGGTCATCGA
>JACPCW010000058.1 GCA_016184365.1 Candidatus Rokuibacteriota bacterium
AGACCCCCAGCGCTCGGACGCGCCCCGGCGGAGCCGTGGCGCGCCTCGGGCTCGGCACGCGACGTCTCATCGATCGTGCTGGGGGCCCCGACATGGCCCCCAGACCCCCAGCGCTCGGACGCGCCCCGGCGGAGCCGTGGCGCGCCTCGGGGTTGACACACGACGTGTCATCAGACGGCCGCTCCGCGCGCCGCGGCGGCGATCACGCCCTTCGTGCCCATGACGTGACGCGAGAGGCCGAGCGCCTTCGGCGACAGGCCGGCCGCGAGCCCGATGAGCTGCGCCACGTGGAGCGTCGGCAGCCCGAAGTCCGCGCCCGCGGCCTTCGCCGCGTCAGGCTGGAAGGCGTCGAGCATCGTGTGGCAGAGCGGGCACGGCGTGACCATGCAGTCGGCGCCCTCGGCCTTCGCCTCGGCGAGGTGGCCGCCCGTCATGCGGAGCGCCGTCGGCGTCTCGGTCAGCGCCACGTGGAACCCGCAGCACTTCTGCGAGCCCGCGTACGGGACCGGCACCGCGCCGACGATCTCGCAGAGCCGCTCGAGCGCCTCGTCGCGGCGCTTGCCCGCGTCGTGCGCGGAGGCCGGGCGCAGCGCGTGGCAGCCGTAGAACGGCGCGATGCGGAGACCGCCCAGCGGCTGCACCACGCTCCGGCGCAGCCGATCCTCCCCCACCTGCTCCATCAGGACCCAGAGGAAGTGCGTGACGTCGATCGTCCCGCGGTACTCGACGCCGGTCGTGCGGAGCTCGGCGTTGACGCGCTCGCGCGCCGCGGCGTCCTGCTTGAGCCGATCGTTCACCTCGGTGAGGTTCAGCAGGCACGTGTCGCAGACGACGACGAGGTCGGCGCCGGCCGCTTCCGCGCGCGCGAGGATGTTCGCGTTCGCGACGAGGTGGAGCTGCTCGCTGATCGCGCGGAACTCGCGCGCGCCGGTGCAGCCCGCGCCGGTGAGCTCGACGAGCTCGATGTCGTAGAGCTTCGCGACCGCCGTCGTGCTGAGGTCGAGCTCCCGGCACGAGCCCTTGGCCGAGCACCCGGGGAAGTACGCGTACCTCATTCGTTCTCCTCGCTCCCCTCGTAGAGCTTCCGCAGCGCCTCGGCGCCGCCGGCGCGGCCCTCGAGCAGCGACCGGACGGGGTTCACCTTGCCGCGCGCCATCATGCGGAATCCCCGGCCGAGCGCCTCGCGATTGGCGCCCTGCGTGGCGAGCACGAGCTGCGGGGCGTTCACGCGCCCGTGCTTCTTCACCGAGTCGAGGAAGAGGCGCGCGTGGCGCGCGCCCTCGCCGATGCCGCGGCGGTAGACGAGCCGCTTCAGCGGCTCGATCGCGTCGCGCACGATCGGGATCTCGGCGGGGCAGACGCGCTCGCACTCGTAGCAGGACACGCACGAGAACACGTGGGCGGTCTCCGCGATCCGCGCGCGGTCCGCGCCGTCGCGCGGATCGAGCGCGACCTCCGCGAGGTTCACGAGCACCGCGGGCCCGGCGAACCGCGTCCCGGGCTCGGCCATCACCGGACACGCGGCGTGGCACGCGAGGCAGAGGATGCAGTCGCGGAGATGGCCGGCGCGCGCCATCGCGCGGTGCGACAGCGGCTCGGGAAAACCCGGATATTCCGTCGTGCGCTGGATCAGCGGCTCGATGGCGCACAGGCCCTCGCGGCACGGGCCCCGCTCGACGACGAGGTCGCGGACCACCGGCAGGTTCGCCAGCGGCTCGATCGTCATCTCCGCCTCGGCGGGCTCCCAGCACGCGAGCTTCGGCGTGCCGTTCACGGTGACCGCGCACGTGCCGCACTTCTTCACGCCGCAGAACCAGCGGTACGCGACGTCCTGCGCGAGCGTCTCGTGCACGTAGTCGAGGACGTCGAGCACCCGCATCTCGGGCGCGCGCGGCACCTCGAACGTCTCGTAGCGCGGGGCCTGGTCGGTCTCGGGATCGAACCGCCGGATGCGGACGCGGATCGTGTCCATCACGGACCCTCGGGAACCACGGTGGTCGACGCGGGCGCCGGGTTCCCCGGCGACCGCGGAGCGCGGGGGAGTATGAGGGGCCATGTCGGGGCCCCTCATCTAGTAATCCGCCTCGAAGAACGGCTCGCGGGCCTTCTCGGGCTTGAGGTGCGGCGTCGGAATCGGGTCGATCCGCGACTGCCATCCGTTCCCGTTGCGCCAGAGCACGACTCTCGCGATCCAGTGCTCGTTGTCGGTGACGGGATAGTCGTCGCGGTAGAACGGCCCGCGGCTCTCCTTGCGCAGGAGCGCCGAGCGCACGGTCGCCTCGGTGGCGTCGAGCATCGCGGTGACGTCGAGCGCGTCGAGCCAGCCGCTGTTCCACGTGCGCGACGTGCTCTGCAGCCCCATGCGCGGCAGCTCCTCGTCCCGCAGCCGCTGCAGGCGCTGGAGGGCGTGGACGAGCTTCCGCTCGTTCTTGACGTAGCCGAGCTCCCACATGACGTCGCGGATCCCGAGCTTCAGCTGGATCGGCAGGCAGCCGTCGTCGGCGTGCCGGAGGAAGCCGAAGATGCGCCGGTCCTCGGCCTCGACCTGCTCCGACGGCAGCGCCGGCGCCGGCCGGCCGTGCGCCTCGTCCGCGGCGCACGTGCCCGCGACCTTGCCGTCGTAGCTCACGGGCCCGACGCCGCCCAGGTAGTGGCAGCCGATGCCGCCCGCGAGGTACAGGCCGGGCAGGCTCGCACGCATCGTGGCGGCGTCGACGTTGAGGCCGCCCTGGCGCATGTGCCAGGTGATGCCGCACTCGAGACGATCGCGGCCGACGTCGAGCCCGAGCTTCTGCCAGACCTTCGCCTGGTGCTGGTACGTGCGGACGACGTCGGCCGGGATGTGGTCGTAGCCCGAGAAGTAGCCGCCGTCCCACCGCGCGAGCCCCTTCTGCACCTCGAGCGCGAGCCGGCGCGCCTGCTCGACGTACGGCGCCGAGGAGCCGGGGCTGTGGGTCTTCTGCTCGTAGAAGACGTCGCCCCGCGTGTTGTACAGGCGCGAGCTCTCCGGCGTGCCGAGCAGCGGGTTCGGATAGACGTGGATGCGCATCCACGTGCGCGGGTGCGCCATGTCGCTCACGTGCCACCACTGCATCTCGAGGTTCGCGGCCTCGGCGCCCGCGCGCAGCGCCATCGCGACGCCGTCGGCCGACTGCTCGCGGGTCGCGGTGGACCGCGACGCGAGGTAGTCGGAGTGCCCGGTGGCGAGGATCGTCGTCTTCGCGGCCACGGGGAACGTGACGCCGTGGCGGTAGTCGAAGATCGTCGCGCCCACGACGCGGCCGCCGTCGGTCAGGAGCGCGGTGGCCGCGCACTCCTCGAGCACCGGGATGCCGCGCGCGAAGATCTCGCGCCGGCGCTTCTCCATGATGATCGGCCCCGAGGCGCCCTGCTTGTGCACGACGACGGTCGGCACGCGGGGCCCGGTGGCGAAGATGCGGTCCTGCTCGTCGCGCAGCCAGTACACGCCGAGCCGCTCGAGCTCGGCGTGGAACTCGGTCCGCATGTACACGCCCATGCGGCGGACGTGGTCCTGGTCGGTGAGGTAGTGGTTGTAGTAGCGCACGGCGTAGCGGAGCCGATCGCTCGCCTTTTCCTGCGTGGACTCGTCGTAGTACGGCAGGTGGCTCGCGAAGATCGAGCAGCCGCTCTTGCCGAGGAAGCCCTTCACCACCATCGTGACGCGCGCGCCGGCCTCGTGCGCGGTGAGCGCGGCCTTCGCCCCGGCCGCGCCGCCGCCGATGACGAGGACGTCGGTGGAGACGGGATCGTGCATGTCAGCCGTCCTTTCCGTCGAGCGCGCCGAGCGCGCGGAGCACGCGCTCGCCGGTCATCGGCAAGCGGGCGAGGCGCGCGCCCGTCGCCGCCGCGATCGCGTTGGCGATCGCCGCCGCCGGCGGACCGATCGGCGGCTCGCCGATGCCGCGCGCGCCGTACGGGCCGAGCCCCTCGCCCGACTCGCAGACGATCGGCTGGACGTCCGGGACGTCGCCCGCGGCCGGGATCAGGTACGACGCGAACGACGTCGTCTGGTTCACGCCCTCGTCGAGGAGGACCTCCTCCAGGAGGCCGTAGCCGAGTCCCTGCACGACACCGCCCTGGATCTGGCCCTCGACGCTCGTCGGGTTGATCGCGCGCCCGACGTCGTGGGCGGCGACGTACTTGAGGATGCGCACCACGCCGGTTTCCGTGTCGACCTCGACCTCGGCCGCGTGCGCGCCGAACGTGTAGTCGGGGAAGACCTTCCCCGAGCCACGGCCCGGCTCCGCCGGGCCGTGTGCGAGCGTTTGGGGGGTGTGGGGGGCCATGTCGGGGCCCCCCACCTTCATGAACCCGATCGGCTCGCCGGCGGGCGCGTGGTAGACCGCCAGGCGGCTCCGCGGCACGCTCGCGCGCGCGCAGCCCGCGAGCACGTCCTTGAGCGCGAGCGTGCGCCCGTCGCGCGCGCGCACCTCGCCCTCGACCAGGTCGAGCTCGATCGCGGCGACGCCGAGCATCGACGCCGCGACGCCGAGCACCTGCTCGCGCAGCTCGCGCGCCGCCTTGAGCGTGGCGTTGCCCGACATGTAGAGCTGACGGCTCGCCGTCGTCGTGCCGCTGAGCGGCGTGAGCGCGCTGTCCGAGATGTGCACGGACACGCGCGCGAGCGGGACGCCGAGCACGCCGGCCGCGATCTGGCACAGCGACGACGCCTGGCCGCCGCCGACGTCGGGAGCTCCACAGCGGACGACTAGACTTCCATCCATTTCGAACCCCACCCATGCGCTCGACCAGTCGTGCAGCCACACGATCCGGCCGTACGGCTGGAGGTTGCACGCGAGCCCGCGGCCGACCCGGACGTGCGGCGCGCGCGGCGGCGTCGGCTCGCCGAGCGAGTCCCACGCGCGGCGCGCGAGCACGGGCAGCGCGACGTGCGTCTCGATCACCTGCCCGACCGGCAGCGTGTCGCCGCGCCGCAGCGCGTTGACCTCGCGCACGTGCACGGGATCGAGGCCGAGCGCGGCGCCGACGCGGTCCATCTGCGACTCGTAGCCGAACACGACCTGCATGGCCCCGAAGCCGCGCATGGCGCTCGTCGGGGGATTGTTCGTGTACGCCACGCGCGCGTGGACGGCGACGTTCGGCACGCGGTACGGCCCGGCGGCGGTGACGGTGGAGTAGAGCAGGACGAGCGCGGAGAGATACGCGTACGCGCCGGAGTCGCCGACGATCTCGACCTGCTGGGCGACGATCTCGCCCGAGCGCGACGCGCCGGTCCGGTAGCGCAGCCGGTAGGGATGGCGCTTGGCGCGGGAGAGCAGCGACTCCTGCCGCGTCCACACCATCTTCACGGGGCGCCGTGTCTTCCACGCGAGGAGCCCGAGATACACCTCGACGGTGACGTCCTCCTTGCCGCCGAAGCCGCCGCCGACGTACGTGCCGATCACGCGCACGCGGTTCTGCGGCACGCCCAGGACCTCGGCGACGTCGCGGTAGTGCTCGATCACCTGCGTCGCCAGGCGGATCGTCACGACGCCGTCGCCGTCGATCCAGGCCACGCCGGCCTCGGGCTCGATGTAGCCGGAGTCGACGAACGAGGTCTCGTACTCCCCGTCGATCACGACGGCGGCGCCGGCGAGCGCCGCCGCGACGTCGCCGCGCGCGATGCGCCATTCCGCCAGGAGGTTCCCGGCCTCGTGCACGCGCGGCGCGCCGGGCGCGAGCGCGGTGGCCGTGTCGAACACGCCGGGGAGCGGCTCGTAGTCGACCTCGACCGCTTCCGCCGCGGCGCGGGCCTGCTCGAGCGTCTCGGCCGCGACGAGCGCGACCGGCTCGCCCTGGTAGCGCACGCGATCCTCGGCGAGGACGTGCAGGTGCGCACGGAGCGGGCCGACGGTCGTCGTCTGCCCCGGGACGTCGGTGGCGAGCGTGTTGTGCGGGACGTCCTTCGCGGTGAGGATCGCCACGACGCCCGGCATCGCCGACGCGCGCGCGGCGTCGAGCCGGCGGATCTGCGCCGACGGGTACGGCGAGCGCACGACGACGGCGTGCAGCATGCCGGGCATCGCCCAGTCGGCGGCGTACGCGATGGTGGCCGTGACCTTGTCGCGGGCGTCGTGCCGCGGGATCCGCTGGCCGATCAGATCGGGGCGATCCGGCGCGCCGCTCACCGGTCCACCGCGTGGGGGGCCCCGACATGGCCCCCCACACCCCCCGACGCTCGCCGCGCCCCGGCGGAGCCGTGGCGCGTCTCGGTCACCGCGCGGCTCACGGGCCCGCCTCCGCCGTGGCGCGCCTCGACCACGCCTCGATCGCGTCGACGATCTTCGTGTAACCGGTGCAGCGGCAGAGGTTGCCGCCGAGCGCCTGGCGGATCTGCTCCCGGTCCGCGCCGGGGTTCTTCTCGACGTACCAGAGGGCGGTGAGGAGCACGCCCGGCGTGCAGAAGCCGCACTGCACCGCGCCGTGGGCGACGAACGACTCCTGCAGAGGGTGCAGCCGGCCGTCGCGCTCGAGACCGCGCACCGTCGTGACGCGGCGCCCCTCCACGAGCGGCACCAGCGTCAGGCAGCTCGAGGCCGGACGGCCGTCGAGCAGCACCGTGCAGGCGCCGCACGCGCCTTCCGCGCAGCCTTCCTTCGCCTCGAGCTGGCCCAGGGTGTCGCGCAGCACGTCGAGCAGCGTGCGGTGCGGCTCGGTCTCGACCTCGCGCGGCCGGCCGTTCAGCGTGAATCGGACGATCATCGGACTATCACGTGGGGGGCCCCGACATGGCCCCCCACACCCCCCTCTCGCTCGGAAGCGCCCCGGCGGAGCCGGTGCGCTCCTCGGTCTCGCGCTCGGACCTGTTGCTCGACCGGCCCGTGGCGCTGCTCGGTCACCGCACGCTTCATCGGACCTCCACGGTGAGCGCCCGGTTCGTGGCCGTCCGGAGCGCGCGGCGCGCCAGCACTTCGGCGAGATGGGCCCGGTATGCGCCCGAGGCGAAGACGTCGGTCTCGGGACGGAGCGCGCGACGGGCCGCGTGCGCCGCGGCGGCGATCCGCTCGGGTGTCGGCTCGTGGCCGCGGAGCGCGTCCTCCGCGGGCGCCGAGCGCTGCGGCGCGCCGGCGAGCCCGCCGAACACCACGCGCGCGTCGGCGACGCGTCCGGCCCGGTCGACCGCCACGACCGCCGCCACGGACACGAGCGGGAAGTCGCCGGGACGCCGCGCGAGCTCCACGAACGCGGTGCCGGCGCCGCGCGTGACGGGCACGTCGACGGCGGTGAGGATCTCGTCGGCCGCCAGCGCCGTCGTGAGCGGCGCGCGGAAGAACTCGCCGGCCGGGATCTCGCGCGAGCCCGCGGCGCCGACGGCGGCGAAGCGCGCGTCGAGCGCGACCATCGCGACCGGCAGCTCGGCGGCCGGGTCGGCGTGCGCGAGGCTGCCGCCGAGCGTGCCGAGCGTGCGCACCCGCGCGTTGCCGACGTACGCGACCGCCTCGGCGAGCAGCGGACACCAGCGCCGGACGTCCGGAGACTCCTCCAGCACGTGGTGCCGGACGAGCGCGCCGAGACGGACGTGGCCGTTCGTCCGGACGACGTCCGCGAGCGGAAGCGCGTTGATGTCGACGAGGACGCCCGGCCTCGCGAGCCGGTACGTGAGCGCCGGGACCAGGCTCTGGCCACCGGCGAGGAGCTTTGCGCCGTCGCGGGCGGCGAGCATCGCCACCGCGTCGCCAACCGTCGCCGGCGCGTGGTACTCGAACGGGATCATGCGGTCTCCGTCATGGTTCGGCCTGGCCTTCGCCTGTTCCGCATCGTGAAAACTCGTTCTACATCGTGGATCGCGGGCATCCTCGGCGACCGGCCCGGGACCGGCAATCGGCGCTTCGGCTCATTTCCCTGGAGCATCCGTACCAGCGCGGCTGGGGGTGCGGGACGGCGCCGCTACTCCAGCAGGCGGCAGGCGTGGGGACTCCACGCCAGGACGACGGCGTCGCCGGGCGCGACCTGCCGCTCGATCACCGCCGGCCGCGTGTTCTGGACGACGACGGTGAGCTCGTCGCCCGACGGGATCTGGACCCGGAGCTCCGTGAACATGCCGAGATAGATCCGGGTGCGGACCTTGCCCTCGACCGAGTTGTCGAGCTCCCCTCCCGTCGCCGCGAGGACGATCTTCTCCGGGCGCACCGTGAACTGAAGCCGGTCGCCCCGCGTCACCGCGCGCGGCGTCGCCAGGCGCACGCGGACGCCTGCCGCGAGCTCGCACGTGACCTCGTCGCCCGTCACGTCCGTGACCGTGCCGCTCAGCCGGTTCGCCTTGCCGACGAAGCCCGCGACGAACGGATGCGCCGGCGCGTCGTAGATCTCCTCCGGGCACCCGAGCTGGAGGACGCGGCCTTCGTGCATGACGGCGATGCGGTCGGAGATCGCGAGCGCTTCCTCCTGGTCGTGGGTCACGAAGATCGTCGTGATCCCCACCCGCTTCTGTAACAAGCGGAGCTCGACCTCCATCTCCTCGCGGAGCTTCTTGTCGAGCGCGCTCAGCGGCTCGTCGAGCAGGAGCACCGACGGATGGATGACGATCGCGCGCGCCACCGCGACGCGCTGCTGCTGCCCGCCCGAGAGCTGGCGCGGCAGGCGATGCTCCACGCCGCGCAGCCCGACGAGGGCGATGGCCTCCTCGACCCGCGTGTCGATCTCCCGCCGCGGAACCTTGCGCATCCGGAGCCCGAAGCCGACGTTCTGCGCGATCGTCATGTGCGGGAACAGCGCGTAGTCCTGGAACACCATGCCGATGTTGCGGCGGTGCGACGGGATCCCGGTCGCCCGGCGCCCGCCGATGTGGACGTCGCCGGTGTGCGGCACGAACCCGGCGATCGTGCGCAGCAGGCTCGTCTTGCCGCAGCCGGACGGGCCGAGGAGCGCCAGCATCTCGCCGGGACGGACGTCGAGCGAGACCTCCTTGAGCGCGGCGACGCCGCCGTAGGCTACCGAGACCCGGTCGAGCGACACCGCCTCGGGCGCGAAGCCGCCGGCGGCGGCGGGCGCGACACGCGCGTCGCCGTGATTCATCCGGTCACCGTCTCGAGGCCGACGAGTCGCTCGGCCACGACGACGATCGCCACCGTGGCGAGGATGAGGAGCGTCGAGATCGCCGCGACGGTGGGGTCGTTCTCGGTCCGGATGTAGGAGTAGATCTCGATCGGCAGCGTCGTGCGGTCCCACACCAGGAACTGGCTGGACGTGAAGTTGTCGAACGACGTCACGAAGGCGAAGAGGGCCGCCGTGACGAGCCCCGGCTTGATCGCGGGCAGCGTCACCAGCGTGAAGGCCTTCGCGCGGTGCGCGCCGTGGATGACCGCGGCGTCCTCGAGCGACACCGGGAACCGCGTCAGCGCGGCGATCAGCACGCGCGCCGTGTAGGGCAGCGCGAGGATGACGTGCAGGAGGCTCAGGCCCGCGAGCGAGCTCACGACCCCGATCGTGGAGAGGAAGATCAGGAGCGACATCCCGAGCACCACCTGGGGGACGATCAGCGGCGACATGAGCACGGCGCCGAGCAGGTCGCGGCCCGGGAACCGGCAGCGCACCACGGCCACGGCGCAGAGCAGGCCCATGACGAGCGAGCACGCCGTGGCGCCCAGCGCGAGGAGCAGGCTGAACCGGAAGCTCGTCAGGAAGACGCTCCGCTGGAAGATGTTGCCGTACCACGTGAGCGAGAAACCGCGGGGCGGGACGAGCAGCTCGTTCGTCGGGTTGAACGAGCTCGCGACCACGACGACGAGCGGGACGACGAGGCCGACGACCACCACCGCGGTGACCGACCAGGCGAACCAGCCCGCGGTCTTCATTCGCGGGGGGGCTCGGCGTAGCGCGCGCCCCAGCGCGTGGTCAGGTACAGGACGGCCAGCGTCGCCACGAGGAGCACCATCGAGATCGCCGCCGCGAAGGACTGGTCGCGGACTTCCATCGCCTGGTCGTAGATCACGTTGGCGACCATGTCGAAGTACCCGCCGCCGAGCAGGCCCGGCATGATGTACGCCGTCAGGTCGAAGAGGAAGACCAGCACGACGCCGGCGACCACGCCGGGCAGGGTCAGCGGGAAGGTCACGTGCCAGAAGACGCGGAGCCGGTCGGCGCCGAGCGACGTGGCGGCCGCCTCGAGATTCGGCTCCACGTTCTTGAGCACGCTGTAGATCGGGAACACCATGAACGGCATGGGGAGCAGCACGAGGCTGACCGCGACGCCGAACTCGTTGTACATGAGCGTGAGCGGCTGATCGACGACGCCGAGCGCGAGGAGCGCGCGGTTCACGACGCCGTTGTTGCCGAGAACCAGCATCAGCGCGTAGGCCCGGATCACGTAGCTCGTGAAGAACTGGACGACGAGCAGCAGCGTGAGGCCGAGGCGCACGCCGCTGGACGCCGTGGCCATGACCAGCGCGACCGGGTAGCCGAGCAGCAGCGTGATCGGTGTGCAGTACGCCGCGATCCGGAACGAGCGCCAGAGATACCCGAGGTAATGGGAATCGGAGACGAGCCGCACGTAGTGCTTCACGCTCCACCGCCCCGCGTCCGCCGCGAAGCTCGTCAGCCCGGTCAGCGCCATCGCGGCGACGAAGACCGCGAGGACGGCGATCGCGGGCAGGACGAGCAGCGCGGCGGCGCGCCGGCTCACGTCCGCACCGCCGCGGCGGCTACCGCGTCTGGATCTCCCGATTCCATCGGCTTTCCCACTCCGCGAAGTGGGTGTTCACGTAGCCCCAGTCGACCTTGTAGACGTTGTCGAGCGGCGGCACGAAATCACGGATCTTCGCGGGCGCCTTCGCCGTGCGGTTCGCCGGCACCGAGCCCAGGTTCTCGACGAGCTTCTCCTGGACGGCCGGGGCGAGGATCGCGTCGATCACCCGCAGCGCCGCCGCCCGGTTCGGCCGGCCCTTCACGAGCGAGATCGGGATCGGCGCCATGAACTGCGGCTTCGCCGGCACGACGAACCGGTACTGCGATCCGGGGCCGAGCAGCTTGTAGACGTTGGGCAGGATGCCCCAGCCGGCGACGCCGGCTTCCCCCGCCTGCAGGAACTTGATGGACTCCGAATCGGTCTTGTAGAAGAGCGCGAGGTTCGGCTTGAGCGCCTTGACGCGCTCGAAGCCCTTGTCGATGTCGCGCTCGCTGCCGCCGCTGATGAGCGACGCCATGATGAGGAAGTTGCCCTTGTCGAGGATGAAGCTGGTCGAGACCAGGCCCTTCAGGCGCGCGTCCCAGAGGTCTTCCCACGTCTTGATCTCGAACGGCACCTTGTCGGCGCGATAGAAGATGCCGCGGAGCGAGCTCCAGATCGCGGTCCCGGCGGGCGTCACGAGGTAGTCGGGGACGCTCTTGAGGTTCGGGATCTGGGCGACCGGCAGCGGCTCGACCACGCCGCTCTTGAGGCCTGCGTCCGCGGTGCTGACGATCGACGTCCAGAGGTCGACCTGGGGGTTCGCCTTCTGGGCCTCGAGCCGGCTCAGTCCACCGGCGGCGCCCGTCTGCGTGACGAACGTCAGCTTCACGTCCGCCGCCTTCTCGATGTCGGCCTTCACCGCCTGGAAGGCGTCGTGGAAGGCGCCGCCCCAGGTCATGAGCACGATCTCGGTTTGCGCGGCGGCCGGGCGCGGCGCGAGGCCGAGCGCCAGCGTCAGCACCATCGCGAGCACGACGAACATGACTCGGCGACACGCGTTGCTCATACCGGTTTCCTCCAGGCTCGAGGCCCTCGAGATCCGCTGACCGTGATGAATGCCGAGGAACATGGCTCCAGGGTCGAGCGAAGTAAATGCTCATCTCGGCCTATTTCTCGCGTTCAAACGACTCATCGATGCCACGATCCGGGAATTTGTGCCGCGTCGTGGGACGCGGCGCGTGGTATCAAGACGCCGAGATACGATGCGATGACGCCGGTGAAGATCCTCGACAAGACCGTGCGGCTGCTCTCGGTGTTCTGCGCCGCGCACCCGGAGTGGAGCCTCACCGAGCTCAGCGCGACGGTCAGCATGCCGAAGTCCACCGTCCATCGGATCCTCCGCGTGCTGCGCCAGCACGACTACCTTTCGCAGGACGCGGGCACGGGGCGGTTCCGTCTCGGCTTCGCCGCGCTCGACCTCGGCTTCCGCGCGCAGGCCGGTCTCGACGTGCGGCGTGCCGCGGCGCCCGTGCTGCAGCGTCTCGCGGCCACCTCGGGCGAGACCGTGCTGCTCATCATGCCGACCGAGACGCGGACGGCCGCGATCTGCGTCGATCGCGCCGAGACGCGCGCGGGCCTGCAGCTCATCCTCGAGATCGGCCGGCACGTGCCGCTGCACGCGGGCGCGTCGTCGAAGGTGCTGCTCGCGTACATGACGGAGCGGGAGATCGAGCAGGTGATCGTCCGCGGCCTGGAGCGTGTCGGTCCGCGAACGATCACGAACCCGCTGGCGCTACGGCGCGATCTCGCGGCGATCCGCCGGCGCGGCTACGCGTGGTCGGTCGAGGAGACGAACGAGGACGTGGCGGGAATCGCCGTGCCGCTCCTGGATCGGAACGGCAGCATCGCGGCCGGCGTGTCGATCGTGGGACCGCGCACGCGATTCACACCGCAGCGCGTGCCGGCGCTGCTCGCGCTGATCCGCGATGGCGCCGCCGAGATCGCGCGGCAATCAGGGCTGACGACATTGCCCGATACGGCGGCGAACGGGCGGGTCGCGGTGAAGCGGCGCGCACCTCGCGCGGGCGCTCATACGTCCGGGCGGTGACGCGAGCGGGAGTAGTGGCCCCAACGGTCGGGTCGAGGACTGGCGCGGTACCCCGTAGGCTCCCCTTGGCTGTATCCGCCGTTTCCAGCTTCGTGCCCGTTTAGGTTCGCCGTGAGCCCGTCTCCAGCCCCCGCCTCGTCAAACGGCGCGAACGGATTTCCCGTACGCCGCTTCCCTGTCTGCTTCGCGTCGAGGGTTATGGGACCTATCGACTGGGAGCGCTACCGCGCGGAAGCCACATACTGCACTCGGTAATCCCCAAACAACCCGAGCGCATCATGCAGCCACGCCCGACTCCACCTCTTCCAGCCGAAGCCCTGACGATTTCTCGCCCGCATCAAGTGCCGCCGCACCTTCCGCTCGACCCACTGCCTGATCGCGGCGAAGCACCGAGACGCGTGCCCGATCCGAAAGTAGTTGACCCAACCCCGGAGAATCGGATTGATCTCCACGATCACCCGTCCCACCGGCTGCGAGTCGTGCTGTCGGAACACCTCCTTGAGCCTCCGCCGCAACGCCGTCCGCGCCTTCCGCGTCGGCGTGTACTGCGCCCGCCAGTGCCCCCGCAACGAGCGGATGCGCCGGAAGTCGAAGCCCAAGAATCCACAGCTCTCCCCTCGGCTCAGATCCACGACCCGGCTCTTCTCCTCGTTCAGCCGCACATCGAGCTGAGCCAACTCCTCTCGGAGCCGCCGGGTCACCGCCTCCACCAGCCAGTCCTGCCGACGATCGTTGTGCACGAGGATCACCAGGTCGTCGGCGTAACGCGCGTACTCGACGTACGTGTGCTCGCCGTTGCGCGTGACCACCTTGGCCCGCTCTAGCATCGCATCGACCTCGGTGAGATAGATGTTGCTGAGGAGGGGGGAGATCACGCCGCCCTGAGGAACCCCGCGCTTCCCAGAGGCCTTCAGCATCTGCTTCAGCAAGTGCAAGATGTCTCGATCGTTCACCCGCCGCGCCACCTTGGCGAGCAGCAGATCATGCCGCACGCTGTCGAAGTACGCTGCGAGATCAAGGTCGATCACCCGCGTCTTGTTCCGCACGATCGCCTCGGCCACCCGGGCAACCGCCTGCTGCGCTGTCCGCTTCGGTCGATACCCGTACGACCCGTCGTGAAAGTCGGCTTCGAAGATCGGCTCCAGGATGAGTTTGAGCGCCCCTTGCACCACCCGGTCTCGAATCGCCGGAATCCCGAGGACGCGGACTTTCTTGCCGCCGTCTTTCGGAATCTCGACTCTCCGGTTCCGCAGCGGCCGATAGGTGCGTGTGACCAGCGCGTCCCGCAGCTCCACCAGAAATCGTTCCACGCCGGCGTCCTCGATCGCCACGAACGTCACCCCGTCGATGCCCGGGGCGCCATTGTTCCTCTTGGCGAGGTCGTAGGCCGCGCGCAACGTCTCCAGCTTGCCCACGTGAACGTACAGGCCCCAAAACCGCCAGTCCTTCTCAGCCTTCGCCTTGACGTAGAGCCTCCGTCTCAGGTCTTGCAGAGTGATGGGCGCCGTTGTCATCACGCCCCTGCCTTCCGTGTTGCCGGAGGCGTCGCAGAACAGTAGGGTCCCCTCGCTCCACGGGCATTACCCCGCTTCATCGCTACTACGGACCCGTCCTCCACCCTCTCGCCTTCGGCCGACTTCCCGGGGTCGCCGGTTATACGGCCTACCTGGTTCCGCCGATTTCGCGACGGGACGAGGAGGGCTTCTCCAGTTGCTCGACGTGTCCTGATCACCGTGCTGTCGCTCCCACCCCGCTGGAGGAGTCCGCCTCGCCGGCCAGCCTTCGACGGACCCTGCTGCCTTCGCCCCGAATCCGTGGGCTCGGCCTCCAGAATTTGGGCTTTCGGGGCCACCTCTGCGTTCACTTGCGTTACGGCCCGGTGACTCACTCACCACCCCAGCGGTGGCTTCGTCGATGGGCTTCAGAGCATCGGTCTCCCTCCGCCCTGCCATCCGAGTTACGGGGCTTCTGGCTTTTGCCCCGGCGGGGCTGACTCCCGCTGAACACGTCAGCCTTCACTGGACGCACGGATTCGAACCCGTGTT
>JACPCW010000084.1 GCA_016184365.1 Candidatus Rokuibacteriota bacterium
CCCGGCGCTCCTCGAGCTTTCGCAGGATCCGGTCGGGGGTGCCCCAGACCGCGGCTTCCATGAACGCGGAGACGATCCCGTCCATGCCGACCGACTTGGCCAGCGCGATTTTCTGAGCGTAAGCGTCGTAGCCTTTCACGCGGCTGAAGTGATCGCCGAGCAGCTCGTAGTGATAGAAGTTGCTCTCGACGAACTTCCCCATGTACCGCCGAGCCGTTTCTTCGGCGCCATCCATGGTCGGCGTGCACACACAGAAATCGGCGAGCAGCGGCGGAGCCGCCTCCACCCCGTGAATCTGGCGCACCAGCTCGCGGTGCTTCTGGATCGCCGGCATGCGCATGGGCCAGGGCCGATCGGCGAACATCACCGTTCGGGCGTTCAGCCGCGCCGCCGCCGCCACCGAATCGTCGGACGAGGCCACCGCGTACAACCGGTCCGCGAAGCTCCGGCGCGGGCGCGGTCGAATCTCCGTTCGCGGCTGCGGGTAGAACTTGCCGCGGCCCTCGATGAACCCGGTGCGCAGAGCGGTCAGGATCATGTCCGAGGCCTCGTCGAACCGCTCCCGCGATTCGTCCATGGTGCCCCGGAACGCCTCGAACTCCCGCCGCGCCAGCCCGCGGCCGATGCCAAGGCGCAGGCGGCCCTTGCAGAGGTAGTCGAGGACGGAGACCCGCTCGGCGACGCGCAGCGGATCGTGCCAGGGCAGAATCACCGCCGCGGTGCCGAGGTCGATGTCCGGACACACGGCGGCCAGGTACGACATGAGCTGGAGGTTGTCGGGGCAGAACGAGTAGTCGTTGAAGTGGTGCTCGACCGACCACAGCACGTCGAAGCCGAGATCGGCCGCCAAGCGCGCGAGCGCGAGCTCCTCGTCCCAGACCCGCTCGTCCGACACGTCGTTCCAGCCGTAGCTGGAGAACACCATTTGCAGACCGACGTCCATGTCACCCTCCCCGGGTCGCGCGCTTCACTATACGTCGATCGCGCGGGCTGACCGCGTCGCGGATCGCCTGCCACACGCGCTCGGGCGTCGCCGGCAGCTCGACGTGCTCGACGCCCAGCTCGGCGAGCGCGTCGCAGATCGCGTTGACGACCGCGCCGAGCGCGGGCGTCGTTCCGCCTTCGCCGCCGCCGCGCAGGCCGAGCGGATGCGCGGTCGACGGCACCTCGCTGAGCTCCGTCGTGAACGACGGCAGCGCGTCCGCGCGCGGCAGCGCGTAATCCATCAGGGTCGACGACAGGAGCTGGGCGGTGTCCGGGTCGTACACGCAGGACTCCCATAGCGCCTGCCCCACGCCCTGCGCGATGCCGCCGTGGGTCTGGCCGTGGAGGATCATCGGGTTCACGGCGCGGCCGCAGTCGTCCACCGTCGTGTAGCGCACGATCTCGACCACGCCGGTGTCCGGATCGACCTCGACCTCGCACACCGCGCAGCCGTACGGAAACGAGGGCTGCGGCAGCGTCTCGTCGCACGTGCCGTCGAGCGGGCCGCGGAGATCGTCGGGTGCGTCGGGCCGGAGGGCCGCGCGCGCCGTCTCGAAGAGATCCACGGTGCGGTCGGTCCCCTTCACCCGAAATCGCGGCGCGGCGAACTCGACGTCGGCCGCCGCGGCCTCCATCATCCACGCCGCGATCCGCGTCGCCTTCTCGACGATCTGATCCGACGCCTTCGCCATCACGATGGAGGCGAGCCGCAGCGCGCGCGCCGAGTGCGCGCCGCCGCCGACGATGGTGACGTCGGTGTCCCCCGTGATCAGGCGCACCGTGGAATGCGGGACGCCCAGCCATTCGACGAGGAGCTGCGGGAAGCTCGTCGCGTGCCCCTGCCCGGACGAGAGCGTGCCCAGGACCACGTCCACGTATCCGTCGGGACGCACGGTGACGTGCGCACGCTCGCGCGGGTAGCCGGTGTTGAGCTCGATGTAGTTCGCCACGCCGATGCCGCGATACCGGCCGCGCCGGCGCGCTTCGCTGCGGCGCGCCGGGAATCCCGTCCAGTCCGCGAGCGCCACCGCCCGGTCCATCGCCGCCAGGTAGTCGCCGCTGTCGTAGCGCACGCCCATCGCGTTCCGGTGCGGCATCGCGGTCGCGGGGACGAGGTTCTGCCTGCGGAGCTCGAGGCGATCGAATCCGTGGCGGCGTGCCGCGAGGTCGATCAGCCGCTCCATGACGAACGTGACCTCGGGCCGCCCCGAGCTGCGATACGGCGTGGTGGGCGGCGTGTTCGTGACGACCGAGCGACCGCGCAGGGACACCACGGGCACGCGATAGACGGTCGTGGCGATGGCCAGGCCCTTGTTGAGCGGACCGTAGTGGACCGCGTGCGCGCCGACGTTGCTCGTGTTGACGCCGCGGAGCGCGAGAACACGGCCCTCGGCGTCCAGCGCCAGCTCGGCGTGCGACGCGAGGTCGCGGCCCTGGTAGTCCGCGACGAACGCCTCGCGACGCTCGGCCGTCCACTTCACGGGCCGGCCGAGGCGCCGCGCGGCCCACGCGACGAGCACGGGCTCGGCGTAGCAGCTGTTCCGCGTGCCGAAGTTTCCGCCGACGTCGCGCGCCGTCACGCGCACCGCACCGACCGGAACGCCGAGCGCCCCCGCCACGCCGGCCTGCGTCCGTCCGAGTCCTCCGGCGCCCGCGTGGACGGTGTAGCGCCCGCTCGACGCATCCCAGGCGGCAACCGCCGCGCGCGGCTCCATGGGCACGCCGGCGATGCGCTGCACCTGCGTCTCGAGTCGCACCACGTGCGCGGCCCGTGAGAACGCGAGATCGGTGGCGGCCCGGTCACCGACCTCCGTATCCACGCACAGGTTCGACGGACACTCGTCCCAGACGCTCGGTGCGCCGCCCGCGACGGCGGCGAGGCTGGCCGGCACCGCCGGCAAGGGTGTCCACTCCACCGCGACCCGTTCGGCGCCGTCGCGCGCCGCCGCAGGAGTCTCGGCGATCACGGCCGCGACGATCGCGCCCACGAAGCGCACGCGGTCGGCGGGCATCGGCGGATGCGGCGCGATGAAGCGGACGTCGGCGTCCTGGATCATCTGCTCGTACGGATTCAGCGGAACGGGCGCATGCGGGATCGGCTTCACGCCATCGGCCTCCGCATCCACGCCCGTGAGCACGGCGATCACCCCGGGGGTGGCGCGCGCGGCGGCGACGTCGATCCGGCCGATGCGCGCGTGCGCGTGCGGCGATCGCACGAAGCACGCGTAGGCCTGTCCCGCGAGGTTGACGTCGTCGCTGTACGAGCCCCCGCCGACGAGCAGCCGCGCGTCTTCCGTGCGGAGGATCGGCTGGCCGATGCCGTCGCGCGCGGTGCCCGCGCGTGACACGAGGAACGACATGCGGGCGAGAATACTCGAGTTTTAGCGACCCAGGAACGGCACTTCACGAGCGACTGTCATCGCGCGATGGATCACCAGGCGCTCGCGCGTGACGGAGGCACCGGCGCGGAACCGCGTACAATTGCCTCGATGGCGATCGACCGACCATCAACGGGCCGACGTGGAATCATGATCCGGTACGCCGAAGCCGCACGTGACCGACTTTTCAGCGTCTCTTGAGGTGCTCACGCTTCGAACGGCCGTGAAGAATCATACGAGCCGCGTCTCTGTGTATCTGAACCGACACTCTGGTTTCGTGATCTGGGCTCATGTACACAGCTCCTCAACGCTCTCCCCATGCCACGGCGATTCGACTCCGATCCTGAAAAGGCGAAGCGAAACATCGCTGAGCACGGCGTATCCTTCGACGAGGCGGCGGAAGTGTTCGACGATCCACTCTCGTATACCGTCGAAGACCGAGAACACAGCTCTCCCGATGAAGTACGGTTCAAAACGATCGGCTACTCGCGGCAAGGCAAGTTACTCGTCGTGATCCACACGGAGACGAACGACCGGCCACGATTGATCAGCGCACGACCACCAACGACGCATGAGCGACAGATGTACGAGGAAGGTCTATGAGACCCCGGTACGATCTCAAGGGCGGTGTTCGAGGCAAGTATCAGAGCGGGACGCCGACCGAAACGGACTCCGCTACGGTCCTTCGTGTCTGGGCACCGCTCATCGACTTTCCGTGGGCCGGAGAAGACAAACACCTCACCGAGGACACCCAGATCCGCAACGCTTCCGCATACCGGGGCTATGAGTCGCCCGATTTGGAGCTGCTCGCTCCACTTGATCGAACGGAGTGCCGCGATGCATCTCACTGGCTGTCGGTGGCGCTCCCCGTTCACGGCATGCTATCGGCAAGTGAGAGCCTCAATACATTTCTGCTCGCGTTGTGGCTTGTGCAGCCGACGAGGACTCAAATCAAGCTGCGATTCATGGAGTCTCCGAACGACAAGCCTTCCGTCGTGCGTATCCTGGACCGCTTTCAGTGGATTCGAGGTCAGGTGAGTGACGCCGACATCAGTGACGAAAGACTCGCGTCACTCGAGGGTCTCCTTCCGCGACTCCGAGCCGCGTATCTTCAGGGCGGTCGTCTTCGGAACGCCTTGGTATTGACGTTTCGGGCATGTGTGTCCGCCGATTGGCAGGCGGCATTCATTTGCTGGGCGGGGGCGTTGGAGTCTCTCCTTACCTACGAGCGCGGCGCCGGATTGACCGCCCGGCTCGCCGCCGCGCACCAGCGGCTACTCGACTGCTCCGGGATGCCTGCGGATGATTCCGTCGCACAATTCAAGGCGATGTACGACTTGAGATCTACGATCCTCCACGGCCGTTCCTACGACCGTGATCAAAATGCGGACAATCTGAACGACCTCGCCAAGTGTTCTGACATGGTGCGTGGGGCGTGGCGCGCGATCCTCGTGTCGTCCAAATCAGACGAGCTCATCTGTGTGCTCGAGTCCGATGACGACGTTCGCAAGCGATTTTTCACGGCCGGCGAAGCCAGCGGCTGACCCTGACAGGGTTTCTCGTGACACACGCGCGCAGCATCGCCCAGGACGAGGCCTGGTTCGTGGTCACGACTGAGTCCCGCCCGCCGGTTCGTCAGGTTCGCGCGAGAGCGAGGACTCTCCGGAGCCGGTCCGCAGCCTCCGGCGCCTGCTTCAGGTCGAGCAGCGGCCCGAGCTCGGCCCAGATGAGATCCTCGTCGAGCTGCCCTCGCTGCCGCAGGGCGATGCCCTCGATATCCAGCCAATCCTTCTCGCGACCGGCGAACGCCTTGAACACCACCAGATCCTCCGCGCTGCAGGTCGTGAGCGTCACACCGGCGTCGACCGTGAATGCGGACGCACGGTCCACCGCGCGCTCCTCGAACGGCATCGCGCCCAGCGCGACGTCGATCGGAACCCCTTGCCTGCTGCGCAAGAGGACGACGCGATTGTCCAGCGCGAACGCCCGAGCATCGGGCCGCCGCCCGGCGAATCGTGCAAGCAGCGCGTCGACGTAACTGGCTTCGCATCCGAAGCCCGTGATCACCGTGACGTCGACATCCACCGTGAGTCGCGGTTCGCCCCAGCGCTGCGCCGCGACGGCGCCGATGACGCAGAACCCCCAGCCCCGCTCCCGGCAGAAGTCCTGAATCTCCAGGGCGGCGGCAAAGACGGGGTTCACCGGCGACGGCGATGGAAGATGTCCTGCTGACGGACCAGCCCGGAATCGGTCACCCGGCTCGGATCGATGCGTACGACGAGGGCGAGCGACAGCAGCGCGTCGCTGGCGGCCAGAGCCTCTGGTTCGGACATCGCGCGCAACTCGTCCTTGCGCTGCGCTTCGAGGGCTCTCGCCGCCCGGCGCCACTGCTCCATCCAGGCCTGCTGAGCAGCGGCATCCATCGGCATACCAGAATTATAGCGGCCGGCTGAGCACAGCTACCCCAGCTTCAGCGGCTCGCCGTCCAGATCCTCCGCGCGCTCGACCTTGATCAGGACCGCGTAGCCCTTCTTGTCCGGGTCGCGATCCTTTTCCGGCTGCACCAGCCGCTTCCACACTTCCTCGTACGCCGGTCCCGACTTGTGGATCGACGCGATGTCCTCTTCCGCCGGGCGATAGGCGCCGTACGACGTGCCGAGTTCCGTGTCGACCACCTCGTACTTCGGCGCGCGCTCCTTCACCGTGTAGTAGTCGAAGGTCTTCGACCCGATGTCCTCCGGCTTCACGCTGCCGAGATGCAGGAAGCCGAGATGGCTCGTGTCGATGTCGCCTTCCAGGCCCTGCGCCCAGTTGCATTCGCGCAGCACCTTCTGCACGACGATCTCGCCGCCGATCATGTTCGGCTCGAGGTCCGGCAGCGGAGGCGGCGGCGTCCGCGGGCCCATGTAGGCCCAGACGACGTCGTTGCGCTCGACGCACGGATACGTCACCGCGCGCACCTTGTCCTTGAAGCTGCTCTCCGCGGGCTCGCTCGGCATGTCGACGCAGCGGCCGGTCACGTCGAACTTCCAGCCGTGATACACGCAGCGCAGCCCGTCCTCCTCGTTCCGCCCGAAGAAGAGCGACGCGCCGCGATGCGGGCAGTGGTTCTGGATGAGCGCGACCGTGCCGGACGTGGTGCGGAACCCGATGAGGTGTTCGCCCAGCAGCCGCACGCGGACCGGCGCGCCGTCGGGCTCCGGCAGCTCGCTCGACAGGAGGGCCGGGACCCAGTATTGCCGCAGCAGCGCGCCCATCGGGGTGACAGATCCGACGCGACAGAGGAGATCGTTCTCTTCGGCGCTGAGCATCGTTCTGACCTCCGTGCTTGCGGCGATTCTACGCCGCGGACGCGAGCGCGCGGCGCAACGCCACGCCGGCCGCGACGACCGCGGCCAGCGCTCCGACCGCCGCCAGGACCGGCGCCCACGGCACGCGGATCGCGCCGGTGACGAACACCGCGCCGGTCACCAGCCCCACCGCGGCCGTCCCACCCAGCGTGGCGGATCCGGCCCAGTGCCGGAGCTGCGAGCCGAGCACGCCGGCGCCGAGCGTCACGCGACGGAAGCGCCGATCGAAGTCCGCGGTCTGAAGAACGAGCACGACGAGCACGCTCACGACGACCGCGCTTCCGAGCCGGGGCGCGCGGCCCGACAGCATCAGCGCCACCGTGTATTCGCCGAGCGCGAGCCCCACCCCCGCCGTCATCACCGGCGTCGAACGCAGCAGCAGCCCGAGGCCACACACCAGGCCAACGACACCGGCCACGATCGCGACCGGCTTCGACGGCGTCATCGCCACCGGATACGCGACCAGCGTCGCGACGCACAGGGCGGCCCACCGCCACATCAGCGCGCCATCCGTTGCCGCCGCAGCCGCGCGAGGCTGTCGAGCGCCACGTCGAGCGGCTCGGCCGGATCCCAGTCGACGACGGGCAGCCCGAGTCGCCGGAGCGCGTCGAACCGCGTGCGGCGATCGAGGGTCCAGAAGCGGCACGCGAGATCGGTCGTGGCCGAGGCGCCGCGTCGCACGAGCGCAATCGGCGACGGGCTCAGGATGACGACGTCGAAGCCGCGCGCGGCGAGATCCATGACGGCCTGCTCGAAGCGCCGCTCGAGGAGCGGTGTGATCGCGACGACCAGCGCCTGCGCCGGCAGCACGCGCTTCGGCACGAGCGCGATGTCGCGTGTGACGTACGTGAACAGCACGTCGGCGCGGTGCAGCGCGTCCAGCACCCGCTCGTACTGGCGGCGTCCGGTCCCCGGGCGCACCGACCGGAAGAATCCGCCGTACTCGATCAGGCCGACGCGGTCCTTCCGTGCGAGATACGCCGCCGCGAGCGACGCGGCCGCGCGAATCGAATGATCGAGCGTCGTGCCCGGCGGCTCGCCGAATTCCGCGAGCGAATCGAGCATCAGCACGACGTCGGCGTTGCGTTCCTCCTGATACTGCGTGACGTAGAGCCGGTGCCAGCGGAGCGACGCGCGCCAGTTGACGTGCCGGATGCGATCGCCCGGCGCGAACGGCCGGATGTCGCCAGGCTCGAGCCCTTCGCCCACGCTCGCCGCGACGTAGTTGCCGACGGACGTCTGCGTGCGGCGCGGACGCGGCAGCCGCCGCACGTTGACCGTGCGCGGATACACGCGCACGAGCTTCGGGTCGTGCACGGCCATCTCGTGCGCCCTGAGCCCCGCCCGATCCCACAGGCGCGCGTGCACGCGCCCGAGCTCGAGCGGGCCGCGCCGCACGCACTCGATCTCGTACGTCCACGCCGGGTGCCCGTCGCCGCCGAGTGTCAGCAGCGCGTGGTTGCGACCGCCGACCAGGCGCGTCGTCGACGGAAG
This sequence comes from Candidatus Rokuibacteriota bacterium, assembly GCA_016184365.1. Taxonomy (GTDB): domain Bacteria; phylum Methylomirabilota; class Methylomirabilia; order Rokubacteriales; family CSP1-6; genus AR8. The sequence continues at coordinate 8,207 of JACPCW010000084.1, forward strand.
CGGGTCGACGAGCTCGACGAGCGGCAGCGCGGGCGTTCCGGTCACCGTCACCGTCACGGTGACGCGCTCCCGCTCGACGACGCGGCCGGCCGACACCGCGTGCGCCACGGAGAGCTCGCCGCCACCGATGGCCCGCGTGCCGCGGAGCAGCACGATCAGCAGCGGGATGGTGACGATGACGAGCTCCGCACGGCCCGTCAGGACGGCGAGCACGAGCGCCCACGTCACGACCGTCAGGAGCGACAGCCCCAGCGCGGTGAGGCGGCTCACTCCTCCGCCTTCGGCGTCGGAACGTGCGTCAGCAGGTGGCTCACGACCTGCGCCGCGGACAGCTTCGCGATCCAGAGCTCCGGCTGAAGGATCAGGCGGTGGGCGAGCGCGGGCACCGCCATCGCCTTCACGTCGTCCGGCAGGACGAAGTCGCGGCCGTGCAGCACGGCGTCGGCGCGCGCGAGCTTCAACAGGGCGAGCGATCCGCGCGGGGATGCGCCGAGCGCGACGCGGTGGTCGGTGCGCGTCGCCTGGACGAGATCGACGACGTACCGCTCGACCGCCTCACCGACGAAGACGTCTTCGAGCGCCTTCTGCATGGCGAGGAGCTCGTCACGCGACACGACGGTGCCGATGTGCGCCTCGTCCGCACGCCGCTCGCGCCGCCGCTCCAGGATCTCGCGCTCCTCGTCCGCGGTCGGATAGCCGATCGCGACCCGGAGCAGGAACCGGTCGAGCTGCGCTTCCGGGAGCGGATACGTCCCCTCGAGCTCGATCGGGTTCTGCGTCGCGATGACGAGGAACGGCGGCTCGAGCGCGAACGACTCGCCTTCCACCGTGACCTGCGATTCCTGCATCGCCTCGAGCAGCGCCGCCTGCGTCTTCGGCGTGGCGCGGTTGATCTCGTCCGCGAGGAGCAGATTCGTGAACACCGGGCCGCGGCGGAACTCGAAGCGCGCCTCGCGCTGGTCGTAGAGGAAGCTGCCGGTGATGTCGGCGGGCAACAGGTCCGGCGTGAACTGCACGCGCTTGAACGTGAGCCCGAGCGCCTGCGCGAACAGGCGCGCGATCAGCGTCTTCGCCAGTCCGGGATAGTCCTCGATGAGGACGTGGCCGTTCGCGAGGATGCCGGCGAGGATGCGCGCCAGCGCGTCGTCCTTGCCGACGACGACGCGACCGAGCGTCGCGACGATGTCCCGGCAGCGGGCGGTGACGTCGTTCAGGGTCATCGCCGCGCCTCGATCGAGGCGATCGCCGCCGTCAGCGAGGCGACGGACGGACCGCGGCCGAACGACCGGCCCGGCGGCTTCGTCAGCCAGTCGGCCGGTGTGCCCGCGGCCGCTTCCGCAAGGCTGACGAGGTGCGGCCACAGCACGGCGTCGAAGTACCGCTGGTTGCGCGCGCCGAACCGCAGCTCGTCGTACAGCTGATCGAAGCGTGACCGCTCGCCGCCCGCGCGCATCGATCGCCCCGCACCGAAGTCCAGCGTCGATGCCGGCTGCTGCGCGAGGTCGCGGTGCACGAGCGTGCGGATGCGCAGCGCCGCGATCGCGAACACGGCGGCCGCGACGAGCCGGATGGCCGGGGTGCGGAACGCGGCGTCCACGAGGAGCTCGACGAGCACCAGCCCGCCGATGAGCGCGCCGGCGAGCGCAACGATGCCGGCGATCAGCCCGATGCGAGCGCTATGCGACGCCAACGCGATCCTCCCGTCGGTCGAGCGCGGCGCGGATCTCTTCGAGGCATCGCCGCGCCAGGTCCCGGTCCGCGGTCCGCACCGGATGGTGACTGAACCGCGCGATCTCGAACAGGGACGTCAGCCGCTCCACGGCGAGCGCGGGCAGCGGCAGCCGCCGCCGCGCATCGAGCATGAATTCCGCCGGCGTCTGCCAGGGATCGCGCCGCACCTGCGCGCGCGCCGCCGCGTGCTCGAAGTGCCGATAGCATCGGATGATCGCGACCCGCGGGTCGGACTCGTCCGCCAGGTCGTCGAGGCTGTCGTCGATGGCGGCGACCAGCTCGGCGTCCTCCGCCGCCTCCTGACGCGCCATCCACCATCGCAGCAGGCGCTCGGCGAACAGCAGCAGCAGCGCGATGGCGAGCGTCGCGAGCGCGATACCGAGCGCGATCAGCCCGAGCGTCCATCCGAGCCACGGCAGCGACACGACCGGCGTCTCCGCAGCAGCGTTCGCCGCCGTCGGATCGAACCAGCTGCGGCCGAACGCGAGCAGCGCGCCGGCGACACGGCCGCCGTCGGCCCACAGGACGACGACGACCGCGATGAACGGCACGAGCAGCGCGATCTGCACGAGCGCATGTCCCCACCACGGCAGCGGCACGCGCCGGCGGACGGGCTCGGGCTCATCCTCTTCGGGCTTGCGGCGGCCGCGCGCGGCCACGATGATGACGAGCCCGGCGAGCAGGAACACGGCGGCGCTCGCGACGATGAGCGCCTCCGGCACCGTGAACGTCAGGCGGACGGAGGGCGCCGGATCACCGCCGCCGCGGCGCTCGAGCAGCGCGGCGACGGCGAGCAGGAGACCGACCGCAACGACGACCGCCGCGCCGCGGGGCGCGCCGGGTGCGGCGGACGATGGAGAGTCGGCGGCGAGGCGCATGGCGTCTGCGCGTCGAACGCTAGCACAAGCCGCTACCATGTGCGCCAGACGCTCGGCATGGAGGCGCGATGGATTTCGGGCTCTTCTTCCTCATGCAGCGGGACGAGCAGTGGAACGAGCAGGCCGTGTACGACTCGGCCCTCGAGCAGATGCTGGCGGCCGAAGGCCTCGGCTACCAGTCCGCCTGGATCGCGGAGCACCACTTCAACGACTACGGCCTCTGCCCGTCGCCGCCGGTGCTGGCCGCGTTCCTCGCCGCGCGGACGACCACGCTGCGTCTCGGCATGGGCGTGAGCCTCCTGCCGCTGCATCACCCGGTCGATCTCGCCGAGCAGCTCGCCGTGCTCGACGTGGTGAGCGGCGGACGCCTCGACGTCGGCATCGGCCGCGGCGGCACGCTGCAGGACTATCAGACGTTTGGCTCCGAGCGGGCCGATGCGCGCAAGCGCGTCGAGGAAGGCATTGCGCTGATGCAGCAATGCTGGACCGGCGTGCCGTTCGACTTCCAGGGCGAGTTCCATACCGCCGAGCAGCTGCACGTCCGACCGCGGCCCACGCAGCGTCCGCATCCGCCGTTGTACGTCGCCGCGAACAGTGAGGACAGCGTGCGATCGGCGGCGCGACTCGGACTGCCGACGCTGTCGTCGTTCTTCACGGCGATCGACGAGCTCCAGCGCCGGCACGAGATCTATCGCGAGGTCGCGCGCAGCGCCGGCCGCAGCGAGGCGGACCTCGAGGCGCTCGAAGCGCAGGCCTGGGGCATGCGCGTCGTGCACGTCGCGCCCACTCACGAGGAAGCGCTGCGGGCGACCGAGGCGCCGTTCATGGGCTATCAGCGAAAGATGGCGGTGCTGCGGTCGGACGCGCAGGGCGGCTCGGTGCCGGATTCGTTCGACCGCTCACGCCTGCGGCTGCGCGCATTCCACGACTACCTCGCGGACGGCTGGGCGTTGATCGGAACGCCGGCCGAAGTGCGCGACGGGCTGCAGCAGTATCTGGACGCGACCGGCTATCGCCGCGTGCTGCTGCTGATGGCGCTGCCCGGGCTGCCAACGTCGCTCGCGATGCGGTCGATGCGGCTCTTCGCGACCGAAGTGGCGCCGGCGATGAAGGCGGTCCCGCAGCGCGCGTAACCCGTCCTTTGCTTCAGGAATCTGATGCCTTCGTCCGCGTGACGCCGCTCCCCGCTTGCGCTCGACCGGAAAACCCTGCGATCGTGCCCGCGCTGTCACGGCCCTGTTGACCGAGTCGGACACACGGAGGTGTCGAGTGGCGTCGGAGCTTCGCATCGCATCGGACATCGGTGGCACGTTCACCGACCTCGTCGCCGCCACCGGCAACGCGGTGTACCTCGAGAAGATGCTGACGACCCCGAAGGACCTGGCGGAAGCCGTCATCACGGGCACGCTCCGCGTGCTCGATCGCCTCGGCGTCGGCCTCGACCGCGTCGGCGCGTGCGTGCACGGCACGACGCTCGCCGCGAACACGCTCATCGAGCGCAAGGGTGAGCCGTGCGCGCTGCTCACCACGGATGGCTTCCGCGACATCCTCGAGATCGGCAACGCCGACCGGTACGATCACTACGACCTCCAGATCGAGAAGCCCGAGCCGCTCGTGCCGCGTGAGTGGCGCTTCCCGGTCCGCGAGCGCATCCGCCAGGACGGCACCGTCGCGACACCGCTCGACGAGCCGCAGGTGCGCGAGATCGCACAGCGCATTCGCGCCCTGGGCCTGCGCGCCGTGGCGATCGCGTTCATCCACGCCTACCGCAACGCCGCGCACGAGCAGCGCGCGGCCGAGATCCTCGAGGCCGAGATCCCCGGCGTCTGCGTGTCGCGCTCGTCGGAGGTCGCACCCGAGATCCGCGAGTACGAGCGCACGTCCACGACGGTGGCCAACGTCTACGTCCGGCCCGCCGTCGAGCGCTATCTGACCTCGCTTCGCCGGCGACTGGTCGGCGCCGGCTTCCGCGGCCAGTTCCTCGTCATGCTGTCCGACGGCGGCGTGTGCACCGTCGAAGCGGCGGCGCGCGTGCCGATTCGCATCCTCGAATCGGGGCCCGCGGCCGGCGCGCTCGCCGCCGCACATTACGCGCGGGCGGCGGGACTGCCGAAGCTGATGTCCTTCGACATGGGCGGGACCACCGCGAAGGCGGCCGTCGTGGAGGACGGACGTCCCGAGCGGACGCGCGAGTTCGAGGTCGCGCGCATCGACCGCTTCAAACGCGGCAGCGGTCTGCCGGTGAAGTCGCCCGTCATCGAAATGATCGAGATCGGCGCCGGCGGCGGGAGCATCGCGCGAGTCAACCGCATGGGGCTGCTCAAGGTGGGACCCGACAGCGCCGGCTCCGATCCCGGCCCCGCCTGCTATGGGATCGGCGGACAGATGCCGACCGTCACGGACGCGGACCTGCTGCTCGGCTATCTCGACGCCGACTTTTTTCTCGGCGGCGACATGCGGCTCGATCGCGACGCGGCGCGCGCGGCCGTCGAGAAGCACCTGACCGGCCCGCTCGGCGTCGACCTCGTGACCGCGGCCGCCGGCATCCACCGGGTCGTCAACGAGAACATGGCGAGCGCGGCCAGGATCCATGCGATCGAGCGGGGGCGCGACGTCCACGGCTACAGCCTCTTCGCGTTCGGCGGCGCGGGTCCCGTGCACGCGTGCCACGTCGCGGAGATCCTCGGTCTCGAGCAGGTCATCGTGCCGCCCGGCGCCGGCGTCGCGTCCGCGTTCGGCATGCTGGCCGCGCCGCTGTCGTTCAGCACGGTCCGGAGCGACACGCGCGCGCTCGACGACGTCGACTGGCGTGTGATCCGCGCGCTCGTCGACGAGATGAAGCGCGAGAGCGTGACGATGTTGACGGACAACGGTGTGCCGCCGGAGTCGATCCGCGTCGATCTCCACGCGGACATGCGCTACCGCGGCCAGACGTCCGAGATCCAGGTCTCGCTGCCTCTCGACGCGGCCGCGGAGACGTCCACCTCCCGCGAGACGCCCGGCGAGAGCCCGGTGGCCACGATCGCGCGCCGGTTCGAGGCTACGTATCGGCAGCTCTACCAGCGCACGAACCCCGAGCTCGGCATCGAGGTGGTGACGTGGCGGCTCACGGTCTCGGGGCCGGATCCTGCCGTGCCGCGGTGGCGGCTCGCCGGAGACCCAGGCGCCGGCGCGCCCGTGCCGAAGAAGCGACGCGACGTCTTCCTCCGCGGCGCCTACGAGAGCGTGCCGGTCTACGACCGCGACCGGCTCGCGACGGGCGCGCGCATCGCGGGGCCGGCGATCGTCGAGGAGCGCGAGTCGACCGCCGTGGTCACGCCGGGCTTCGACGTTCGCGTCGACGACTCCTTCAACCTCGTGCTCCAGAGGACGCGCTGATGAGTGTCACGTTCGATCCGATCACGCTCGAGGTGCTGTGGAGCCGGCTCATCGGCGTCGTCGAGGAGCAGGCGCGAACGCTCATGCGGACGGCGCTGTCCGGGATCATCTCCGACGCCGGCGACCTGTCCGCGGGCGTGTTCGACCTCGGGGCGAACATGATCGCCCAGGCCGTGACCGGCACACCGGGACACATCAACACGATGGCCCGGGGCGCGCGGCGGTTCGTGGAGCAGTTTCCGGTCGAGACGCTCGCTCCCGGCGACGTGCTGATCGGCAACCACCCGTACGAGATCTCCGGGCACCTCAACGACATCACGCTCGTCACCCCGATCTTCCACCGCGACCGCGTCGTCGGGCTCTTCGCCAACTGCTGCCACGTGGCCGACATCGGTGGGCGCGGCCTCGGAACCGAGGCCTTCGACGTGTACGAGGAGGGCCTCTACATCCCGTACACGAAGCTCTACGATCGCGGCCGGTCGAACGAGGAGCTGGTGCGCATCATCCGCGGGAACGTGCGCCGGCCCGATCTGCTCTTCGGCGACCTGCACGCGATGGTCGTGGCCAACGACACCGGCGTGAAGCGGCTCGCGGCGCTACTCGACGAGTTCGCGCTGCCGGACATCGAGGCCCTCGGGCGCGCGATCATCGAACGGACCGAAGCGGCGATGCGCCAGGCGATCCGCGAGGCGCCGGCCGGCGTGTACGAGCACGAGATGACGGTCGACGGCTACGACCAGCCGCTCACCGTGCGCTGTCGCCTCACGGTGCGCGACGACGAGGTCGAGGCCGACTTCGCCGGCAGCTCGCCCCAGAGCCGCTGGGGCATCAACGTGCCGCTCGGCTACATCACCGCGTACACGACGTATGCGCTCAAGACGGTCCTCGCGCCCGACATCCCGAACAACGAGGGCAGCTTCCGTCCGATCCGCGTCGTCGCCCCGGTCGGGTCGATCTTCAATCCCAAGTACCCGGCCCCGGTCGCGGCGCGCGCCATGATCGGACATCTGGGCGCCATGTGCGTCATCGGGGCGCTCGCGCAGCCGATGCCGGAGCGCGTGCTCGCCGAGGGCGCGACCAGCCTGTTCTCGCTGACGTTCCGCGGCGAGACGCGCGACGGACAGCTCTTCAACGTCAATTTCATGAACGCGGGCGGCATGGGCGCGCGCGCCGAGCGCGACGGGCTTCCGGCCACGGCGTTTCCGTCCGGGATCCGCGGCACGCCCGTCGAGATCATGGAGACGACCGCTCCGCTCTTCATCCGGCGAAAGGAGCTGCGGACGGACTCCGCGGGCGCCGGTCGTGCGCGGGGCGGGCTCGGCCAGGTCATCCATGCCGCCGTCGAGACCGACAAGCGCTGGCACTTTCCCTGCCGGTTCAACCGCGCGAAGTTTCCGCCGCGCGGGTTGCTCGGCGGCGGCGCGGCGGCGCCGCTCGTGATGCGCACGACCACCGGCCGCGAGCTGCACTCGATGGGCTACCACATCCTGGAGCCGGACGAAGAGGTGATCGTCGAGATGCCGGGGGGCGGCGGCTACGGAGATCCCTTCGAGCGCGACCCCGAGCGCGTCCTGCGCGACGTGCGGGACGGACGCGTGTCCGTCGAGCGCGCGCGGTCCGACTACGGTGTGGTGATCGACACGGAGCGCCGCGTCGTCGACGCCGCCGCGACCGAGGAGCTGCGACGGCGGCACGGGCGAGCAGTTCACGGGCAACCGACTGGTGGAGGCACGGCATGACACGCATCGTCATCGCATTCGTCGCATGGTTCGCGCTGATTGGAGTCGTCGCCGGTCCGCCGGAGGCCGTCGCGGCCGAGGCGCTGCGCATCACGATGCCCGCGATCCCGAAGAACCTGGATCCGCACCGCGATCCGGCCGGACAGATGTTGCCGGTCTACCGCCTGGCGTTCGAGGGGCTGACGAAGCCCGACGAGTCGGGACGCCCGGTGCCGGTGCTCGCGGAGTCGTGGAAGCTCCTGAACGACACGACGTGGCAGTTCACGCTCCGCAAAGGGGTGAAGTTCCACGACGGCGAGCCGTTCAACGCCGAGGTCGTGAAGTGGAACATCGATCGCGCGCAGGACCCGAAGAACTCGGTGTACGCGGCGCGCGTCAAGCCGATCGTCGCCGTCGAGATCGTGAACGAGCACACCGTCACGCTCAGGACGCGGCAGCCGTTCGCGAGCCTGATCGGCAACCTGATGGCCGTCCTGATGTTGCCACCGCAGTACTACCAGAAGGTCGGCCCGCAAGGCTTTACGACCGCGCCCGTCGGGACGGGCCCATTTCGCGTCGTCCGGTTCACGCCGGACGCCGAGGTCCGCATGGAGCGTCACGACGGGTACTGGGGATCGAAGCCCGGCCTCGCCGGCGTGACGTTCCGCATGCTGCCCGAGACCGCGACGCGCATTGCGGCGCTTCAGGCGGGCGACGTGGACGTCGCCTATCACGTGCCTCCCGAGAACATCGAGCAGGTGAAGGCGGCCGGGCTGAACGTGTTCCCCGTGCACATCGGGCAGGCGTACCTCTTCGTCCTCGCGCAGCCGAAGACCACGATCGAGCCGCTGAAGAACAAGCTCGTGCGGCAGGCGATCAACTACGCGGTCGACAAGGACGCGATCATCAAGGCGTTCACGAAGGGCATGGCCCGGAAGCTCGAGGGGCAGGTCGTCGGGCCGGACGGCTTCGGCTACACCGGCAAGGTGAAGGCGTACCCGTACGACGTCGCCAAGGCGCGGGCGTTGCTGAAGGAGGCCGGGTATCCGAACGGCTTCAAGGTCAAGATGAGCGGCACGAACGAGCGGTATCCCCAGGACAAGGAGATCTCGCAGGCCGTCGCCCAGTACCTGCGGCAGGTCGGGATCGAGGTCGAGCTGAATCTCCTCGAGGCCAACGCCTGGACGGATCGATTCCTGAAGTTCAAGCTCGACCCGATCTGGATCATCGGCGTGAACTACCTGCCGTCGATGGACCACACGTTCGCGTCCGTCCACTTCACGAACGACCCCAGCACGCGGCAGTGGTTCGGCGACGCGACGTTCGACGAGCTGTACCGCAAGCAGGTGACCGCGCTCGACGTCAACGAGCGGCGCGCGGCGCTCGAGCGCTTCGCCGAGTACATCCGCGACCAGGCGCCGGCGCTGTTCCTGCACCAGATCCCGCTCGTGATCGCCGCGTCGCCGAAGGTGAAGGGGCTGAAGTTCCAGGCCGACTACACCGTCGATCTGACGCAGGTGCAGATCGGTCGGTGACGGTATCGGCCAGCTGAGCGATCGCTTGATGCGCGGGTGATCCCGTACCTGCTGCGCCGTGGCGCCTTCGCCGCGCTCGTCATGCTCGGCGCGGCGACGGTGATGTTCGGGATCATCCGGCTGTCCGGCGACCCGATCGCGCTCTTCGTCGGTGATGCCGCCAGCGAAGAGGACGTCGCGACGGTCCGCCGGTCGCTCGGCCTCGACGCGCCGCTCTGGGTCCAGTACGTCCGCTACGTGTCGCGGATCGCCCGCGGCGACCTCGGTGTCTCGTTCCGCTACGAGCAGCCCGTCGTCGGGCTCGTGCTGAACGCGCTCGGCCCGACGCTCGCACTCACCGCGCTCGCCACCGTGCTCGCGACGGCGCTCGGCGTCGTGCTGGGCGTCGTGGCGAGCGTCCGGCGGAACTCCGCGCTCGATCACCTCACCATGGTCCTCGCCGTCACCGGACAGTGCTCGCCGGTCTTCCTGACGGCGATCGTCGCCGTGCTGCTGTTCGCCGTGCACCTGCGCTGGTTCCCGACGTCCGGCTGGGGCGGCGCGCCGTCGATGGTGCTGCCGGTGGGCACGCTGACGCTGTTCGTCGTGGGCCGGATCGCGCGAATGACACGGGCCGCGATGCTCGAGGTGCTCGGCAAGGACTACATCCGGACGGCGCACGCCAAGGGCCTGCACCCGCTCGGCGTGGTCTACGCGCACGCGCTCAAGAACGCCGCGATCCCCGTCGTCACGATCGCGGGCGCGACGTTCGCCGCGCTGCTCGGCGGCGTCGTCGTCACCGAGACGGTGTTCGGCATCCCGGGCCTCGGCCAGCTGCTGGTCCGGGCCGTGCTCGTCCGTGACTTCCCGCTCGCCCAGGGCGCGATCCTCATCACCGCGTTCCTCGTGACGTGGGTCAACCTCTTGATCGATCTGACGTACGCGGTGCTCGATCCGAGGATCGGGCGTGATTGATCGACGTGCCGCGGGCCGCGCGCGGCGAGACCTGCGCGGGATCGTCGGCTCGTGTCTCCTGCTGCTCGTCATCGGCGCCGCGATCGCGGGTCCTCCGTTCGCGCCGTCGCCGGACCATCAGGATTTGCTGGGACGCCTGCAGCCGCCGGGCTGGCGCGACGGTACGGGGACGCTGCACCTGCTCGGCACCGACGAGCTCGGCCGCGACGTGCTCGCGCGCCTGCTCGGCGGCAGCCGGAACTCGCTGATGATCGGCGTGCTCAGCGTGCTCGTGGCGGGCGCGATCGGCACCACGCTCGGGATCGCCGCCGGGCTCTATCGCGGCTGGGTCGGGGGCGTGATCATGCGCGTGGTGGACGTCCAGATGTCCTTCCCACCGCTCGTCATGGCCATCGCCGTCGTCGCCGTCCTGACGCCGGGACTCGGCACCGTGATCTTCACGCTCGGGATCGTCGGCTGGGTGATCTACACGCGCGTGGCGCGCGCCGAGGTGCTCAAGCTACGCGAGCTCGACTTCGTCCAGGCGGCGCGAGCGATCGGCGCCACCGAGCTCCACGTCGTCATCCGCTACATCCTCCCGAACGTGCTCGTCCCGGTGCTCGTCGTGGCGAGCTTCGCGGCGGCGCAGATGATCATCACCGAGTCGTCGCTGAGCTTCCTCGGGCTCGGCCTGCCGGTCGGGACTCCCACGTGGGGTGGAATGATCAGCGAGTCGCGCAATCGGCTGAGCCAGGCCTGGTGGCTGGTCGCGGTCCCGGGCGGAACGCTCCTCGTCACGCTGCTCGCGTTGAACTTCCTCGGCGACTGGCTGCGCGACGTGCTCGATCCGACGCTGCAGGTCTGAGAACGCGGCCGAAAGCTAGTGCAGATGCGCTAGCGCCCGTGTATCGCGCTTGATCGCCATCGTCCGGTCCGATAGGGTCCGCGTTACTCATGCCTGCGGGCGCCGCGGAGCGCCGCACGGGAGGCCGACCTGATGCGATGAAGGCGAGGGGCTGACGCGATGGACTTCGCGCTCACGCCCGAGCAGGACACGCTGGTTCGCACGGTCCGCGCGTTCGCGCGAAAGGAGCTCGCGCCGCGCTCCGCCGGATGGGACCGGACGCACGAGTTCCCGTGGGACGTGTGCCGCCGGCTGGGCGCGCTCGGCCTGCTCGGCTTCAGGACGCCGATCGCGTATGGCGGGCTGGAGGCCGACTTCGTCTCGATGGGCCTGGCGACGGAGGAAGTGGCGCGGGGCGACTTCAGCCTCACGAACGTGATCCAGCTCGCCGGGCTCGCGGGGGAGATCCTGGGCGCGAGCGCGAGCCCGGAGGTGAAGGCGCGCTGGCTGCCGCCGACCGCGCGGGGCGACACGGTGATCGCGCTCGCGCTGACCGAGCCCGGCGGGGGATCGGACGCGGCGAGGCTGGCCTGTCGCGCCGCGCGCGACGGCGACCACTACGTGATCACCGGCGAGAAGTCGGGGATCACGCTGGGGACGGTGGCGCAGGCTGCGATCCTCTTCGCACGCTCGGGCGACGCGCCTCGCGCGCGCGGCATCACCGCCTTCCTGGTCCCGCTCGACGCGGCCGGCGTCACGCGTGGCGCCCTTCGCGACATGGGGTCCCACGGCACCCCGCGGGCGGTCCTCACCTTCGACCACGTGCGCGTGCCCGACTCCCACCGGCTCGGCGCGGAGGGGGCCGGGTTCTACTCGGTGATGCGAGGCTTCGACTACAACCGGGTCATCATCGCGCTCGCGTGCCTCGGGGCGGCGGCGCAGTCACTCGAGGAGACGCTCGCGTACGTGAAGGAGCGCCACGCGTTCGGCCGTGCGCTCGCCCGCTTCGAGGGCGTGTCCTTCCCGCTCGCCGAGGCCGCCACCCACCTCGAGGCCGCGCGGTGGCTCTGCTATCGGGCGCTCTGGCTCGCCGACCACGGCGAGCGGCACACGAAGGAGGGCGCGATGGCGAAGTGGTGGGTGCCGCGGCTCGCCGTGGAGGCGATCCACCAGTGCCTGCTGCTCCACGGCCACTACGGCTACACGGACGAGCTGCCCTTCGCGCAGCGCCTCCGCGATGTCGTCGGGCTCGAGATCGGCGACGGGACGGCCGAGGTGATGAAGGTCATCGTGGCCCGCGAGCTGATGGGCCGGGAGAGCCTGCCCTACTGAGCGACGCGATGACCGTCCGTTCGGAGGCTCTTCGGTCGCTCCCGTGCCATGTCAGCCGCTACGACCCGGCTCCTCTGGAATGACCTCGCGATAGGGAAGATCGGGAAATTCGGGGAGGACACGACCCGACGCGGGAAACGGCTTCCCGCGCCCTCACGCATCGGCGAGCAGACGATCAGCCTCCCCCAGAACTTTGTCGAGATCATGCCCCTTTCCCGCTCGACTCTCGCGTTCGCCGCGGGCCAGCAGCAGGAGGATCTGCCGCTCGTGAGGCTGCTTCGTGGCGCGCACCCGCTTCAGAGCCGCGGCGGCATCCTGCCGAAGATCGGTCACCGGGATGATGTCGGAGGCCTTGAGCATCGACGTCCCTCCTTCTGTACGCCCAAAAGTTCATACGGACGTCCCGTCAAGCAACGCTCCATTCGCGGCAGTGGGCGTGTGAGCAGTCCGACCGTAGCGAGCCAGAACTGAAGCTCGATGCGGTCAGGTGAACGGCACGCGGGTCGCCGTAGGGGTTGCTGGTCACTTGGCAGAGGATCCAGTCGCCGCGGCCGGCGTCCGCAAGGGCCACGGCCGGCCGAAGCTTCGCCTGCGAGAGATCGGAGAACAGGAACGGAACGAGAACTATCCCGCCGGCTGAAGGTGCGACCACGCCGCGTCTTCCTCAGGCCGGCTCCAGTCCGCGAGTGCACGCTCGCTCAGCAGCGTGGTCTCCTCGCTTCTGGGTGCATCCTCAAGGATCGTGACGAGTGCCCGACGCGGCCCGGGCAATTGGACGTCCTCGAGCAGGCGAACGTTCCCGCTCGCGTCGACCACGGCTTCAACGGTACGGATCATCGTCGCCCTCCAGAACTGGATGGTACCTCAGCGCGTTCCTGGGCTTGGTGCGGCGAACGCGAGCTTAAGCTGCGGCGCCAAGGCGCCGGCAGCTTTAAGCTGAGGTTGGGCGACATGTCGACGGCTGCTCGCTCCGGGACCAGTTACTACGAGACGCGTCTGATCTGTTTCATGTTGTGGACGATTGAACTCGGGTACCGCACCGTGTAGGGTCCCAAGATGTCTCTATCCTGTCTCCTGCGCCCAGCCAATCACTGTGGTTTCGATGCCGGGTTCCCACCTTCCTGCGGATAACGCTCCGGATCAGGCGCCGCTGCGAGCGAAGCGAGCCGCGGTCGCCTGCATCCGGAAGTTCGACAGCCGACATGGACGAGTACCGCTCATGCGGCCTCACCGGGCGTATCCGACTTCGCGCTGGCCGGACGCGTCACAACGGGGTGTCCCGACGCAGCCTGCTTCTCACGGAGCCGTCGGCAGAACTCATGGATATCGTATCCGGCAGCCGCGAAGAGTTCCTCACGCGTGCGTCGGATCTCTGCGACGATGGGGTCACGCCAGTCCTGCTGCTTCTGGGGTTCAGTCATCACTTCCTCCCATGAGTTCATCCGGCGTGCACACGTAGACGCTGGGCACCTCCCGATGCTACCCCTTCAGCCACAGATTCGTCCTGTCAGCCCTCGTCTGGCGAACGCTGCGCATCAGCCGCGGCGCGCCCAGCGCGCCGTCAGCTGAATGCGCTTGTTCGACGACCGCTACTCGTGGTGGAGCCTTTCCTTGATCCACTCGTGAATCAATGCGGCCTCGTCGATGCCGCGCGAGGCCGCGGCATCCCTGACGGCCTGATGCTCATCTCCGGTCAGGGGAACGCCCACAACATGCGAGCGTTGAAATACCGGGCCGGGAACTTCCTCAAGTTCATCCTCGAAGTCGGTCACGTCGTGAGTTTGCCAAAACGTAGCGAGCTCTTGAATCGAGTCGGTCTTTGGCATCTTGGGCATCATCGCTTCTTCCACTCGGCGTAGCGCCGCTTCTCCTTCGGGGTCATATCACGCGCGGTCACCGGGTATGCTTTGCTGCCAGGAAACTCGATCACGACGCAGAAAAGAGGACGGCCAGCGTCAGTCTCGCCAAGCAGGTAGTACACTGGATTCTGTCCGATCGCCTTCGCGCGCAGGACGAGCGGCAGCCCAAAACACACCTGCTCAAACTCCTCTGGCGTAACGCCATGCCGGGCGATGTGGTCGACGCGATCTTCGGGCCACAAGACCTCGGAAATGGGCACGCCTCATTCTACGACGCCACGCTCAGCGATCTCTGGTTCGGCGAACTATATCTATCTTGAACTGCGTTATCACCCACTTTCCGCAGGTCACGGCCGAGATTTCTCCCCCCATCCGTTGCGCGTCAGGCTTTCCGTTGCTGCTTCATCAGCCGCTCCGTGATGCGGAGAGAGACGGCCTCCATCTGGGCCAGGATCCGGTCGAGTTGACGACCGTTTGAGATCCACTCCTCGAAGAGGCGCGCCTCCTCCCGCGTGAGGCGGACCGTCACGGTCTTGCCTCGGATCTTCCTGGTCCACTGATAGTACGGGCCGTGGAGTTCGGGCGGCGAGGCTTGGCAGCAACAGCCGGGCTTGCCGCACGGCATGAAGCGACGGACGAGGCTGCCGCGCCGGATCGGGCCCAGGGTGAGGACCGTGCGCTTGAGCGCGGCGTAGCGCGTCTGATCGGTCGTGCCGTCTGTCGCCATCGAAATTCCTTGACTGATCTCGATCTAGCAGTTTATATACTGCTAGCCTTCGAGGCTGTCAAGCCCGTAGCGCAGGAGGACGCGCGGATGACTGAGCCCGGCGGCTTCACGCTCGTCTCGCACACCCTCGGCGGTCTCCCCCTCGTGAACCACATCCTGCGGCGCCTCCGATTCGACGACCTCCTCCAGCGGCATCTGCCCCCGCCCGATCCCCGGGCGCAATTGCCGCCGAGCACAGCCCTCGGCGTCCTCACGCGCAACCTCGTCCTGGCCCGCGCCCCGCTCTACGGCCTGGGCGAATGGGCGCGCGGCTGGGTCCCCGCGCTCCTGGGGCTGCTCCCTGAGCAGGTCGCCCTGCTCAACGACGATCGCGTGGGCCGCGCCTTGGATCGGCTGTTCGACGCCGACCCGCGCGCGCTGCTGGCCGCCCTCGTGGTCCACATGGTCAAGGAGTTCCAGGTCTCGCTCGAGCAGCTGCACAACGACTCGACGAGCCTGACCCTCCACGGCGAATACGCGGACGCCACGGGTCGCTTGGTCCGGGGCCGACCCACGCTGGTCGTCACGTTCGGCCACAACAAGGACCACCGCCCCGATCTCAAACCGCTCCTGTGGATCCTCACGGTCAGTGCCGACGGTGCCGTGCCCGTCCACGTCAAGGTGGCCGATGGCGATACGGAAGACAGCACCACCCACCGCGAGACGTGGGAGGTGCTTCGGGCCTTGGTGGGCTCCGCGAACTTCCTCTATGTCGCCGACAGCAAGCTCTGCACGCGCGAGACGCTTAAGCATATCCACGAGCACGGGGGTCGCTTCATCACCGTGCTGCCGCGCACCCGCAAGGAGGACGCGCTCTTCAAGGCCTGGCTCCAGACGCACACGGCGGCGTGGACGGCGGCGTGGGAGGAGGTGGCCCAGAAGCCCCACCCCCGGTGGAAGGACGGCCCGCCGGACGTCTTCCGGGCGATCCCGTCGCCGATCCCCGACGCCGACGGGTTCCACCTGGTCTGGTACGAAAGCTCCCACAAGCAGGAGCGTGACGCCCAGGCCCGCCGCGATGCGCTCCAGAAGGCCTGGAAGCAGCTGGAGGAATTAGCCGCCCGGCTCCAGGGGCCGCGCCCGCGCTTCGGCACCCAGGCCAAAGTCGCCGGAGCCGTCGACGACCTCCTCGCGACGACCGGTGCCGCGCGATGGGTGGCGTACCAGGTGGACACCGTCGAGGAAGCCGTGTTCCGCCAGGAAACGCGCGGCCGGCCGGGCAAGAACACGCGCTGGCGGCGGCGCCTCAAACGGCGCTTCCGCCTCACCTGGGAGCGCCGGGAAGCCGAGCTCGATTATGACGCCCGCACCGATGGACTCTTCCCGCTCCTCACCAACGATCCTGACCTCACCGCCGCCGCGATTCTCGACGCTTACAAGACCAAGCAGCCGCTGGTGGAGAAGCGTCACGACCTGCTCAAGAACGTCGAAGCGGCCACGCCCATGTACCTCAAGAGCATCAGCCGAATTGAGGCC
The DNA here is from genome assembly GCA_016184365.1 of Candidatus Rokuibacteriota bacterium. Lineage (GTDB taxonomy): Bacteria > Methylomirabilota > Methylomirabilia > Rokubacteriales > CSP1-6 > AR8. Next base: position 24,657 of record JACPCW010000084.1, read on the forward strand.
GTCCTGGCCCTGCATTTCGTCGCGCTCCTCGTGCATGCGCTCCTCGAGCGCGAGGTGCGGCGCGCGATGGCGCGGCGCGGGATCGCGGAGTTACCGCTCTATCCCGAGGATCGCGACTGCAAGGCCCCCTCGACGGACCGGATCCTCGAGACGTTCGCGCCCCTCCAACGCCACCTGCTGTACAAGGCCGGTCGTGTGGTCCAACGATTTGATCCCGAGTTGACCGACCTCCAGCGCAGCCTCGTCGGCCTCCTCGGCATCTCCCCGAAAGCGTTTATGAACGTCTGACGCCAGGCGGCAGGGTGGGGGGAGAAATCTCGGCCGCGACGTGCGGAAAGTGGGTTATCAGACTGCGTAGTTCTGTATATCAAGGCGCTCGGGCTTTCGATGTCGCGGACAATCTCGCGATTCCGCGAGGTTGACGAGATATCCCGCGAGGCCACGCCGCCTATCTCTGACGGGCGTCGGGCCCGAACCCGAGCGCGCTCGCCTCCTCGCGGAATCGCGCCACCGCCCGTAGCTTGACGTCCTCGTAGCCGCGAATCACGTCGGGCAGGCTCGCGAGCGCGACCGCGCGCTCGTACGCGTCCGGTGCAAGCGCCACGAGCGCGCGGTCGACGAGCCCTCGGTACTCGGCGATCAACGCGCGCTCGATCCGCCGCACGCGGGCGTAGCCGAACGGATCGAACGCGGTCCCGCGCAGCCCCCGCAGCCGGACCAGCACGCCGAACAGCGGTTCGATCCACCGGCCGACCGCGAGCTTGCGTCGGAGTCCGAGCGCATGGAGCAGCGGCGGTTTCAGGTGATACCGGAGGGCGACGCCGTCCGGGTACTCCCGCCCGAGCGCTTCCGCGAGTCGCGCGCCGACATGCAGGCGGGCCACCTCGTACTCGTCCTTGTACGCCATGAGCTTGAAGAGGTAGCGAGCGACCGTCTCGGCGAGGCGCGTCTCGCCGGGCATGGCCGCGCGCTCGGCCGCGGCCACGCGTCCCACGAACTCGACGTACCGGCGCGCGTAGCCGGCGTCCTGGTAGGCGATCAGCTCGGGCACGCGCCGCTCGAGCAGCGCGCGCAGGCCGGCGCTCGCGTGGCATGTGTCGATGAGCCGCCGCGCCTCGTCACTGACCACCGGCGCGGACTCCGCAGCGCCGAGGCGCGGACGGCGGAGCGTCGCGGCCCACGCCGGGTCGGCCACGGCACGGCGGCCGGCGCGGAACGCCTGCGTGTTCGCCTCGACGGCGACGCCGTTCAGCGCGAACGCCTGCTCGATCGCGGCCGCGGACACCGGGATGGCGCCGGCCTGGTAGGCGGCGCCCAGCATGATCGGGTTGGCCATCATGTGGTTGTCGAAGAGCGCCTCGGCGACAGCCACCGCGTCGAGGACGACGTTGTCGTCCTTGCGCGTGACGCGGTTCAGCGTCGCGAGCAGCCCCCCGCGATCGGGGAACCGGACGTCGGGCGATGCGACCATCGCGCCCGTCGCGACCTCGCTGGTCGAGATGACGGCCACGGTCCGCTCGGGCCGTGCGCGATCGAGGTTGGCGGGCGCCGTCGCGACGAGGAGGTCCAGGGCGAGGAAGCAGTCGGCGCTCCCGCTCGCGACCTTGTTCGAAAAATCCGGCGGGCCGTCGGAGATCTTCAGGTGGGCACGACCGGCCCGTTCTTCTGACTTCTCTTCACGTAGCCGGTACACCGGCACAGCACCGGCGAGAGCGCCGCGGTGACGTCCGCACGCGTCGGCGCCGGGTTCCTGTCGAGCAGCGCCTTCGCCGTCAGGATCTGACCGGGCGTGCAGTACCCGCACTGCACGGCGCCGATCTCGACGAACGCCTGCTGGAGGGGATGAGGCGCATCGGCGGGCGCGAGGCCCTCGATCGTCGTCACCGTTCGGCCGGAGAGCCGCTTCGCGGAGGTGAGACAGGCCTTGGTCGCCTCGCCGTCCACCAGGATCGTGCAGCAACCGCATTCGCCCTGCGCGCAGCCGTTCTTGACGCCGGTCAGGCCGAGGCGGTCACGGAGGACGTCGAGGGCCGTGTCCGACCGCACGGCAGCGACGTCCGTGAGGCCTCCGTTCACCGTGAACCGCATCCTCGCCCTCCCGCCGACTTCGCCGAGTCGTTCAGCTCGGGGCGGCATGATATGACGCGCCCTCGCGAGCGGCCATGAGGCGCGACAACCAGCGTCCATGTCAGACGGTCTACTTCATCTCGGGCGGGACTGACTCACCACTCTGAGACGTTTGCGCCACAGACATGTCGCCGTCCGACACGGATAATCCCTTCGCTCGTCCGCGACGGACTCGGCGGAGGGACCGTCGACCAGCCCCTCAATCTCGTCGTCGACCTCGGATGAGAGGCGACGATCGAGAAGAGCACGGACGACGCCCGGTCCTTCGCCAGACGCACCACGTGAATGACGCGTTCGCCTGGTTGCCACAGGTCAACGGTCCGGTTCTTGTGGATGCATGGCCCTGAAGAGTCCGGACGCCTATCGGCAGCGCGCGCAGGCGATGAAGCCGCGCGTCTTCATGGACGGCAAGCTCATCGACGACATCACCACCCACCCGGTCACCCGGACGGTCGTCGAGGCGAACATCGCGAGCTACGAGTGGGCGCTTCAGCCCGAAGCCGGCAAGGTCCTGACGCGGCCGAGCCATCTCACCGGGGAGCCCTGCAACCTCTACACGACGCTCAACCGCAGCGCCGAGGATCTCGTCCAGCGCGCCGCGGCCGGGCTCTACGCCGCCTGTCACCTCGGGACGTGCATCTACCGCTGCGTCGGCTGCGACGCGCTCAACACGCTCGCGGCCACGACGTTCGAGATCGATCGCGATCTCGGCACGCCGTATCACGCGCGGTTCACCGACTTCCTCCGGCACGTGCAGGACGAGGACCTGAGCGTCGCCGGCGCGATGACCGAGCCGCGCGGTCCGCGCGATCAGAAGATCGGCGAGTGGAAGGATCCGGACCTCGCGCTGCACGTCGTCGAGCAGAACCGGCACGGCATCGTCGTCAACGGCGCCAAGATCAACATCTCCGGCGCGTACGCCTGCGACTGGACGCTCGTCATGCCGTCCGGCGCGCGGCGTCCGGGCGAGGAGGCGTACGCCGTCGCATTCGCCGTTCCGAACGGCGCCGAAGGTATGACGTACGTCTGCCAGTACGGACCGCACGCCGCGGAGCGCATGCTGGCGGACGAGGCGTGGGAGCTCGGCAACCCGCGCTTCGGCCAGCGCGAGACGTCGCTGGTCGTCTTCGATCACGTCTTCGTCCCATGGGAGCACGTGTTCCTGTGCGGCGAGACGAAGTACGCCGGCCGGCTCGTCACGCGCTTCGCGCAGCTTCATCGCATGGTGTGCGGCGGGTCGTGCAAGGTCGGGTTCGGCAAGGTCCTGATCGGCGCGGCGCGCCTCATCCAGGAGTACAAGGGTCTGGAGCACGCGACGCACATCAACGACCAGATGACGGAGATGGTCACGCTGCTCGAGACGGTGCGCGCGTGCTCGAAGGCGGCTGCGCTCGAAGGCAAGGAAGCGGTCGCCGGCTCGGGCGTGTGGTTCCCCGACGATCTGCTCGGCAACGTCTCGAAGCTGAACGTCTGCAACGCGTTCTGGCGGATGATGGCGCTCGCCGGCGACATCGGCGGCGGCATGGTCGTGACGATGCCGAGCCTCAAGGAGCTCCGGAACCCGGAGACGCGCGCGTACATCGAGAAGTACTACGGGTTCGGGTCCGACGCCTCCGCCGAGCAGATCCTGAAGGTGACGAAGCTGCTCCAGCACTGGACAGCCGGGCTGCACGGCGTCGGCACCTGGCACGGCGCCGGGCCGGTGCAGGCGCAGAAGATCATGGTCCAGCGCCTCACCGATTACGACGAGATGAAGCGCCTCGCGCGGGAGATGGCCGGGCTCGACGCGTAGAGTCCGCACGGCGGGTCGCCGACGGCGGAGCTATCGTGCGAGGCGCTGCTCGATCTCTCCGATCCGGGACTGGAGCGCGGCGACCTGTTGCTTCAGCTCGGCGAGATCGCGCTCCAGGATCTCTCGCCGGCCGCGTTCGCCGGCGAGTCCCGCCTCGACCCGGCGGAGCGCCTGCGTGATCGCCTGGTACTCCTGTTCCAGCCGCTCGAGCCGCCGGTAGAGCTCGTCGAAGTGCCCGAGCATCTCCTGACGCAGTTCGGTGAGCTGGCGTTCGATGGCGTCGAATCGCCGATCGATCGCCGTGAAGCGATGCTCGATCACCGTGAACTGGCGTCCCAGGAACTCGACGAGCTGACCGTACTCCGGCGAGGCCACGGGCTATGTCTAACCGACGCACTCGCCCCGTTCAAGTGTGTCCAGATGTAGACAGGTCCCGCAGGTACCCTCCGGCGCAGCCGTCCGGCATAATGGCGGCCGCGAATCGTTCGGCACACCGGAGGGGAACCACGCATGGGCCAGGATCTGCGGAGCTTTCTCGATCTCGTGAAGCGCAAGAAGCCGGACGATCTCGTGATCGTCTCGCGCGAGGTCAATCCCGCGTACGAGATCACCGCCCTCGCCGCCAAGCTCGACCGCGAAGGCAAGCGGCGCCCCGTGCTCGTCTTCGAGAACGTGCGCGGCACCAGCTTTCCGGTGCTCACGAATCTCCACGCGAGCCGGTCGCGCCTCGCCGCGTCGATCAACACGCCGCCCGACGAGATGCTGCGCAAGTACCTCCGCGCGATGGAGAAGCCGATCCCGCCGACAGTCGTCTCGACCGGCCCCGTGAAGGAAGTCGTGAAGAAGGGCGCCGAGATCGATCTCTACGCGCTGCCGCAGATCGTGCATCACCAGGGCGACGCGGGACCGTACATCACCGCCGCGATCTCCTTCGCGCGCGATCTCGAAGATGAAATCTGGAACTGCGCGTACAACCGCCTGATGATCCAGGGCCGCGACCGCACCTCCATTCACCTCACGACCGGCAAGCACCTCTGGGAATTCCATCGCAAGGCGGAAGCGAAGTCGCAGCCGCTGCCCGTCGCGTTCGCGATCGGCGTGCACCCGGCGATCGCGCTCGGCTCGCTCGCGATCGGATCGATCGACGAAGACGAGCGCGCGATCATGGGTGGCCTCTTCGGCGAGCCGCTCGAGCTCGTGAAGTGCGAGACCTCCGACGTGCTCGTGCCCGCGCACGCCGAGATGGTGATCGAGGCCGAGATCCTGCCGCACCAGCGCGTGGCGGAAGGGCCGTTCGGCGAGTTCACCGGCTACAGCCTCGGTGAGCGGCAGCGCGAGGTCGTGCAGGTCAACGCGATCACGCACCGCCGCGGCGCCTTCTTCCAGGACATCGCGGTCGCGCACCTCGACCACCTGCTGCTGTCGACGATCCCCATGGAGGCGAACCTCTACCGCGCCGTGCGCGCGATGGTGCCGTCGCTGCGCGCCGTGCGCGTGCCGTCGCCGTTCACCTGCTACGTGTCGATCGAGCAGCGGATCCCGGGCCAGGCGAAGAACGCGATCATGGCAGTGCTCGGCGCCGATCTCTACATGAAGCGCGTGGTCGTGGTCGACCACGACGTCGACGTCTTCGACGACCGCCAGATGACGTGGGCCATCGGCACGCGCTGCCAGCCGGACCGCGACATCACGATCGTCACGAACGCACGCGGCTCCGATCTCGACCCGTCGTCGCGCGACGACGGCTACACGGCGAAGTGGGGCGTCGACGCGACGGCCAAGCCGTCGCTCGCCGCGTACACGCCGCGGCATCGCGTCCCGCCCGAGGTCTGGACCCGCATCAAGCTCGAGGATTTCGGCCTGTCGAAGTGACGCGGCGCTCAGTCCTCGAGGCAGGAAATCCCGAGCGGCCTGTTCTGCTCCGCGAACCTCTCGCGCTGCGATCCCACCGGCTTGTCACCCGCCAGGCACGACCAGACAACGGTCAGTTTCTTGCGACGCGCCGGGTCGGGATCGCCGCAGCCAAGCTCGTTGTTCGCGACGACCGCGCAATCGGCGTTGCCGTCGCAGCGCTCGGCGACGTGTTTGGTCACGGTGCAGGTGCCGGAGTCGCTCCCCCACACCGCCGCCTGGATCCGGATGACGCGCAGCGCCGGGACCACGATGGGCTTCACTCTCACCCTCACCTCGTCGTAGACGGGCCGGCCGTGGCGGCTCGCAGCCAGTGTGATGACGTGCTCACCGACCTCCGTGAGCTGGATCGATCGCGTGCCGTGGGACGGCTGAACGTCCGGGAGCACAGGCTCCAGCGAGCCGATGAATCGCACCTCGGTAGCACGCGGCACATGCCAGGTGAGTTCCATCGGCTGCCCGAGAACGACCTCCGAGGGCTTCGCGTCGAATGCCTCGACGACGAGCGCGCGGCGGTCCCAGAGATACCAGCCTAGACCCGCTCCCACCGTCAGCAGGACGGCGGCCGCAACCGCTGAAATCGCGACGCCACGTGCCGCAAGACGGCGCAGGCGATCGCCCCAGCCGGCCGGGCGCGAAGGCGTCGTCGACACGACAGGCGCCGTCGGGGCGGCGACGATCGATTCCGCGTTCACGCGGGGCGGCCGCGCCTCGATGTCGAAGACGCGGCCATCGGGCGCCCGCGAATAGAGCACGGGCGTACCCCACTCGACGTGGCGGCGGTTGAGGTAGAGCGCCACCCGCGCCCGCACGACGGCCGCCTCGATGGTCTGCCCGTCGGCGAGCGTGCTGTAGAACTCGCCGGCGAAGATGATCGCCGCTTCGTCGGTGATCTCGGCCTGCATGGCGACGACCGCCGGGATGCCGTCCTTCACGAGCGTCTGGGCGACGCCAGAGAACGGATCCGCCGGCGACGACCGGGCCCCCTCGCACGCGTTCAGCACGACGACGCGAATCGAGCGATGGGCCTGGAACAGCAGCGCCAGCTCGTGTCCGGCGACGTCCTCCTTGTACTCGTGCTCGTTCTCCAGCAGCAGGAATCCACCCTCGACGCTCGCGTCGAACCCGCCGTGTCCGATGAAATGGATGACGTGGTACCGCCCGGGCTGCCGCAGCCTGGCGATGAGGTTGTCCAGCGTGGCGCGGTGCGGTGAGTTCGGACCGAGGTAATCAATCGTGGCGATGGCCGGCGTCACGCGCGCCAGGGACTCGCGGACGTTCTCGATCTCGCGGGCGACGTTGAGGGCCGCAGCGTCGCGCGGGGACGACGCCACGACCAGGATCCCGAGCGGTGGCGCGACCGTCAGCGTCGGTATCGCCGTCGGGAGATCGAGGTACCGCACGAGCGGCGTGTCGACGTGCAGGCCGAGAAGCCGATCGTGCTGCTTGTCGTACAGGTACTCCCACGGCAGGTCCGCGAGCTCGGGAGCGTCGCCCAGCCGTAGGCGGATGCGGAGCGTGGCGCCGTCGCGCGCCGCGCGGTCGATACTCCTGGTGAGGCAGTCCCCGACCGTGCCGGCGAACGCCGCCTGGAAGAGCGTGTGGCCGGCCTCCTTGACGACGACGAGATCGGGCTCCTCGACCCGCCGCCGTACGTCGCGCGGCCGCCCGATCTTCCGCCAGAACTCGTCGAGCATTTCCGGCGTGAACGGTCGCGCGAACGTCACACGCCCTTCACCGACCGGTGAGTCGGCGACCGCCTCGTAGTCCCCACCAGCGCGGGAGATCCTGACGTCGAAGTCCAGCGTGCCGCCTCGGGCGGCGTCAGGCATCCGTGCTCACCCGCGCCAGCGGGTCGCCGTACACCACGTAGGCCAGCCACGAGGCGTCGCCGAACTTCTTCGCCGCGGCGCGCGCGGCGCTCGCCGCTTCCGCGAGCGTCTTCCCTGCACGGAACGCCTCGTAGAACGCCTGCGCGAACGCCGCCGCCGGCTTGTCGTAGACCGACCACGACGTGCCGACGAACGCGCCGGCGCCACGCTCGAAGAACGCGCGCGACCACCCACCCCACTCCGTCAGGCTCGGTGACGTGCGCCCCGTCTCACACGCGTTGAGGAACACGAGCGGCTGCCGGCCGGCGAGGCGCGCGGCGCCGCTGAGCGTGGTCGCGTCCACCTTCACGCGGCTGACGTCGCCGCCGGCCGATCGCTCGTCGGTGAGCACCAGGGCCGTCTCGTCCATCTTCGCCATCGACGTTTCGCCGTGACAGGAGACGTGCAGCACGTCGAAGTCCGGGTTGCCGACCGCGTCCAGCAGCGCGAGCGGGGTCGGATCGATCGCCCGGAGGCTGACCCCTTTCAGCTTCTTCGTCAGGTACGGCGCCTCGGCCGCGACCCTGGGAAGTGACCCGTTCGGATAGTCGCCGAACAGGTAGCGCCATTCCTTCGCGGCAAGCGTATCGGGCGGCATGTTGCCGCTCAGCGTGCGCACGAGCCCGTACTCGGCGAGAAAGCGGTCGTCGACCTCCTGCGTCCTGGGATTCTCGAGCCGCACCAGCTCCCACGGGATGTACGGCTCCCACGAGGTGACTTGCACGATCTGAAGGCGCTGGCGGTTGTTCCACAGCAGGTCGACGAGATCGGGGTCGAAGAGCTGCCGCGACATCGCCGCGCCGTTGCCCGTGAGCTCGCGCGCGAACGTCTGGAAGTGCTCGGGCGTCTCGAGCTTCCGCTCCACGATCTTGGCGTGGATCTTCTCCACCCACGCGAGCGGCGCGGACCCGGCGCCGGCCGCCTTCAGCAGGGGCTTCGACCGGTACTCCTTGTAGTTCAGCCGGAGCGCCTTGCAGTACACGAGGTACCGGTAGTGGACCGAGTCGCCCTGCTGTTCCTCCGTCACGAGAAGCTGCAGCACCTCGTCGTCCACGGGCCGGCGGGCCACCGCGCGTGCCGCACCGAGCATGGCCGCCGGCTGCGCCGGCTGCGTCACGACGCTCGTCTTGAACGCGATCGCGCCCAGCGTCGCGCCGCCCTGCGAAAACATCAGCGAGATGCCGGCCGCATCCGCCGCTTTCACGCCGCGCACCTGAAAGGACGCGACCGTGGGCGTGTCGGCCGTCGGCGGGTCGAGGTTGAAGAGGCGCGGGCCCACGACGGCGAGCGCGCGCTCGACGTTGACGATGACGGTGATCTGCTCTGCGGGCACGAACGTCGTGGGCAGGACGTGCGCGAGCGGGCTCGCCGTCGCGGCGACTTCGAGCCGGACGTCGACGAGCGCGACCTCGTCGACGCGGATTTCGCTCGGCGCCTCCGCGGAGAACAGGCCCTCCACCCGTGCCGGAGGCGCGGCGGCCGGAGGCGGCCCTCCGGCCGGCGCCGGGACGGCGCCCGCGGTCGTGCTGCGCATCGTGCCGAGATCACTGGCCGCCGGTGGCGCGTCGTCGGACGCCCTCCGGGACGTCGGCATGGCCAGCGCATCGGGCGCCCCCGCCGGGCGTCGAGCGCTTCGGCGCGTGCCGCCGTTCGCCATCTTCGGCGGCCCGGGATGCACGTCGCCGACCCGCCACGTGCCGTCAGCCTCCCGGGCGACGACCCGGTTGCTCGAGACGACCTTCGGCGGAAACTCCATCGGGTGCGTGGTGGTGTTCGAGCTCATCTCACCCGGCGGGCTCTCGCCCCACTCGTGAAGGTCCAGCGCCTCCAGCGCCGGGCGCGCAGCGTCGGCGGGATGCTTCGCGATGACGTCACGCAATTCCTGCGGGCGGAACGCGTAGTAGTACGGGGTGGCGCGCCACGCTTCATGCCGCTCGAAGATGATCCAGTCGACGTCCGTGCGATCGGCGACGACGCCGAGCAACGTGCGGACGTCGACGATCGCGCACGTCGCGCCCCGGTGCCAGTGGATCCAGCCGGTCGGCGCGCTCACGGCCGCACCCGCGGGAAGACGGTGAAGACGTCCGCGATCGACTCCACCGTCGGACCGCCATCGACGACGACGCGATAGACCCCCTCGGCGAGCGGGGCGAACTCCGTCGTGCGCGACTCGTCGGCGCGTGGGACGAGCGTCGCGCTCGTGACGCGCTCACCGGTCGCCGTTTCCACGGCCGCGGTCAGCGGCGGCGCGCCGGGATGCGACGGTCGCACCCGGACGACGATGGGCTCGTCGCGCCAGTACGCGTCCTGCAGCGTGAGGCTCAGCTTGACCGGCTGCGCCGGCTCCGCCGTCCTCCTGAACGTCCCGAGAGCGAGATCGAGGGTCGACAGCGCGCCATGGACCTGCACGAGCACCGGATCGGCGTTCTGCAGCGACGCATGCGCCGTGGCCGCGAACATCTCGCCGCCGGAATCGCTGAGCTCCACGGGCGTGGCCGACACGCGCGGCACGGTGCCGTCGCCCTGCATCGGACGTCCCTTGTACGTCTCCAGGAATTCCACGGTGCCGCCGGCGAGGCGCGCCGACTGGAGCGTGGCCTGCTCGATGCCGACGACGGGAACGATGCGGTACCGGTCGCGCTCGTACTCGTCCCCCTGCTCGTGCGCGTCCACCGCCGCGAGGATCTCGCTGTGGAACGCGAGCGCGGCGGCCGCGCGCGCCGCGTCCACGTTCGGGATGCCGCTCGCCTCACCCACGCGCTGCAGCTTCCGGTTGCCGTCGTCCCAGCACGCGTAGGTGGGCAGGAGCTGGTAGATCGCGGTCAGCGACCGCACGAAGTCCGACAGGTCGACGATCCCGAACGGCCCCTTGCGCGCGCCTTCGACGAGCGTCCGCAGCGCATTGAGCGAGCCGCGGTACGGCGTGCCGAACGTGAGCAGCAGCTTCGTGTCGCGCCAGCCGTCCAGCACTTCGAGGAAGTAGCGCGAGACGAGCCCGCCCATCGAGTGCGCGACGAGGATGAGCTTCGCATCCTGCGCGCCGGACAGCGCGCGCCAGCTCTGCAGCCAGCCGCGCGCCTGCTTCGCCAGGCGGCGCGCCGCCACGCGATTGTCGCGGCGCCAGTCGTACGGGAACTCGAAGTAGTTCCGTCCCGGCGTCACCTCGAACGTCGCCTTGATGTAGTCGGCGACCTTCGTGTAGCCGTCGATCTTCCACACGAACGGAATCAGGTGGACGTCGGAGAGCAGGCGGTTCGCGACGACGCCGTCGCCCGGATCGTCCACGTCGGGCGGGTCGGCGGCGAGCGTCAGGTCGTTGACGTTGCCGCCGAGGCTGAGCAGCGCCGACACGGCGGCCGAGCCGGAGACCGCCCAGACGTCCTTGCCGTTCCGCTGGAGCGCGCTGCCGAGAATCCCGGGGAGGAGCACGACCACGTGCCGCATCGGTTCACGGGGCATCGACGCACCTCCGAAACGAAGGATGTGCGCGGGCGGCCGCATCGTGGCACACAAGGTGCCGGCGCGACAACCGGTGTCGACAACCGCCGGTACCGCTCGGGCGCGACCGTCCGGCATAATGACGGCCGCGTGACTGAAAACTTCGCCGACCTGATCGCCGCGCACGCGCAGGCGCGCGGCTCCGCCCGCGCGCTCGTCAGCGCGCGCGACGTCTCGTACGCCGCGCTCGACCGCCGCGCGGCCGGCTTCGCGCGCGTCCTGGCCGACCGCGGCGTCGAGGCCGGCGACCGCGTCGCCCTTCTCCTCGGCAACGACGAACGCTTCGCGATCGCGCTGCTCGCCGTCTGGCGGCTCGGCGCGACGGCCGCGCCGCTCCATCCCCTGCTCGGGCGCGACGACCAGCGCGACATCCTGGACGACCTCGCACCGCGCCTCGTCGTCGACGACGTTCCGGCCGGCGAGGCGGACGGGCCGATCGCGCCGGGGACCGCACCCGCGCTGATCCTCTACACGTCCGGCTCGACGGGACGCCCGAAGGGCGCCGTGCTGTCACACGCCGCGACGATCGAAGCGAATCGCTCGTGGGCCGGCCCGGTGATGGCGCTGTCGCGCGACGACGTCGTGCTGGCGGCGCTGCCGCTGTCGCACTCGCTCGGGTTGAACGGCGCGCTGCTCGCGCCGCTGCTCGCGGGCGCCATCATCGTGGTCCTCGAGCGCTTCACGGCCGACGCCGTGCTGGCGGCGATCACGGCTCATCGCGTGACCGTCGTGCCCGGCGTCGCGACGATGTTCCGGCGGCTGCTCGACGCGCCCGCGATCGATCGCGCGGCCTTCGCGTCGGTTCGCATCGCGCTGTCCGGCGCCGCGCCATGTCCCTGGGAGCTCGCCGAGGAATGGCGCGCGCGCACCGGCGTCCGCATTCTCCGCGGCTATGGCATGACGGAGCTCTTCCGCCCGATCTCGTATCTCGCGGACGATCCGACCGATCTGCCCGACTCGATCGGCCGCCCGGTGCCGGGCGTCGAGATCCGGCTCGTCGACGACGACGGACGCGCCGCGGCGGGCGGCGCGATCGGTGAGCTCTGGATCCGCACGCCGTGCGCGATGGACGCCTATCTCGCCGCGCCGGACGCGACGCGCGAAGTGCTCGAGGACGGCTGGTTCCGCACCGGCGATCTCGCCGTGCAGACGGCCGACGGCTACGTGTCGATCGTCGGCCGCAAGCGCGAGCGCATCCTGCGCGCCGGGTATTCCGTGTTTCCGCCGGAAGTCGAGCGCGTGCTCGGCAGCCACCCCGCCGTTGCGGAGACCGCGGTCGTCGGCGTGGCGCACGCCGAGCTCGGCGAGGAGGTCGCCGCGTTCGTCGCGTTGCGTCCCGGCGCGGCCGCCACGCCCGACGAGCTCATCGCCTGGTGTCGCGAGCGGCTCGCCGCGTACAAGTACCCGCGCACCGTCGCCATCCTGGACCGGCTGCCGCGCAGCGCCACCGGCAAGATCGCGAAGAGCGCGCTCGTCGCGCGCTGAGCGGCGCGCCCGAGGCGCGCCGGAGGAGAGTCCGCATGCCGTACGCCCGCACCGATGACCGCGTGAAGATCTACTACGAGGAACACGGCGTGGGCACGCCGCTCGTGCTCGCGTACGGCATCGGCGGCAACGCCGGTCTCTGGGACGTGAACGTGCCCGCGTTGTCGGCACGGCATCGCCTCATCCTCTGGGAGCCGCGCGGACACGCGCGCTCCGACAGTCCCGAGGATCCGGCGCGCTACTCGTTCGACCGGTGGGTCGGCGACATGAAGGCCGTGATGGACCACGTCGGTGTGCGCACGGCGCACGTCGGCGGCCTGTCGCTCGGCGCGGGCATCGCGACGCGCTTCACGCTGAAGTACCTGGCACGCGTGCGGTCGCTGCTGATCACGAACTCGTCGTCCGCCGCCGGGCTGCCGCTGTCGCCGGCGAACCTCGTCATGCGCGCCCGGTCGATCGAGATCACGCTGTCGCACGGCATGGACGCGATGGCCGAGTTCTCGATGTCGGCGAACCCGAACGTGGCCGAGCGCCTCGCGATCGACCCGAACGCGAAAGACGAGTTCTACGCGTACTACCGGAAGCTGACGCCGATCGGCTACGCGAACGCGCTGCGCGCGCTCCTCGCGATGGACTACATCACCGACCGGCTCCGGGAAATCAAAATCCCGACGCTGCTGATCGGCGGCGACCGCGATCCGTCACTCGGCCCCATGAAGGTGATCGCGAAGAAGATCCACGGCTCGAAGCTCGTCGTGCTGTCGCCCGCGAGCCACTTCGCGAACCGCGATCAGCCGGAGGCCTGGAACCGCGCGGCGCTCGACTTCTTCGCGAAGGTCGACCGCCGCACGTAGTCCCGGCGTTCACGACTCAGCGCGCGCGCAGCGCGGCGATCGCCATGCCGATGAACGCGACGTTGCGCAGCGTGTTGCCGGCGACTTGCGCGATGGGCGGCGCGCCCGCGGCGAAGAGCAGGAGCGCGAGCGCGCCGCCGACTGCGAGCACGATCCCCGTCCAGCGGGGAAACACGCCGGCGCGCGCGACACTCCAGCCGAACAGGACGGCGCCGCCGATCGTCAACACGCCGTGCAGCGGGTACGCGAGACCCAGCTCTCGCACGAGCGTGGCGTAGTCCTCGGTGCCCGAGACGACCGCGTAGAGCGCCGTCCCCGCGTAGAACACGAACGCCACGCCATAGGCGACCGCGCCCGTCAGACTGGCGACGCCTCCGCGCGAACCCTGCAGGGCATGGAGACCCAGCATGAAAAACGGCACGGCGACGAATGCCGCATACGTGAGCCACAGCTGGACGAGGAGGAACTGCCCGCTCGCGATCTCCCATGCGTCCGCCGCGAGGTAGAGCGCGCACGACAGGATCGCGGTGATGCCAACCGCCGCGCGAAGCGGCGGCGGGCTCACTGCGCCGGGCGCGAGGGCGCGTCGCCGCCGCGGCGGCGCTCGTGGCTCTGGAGCCCGCGCTCCCAGAGATACTCGCGCTCGCCGAGATGCTTGCCGACCCAGCGCGAGAGCACGAAGAACGCATCGGACAGACGGTTCACGTAGCGCAGCGGGCCGTCACCGATCGGCTCGGCGCGCGAGAGAACGAGGATCTCGCGCTCGGCGCGCCGGCAAACCGTCCGCGCCTGGTGCAGGAAGCCGCTGATGCGGCCGCCGCCGGGGAGGATGAACGACTTCAGCGGATCGAGCGTCGCCTGGCATTCGTCCATGAGGCGCTCGAGCTCCTCGACCTCGGCCGCGCCCACCCGGAACATGCCCTCGTAGACGGCGTCGGCGGGCGTCGCGAGCTCGCTGCCGAGATCGAAGAGACGGCTCTGGATCTGCCGCAGCACGCCGTCGAGCCAGCGGTGGTGCTCGCCTTCCGCCAGCCGCTCCTCGTTGAAGACGCGGGCCAGCCCGATGACGGCGTTCAGCTCGTCGATCGTGCCGTACGCGACGATCCGCGGCGAGTCCTTGGGCACGCGCCGGCCGCCGACGAGCGCGGTGTCGCCGTCGTCACCGGTGCGGGTGTAGACGCGCGTGATGCTGATCGGCATCGCGATCACCTCCGTGCCGCGCCATTCTATTCCTTGATGCGCCGACGGGCGTCGGGGATGATCGGGCCGTGACGACGCGCGCCCGCCGAACGCTCGCCAGCGCCGGTCTCGCGCACTTCCTCCACGACGGCTTCGCCGACATCATCTATGTCTTCCTGCCGCTGTGGCAGCGCGACCTCGCGCTGTCCCTGACGCAGGTCGGGATCATCCGCACCGCGTACACCGGCGCGATGTCGCTGCTGCAGACGCCGGCCGGCTTTCTCGCGGAGCGCTGGGGTGAACGCCGTCTCCTCGTCGCGGGCACGGCCGTCACCGCGGGCGGGTTTCTCCTGCTCGGCTGGGCCGACACACTGGCGTACGAGATCTCGGCGATCGGGCTCCCCGGCGGTTTTCTCGCGCTCCTCGTCTTCCTCGTCCTCGCCGGCGCCGCCTCGGGCGTCCAGCATCCGCTGTCGTCGTCGCTGGTCTCGCAGGCCTACGAGACGGGGGCGCGACGCGCGGCGCTCGGCACGTACAACTTCAGCGGCGACGTCGGGAAAGTCACGGCGGCGGCCGGCATCGCCGCGCTGACGGCCGCGATCGGCTGGCGGGACGCCGCAACGACGGCCGGCGTGCTCGGGCTCGTGGGCGCCGCCGTCATCGCCGTTGCGCTGAAAGGTGCCGTCGAAGTGACGACCGTCCTGCGCGAGCGCGCGGAGGGCCATGGCCGCTCGGGCTGGGGCATTCGCGACCTGCGCGGCTTCCAGGCCCTGTCCGCCGTCGGGATGATCGACAACGCGACGCGCACCGGCGTGCTCACGTTCCTGCCGTTCGCGCTGATCGCACACGGTGTGTCGCCCGCGGCCGCCGGCGGCGCCCTCGCGATCGTCTTCGCGGGCGGCGCCGTCGGCAAGTTCGTGTGCGGCTTCCTCGCCGAGCGTCTCGGCCTCATCCGGACGGTCGTACTGACCGAGGCGGCGACGGCGCTCGGCATTCTGACGATCGTGTTGGCGCCGGCGTCGGTCGTCTTCGCGATCCTGTTCCCGCTCGGCATCGCGCTGAACGGCACGTCGTCCGTGCTGTATGCGACGGTGGCCGACCTCGTGGAGCCCGACCGCCGGTCGCGCGCGTACGGGCTCTACTACACGCTCACGATCGGCGCCTCGGCGATTGCGCCGACCGTGTACGGCATCGTCGGCGACTTCGTCGGGGTGCCGGGCACGCTCACGATCGTCGGGCTCGTCGTGCTGACGACGATTCCGCTCTGCCTCGTCCTGCGCTCGGCCGTCGCTGCACCCGCCCGCGTCTGATCCTCATGATCTCGGGCTGGCTCGGCGGCCATCTCGCGTACGTCCACCGCGTGGGCGTCGACGAAGAGACGGCCCGCACCGTCGAAGAGCGGCGTCGCGCCGCGTCGCACGCGGGAGATCGAGGAGCGCCACGGGTTCCCCGGGGCGCTCCGAGCGTTGGGGGTCTGGGGGCCATGTCGGGGCCCCCAGTTTCAAAATCGAGCGGCGTCGCTCCCCCCTACGTCAATAGAAAGGGGCGGGCGTGCTCGCCGCGGTACGGATACCGCGCGAGCACCTCGGGATCCGGATCGGCGCCGAGACCCGGCCGGTCGCTCACCGACACGTGGCCGTCCACGACGCGGATCGGTTCGCGCGTCAGCGGCGCTTCGAGCGCGCCCGGCGGCATCTCGACGTACGGCACGCCCGGCGTCGACGCCGCGAAGTGCAGCGTCGCGGCGAGGCCGGGACCGAAGTAGTACGAGTGCGGCACGAGCGTCACGCCGTGCGCGGCCGCGAGCGCC
This sequence comes from Candidatus Rokuibacteriota bacterium, assembly GCA_016184365.1. Lineage (GTDB taxonomy): Bacteria > Methylomirabilota > Methylomirabilia > Rokubacteriales > CSP1-6 > AR8. The sequence goes on from JACPCW010000084.1 coordinate 41,184, forward strand.
GCGATCTTCTTCATCTCGCCGAGGCCGCCCACCTTCGTCACGCTCGGCTGCAGAATGTCGGCGGCGCCCGCCGTCACGATCGCGGCGTGACCGAACAGCGTCGAATCGTTCTCACCGGTCGCGATCGGCATCGGCAGCGCGGCGCGCACGCGCGCGAGTCCCGCGTAATCCTCCGGCGGCCACACGGGTTCTTCGAGCCAGCGCAGGTCGTAGCGCGCGAGCTGCCGGCCGATGCGAATCGCGTCCTCGACGGTCCACGGGCAGTTCGTGTCGAGCATGAGATCGACCGCGTCGCCGACGGCGTCACGCGCCACGGCGACCGACGCGACGTCGATCTGGTGGAGCTTCACCGCCGTGAAGCCCTGCGCGACGACGGCCGCGGCGGCGACGCCGACGTCCGACGGCGTGGCGTAGCGCAGCAGGCTGGCGTACGCGCGCACTCGCGGCTGCGCGAGACCGCCGAGCAGCGCCCACACCGGGACGCCGCGCGCCTTGCCCGCGAGGTCCCACAGCGCGAGCTCGACGCCGCTGATCGCGAACATCGCGAGCCCACGGCGGCCCCAGATCATGAGCGCCTGATGCATCGTCCGCGTGAGCGCTTCGATCGCGGTCGCGTCCTCGCCGGCGAGCATCGGCGCGAGCGCTTCGTCGACGACGTTCGCGACCGCGAGCGGCGCGCCGTACGCGAAGCTTTCGCCCCAGCCCGTGAGTCCGCTGTCCGTCGTCACGCGCACGAGCACCTGCTTGGCGACGCCCGCCGTCCACGGCGACGGCGGCGACATGGCGCCGAGCGGAATGCCGAGCACGACGGCGCGGACGTCGGTGATCTTCACGCCGCGGTCACGATCTCGCTCATCTTGGTGAAGAACTGGTCCGCCATCATCTTCGACACACCGCCGAGCATCCGCTGACCGACGCCGGCGATGAGCCCGCCGACCTGCACGTCGGCGGTGTACGACACGCGCGTGCCCCCCTCGGCATCTGCAAACGAGATCACAGTATCGGACCGGACGAAGCCCGGCGCGCCGTTGCCCTCGGCCGACAACCGGTAGGAGTCCGGTGGATTCTTGTCCGCGATGCGCACCTTCCCTTCGAACGTCCCTTTCACGGCCGCGACACCGACCTTCAATGTCGCTTTGTACTCATCGTTGCCGAGCGCCTCCATCTTTTCGCAGCCGGGAATCGCCTGGCGCACGCGCTCGGGATCGAGGAACGCCTCCCAGACCTTCTGCTTCGGCGCGGCAATCACGTATGAGCCTTCGAGCTTCATGACTCGTGGGTCCTCCGTTCGGCGGGCCTGACTTCGCGGTCACCCAGCGTACACCATCGTCCGGCAGGCCGAGGGTACGGGCACATGCCTTGCTCAATCGAGGACGGGAAGCTATTCAGCCCAGAGGAGGCACAACCGGAATGAAGAAGCTACTCTTTGGCCTCTGCTCGCTCGCGCTCGTGACGACGCTCGCAACCGCTTGCACGGAGTCCGGGCCGGACCGGCTCGGCGAGCGCCCGGCGGATCGCGATCGGACGCCGGCGGCCTCGCCGGCGACGAAGCCGCCCGCATCCAGCACGGCGCCTTCGGCTCCTACGACGCCGACGACGCCAACGCCCGCGCCGGCGGAAAAGCCCGCGCAGAAGTAGTGACGAGCTCGCCGCGGCCGGCGCGCGCCGGCCGCGGCCGTCCCGCGCGCCTTACTCGCCTCGTCGCGCGACCGGCTCGCGCCCGATATTGACGGACACGACACGGTCGACGTCCGCCGTCGTCTCGACGGCGAGCGTGCGCTCCTCGAAGTCGATCGCCGACACGCGCGCGAGCGCCAGCATGTCGAGCTCGGCGTCTTCGAGACCCGCGAGCATCCCGACGATGTCTTCGAGCGCGTGCTCGACGAACCCTTGCGCGCCGAGCCGTCGCGACAGCCCGCGGCGCTCCGATTCGCCGAGCCGCGCGCGCGACACGACGGCAATTTCTCCGCCGCGCCGCTCGCCCCAGAGCAGCTCGGTGCCTTCGGCCGCGACGTCGAGCAGCTCTTCGGACTCGATCGGCTCGCCGACGAACAGCGCCGGGCGTCGCAGGACGACACGGCGGAGGTCGAGCGTCACGCGGCGGGCGCCGTCGAAATGCGCGGCGAGCGCGCGGTCGCGATGCCGCCGGCGCTCTTCCGGCGAGCGCGCCCGCGTTTCGTCCGGGACCGGCACGCGCACCACACGCGGGCGCCCGGCGCGGAGATACGGCGCCAGGATCGGGTCGCACTCGCCGCCGCGGTCCAGGACCAGGAGGAGATCGGGCGCGAGCGCGTCGATCTTCGCCTGCTTGAGTCGGAGCCCGAGGTCGCCGCGGACGAGCCCGCTCGTATCGACGAGGACGTGCGTGAGGCCCTCCGCACGCGCACGGACCGCGAGCCGCGCAACGGCGGCGATCGTGCCGGCCTGATCGCGCACGGGCGACGTCGCGCCGACGAAGCGGAGCGCGACCGGCTCCGCGTCGCCGAGCCGCTCGAGCGGGCGGACCACGCGGCCGAGTCCGACGGTAGTGGGCGGACCGACTTCCGACTGGCCGACGTCGGCGTCGATGACGCCGACACGGAGGCCGCGCGCGAGCAAGGCGTTTGCGACGCGCGTGACGAGCGTCGTCTTCCCGAGGTTGACCTCGCCGACGACGAGCGTCAATGGAGCCGCCGCGGCGGCCTCGACCACGTCGGGGGCCACAACCCCGGCCCCCGTCATCGTTACGCCAGCTGCCGCACGGCGGCGTCCATGCGCCGGAGCCCTTCGCGGATGAGCTCGGCGCTCGTCGCGTACGACAGCCGCACGTGCGCGTCGGAGCCGAAGTCGAGACCCGGCACGACGGCGATGCGCGCGTGCTCGAGCAGGAACGCCGTGACGTCGACCGATCCGCGCAGCGTCGTGCCGTCGGGCGCCTTCTTGCCGAACAGGCCGGAGACGTTCGGGAAGGCGTAGAACGCGCCGCGCGGCATGACGCACGACACGCCGGGCACCGCGTTCAGCGCCTCGACGATGATGTGGCGGCGCCGGTCGAACTCGCCCGCCATCTTCGCGACATCATCCTGAGATCCGGCGAGCGCTTCGACGGCGGCCCACTGCGCGATCGACGACGGGTTCGACGTCATCTGGCTCTGCACGTCGGTCATCGCCCGGATCAGCGCGCGCGGCCCGGCCGCGTAGCCGATGCGCCAGCCCGTCATCGCGTACGCCTTCGAGCACGTGTTGACCACGATCGTTCGCTGCTTGATCTCCGGACCGAACGACGAGATCGACAGATGCCGGCCCTCGTACGTGAGCGGCTCGTAGCACTCGTCGGACACGACCCACAGATCGCGCTCGACGGCGAGCTGCGCGACCGCTTCCAGCCGCTCGCGCGAAAAGACCGCGCCGGTCGGGTTGTTCGGGCTGTTCACGACGATCAGCTTCGTCCGCGGCGTGACCGCCGCGCGGAGCCGCGCGGGCTCGAGGTCGAAGCCGGTCGCTTCGTCGGTCGTGACCGTCACCGGCACCGCGCCGAGCAGCCGCACCTGCTCGGGGTACGAGACCCAGAACGGGCTCGGCACGAGCATCTCGTCACCCGCGTTCAGCAGCGCCACCGCGAGATTGAACAGCGTGTGCTTGGCGCCGCACGACACCAGAATGTCCGCCGGCTCGTAGTCGAGGCCGTTGTCGCGCTTGAGCTTCGTGCAGATCGCCTGGCGGAGCTCCGGGATGCCGGGGACCTCGGTGTACTTCGTGTGTCCAGCACGCATCGCGCGCGCCGCCGCGTCCTTGATCCGGGCGGGCGTATCGAAGTCCGGCTCTCCGGCGCCGAACGAGATCACGTCGATGCCGCGCGCGCGAAGCTCTTTCGCTTTCGCCTGCACGGCGAGCGTGGCGGACGGGGCGAGCGTTTTCAGGCGGTCTGCGAGCACGGCAGTCGCTCCTTGGCCGGGCATGCCGGCGGCTACTTGGCCTTCTGCGGGTACTTTTCGACGAGACGCTTGTCGACGCCAGGCGGCACCATCCCGGCGACGGAGGTGCCGAAGCTGGCGACCTCCTTGATGAGGCGCGACGAGATGTAGGTGTACCGCTCGTGCGGCATCAGGAACACCGTCTCGACGGTCTCCGACAGCTTGCGGTTCATCAGCGCCATCTGAAACTCGTACTCGAAGTCGGACACGGCGCGCAACCCGCGCACGATGCAGTGGGCGCGCTCGCGCGCGACGAGGTCGATGAGCAGGCCGTCGAACGCGAGGATGCGGAGGTTGGCGCAGTCGTGCGTGGCCTCGTCGATCATCTCGAGGCGCTGGTCGGCGGTGAAGAGCGGGCTCTTCGACGGATTCGCGACGACGGCGACGAGAAGCTCGTCGAAGATGCGCAGGCTGCGGCGAATGAGATCGATGTGGCCGTTGTGAACGGGATCGAACATCCCGGGATACACCGCGCGCTTGCCCACTCGCTCTCCTCGCTCGAAGCGGCTGGGAACGTGGCATCGTAGCGGCCGGTTTGCGGCGAAGTCAACCGGCGCGGGTGACCTGTCCCGCCGTCGCCGTGCGGAATGAGGCGTCCATCTCACTCATCGGCCTCCTCCGTGTCGTGCCGGCTCGCGGGCGGGGCGGTGTCTGCCGCCGTCAACGCGACCGTCGCCGTCGTCACCGCGGCGCCGGACGGATCACGGAACGGCACGCGGATCGAGCCGCCCGCAAGCGCCACACGCGCGCCGTCGGGCACCCGAAAGTACAGAATGGCGGCGGCCCACTCGTCTTTCGCCAGCCGGATCTCTTCGAGACGTGCAAGCCTCGCGTTCCGGTCACGCAGCGCGGAGGTGACGTGGCTCGCGCGGGCGCTCCGGACGCCCCATTTCGTCACCGACCAGACCGTATCGATCGTGAGCGTGGCGGGGACGTAGAAGAGCGACAGCAGGAGCGTCCGCGGATCGTCCTTGAAGAGCCAGAACATGCCGATCGTCACCGGCGCTTCGTAGCTGAACTTCGGACGGTCACCCGCCGGCTCCGGCACCGCCGGAGGCTTTCCGGCAGCGAGCGCGCCCGCCACCGCCACCGGCTCCAGCGGCGTGACCGTCCCGTATCCCGGCAGCTCCAGCTCGATCTCGGAGCCGCGCGCGATGATCACCTCGGCGTTCGGCGTGCCGGCGTGGCCGAGCACGACCAGCAGCGGCACAACATCCGGCGGCAGCTCGACGGCCGAGCCGAAGCGCGCGGTCTGCCTCTCGGTCTCGAGAAGCATCTCGACGCCGACGCCGACGCCCTCGGCGCTCCGCCACATCGCCGGCGAAGGCGGCGGTGGAGCCGCCGCGAGGCGACTCCCACCGGCCGCCGTGCTCGCACAACCCGACAGCAGGAGCGCGAGCGCCAGGAGCGCCCGCATGGCGTCACCTACTCCGCGGCTCGCCCGAGGACCACGTTGGCCACGGCTTCCGCGAAGCCGTCCTCGACGTCCTTCATGCCCGTCGCCGCGCCGTAGATCCCGCCCCACGCGAACGTCTTCGTCACCTCGAACTTGCCGACGATCGACTGCGCCGAGCGATCTTCGAGGGTGACGTCGGCATTGATGTGGATCTGTCCGAGTCCGGCGAGCATGAAGCGCGCGAACGCGCTGCCCTCGTCATAGCGCGTGAACGCGATGTTGACGTGGAGCGTGTCAGGCTCCGGCGTCGCGCCGCCGCCGTCGGCGTAGCGGTTCGGCGCCTGCTCCTTGACCTTACGGACGACGAGCGTCCGGATGCGCTCGCGATCGGCTTCGGTCATCTTTGCCGCATCGCCCTGGGCCGACGTCACGAGCGCGAGACGGGTGTATCGCGTCAGCGTCTCCGGCTTGGCCACCGCCGTCAGCGGCTTCGCCGATCCCGCCGTGCCGGCACATCCGGCGGCGAGCAGTCCCAGGACCGGACCGCGAGCAGCGCGTGCATCGAACGTGTCGAGCGCATGGCCTCGCTCCTCTGCCGGCCCAACGGCCGCGTGTTCGATTCGCTGCTCACGGCCGACCGCTCATGGCAAGCCGCAGGCCACACGACGGAACTGTCGTCCGGAGCCGCACTTACGCAACGCGCGCGGTGTCGCGACGGGCCCGGCGGCGGTGCCGAAGATCCACCGGTGGTGACAATCCACCGATCGCGGGGTCACGTCGCGCGTGCGCAGCGGAGCGGGAGTTCGCGGCCGACGGTGTCGGGCGGCCGGGCTACGGCAGCGGACCGGAGGTCATCCGGTAGAACGTCAGCGTCGTCTCACCGAAGCGGCGGGTCCGGAACTGGACGAGCGCGCCGATGCGCTCGGCGGGCGCGCGCTTCGTCAGGTGCTGCGCGATGACGACGCCGTTCGGCAGCGTCAACCCGCCGCCCCCGAGCTGCTCGAGCGTGGGGCCGACGGCGTCGGCCTCGTACGGCGGATCGAGGAAGATCACCATGAATCGCGCGCCTTCGGCATGCAGGTGCGCGAGCTCGCGGTGCACGTCGCCGCGCAGGACGCGTGTCGCGTCCCGCACGCCGAGCGTCTCGACATTCGTGCGGAGCGCGGCGATCGCCTTCGGATCACGCTCGACGAACGTCGCGTGCGCGGCGCCGCGCGACAGCGCCTCGAGCCCGACGCCGCCGGCGCCGGCGAAGAGATCCAGCACGTTCGCGTCGGGCAGCCACGGCATCAGCGTGTCCAGGAGCGCGATGCGGACCTGATCCGCGGTCGGGCGCGTGCGATCGCCCTTGGGCGTGACGAGACGACGTCCCTTGAACGCGCCGGCGAGCACACGCATGGGGATCAAGGACGATGGGAGGGAGCGAGCGCCGCTCCCCCCCATGCCCCCCCACCGCCTTGAAGCAGAGCCATTTTCAGCCGACCGACGCGAGCCCGATCTTGCCGCGCCAGCGCGCGAGCAATCCCGCGCGCAGTCGCTGGTGATCGGGTTCGCGGAGATTCGCATCGCGCGCGACGATCTGGTCCGCTTCCCGCCGCGCCGCCTCGAGAATCACGCCGTCGCGGAGCAGATCGGCCACGCGGAACTCGGGGAGCCCGGACTGGCGCGTGCCGAAGAAGTCGCCGGGGCCGCGGATCTCGAGATCGACCTCGGCGATGCGAAACCCATCGGTCGTCGCGACCATCGCGTCGATGCGGCGCTGCGCCTCTTCGCTGAGCCGGGCGCCGGTCAGGAGGATGCAGTACGACGTCCACGGTCCGCGGCCGACGCGCCCGCGCAGCTGATGGAGCTGCGACAGACCGAAGCGCTCCGCGTGCTCGACGAGCATGACGGACGCGTTCGGCACGTCGATCCCGACTTCGATGACGGTCGTCGACACGAGGATCTGCACGGCGCCGTCTTTGAAGCGGCGCATGATCTCGTCCTTCTCGTCGAACTTCAGCCGGCCGTGGAGCAGCCCGACGGTGAACTCCGGGAACACGTCGGCCGCGAGATGCCGCGCCATGTCGGTCGCGGCCTTGAGATCGAGGGTCTCCGATTCCTCGACGAGCGGATAGACGATGTACGCCTGCCGGCCGGCCTGGATCTGCTCGCGGAGGAACGCGTAGATCTGCGGCCGGCGGCCTTCGGTGCGCGCGCGCGTGACGACGGGCTTGCGGCCCGGCGGCAGCTCGTCGATCACCGAGACGTCGAGGTCGCCGTGCAGCGTCAGCGCGAGCGTGCGCGGGATCGGCGTCGCCGTCATGACGAGCATGTCGGGCTGCTCGCCGAGCGACTTCAGCCGCGCGCGCTGGCCGACGCCGAAGCGATGCTGCTCGTCGATCACGGCGAGCCCGAGCTTCCGGAATTCGACGCCTTCCTGCACGAGCGCATGCGTCCCGACCACGCAGGGAATCTCGCCGGCGGCGAGCGCGGCACGGCGCGCCTTGCGCTCGCGCGCGCCGAGCGACGACGTGAGCAGCGTCACCGGCACGCCGAGCGGCTCGAGCAGGCTGCGGAACGTCATGAAGTGCTGCTCGGACAGGATCTCCGTCGGCGCCATGATCGCCGCCTGGTAGCCCGCTTCGATCGCCGTCACCGCGGCCATCGCGGCCACGATCGTCTTGCCGGAGCCGACGTCGCCCTGCAGCAGCCGATGCATCGGGTATGGCGCCGCCATGTCCCGGCGGATCTCGTCCCACACGCGGTCCTGCGCGCCGGTGAGCTCATACGGAAAGCTCGCGCGGAGCTTCGTCACGAGGTCGCCGCGCGGCTTGATCGAGAGCCCGCGCGTGCGCGACGCGCGTGATTTCAGAATCGCGAAGCCCAGCTGGAGGAACAGGAAGTCGTCGAACGCCAGACGCCGCCGCGCGGCCGCCAGCGCCTCTTCGGTCTGCGGGAAGTGAAAATCGCGCAACGCCTGGACCAGCCCGGCGAGCCGCTGCCGCGCGAGGACGTCTGCCGGCAGGATCTCTTCGATGTCCGCCGTGTAGGCCTCGACGAGCTTGCCCATGATGCCGCGCAGGACCCGCGGGTTGAGCCCTTCGGTCGTCGAGTACACCGGCACGAGCCGTCCGGCGTGCAGGCGCTCGTCGTCGCCGGACTCGACGATCTCCCAGTCGGGGTGCTGCAGCACGATCTGGCCACGGAACCGCCCGACCTTCCCGTGCACGATCAGCCGCTGGCCGCGCTGCAGCACGCGCGCGAGATAGCGCGCGTTGAAGAACGACGCCGTCGCGTAGCCGGTGTCGTCGCGCAGCATGACGGTCATCGGGTGCCGTGAGCGACCCGGCGGCGGCGGCCCGATCGCCGTGATCACGCCCGTGCACGTCGCAAGCTGCCCCGGCTGGATCGACTTGAGCGGCGTGAACGTCGTGCGGTCCTCGTGGCGGAGCGGAACGAAGTAGAGCGCGTCCTCGACGGTCTCGAGGCCCTTCCTCGCGAGCTGCTCGGCCCGGCGCGGGCCGATGCCTTTGACGAACTGCAGGGGGGTCGCGAGCCCCGTCGCTGGCGTCGACGCGCCGGCTCTGGAGCTCAGGCGCTCTCCCGGTCGTGCCGCGCGGCAAAGAGCGGGCTCATGACGCGAGGCTACCATCTGCTACTCTTGGCGGGTCGTTTCACGGGCTCGCATCGGTCTGCCGGAGACCGGCCCACGCATCGGCGCACGGGAGACAGGCATGGACTGGCAACAGGCGCGACCGATCGTGCTCGCCACGCTTCGCTGGTGTCAGGTGCTCGCGGACAACGGCCGCGGCCTTCCCTCCGCGGACGACGCGGAGCACAGCGCGCTCCTGCGGCGGCTGCTCGCCGGCAAGGAGCCGCTGGCCGATCCGCCGCCACTCGCCGACCGGTATCCGTGGTACGCGCTGGTCGATGCCGGCAGCGACACGGCCACCGACGTCTGGGACGCGGGCGACGGCCATCTCGTCATCCGCCAGTCGCGCTGGAAGATCATCGACCAGGGCCAGGGATGGTGGCGGGTGCAGTGGCGCGGCGAAGGGCCCGTCTACCGGGTCGAGCCGCTGCCGCAGGACACCCGGGGCGGGACGGCGACCGCGACCAAGCCGACCTGGAAGCTCCGGCGCGAAGCCTCGTAGGCGAGTTTGCCGCCCGAGAGGGGGCATGCTATAAACAGCGGTCGTCCTGCGACGAACCGGCCTCCGAGGAGTGGTCATGGCTCAGCGTTGCGATGTCTGCGGGAAAGGTCCCGCTGTCGGAAGTAAAGTCAGTCACGCGAACCGCCACACCAAGCGTCGCTGGCTGCCGAACCTGATCTCGATGCGAGCGCTCGTGCAGGGCCGGACGCAGCGCATGCGCGTCTGCACCCGGTGCATGAAGGCGGGCAAGGTCCAGAAGGTCGTCTGATCGGGGCACCCAGACCGGGAGGGGGTTTCCCCCCTCCCGAGTCGTGACGCGGCGGGAGGCCGCCACCCCCCACCGTGAGCTGAAGCACCTTACTTCTTCTTCTTTTTCGCAGCCTTCTTCTTCGCCATTGGAGGTCTCACCTCCTCCCGTTGCGAGGATCGATCGCGCGCATCGCTGCCGCGCCGTACTTACTTCTTCTTCTTCTTCGCCGCCTTCTTCTTCGCCATCAGAGTTCACCTCCCTCCCTGCTGCCGAACCTCAATAGCCCATCGCCTCTCGCCGGAGATGCTCGGCCTGCTCCTGGCCTCGCCGCTCGTAGTGCACGAGATCGGCGTACAGCTGCGGCAGACTGACCACGCGGAACCCGCCCTTCTCGAGAGCGCCGTCGAATACGCCGGGGTCGTAGGGCGTCAGGAGGTGGAGCGCGCCCTCGGCTTCGGAGGCGGGCCGGAGCCCGAGCGCGGCAGCCACCGGGGCGGGATCGCCCTCGATGTAACAGTGGATCGCCGGCACGCGAAGGTGCGGCGCCACCAGCGAGAGGCCGGCGTTGAGCGTGAACGCATAACGGCGCCCGTGTGCTTCGGCCGCGCGCGCCACGTCGCTCATGAAGCGGCGCGTCACGCGTTCCGGAATGAAGTACGAGGTGATGTCGTTCGTGCGGTAGGTGTACGACTCGCACCAGCTGTCGAGCAGGTCCGCGGGCTTGGCGAGGCGGAAGCGCTGCCGCTCGTCGCGCTGGACCCACGCGAGGTCCTCGAGGCGCTTCACCACGTTGTGCGAGTGCCCGAGGCTGACGCTCGCGGCCCGCGCGAGCTCCTCGAGCTTCCAGACGCGCGGCGGATCCGTCAGCAGCGCCCGCACGACCCGCGTGGCCCGCGGCGCGAACAGCGACCGGAGCGGGCGGCTCGAGGGCCGGACGTTCCGCTTGCCTTCCTTCTCGATCAGCACGGTGTCGAAGGCGAGGTAGCAGTTACCGGAGAGATCGATGTAACCGAGGTTGTTGGACTTGAGGATCTGCGCGCTCTCGCGTCCGATGTAGACAGCTGCTGCGACCGGATAGGCCGTCGGCAGCTCGCGTCGCACTTCAGCCAGTCGCGTCACCGTCGCTCGAATCTGCCTCGGCTGACCGAGGGAGCTGACCTCAAGAACCAGCGTGTGCTCCTGGGCGCCGAGCTTGAATTTGATCAGTAAATCCGCACGCTGGCTGCCAATCCTCGCTTCGGCGGCTTCCTCCCAACCCTTGGCGCCGGGAAAAATCTCGCGGAGCCTTTGGGCTGCCTGCCGCCGTATCTCCGAGGATTTGAGCATGTTTCGCTAGCTCCCAGTCTTTCAGCATCTGCTGAAACAGTACGAACAACTGAAAGTACCTGTCAACCGAAAAGTTATGGCTGTCAGGTGGAACACCAAGCGCGGGGCGCCTTACAGGACGGGCGCCGGGGCGACCGCAAGGCTATGATCCTTGCTAGAGTAAGGAAATGGCGAAGGTCACGAGCAAGCTCCAGGTGACGGTGCCGAAGGTCATCGCCGAGCGTTACGGCATCAAACCCGGCGACGAGATCGAGTGGGTCGAGGCCGGCGAGTCGATTCGCGTGGTGCCCGCGCGCGGCGTCACACCCGCGCTCGACATGGAGAGCCGGCTGCGGCTCTTCGACGCCGCGACGGAGCGGCAGCGCGCGCGGAAGGCCGCCGGGCGGCACCCGAAGAATCCGAACGAGCGCGGCTGGACACGACGCGACCTGTACGACCGTGACCGCGCTCGCTGACACGAGCGTCCTCGTCTATCGCTTCGATCCGCGCGACCCGCGCAAGCAGGCCATCGCGACGGAAATTCTGCGGCGCGGACTGGCCGACGATACCTTGCGTCTCCCGCATCAGGCGATCATCGAGTTCGTCGCGGCGGTCACGCGGCCACTGCCCGGTGGCCGCGCGTTGTTGAACGCCGACGAGGCGCGGCGCGAGGCCGACGAGATGCTGACACAGTTCGTGGTCGTCTACCCGACGGCGGGGATCGCGCGAACCGCGCTCCGTGGCGCGGCGCTGTACGGTCTCGAGTGGTTCGACGCCCACCTGTGGGCCTACGCCGAGGAATACGGCTTCTCGGAGCTGTTGTCGGAGGACTTCCAGCACGACCGGCAGTACGGCACGGTGCGCGTCGTCGACCCGTTCGCGTGACGTGTCCGCGCGTCTAGCCGCCCTCTTCGATCTCGTGGAGCTCGTCGTCGTCCAGCCCGAAGTAGTGCCCGAGCTCGTGCATCACGGTGTCACGCACGACCTCGATGATTTCCTCACGCGTGAGGCAGTCTTCCTCGATCGGGCCCTGGTAGATCGTGATCGTGTCGGGCAGGACGTTGCCGTACGACGTGTCGCGATGCGTGAGGTCCACGCCGCGGTAGAGGCCGTACAGCGTGTCGGGCGGCTCGATGCCCATCTCGGCCAGCGTCTCGTCGTCCGCCCAGCCCTCGACGACGACGGCGACGTTCTTGACCTTCTCGCGAAAGGACCGCGGGAGCTTGCGAAGGGCGCGCTCGACGAGCCGCTCGAACTCGAGGCGCGTCATTTGTGTTGGGGGCCCCGACATGGCCCCCAAACCCCCAACGCTCGGAGCGCCCCGGGGAACCCGTGGCGCTCCTCGAATCCCCCGCGCGTCATCGTGCCGCGCTCGCTACAACCCGCGGACGCGCTCGACGTTGACGACGTCGGGCACCTGGCGGATGGCGCCCATGATGTCCTGCAGCTGGCGGAGATCGGCGACCTCGATGACGAAGTTGTTCGTGCCGCGGCGGTCGTCCGTCACGACGACCTCGGCCTTGGTGATGTTGCCGTTCCGCGACGAGATCGCGCCGGTGATCTCCGCGAGCAGGCCCGGCCGGTCGCGGCCGATGTAGACGGCGACGCGCACGGGACGCGTCGCGGGCTCCTCGACGTCCCACTCCACGTTGATGAGCCGTTCGCGGTCGAGCACGCTCTTGACGACGGTCAGGCAATCGCGCCCGTGGACCGTCAGGCCGCGGCCGCGCGTGATGAAGCCGACGATCTGATCGCCCGGGAGCGGGTTGCAGCACTTCGCGAAGCGGACGAGCAGGTCGTCCACGCCGCGGATACGCACCCCCTGCTCGGCTTTCGGACGCGTCGCGGTCGGGCGCGGCTTGTCCGTCGCGACGTCGAGCGAGGCGTTGGGCGCGACCTTGTTCAGGATCTGCTGCACGCTCGACCGGCCGTAGCCGAGGTTGGCGAGGATGTCGTCGACGCCGGGCAGCCCGAGGTCGCTCGCCACCTTCTTCATCTCGTCGCCGTCGAGCAGCGACGCCGCGTTCAGGCGGTACTTCTTCGCCTCGCGCTCGAAGAGCTCGCGGCCGAGCTCGATCGACCGCGCGCGCTCCTGCACCTTGAGCCACTGATTGATCTTCGTGCGCGCGCGGGAGGACTTGACGAACTTGAGCCAGTCGCGACTCGGGTGCTGGTTCGGGCTGGTGACGATCTCGACGATGTCGCCCTGCCGCAGCGTCGTGCGCAGGGGGACGAGCTTGCCGTTCACCTTGGCGCCGACGCAATGCTCGCCGACCTGGGTGTGCACGCCGTACGCGAAATCGATGGGCGTCGAGCCCTCCGGCAGCGCCTTCACGTCGCCCTTCGGCGTGAAGACGTAGACCTCGTCGGGGAAGAGGTCCACGCGCACGGAGTCGAGAAACTCCGCCGGGTCCTTCGTGTCCTGCTGCGACTCCATGAGCTGCCGCAGCCAGACGAGCGAGTCGTCGAGCTTGTCCTTGCCGGTCTTCTTTTCCTTGTAGAGCCAGTGCGCGGCGATGCCGTCTTCCGCGATGCGGTGCATGTCCAGCGTGCGGATCTGGATCTCGACGGGATCGCCCTTCGGGCCGATCACCGTCGTGTGCAGCGACTGGTACATGTTGACCTTCGGCATCGCGATGAAGTCCTTGAACCGTCCGGGCACCGGCTTCCACAGCGAGTGGATGACGCCGAGCGCCGCGTAGCAGTCGCGGACCGAGCCGGTGATGACGCGCACCGCGGTGAGGTCGTAGATCGCGTCGAACTCGCGTCCCTGGTCGTGCATCTTCTTCCAGATCGAGAAGAAGTGCTTGGGACGGCCGCGGATCTGCGACTCGATCCCGACCTCGGTGAGCTTGCGCTCGATGATCGCGATGACGTGGTTGATGTCCGCTTCGCGCTCGAGCCGGCGCTTGGCGACCTTCCGCTGCAGATCCTGGTAGGCGTCGGGATGCAGCGAGCGCAGCGCGAGGTCTTCCAGCTCGGCCTTCACCTTCGCCATGCCGAGGCGGTGCGCGAGGGGTGCGTAGATGTCGAGCGTCTCCTGGGCGACCTTGCGCGCCTTGTCGACGCCGAGGTAGTCGAGCGTCCGCATGTTGTGCAGCCGGTCGGCGAGCTTGATCAGCAGCACGCGGAGGTCGCGCGCCATCGCCACGAGCATCTTGCGGAAGTTCTCGGCCTGGCGCTCCTCGCGCGAGGAGAACGCGACCTTGCCGAGCTTGGTGACACCGTCGACGAGCTCGGCGATCTCGCGGCCGAACTCGCGCTCGAGGTCTTCCTTCTTGGTCGGCGTGTCTTCGAGAACGTCGTGGAGGAGCCCGGCCGTCACGGTGACGGCGTCCATCTTGTAGCCGGCGAGGAGCTGGGCGACCGCGAGGGGGTGCGAGAGGTACGGCTCGCCCGAGGCGCGCTGCTGGCCCCGGTGCTGCGCCTCAGAGAACCGGTAGGCGCGCTCGATCAGCCCGGTTTCGGCACCGGGTTGAGCCTTCCTGATCTCTTCGAGAAGCGGTTCGAGTTCGGTCACGGGGCGAAAACCTCTGGTTAAACATGCGATGTTACACGCACCTCACGTGCGCGCCACGGCTTTCTTGCCCTTGCGGAGCCGTCCCTCGATCCATTCGCTCCACTCGACCACCAGCGCGCCGGCGATGTAGATCGTCGAGTAGGTGCCCGTGATCACGCCGACGAAGAGCGCAAACGCGAAGTCTTCCAGCACCTTGCCGCCGAAGAAGAGCAGAATCGCCGTCGCGAAGAACGTGGTCAGCGCGGTCAGCACCGTGCGGGACAGCGTCTGGTTCACGGCGGTATTCATCTGCTGCGCGAAGCTCTGGCCGCGCGTCGCGCCGGCCTTCGCGCGGTTCTCGCGCAGCCGGTCGTACGCCACGATCGTGTCGTTCACCGAGTAGCCGATGATCGTCAGCAGCGCGGCGAGCACGGGCAGCGAGAATTCGCGGTTCGTCAGCGACAGCATGCCGACCGACACGAGGACGTCGTGGAACACGGCGATGATCGCGGCCACGCCGCCCTTCAGATCGAACCGCACGGCGATGTAGATGAGCATGCCGATGAGTCCGGTCACGACGGCGTAGAGCGCCTGGAGCTGCAGCTCCCGGCCGACCTGCGGACCGACGAACTCGACGCGGCGGACTTCGAACTTGCCGAGCGACGCTTCACCGCCGAGCGCGCTCTGGACGCGCCTGGTGATCTCCTCGGAGCTCACGCCGGTCAACGGCATCCGGATGATGAACTCCTTCGGGTCGCCGAATTCCTGGATCACGCTGTCGCCGAGCCCGATGCGCGCGAGGCTCGTGCGGATCGTGCCGACCGTCGGGCGCTCCGCGAACCGCACCTGGATCAGCGTGCCGCCGGCGAAGTCGATGTCGTACTTGAGACCGCCCTTGGCGATCAGCGAGGCGACGCCGAGCACGATGACGATCGCCGAAACGACATACGCCCACCGCCGGCGGCCGATGAAGTCCCAGTTCGGATTGCGGAACAGCTGGATCATATGGAGATCGTCGCCAGCTTCCGCCGCCCCATGTACACGAGGTCGAACAGGAGGCGCGTGAAGAACACGGCCGTGAACAGGCTCGCCGCCAGGCCGACGAAGAGCGAGACGGCGAAGCCCTTCACCGGACCGGTGCCGAAGTTGTAGAGGATCGCCGCCGTCACGAGGACGGTCACGTGCGTGTCGATGATGGTTCGGAACGCCCGGGCGAACCCGGCGTCGATCGCGCCGCGCGGCGTCTTGCCGACCCGCATCTCTTCGCGTATGCGCTCGAAGATCAGGATGTTCGTGTCGACGGCCATGCCGATCGTGAGCGCGATGCCGGCGATGCCGGGCAGCGTGAGCGTTGCGCCGAACGCGGCCATGCATGCCAGCAGCATCAATAGATTCAACACGAGCCCGACGTCGGCGATGAGGCCCGACAGGCGGTAGTACACGAGCATGAACACGAAGACGAGCACGCTGGCCGCCGCGATCGCGATGAGCCCCTGCCGGACGGAGTCCGCGCCGAGCGACGGTCCGACCGTGCGCTCTTCGAGGATCGTCACCGGCGCCGGCAGCGCGCCGGCGCGCAGGACGATGGCGAGGTCACGCGCTTCGTCGACCGTGAATTGCCCGGTGATCACCGCGCGGCCGCCGGGAATGCGCTCGTTGATGCGCGGCGCGGAGTAGAGGGTGCCGTCGAGGATGATCGCGAGCTGCTTGCCGACGTTCTGCTCCGTGACGTCGCCGAAGATCCGCGTGCCCTTGGCGTCGAACTCGATCGAAACCTGCCAGTTGCCGGGCGAGTTCGGGTCCGCCTGCACCTCGGCCCGGTTCAGCTCGGCGCCGGTCAGCAGCGCCCGCTTCTGCACGACGTGCGGAATCTTCCGCTCGGCCTTCGTCTCCGGGTCGACGCGGCGCTGGAAGGTCAGCTCCGACGTCTCCGGCAGGCGGCCGGCCTGCGCGTCCTCGACGGACGTGCGCTCGTCGAGCATCTTGAACTCGAGGTGCGCGGTCTTGCCGATGAGGGCCTTCGCGCGATCGGGGTCCTGCACGCCGGGCAGCTGGATCAGGATGCGGTCGTCGCCCTGCCGCGTGATCGTCGGCTCGGCGACACCGAACTGGTCGACACGGTTGCGGATGGTCTCGACGCCCTGGCGCACGGCGAGATCGCGCAGCCGGTTCACCTCGCGCTCGCTCATCACCATGCGGAACCGGCCGGCAGCCTGGTCTTCCTGCTTGCGTTCGTACGCGCCGTATTCGGACCCGGACGTCACGGTGACCGCGTCGTTCCAGCTCTGCGGCGACGCGAGCTCGACCACGAAGGCGTCGTTTCCCTCGCGCGCGACGCGGCGGACGCCGATGCCCTTCTTCTCGAGCGCGCTCTTCACGTCTTCGCCGGCGCGCTCGACCTCGCGCGACGTCGCCTTGTCCACCTCGACACCGAGCACGAGGTGAATGCCGCCCTGCAGATCGAGACCGAGGTTGATCGTCTGCGCCGGCGGGTAGAGGTAGAAGATCGACAGCGCGGCGACGACGACGACCAGCCCGATACGGACCCAGAGCCTACGCATCGCCGCCGGACGTCTTCTCCACGATGCGGCCGATCGCGCTGCGGTCGAATTCGAGCTTCACGCCGTCGGTGACGCGCAGCGTGACCGTCTGCTCGCTCAGGTTCATCACGGTGCCGTGCAGGCCGCCCGTCGTGACGATGCGGTCGCCCTTCTTCACGGCCGTCAGCATCGACTCGCGCTCGCGCCGCTGCTTCTGCTGGGGCCGGATGAGCAGGAAGTAGAAGATCGCGAAGATCGCGCCGAAGAACGCGATCTGGGTCATGATGGCGCCGGTACCGCCGCCGCTGCTGCCGCCCGGCGACTGGGCAAACGCAAGCTCTGCTGCGTGCGCGACGTTCATTTCAGCTCGGGCCCCCCTGTGGGAGATCGGTCTTGCTTCGGAGGTCGTTCGGACCCGGAGTGTACCTTATAGCGCTCGAAAAACCGAGCCTTCCATGCCCCGAACGTCCGCGTCGTGACCGCCTCGCGCATCGTCTCCATGAGCCGCAGGAAGAAGCGGACGTTGTGCAGCGTCAGGAGCCGGTAGACGAGGAGCTCGTCGGCCAGATAGAGATGCCGGAGATACGCGCGGGAGAACCGCGCGCACGTGTAGCAGTCGCAGCCGTCCTCGATCGGGCCGGGGTCGCGCACGAAGCGCGCGTGCTTGATCGCGAGCGGGCCGTCCGCGGTGAAGCACTGGCCGTTGCGGGCGTTCCGCGTCGGCAGGACGCAATCGAACATGTCGACACCGCGCGTGACGCACTCCACCAGATCGTCCGGCTTGCCGACTCCCATGACGTAGCGCGGCCGCTCGCGAGGCAGCTCGGACGCGCTCAGCGCGATGAGGTCGTACATGATCGGTTTCGGCTCGCCGACGGCCATGCCGCCGATCGCGTAGCCGTCGAACCCGAGGGCGACGGTCTCGGCCACGGCGCGCTCGCGCAGGTCCGTGAAGCTGCCGCCCTGCACGATGCCGAAGAGCGCGCGACCGGCGCCGAGACCGTCGTGCGCGTCACGTGACCGCTGCGCCCACCGCATCGTGAGCGCGAGCGACGCGGCCGTCTCCTCGCGCGTGGCCGGGTACGCGAGGCATTCGTCGAGCACGTGGATGATGTCGGCGCCGAGCGCGTGCTGGATCTCGATGGAGCGCTCCGGCGTGAGCAGGTGCTCGGCGCCGTCGATCGGCGAGCGGAATCGCGCGCCCTCCTCGTCGATCTTCCGGAGCTTCGCGAGGCTGAACACCTGGAACCCGCCGGAGTCCGTGAGGATCGCGCGGTCCCACCCCATGAACCGGTGGAGACCGCCGAGGTCGCGCACGAGCTCGTGCCCCGGCCGGAGCATCAGGTGATACGTGTTGCCGAGCACGATCTGGGCGCCGGCCGCGACGAGATCGTCCGGCGACAGGCTCTTCACCGTGCCGCGGGTGCCGACGGGCATGAAGACGGGCGTCTCGACGGTGCCGTGCGCGGTCGTGACGCGGCCGCGCCGCGCGGAACCGTCCGTCGCGAGCAGCTCGAACGCGAAGGTGGTCACAGGATCAGCGTCGCGTCGCCGTAGGAGTAGAAGCGATACCCGGCGTCCACCGCGTGCCGGTACGCGCCGAGCACGAGATCGCGGCCGGCAAACGCGGCGACCAGCACGAGCAGCGACGAGCGCGGCAGATGGAAGTTCGTGAGCAGGGCGTCGACGATGCGGAAGCGATGGCCGGGATAGATGTAGAGCCCGACGCGCCCGTCCAGCGGCGCGATCGTGCCGTCCTCGCGCACCGCGCCTTCGAGCGACCGCGTGCTCGTCGTGCCGACGGCCACCACCCGTCGGCCCGCCGCGCGCGCCGCAGTCACCGCCGCGGCGGTCTCGGCGGGAATCGTCACGCGCTCCGACGGCAGCTCGTGCGCCTCGACGCGGGTGGCCTTGATCGGCCGGAACGTCGCCGGTCCGACGTGCAGCGTCAGCGACGCGATCCCGATGCCGCGCGACCGCAGCGCATCGAGCACCTCGTCGCTGAAGTGCAGGCCCGCCGTCGGCGCCGCGACCGAGCCCGCGAGCCGGCCGTAGACGGTCTGGTAGCGCTCGCGGTCTTCCGCGAGCGGGGCGACGTGACGCGCGATGTACGGCGGCAGCGGCGGCAGCCCGTGGCGCTGCATGAGGTCGTCGATGTCGCCGTCGGCGCGCTCGATCACACGCGTGCCGTCCGGCTCGACGCCGACGACCTTCAAGCGCGGCCCGGGCGGGTCGCCGACGAGGAGCTCGTGGCCGGGGCGGCACCGGCGGCCGGGCCGCACCAGTGCGCGCCAGCGATGGTCCGTCTCGCGCTCCACGAACAGCAGCTCCACGTCGCGCCCCGACGCCGCATCGCGGGCGAACACACGTGCCGGAAGTACGCGCGAATCGTTCACGACGAGCAGATCGTCAGGCCGCAGCAGCGCGGGCAGGTCGCGGAACCGGTGGTCGCGCAGCGCGCCGGTGGCGCGGTCGATGACGAGCAGGCGCGAGGCATCGCGCGACGGCGGCGGCGCCTGGGCGATGCGATCCGCCGGCAGGTCGTAGTCGAACTCCGCGATCTTCACCTCGCTGAAGTGTACTCGTCCGGAATCCTTCGCCTTCATGGACGCGTCGATAGGACGGAGATCCGCGCACCGCGGGCCGGTCGTACCAGTACACGGAGGACAGGGGCATGGTCAGGCTTGGTTTCGCACTGGTCGGAGCGCTCACCGTCGCCGTCCTGACACTGGACGCGCTCAGCGTCGACGCCCAGTCGTGGACGACGCCGGCGGACGGCTTCCGCGTGGAGTGGGAGCCGATGACGTCGCAGCGCGGGCCGGCGGTGCGCGGGTACGTCTACAACGACGGCGGGCACGTGGCCGGCAACATCCGCTTGATCGTCGAGAGCCTCGACGGCGCCGGGCAGCTCGCGGCCACGACGATCGGATACCTCTCCGGGACGGCGCCCGCGTTCGGTCGGCTCTACTTCGAGGTCCCGGTCAAGGCGCCGGCGACGAGCTACCGCGTGCGCGTCGGCTCGTGGGAGGCGGTGGAACGCGGAGGCGCGTGAACGCAGCTCGCGCTATCGCAGCCGGATGAGCACGCGCGGTCAACCAACGCGGCAACCGGGCGCTACGTCCGCATCGGGTCGCAGCAGGATCACCTCGTTGGTCTCGTTGTAGGCGCCGAGCACGAGGACTTCGGACACGAACGGCCCGATCTGCTTCGGCGGAAAGTTGACGACGGCGACGATGCGCCGGCCGACGAGATCTTCCGGCCGGTAGCGCTCGGTGATCTGCGCGCTGGAGCGCTTCGTGCCGAGCGGCCCGAAGTCGATCCAGAGCTTCAGCGCGGGACGGCGGGCCTCGAGAAACGGCTGCGCGTCGGTGATGACGCCGACACGCATGTCGACCTTCTCGAAGTCCGGCCAGGCGATCGTCAACGCGCGTCGAGAGCGCCGAGCGTCGTGCCGGGATAGTAGTGCGCGAGGATCTGCCGCGCCTGATAGCCCTGCTCGGCCATGCCTTTCGCGCCCCACTGGCAGAGCCCGACGCCGTGCCCGTAGCCGCGCCCGGCGAACCGCGCCCACTCCCCGTCCATGGCCACCGCGAAGAGCGTGCTCTTGAAGGTGTCGTATCCGAGGATGCGGCGGAAGTCGTTGCCGCGGACGCGCGCGCTGCCGCGCGTGCCGTGCACGGTGATCCACGCGGCACGGAGCGACGGCGTCCGCTCGCTGATCTCGATCGCCGTGACGCTGCCGACCTCCACGTCGTTGCGCCGGAGCGATTCCGACAGATCCGCCAGACGCACGTCGAGGTTCCAGTAGAAGTGCGGGCCGTTCGCGGAGAACTCACAGCGCACGGGCTTCAGTCCGGGCATGTTCCGCGCGGCGAAGACGGTGCGCGGGTCCTCCGTCCAGCCGCCGCTCTCGGTGTGGTAGAAGGCCGGGAACAGGTCGCCCTCCCACCGCAGCACGAGGCCGCTCGTCTCGCGCACGGCTTCCCACGCCGGCGACGACGCCGCCACGTGCCCGGCGTACTGCTGATGCGCCGTCGACGCGAGGATGTGGAACGGCTTCGCGGCGTTGAGCATGCGCTGATACGCCGCATAGGTGCGCGCGACGATCGCCTGCGCACGCAGCGCCTCCGGCGGCCAGCGGTCGCCGACCTCGGCGCGCAGGACGCCGACGAGATAATCCTCGAGCGGCACCTCGTTCACGACCGAGAAGCCCTGTCCGTTCCGCACGAGCTCGACGCCGCCCGCGTACTCGCGCCCGTTGAGGCGAATCGGCCGGTCGCTGCGGAGGCGGAAGCCGTGGCCGCGCCGGCCGTCGACGTCGATCCCGAACCCGTTCGCCGACGCGCGAACGACGTTGGCGCGCCACCGGTCGCAGCGGGCGCAGCCGGCGGTCTCGGCGATCTCGATGTCCGCGCCGCGGAATTCGACGTGACGTGCGTCCGCCATGACGGCGACGCGAATCATCCCGGACGCGACGGCCGGTACCGGGGTCAGGAGCGCGAGCGCGAGGACGACGAGCGCGAGATGAGCCAGAGCACGAGCGTGCCGATGTCGGCCATGGCTCACTCGAAGAGCGCTCCCTGCCCGGCCGTCGTGGCACCGGCCGGCGGCTTCTTGTTCAGATGCGTGTAGGCGTCGACCGTCGCGCGGCGCCCGCGCGGCGCCCGCACGATGAAGCCGATCTTCAGCAGGTACGGCTCCACCATTTCCGACAGCGTCTCGGCGTCGTCGTTGATCGTCGCGGCCACCGCGTCGAGGCCGACGGGCCCGCCGCCGTAGAGCTCGATGATCGCCTCGAGAAACCGGCGGTCGAGGCGATCCAGCCCGCGCCGGTCCACGCCCTCGTTGTCGAGCGCGGTGTGCGCGATCGCGCCGGTGACGATGCCGTCGCCGTGCACCTCGGCGTAGTCGCGCACGCGCCGCAGCAACCGGTTCACGATGCGCGGCGTGCCGCGCGCGCGCCGGGCGATCTCGGCGGCGCCGCCCGCGTCGAGCTTCGTCGACAGGATCGCGGCCGAGCGCGTCACGATGCGGGTCAGCTCGGTCTCGGAATAGAAGTCGAGATGGTGGAAGATGCCGAATCGCTCGCGGAGCGGCGCCGAGAGCATGCCGGGCCGCGTCGTCGCGGCGACCATCGTGAACGGCCGCAGCTGATACTTGAGCGTCCGCGCATGCATGCCCTTTTCGATGACGAAGTTGACGGAGAAGTCCTCCATCGCGGGATAGAGCAGCTCCTCGACGGCGCGCGGCAGCCGGTGGACCTCGTCGATGAAGAGCACGTCGTTGTCGCCGAGGTTCGTGAGAATCCCCATGAGATCGCCGCCGCGCTCGATGGCGGGGCCCGCGGTGGTCACGAGGTTCGTGCCCATCTCGTTGGCGATGATCCCGGCGAGCGTCGTCTTGCCGAGGCCGGGCGGACCGTAGAGCAGGACGTGGTCGACGCACTCCGCGCGCCGGCGCGCCGCCTCGACGGACACGCGGAGGCTCGAGACCGCGGCTTCCTGTCCGACGTACTCCTCGAACGACCGCGGACGGAGCTGGCGCTCGAAGGTGACCTCTTCGGGCGCAGCGGCGCGCGACAGCACCGCGGCGTCCACGCGCGCTTCGGCCTGGTCGTCGCCCATCACGTCTTGGCTCCGCGATAGATCTCGTCGAAGAGCTCTTCGACCGTGCTGATGCCGGGCCGGCGCTTGAAGGCATCCGTGACGAGCTGCGACGCCTCGCTCGGGCGGTGACCGAGCTGCTTGGTGAGCACGTCCCACACGAGCTCGCGCAGCGTCTCTTCGCTCGCGCTCGTCGGGCGTGGCGGCGGAGCCGGCTCGGCGGCGCCATCGCGCACGAGCGCGAACTTCGCCACCTTGTTCTGCAGCTGCGCCACGATGTTCTTCGCCTTCTGCGGGCCGATGCCCGGCAGCGCGCGCAGATATTTTTCGTCCTGGCGCGCGATCGCGGCCGCGAGATCCGCCACCGGCGCGGCGAGCGAGCGCGCCGCGACCATCGGCCCGATGTCCTTCACGGTGATGAGCTTCTCGAAGAACTCGCGATCGAGCTCGGACGTGAACCCGATCAGGACCGGCCGCGGCTGGTCGCGCGTCGCGTGGTAGTAGATGACGAGCCGGATCTCGCCGGTGCCATTCCCGGCCGTCAGCGTCTCGAGGTGCCGCATCGCGACCGGCGGCAGGTACACCTCGTAGCCGACACCCCCCGTCTCGAGAATGACGCGGTCCTCGAGCTTCTCGGCGATGCGCCCGGTGAGGGTGGCGATCACTGCAGACGTCCTCCGGCCCGCGAGTAGCCGGTGAACGCGAGCGCGAGCGCGTCGGCGACGTGGGACGGCCGCGGCAAGGCGTCGAGCTGCAGCAGCCGCTGCACGCTGTGCTGCACCTGCTCCTTGGATGCGCTGCCGTGTCCCGCGACGGCGCGCTTGACCTCGCTGGGCGACAGTGCGAGCAGCGTGATGGCGCGCTGGCGGGCGGCGAGACAGATGACCCCGCGCGCGTGCGCCATCATGAGCGCGGTGCGGGGAAAGCGGTACTCCGTGTAGAGGTCCTCGAGCACGATCAGCCCGGGCGTGAGCGCGTCGAGGACCTTGACGACGCCCTCGTACACCTCGTGCACGCGCGCTTCGAGCGGAAGATCCCGGGTGGTCGAGATCACCCCGGTGGAGAGTACGGCGAGACCGCGCGGGGTCGCGGGTCCGACGAGGCCGTACCCGGTAGCGACGAGACCGGGATCGATGCCCAATACGCGCGGCGCCGGGCGCTCGGCGCGGCCCTGGCTAGGCAGCCGAGATCGCCTCCATGAGCTCTTCCGGAATGTCGTAGTTCGCGTACACGTGCTGGACGTCGTCGAGCTCCTCCAGGGCCTCGAGCAGCTTGAGCACGCTCGAGGCGTCCTTGCCTTCGACGCGCACCGTGTTCTGCGGCACGAAGGTCACCTCGGCGTCCAGGATCGGCACCTTGTTCTGCGTCAGCGCTGCCCGCACCGCTTCCATTTCAGCAGGGCCCGTGAGGATCTCGTAAGCTTTTTCGATCCGCCGCATGTCGGTCGCGCCGGCGTCGAGCACGATCGTCATCACGTCGTCCTCGGCGGCCGCAGCCGCGTCGACGTGGATGATGCCCTTGCGCTCGAACATCCAGGCCACCGCCCCGGACGTGCCCATGTTGCCGCCGTACTTCTCGAACGTGTGCCGCATCTCCGGCGCCGTCCGATTGCGGTTCGACGTCATCACCTGGATCATCACGGCCACGCCGCCCGGCGCATAGCCCTCGTACGTGATCTCCTCGTACTGCTCGCCGGGCAGCTCGCCGGTGCCCTTCTGGATGGCGCGCTTGATGTTCTCCTGCGGCATGTTGGCTTCCTTGGCCGACTCGACGGCCGCCTTCAGCCGCATGTTCATCTTGACGTCGCCGCCGCCGTTGCGCGCGGCCACCGTGATCTCGCGCAGGATCTTCGAGAACAGCTTCCCGCGCTCGACGTCGGCCTTGCCCTTCTTCCGCTTGATCTGCGACCACCGGGAATGACCGGACATCTCGTCACCCTCTCTCGTTGGCGAGTTGCGTCTTGAGCCGCTTGACCCGGGCCAGCCGGCGCTCGCGGCGGGCCGCCGCCTCTTCCCACCGCCGGCGCTCCGGCGCCGTCTCCGGCACGAACGGCCGGCACGGCGCGGGCTTCCAGCCGTCGCTGCCGGCCTCGAGGTGCACGAACGTCAGGAACGCCGTGCACGCATGCCGCGTCTCACCGGACCATGGCGTCTCCGCGAGCACCTTCACACCGACCTCGAGCGACGAGGAGCCGACGTAGTTCAGACCGGCTTTGAACACCACGACCTCGTGCGTGAAGATCGGCGCGTAGAAGTCCATCGCGTCCAGGCACGCCGTCATCACGAAGCCCTTGCAGTATCGCATCGACAGGATGCCGCCCGCCTCGTCGATGTCCATGAGCATCTTGCCGGGAAACATGAGGTTTCCGAACAGGGCGTCCTCGGGCAGGACGGACCGGACCGACTCGAAGCGCCACCGGACGTCCTCGTCGCCGCCCGCCTGCTCCGCGGCGCGTCCGCGCTTCTGGATCAGCCGCGCGAGGCGCTCCTCGCGCCTGACGCGCGCGGCCTCGTGGATCGCGATCTCGTCGGCGCCGACCGGCTCCACCTTGTCGCGCACGGGACGCGGGCGAACGTCGTCGTCGACCGCGACGAAGACGAGGTGCGAGTTCAGCGTGACCGTGCGCCGGCCCGTCGGGACGTTCTCCGTCCACACGCGCACGCCGACCTCGAGCGAGCTCTTGCCGACGTATTCGACCTGCGCGCGCAGGATCACGATCTCGCCGACCTTGACCGGCTGGAGGAAGTCGATGTCGTCCATGGCGCCGAGGACGACGGTGCCGCGCGCCGCGCGCGAGGCCGCCATCGTCCCCGCCTGCGTGATCCACTGCATCATGCGGCCGCCGTGGATCTGACCCGGCGCGCCCGCGTGCTCCGGGAACACGAACTGGATCGTCTCGACGGTCGTGTCGGCGATTGACGGCATAGGCGCGTGTCGCACGGAAAGTGTAGCAGCAGCGGCCGCGGCGGCTTTGCCGTTGACCGGCCTCACGGACATGATCCGCCTGCAGCGCCGCACGTTCGACGTGGCGAAGCGCCGCGAGATCATCTACGACATCCAGCGCCACATCTCGCAGCAGGCGTACGACCTCTTCGATGCGTCGGTCAGCGCGGTGGGCGCGTGGGCGCCGTACGTGAAGAACTACGGGCCGAACATCGGACACGACGTGGGCGGGCGGCTGATGACCGCCTGGCTCGATCGGTAACGCCGCAACCGGGGAGCGCCACGGCTGTGCCGGGGCGCTTCCGAGCGTCGGGGGGTGGGGGGGCCAGTTCGGGGCCCCCCACGTCATTGCATGACCAGCCCGCCGTTCGGGGACAGCCACTGCCCGGTGAAGAACGAGCCGTCGTCCGACGCCAGGAACAGCGCGGTGCGCGCGATGTCGTCCGGCACGCCCATCCGGTGCAGCGGCGTGCGCGAGACCGTCAGCCGCTTCATGAGCGCCGACATCGGCTGGGTCATCGGCGTGTCGACGTAGCCGGGGCAGATCGCGTTCACGCGGATCCCCCGCGACGCGACTTCGCGAGCCACGGCGCGCGTGAACGAGAGAATGCCACCCTTGGCCGCGCTGTAGTGCGGCACCGTCTCGAGTCCGGTCAGCGCCGCGACGCTCGACAGGTTCACGATCGCGCCGCCCGGCTTCATGAGGCGCAGCGCCTCGCGCGTGCAGAAGAACGTGCCGTTCAGGTGCACGGCGATCATCCGGTGCCACGTCTCGTCCGTCATCCGTTCCGTGACGTCCCAGTGCGTCTTGATCGCGCCGCCGGCCATGAGCTCGCCGATGCGCGCCTCGTGGCGCTTCGCCGTCTCTTCGCTCGCCGGTCCCCCGCTGCTGCCGATCCCGGCGTTGTTCACGAGGACGTCGACGCGACCGAACTCGCGCTCGACCTCCGCGAACATCGCGCGCACCGCGCGGCTCTCCGCGACGTCGGCTTCGACGGCCCGCGCGCGAACACCGGCGGCGCCCATCGCGTCGACGGTCTCACGCGACCGTGCCACGGCGAGGTCGTTGACGATGACGGTGGCGCCTTCCCGGGCAAAGGCGCATGCGATGGCGCGACCGATACCCGAGCCAGCGCCGGTGACGACGGCGACGCGATCGGCGAGCTTCACGGGCGCCGTCCTCCGTCATCGAGGACCGCCACGGGTTCGAGTCGGTCCCGGGGTTCCCCCGGGGCCGACGAGCGTCGGGGGTCAAGGGGGCCCGGCCGAGGCCCCCTTGCTGATAAAACCGGCCATGTCGAGGCCCCCAGCTGAGTAGTCTCGAGCGACACGCCGTGGAACCGGTGGAACCCGGACGGATGCAGCCGGAACCCACGCACTTCGGGGCGCACGAGCGCCCAGTGGAGCTGCACGTACAGCGGGATCCACGGAAGCTCGGCGCCGAGCATCGCCTGCGCGCGGTGGTACAGCCGCTCGCGCTCGGGCCGGAACGCCAGCTGGCTCGCCCGGATCAGCACGTCGTCGAGCCGCGCGTTCCGGTAGTAGGAGTAGTTGAGCGCGCGCGGGCCCTTCGCGGCGGATTCACTCGTCGACAGCGGAAACAGGAACAGGTGCGGATCGCCGCCGGCGACGAGGGCCTCGGCGACGGCCAGGTCGTAATCACCCGCCTGGAGCGCGGCTTTCGTCGCCTCGGGGGATTCCACGCGACGCTGCACCGGAATGTCCGCGGCGCCGAGCATCGCTTCCAGCGCTTCCGCGAGCCTCGGAATGTCCGTCGGCGTCGTCACGGACGGCACGAGCATCGTCGGCTTGAAGCCGCGGGGCCAGGCACCGTCGGCGAGCAGCTTCTTCACGGCCTCGCGCGTGCCGCCGAGAACGGGCGAGCCTTCGCGGCGCGCCCACACGCCCGGCGGCAGGAAGGACGGCAGCGGCACGGCGCTCCGATCGAGCGCGGCGCCGATGCCGGCGGGATCGAGCGCGCCGGCGATCGCCTGGCGCACGGGGCGGCGCGACAGCGGTTCCTTTTCCGTCTGGAACGCGAGGTAGCCGACGCGCAGCCCCGGGGCGGACAGGGCCCCCTCGGTGCGGCGCGGCGGTGCCGAGGGCAGCCACACGTCGAGCGCGCGCGCGTCCATTTCGGCTTCGGCATGGCCGTCGTTGGGCACGTCGAGGAAGACGATCCGCTGGGCACGCAGCGTGCCGCTCCAGTGTCCGGGCACGCCCTCGATCGCGAGCCGTCCCGGCGATGCATCGACGACGCGGTACGGACCGGTCCCGACCAGTCGCGCGTGACCCTCGACCGGCACGCGCCGCACGACGCCGAAGCCGGGATGCGCGAGCACGGTGAGAAGCGCGGCGTACGGCTGCGTCAGCGTGACCCGGACCGTCCGCGCGTCGGGCGCGCGGATCTCCTTCACGACGCCCGGGGTGCCGCGGAGCAGCGGCGCCCACACGACGCCCGTCGGCGTGTGCGCTTCGTCTGCCTTCAGGTGCCGGTCGAAGCTCGACACGACCTCGTGCGCCGTGAGCGGCGCGCCGTCGTGGAAGCGGACGTTCTCGCGCAGCGTGAACGTCCACACGAGCCCGTCGCGCGAGACGGTCCAGCGCGTCGCGAGCGCGGGCTCGACGTCGGTCGACATCTCGCGATACGCGACGAGCGTGTCGAAGACGTGGCGCGCGATGACCGGGACGGCGCCTTCGGCTGCTGCCGCCGGATCGAGCACCGCCGGCAATCCGGGCAGTCCGACACGCAACTCGCGCCGAACCTGCGCCAGGGTGTCAAAAACTCCGACGGAAAGCACAACGGCGACGAGAACGACACGAACGACGAGGGATTTCGTGAACGACATCAGTCTCCCGGTTATACGGTGGAACCAGCATCTGCCGCCACCCGTTTCGCTGGTGAGTCGAAACGTGGAATCCGGGTACGGAACTTGCTCCGGATCGGGGTCGGGTGTCGCGCGTCGCGAGTCACGGGCGCAACGACGCAGGTGGTGGGTAAAACGATCGTGAATTGCGCGACGGAACGAGCGAAAAACGACGGAAAAACGACCGTCAACCTTGACTTTCTTTCTTACAGCCGCCATACTCCGACACAGAAATTCCCGGCTCGACTTGAGCGGCGCATGAGAGGTCAAGAGAGAAGGGATGGGCTATGAAGGAGTTCGACAAGAAGGGTAGCCCGAATCGCGAAGGCTTCTCGAAGTTCCTCCCTGCGTCGATGTCCGATGCCAGCGCGCGTCGTCGACTCACCGAGTATGAGATCCAAGTCCATGACCTCCAGGAATACGTCCGCTCGCTCGAAGGTGAGACGGTGCACCTCCGAAAGAAGCTCGAGGACATGCCGAAAGAATTCATGATCCTCGAGAACAAGCTTCGCGAGGCGAACCGCCAGCTCGTCCAGGCGTTCAACCAGAACGAGAAGCTCGTGAACGCGCTGTACGAGGCGCGCGAACAGATTACGTCGCTGAAGGAAGAAGTCGACAAGCTCTGCGCGCCGCCGTCGACGTATGGCGTCTATCTGTCCGTCAACGAGGACGGCACGGTCAACATCCTGTCGCAGGGACGCAAGGTGAAGGTGAACCTGCATCCCGCGATCAAGCCCGAGACGCTCAAGCCCGGCCAGGAGCTGATCCTCAACGAAGGATTGAACGTCGTCGAGGCCGCCGGGTACGAGATCCAGGGCGACGTCGTCATCCTCAAGGAAAAGCTCGACGAGGAGCGCGCGGTCGTCACGCTGCGTGCGGACGAAGAGAAGGTCGGCATCATCGCCGATCCGCTCCGCCTGCTGCGGCTCAAGACCGGGGACCACCTGCTGATGGACGCGAAGTCGGGCTACCTCCTCGAGAAGCTGCCGAAGAGCGAGGTCGAAGACCTGTCGCTGGAGGAAGTGCCGGACATCGGCTACGAGCAGATCGGCGGCCTCGGCACGCAGCTCGAAGCGATCCGCGATGCCGTCGAGCTGCCGTACCTCTACGCCGATTACTACAAGGAGCACAAGCTCACGCCGCCGAAGGGCGTGCTGCTCTACGGCCCTCCCGGCTGCGGCAAGACCATGATCGCCAAGGCCGTGGCCAACAACCTCGCCGAGAAGATCTCCGAGAAGCGCGGCGAGAAGATCAAGGGCTTCTTCCTCAACATCAAGGGGCCGGAGCTCCTGAACAAGTACGTCGGCGAGACGGAGCGGAAGATCCGCGAGATCTTCATCAAGGCGAAGGAAAAGGCCAACGAGGACGTGCCGGTCGTCGTGTTCTTCGACGAGATGGACGCCCTGTTCCGCACGCGCGGCACGGGCATCTCGTCCGACGTCGAGACGACGATCGTTCCGCAGCTCCTGGCCGAGATCGACGGTGTCGAAGGCCTGAAGAACGTCATCGTCATCGGCGCCTCGAACCGGCAGGACCTGATCGACCCGGCGATCCTGCGCCCGGGCCGCCTCGACGTGAAGATCAAGATCGAGCGGCCGGATCGACCGGCGGCCGTCGAGATCTTCAAGAAGTACCTGACCACCGGGATCCCGATCGCGAGCAGCGAGTCGTCGCGCTTCGGCGGGGACGTGTCCGCCACGATCGACGCGATGATCCAGGCGACGGTCGAGGCCATGTACGACCTCTCGGAGGAGAATCGCTTCCTCGAGGTCACGTACGCCAACGGCGACAAGGAGGTCCTGTACTTCAAGGACTTCTCGTCGGGGGCGATGATCGAATCGATCGTGCGCCGCGCGAAGAAGCTCGCCCTCAAGCGCTACATCGGCGGCGGCGAAAAGGGCATCACGGCCGACGACCTGATGCTCGCGGTGCGCGAGGAATTCAAGGAGAACGAAGACCTGCCGAACACGACGAACCCGGACGACTGGGCGAAGATCGCCGGTAAGAAGGGTGAGCGCATCGTCTACGTCAAACCGCTGATCGGCGAGACGAAGGAAAAGCAGCGCAACGTCGAAAAGATCGTGACGACCGGGCAGTACCTGTAGGATGAGATCGAGGGGCGGGCCGCCGCCCCGAGCCTCACGACTGACGGTGAACAACGGGGAGTCGCGGCGACCCGGACCACCGGGCCGCCGCGTTCCCTGCGTACCGATTCGATAACCCGATCATGAAAAATGGGGGGGTCGCGGCGACCCCCCCATTTCCCCCCCAGGCACACGACGCGGGGGCGTTCTCCCGAGAGGGGCGCATGGCCATCCCGAAAGTCATGGGCATCGAGACCGAGTACGGGATCCAGGTCCGAAACCAGCCTGATTTCAACCCGATCCTGTCCTCGCTCCTCCTCATCAACTCCTATGAGACGTATCGGTCGTCGCGCGTCCGGTGGGATTACGAAGCGGAGAGCCCGCTCCGCGACGCGCGCGGCTTCGAGTACATGGAGGAAAAGGAGGTCGCCTCCAAGGAGGAGTCGCGCCTCATCAACCTGATCCTCTCGAACGGCGCGCGGTTCTACGTCGACCATGCGCATCCCGAGTACTCGAGCCCCGAGACGACGAACCCGCGCGACTGCGTCATCTGGGATCGCGCCGGCGAGCGCATCCTGAACCTCGCGCGCCAGCGCGCCGAGGCGGTGTCGCCGCCCGAGCAGCGGATCATCATTCTCAAGAACAACACCGACAACAAGGGCAATTCGTACGGCACCCACGAGAACTACCTGATGGACCGCAAGGTGCCGTTCGCGCGGATCGTGCAGCACCTGATGCCGTTCTTCCTGACGCGGCAGATCTTCACCGGCGCGGGCAAGGTCGGCGCCGAGAACAACGCCGAGCCGTGCGACTACCAGATCACCCAGCGCGCCGACTTCCTCGAGACCGAAGTCGGGCTCGAGACGATGCACTCGCGGCCGGTCGTGAACACGCGCGACGAGCCGCACGCCGATCCGGAAAAATACCGCCGGCTGCACGTGATCGTCGGCGACGCGAACATGAGCGAGGTCTCGACGTACCTGAAGATGGGAACGATGGCCGTCGTGCTCTCGATGATCGAGGACGACTTCATCGACAGGGATCTCGGCGTGGAAGGGCCGGTCGCCGCGTTCCGGAAGGTCTCGCGCGATCTCAGCTGTCGCGAGCCGTTCCGGCTGAAGGACGGCCGGACGGTGAATCCCATCGATCTCCAGCGCGAGTTCCTCGCGCTCGCGCACCGCTACTATCGCGAGCGCGAGCGCGAGCCGTGGGTGAACGAGCTGCTCGCCAAGTGGGAGCGCACGCTCGATCGCCTCGAAGAGGATCCGATGCAGCTCGGCCGCGAGCTGGACTGGGTCATCAAGCGCAGCCTGATCGAGAACTACGTCGCCAAGCACGAGCTCGACTGGGACGACTCGCGCGTCCAGATGATCGATCTGCAGTACCACGACGTCCGCCCGGGCAAGGGGCTCTACCTGAAGCTCGAGGAATCGGACGCCGTCGACCGCATCTGCACCGATGACGAGATCTCGAAGGCCATGTACGACCCGCCCAAGGACACGCGCGCGTATTTCCGCGGCATGTGCCTGCAGCGCTACGCCGACGAGATCGTATCCGCCAGCTGGGACTCCGTGATCTTCGACCTGAAGGAAGGTCCGCTGAAGAAGATCTTCATGCTGGAGCCGCTCCGCGGGACGGAAGCGCACGTACGCCAGCTCTTGACGGAGTCGCCGACCGCCGCCGATCTCCTGCGCAACCTCGCGCGCCCGAGCTTCGGCGTATAACAGAGGCCCGCCAATGGAGCGATCCTGGGACCGCACGTTCAACGACTATCTGACGACCAGCTTCACCGATCTGCTGCGTCGTGACTTCCCGCAGCTGCTGCCGGGCGCGCAGCAGTCCGGCACGCTGCCGCCCGGCACGCCGATCGACGTGCCGCACGGCACGACGGTGCTCGCGCTGCGCTACCACGACGGCGTGATCATGGCCGGCGACCGGCAGGCGACCGCGGGGTACCAGGTCGCGAGCCGGCGGATCGAGAAGATCTTCAAGACGGACGACCTCTCCGGCGTCGGCATCGCCGGCGCCGCCGGCCCCGCGATGGAGATGGCGAAGCTCTTCCAGACCGAGCTCGAGCACTACGAGAAGGTGGAAGGCGACAGCCTGTCGCTCGAGGGCAAGGCGAACAAGCTCGGCATGATGATCCGACTGAACCTGCCGGCCGCCATGCAGGGGCTCGTGGTCGTACCCATCTTCGCCGGCTTCGACGAGAAGGCGCAGCTTGGACGCATCTTCAAGTACGACGTCACGGGCGGCCGCTACGAAGAGACGAACTACGAGGCGCAGGGCTCCGGCTCGCAGTACGCGCGCGACTCGCTGAAGAAGCTCTGGCGTCGCGACCTGCCGCGCGAGGACGCGTTGCGCGTCACGCTCGAGGCGCTGATCGACGCGGCCGACGAGGACGTCGGCACCGGCGGTCCCGACCTGGTGCGCGGGATCTTCCCGACCGTCCGGACGATCACCCGCTCGGGCTTCGGCGACGTGCCCGAGGACGAGGTGAAGCGCGTGTGCGAGGCGGTCCTCGTCGAGCGCACCAAGCAGGAGGCCTCGTAACCCATGCCGCTGCCCTACTACGTCAGTCCGGAACAGATGATGAAGGACAAGGCCGAGTATGCCCGCAAGGGCATCTCGCGCGGCCGGTCCATCGTCACGCTCGAATTCGCCGAGGGCATCCTGCTCGTGGCCGAGAACCCCTCGACGCTGCTGCACAAGGTCTCGGAGATCTACGACCGCATCGCCTTCGCCGGGGTCGGGAAGTACAACGAGTTCGAGAATCTCCGAATCCTCGGCATCCGGCATTCGGACGTCAAGGGCTACTCGTACAGCCGCGGCGACGTGACCGCGAAGGCGCTCGCGAACGCGTATTCGCAGGCGCTCGGCAACATCTTCACGCAGGACATCAAGCCCTTCGAGGTCGAGGTGCTCGTCGCGGAGGTCGGCGACGGCAACGGCGCGAAGAGCGAGATGTACCACATCCTCTACGACGGGACGATCGAGGACGAGAAGAACTACGCCGCGATGGGTGGCCAGTCCGACGAGCTCCGCCGGTTCCTGAAGGACCACTATCGCGAGGGCATGACGCTTGCGGAAGCGCTGCAACTCGCCGTCCGCGCGCTGAACGCGACCCAGAACAAGACGCTGACGGAGCGCGACCTCGAGGTCGCGGTGCTCGACCGGACGAAAACCCGCCGGAAGTTCCGGCGGCTCCCGCCCGAGGTCCTGGCGCAGCTCATGACGGCGCCGCAGTAGCACGCACCGTGCTTGGCACCGTGTTCGCACGTGCTAGTCTCTAGGCCATGAAGCGCCGGATCTTCGGACTCGAGAACGAGTACGGCCTCACCTGCACCCTGAACGGGCAGCGCCGCCTGTCACCCGACAACGTGGCGCGCTACCTGTTCGAGAAGGTCATCCCGGGCGCGCGTAACGCCAACGTGTTCCTGGAAAACGGCGCGCGGCTGTACCTCGACACCGGGTTCCATCCGGAATACGCGACGCCGGAGTGCGACGACGTCGGCGAGCTCGTCATCCACGACAAGGCCGGCGAGCGCATCGTGGAAGATCTCCTCCATCAGGCGGAAAAGCGCCTGCGCGAGGATGGAATTTCCGGGAACATCTTATTGTTCAAGAACAACACGGACTCGGCCGGCAACAGCTACGGCTGCCACGAGAACTACCTGGTCAGCCGCGACGTGAGCTTCCAGCGGCTGGCCGAGGCGCTGATCCCGTTCTTCGTGACGCGACAGATCTTCGCGGGAGCCGGCAAAGTGTTGCAGACCCCCCGCGGGTTCCACTACTGCCTGTCCCAGCGTGCGCAGCACATCTGCCAGGAGATCTCGGGCGCCACGACGTCGTCGCGCTCGATCATCAACACCCGCGACGAGCCGCACGCGGACGCCGAGCGCTACCGCCGGCTGCACGTCATCGTCGGCGACTCGAACATGTCCGAGGTCGCGACGTATCTGAAGATCGGCACCACCGCGGTCGTGCTCGACATGATCGAGGACGGCTTCTTCGATCGCGACTACTCGCTGCAGTCGCCGGTGCAGGCCATCCGCGACATCTCGCACGATCCGACGCTGCGCGAGACGGTGAAGCTGAAGGACGGCCGCACCATCAGCGCGCTCGATCTCCAGCTCGAGTACCTCGAGTACGCGACGCGCTACGTGAACGCGATCTCCGCCGATCCGCAGACGAAGGACGTGCTCGCGCGGTGGACCGACGTGCTCGAGAAGCTCCAGACCGATCCGACGCAGCTGAACCGCGAGCTCGACTGGGTCATCAAGCGCGAGTGGATCCAGCAGTACATGGAGAAGAACCGGCTGTCCTGGCGCGATCCGAAGATCTCGCTGATGGACCTCCAGTACCACGACATCCGGCCGGACCGTGGGATCTACTACCGGCTGGCGGCACGCGACATCGTCGATCGCATCACCGACGACGAGACGATCGAGCGCGCGAAGCACATTCCGCCGCAGACGACGCGCGCGCGCCTGCGCGGCGAATTCATCCGCCAGGCGAACCTGAAGGGCAAGGACTACCGCGTGGACTGGGTCTACCTGAAGCTGAACGACCCGGAGCGCGAGACGATTCTCTGCAAGGACCCGTTCCAGTCGCACGACGAGCGCGTCGAGCGATTGATCCGGTCATTCTGACCTCACGTGGGGGGCCCCGAAATGGCCCCCCACCCCCCCAACGCTCGTCGCGCCCCGGCAAAGCCGTGGCGCACCTCGACCACCGGGTCCGCGTCGCCGGTCAGCGTGCGGCGTCATTCGCCCACCGGTCCGCGAGGCAGCCCGGCTCCGTCGCCTGCGGCACCGTGCAGATACGGCCCTCCGCGCGCGGTGCGATCGTCCGCTGCGCGCGCAGCGTCTCGTAGATCAGCGCCTTCAGATCCGTCCCTGACGCCGCGCACGGCAGCGCCTCGCGCACGTTCGGCAGAATGCCGACGTAGCCGTCCTCGAATCCTTCCGTGAGATAGCGGTTCACGACCACGCGAAACCGCTCGGTCGGGCTCTCGAGCACGTCCACCGGTGGCCGCCCCGCGGCCCTGGTAGATGCGCGAGAGCAGCGACGGAAAGATCACGTCGCCCGCGTGGAGCGGCAGCACGCGGCCAGGCGCCGCGGCGTCGAGCTCGGCGCGCAGCGTGCGCAGACGCGCGAGGCCGCCCACCTGCCCGCCGTCGAGTCCTTCGATGCGATAGACGTCATTGACGGTGAGCAGCGTGATCGAGCGCTCGCCGGACCGCGCGATCGGACCGGTGGTGCAGCCGGCGAGCGCCACGAGGGCGAGGAGCAGGACGATCGCAGCGGAACGAATCCGGCGCCCGGGCGGCATCGGCCCCGAGGATAATCGAACTCGCGATGAAGTGGCCGTCCACGCGCGCGCTGACGCTCGGGGTCGCGGCCGTGATCGGCGTCGCGGCGGCCGGCGTCGCGGCGTTCGTCTGGCTGCTCGGCCTCGTCACGTGGGAGAGTCACACCGGCTACTTCGGTCCCGCCTTCTCGCCCGACGGCCGCTCGATCTACGTCGTGACGCGACAGGCGCGCGGCATCACGTGGGGCTTCGGCTGGGAGCACTTCACGCCGCCGGCGTACGCCTGGCCCATCACCGACGGCGTTGCGCTGGTTCGCGTCGACGTCGCCACGGGACACGCCGGCGTCCTCGAATCGTGGCCGTCCACACCCGTCGTGCGGCGCGTGCTCCGCGAATATCGCGGCCGCGTGCTGAACACGATGTCCGCCGGCGTGCGTCCGTCAGCCTGACGGCACCGTGCCGTACCGCATCGAAATGGCGATCCCCCGCGCGCCGATGTCCGACGTGCACACGCTGACCGGCGTCTGGGCGGCGACCGCCGCGCAGCGACGCCGCGGCGAGTGGCGGCAGACAGGGGGCGCGTTCGCGGGCGTGAGCGAGCCGGTGGTGATCGACGCCGCCGAAGTCTTCGCGCTGCCCGGACCGGAATTCTTTCCGTGCGCGATCGTCGTGCTCGACCACGGCACGCTGGCGACACGAACGGTCCGTGGCGAGCCCGCGTGTCAGCGGCGCTATCCCGACGGGCCACCGCTCCAGGCGTTGATGGACGTCTCGCGTAAACACGATCTCGACCGTGTGGCCGAGATGACCCGCGTGCGGGACGAGCGCGTCGCGCACTATCGCGCGCAGGGCCGCACGGAGATCGACGCGATGCTCACGGCGAATCGCGACCTCGAGGACCTCGGCTATCTGCCGAAGTCGCCTCGGATCGTCGCGCACCGCCTCGCCGCGCCCGACGCCGGGCCCGAGGTTCCGCTGTTCGAGGTCGCCGACGCCGAAATGGCGTCCGGCGTCTTCCCCGATCTCGAGCGCGCCGTCGCGAATCCCGGTGCCGAGGTCGACAGACCCATGGGCGCGTACCTCGTCCACCGCGACTACACGACGAGCGCGCGGCTGAACGACTTCCTCGCGCGCGGCGGCCGAGACTTCCTCCTTCGGTTCAAAGGGGTGACGTACCGGATCGAGCTCCGGAATTGACCACGTCCGGCTCGAAACGGTCATCGGTGCCGAAATCAAAGAGGTTGCGCGTTGACAAGCGGTCCGCCGCGGTGCTACTTCTCGCGGCACCGTGTTCGGCCGACGCTCCGGCAGCAAGACCCCCCGCCCCGGCGACCTCACCGCCTTCGTCGACGAAGGCTCGGAGATCGAGGGCCGGTACTCCTTCCGCGGCACCGCGATGCTGAACGGCCGCTTCACCGGCGAGATCACGACGACCGACACGCTCATCGTGGGCGACAAGGGCGTGGTGAAGGCCACGATTCGCGCCGGCACCGTGATCGTCAACGGCGAGGTGACGGGCGAGATCACCGCGACGCGGCGCCTCGAGCTTCGGGCGACCGCGCGCGTCACCGGCGAGATCGACACGCCCGCGCTCATCATCGACGACGGCGCCCGGTTCGAAGGCCGCTGCCGGATGACGCCGGCCAAGCCCGAGCCCGTCGCGCCGGCTCGCGATCTGACCGTCGTTCGAGGTACTGGGGGCCCCGAAATGGCCCCCAGACCCCCAATCGCTCGGTAGGGCCCCGGGAAACCCGGGGCCCTCCTCGAATCGCTGGCACGCGCGTTGCGTCTGGACGGGTCATGCCACGGCTCCGCGCGCTGCTCATCCTCCTCGTCATCGGCGTCGGCCTCGTCATCGTCTCGGGCGTGCTGCGGATCAACGTCGATGTCGACGTCGGCCGGTCCGATGTCGTCAGCGCCTCACCGTTCTGGCGGGAACAGCCCGGCGAGGCGCAGCTGCCGGCGGCGCTCGGCGTGTGGGTCGAGCTGGCGAAGACCGTCAAGCCGGCGGTCGTGAACGTGAGCGGCACGCAGTCGACGCGTGACGCGCCGGGCGAGGACTTCTTCCGCCGGTTCTTCGGTGGGCCATCGGGGCCGTCGCCGCGCGCGCGGGCGAGCCTCGGCTCCGGCTTCATCGTGTCGTCCGACGGCTACGTCGCCACGAACTTCCACGTCGTGGCGCAGGCGAGCGAGATCATCGTGCGGCTGCCGGACCAGAGCGAGCATCGCGCGAAGCTCGTCGGCAGCGATCCGAAGACCGACATCGCCCTGCTGAAAGTCGAGGCACGGAATCTTCCGGCGCTGCCGTTCGGTGATTCGGACCGGCTCGAAGTCGGCGAGCCGGTCATGGCGATCGGAAACCCGTTCGGGCTCGACCAGACGGTCACGACGGGCATCGTCAGCGCCAAAGAACGCTTCATCGGCGCCGGCCCTTACGACGACTTCATCCAGATCGACGCCTCGATCAATCCCGGCAACTCGGGCGGACCGCTGGTCGACGCGCGCGGCGCGCTCGTCGGCATCAACACGGCGATCTTTTCACAGGGTGGCGGGTGGAGCGGCATCGGCTTCGCGATCCCCGTGAACAAGTCGTGCCTGGATCACCCGCGGCGTCCGCCGGCCTCAAGCCCGGCGACGTGATCGTGGCGTTCCAGAAGGCCGGAATTCCCGATCCGCACGGCCTCACCCGTCGCGTTGCCGGCACGCCGCCTGGCACCGACGTCACGCTCGACATCGCGCGCGGCGGATCGCGGCGTACGGTCACCGCGAAGCTCGACCGGCTCCGCGACGAGTCTCCGCCCGCCCAGCGTTCTCGATAGCGTCGTGTTTCGCCGCGCGGTGCCGCGTTCACTTTCGCGCGAGGCGCGGCGGCGGCCCGGTGAGCCGGGATGGGGTCGCAGCCGACGAGATTTCAGCACCCATCACCGTTTTCGCCGTTCCCACTCTGTGGCCGCTGTTTCGACATCACCCGCGGCAGGCACGCGTCTGTCGACCCCATCCCGGCTCACCGGTCCACCGCCGCGTTTCCCTCCTAGCGCTCGGGCCGCACAGCAATCGTGGCCTCGTCCCCCATCTCCGCGCGCGGCTCTCGCGCCGCCGCCGTCGGGCTTCATCGCTCGCACAGCTCCACTGTGAATCGCAGCGCCTCGATTCGCTCCCTGCCGTCCCTCGATCGGCCTCGCTCCGATCCCTCGACGTGCAGGCGGCCTTCGCCCTTCCTCACCGAGTCCAGCGCCGCTCTGGCCGCGTCCAGCTCGACGTTCGTGCGGTGCCCGGCCACAGCAGCGTTTTGACGGCCGCCGCC
This sequence comes from Candidatus Rokuibacteriota bacterium, assembly GCA_016184365.1. GTDB lineage: Bacteria > Methylomirabilota > Methylomirabilia > Rokubacteriales > CSP1-6 > AR8. Next base: position 80,378 of record JACPCW010000084.1, read on the forward strand.
GCGCGCTCGAAGTCCGCGACGTCGGTCAGATACGCGAACTCTCGCGGTGTCAGCGCGACCGCCTCCCCCGCCGAACGGCCGTACGACAGATCCAGATACCGCGGGTTCCAGCTGCGGTATGGTGGCGTCACCAGCCACGACAACTCGCGCTCCGGGTTCGCGTCGCCGCGGGCTCTCACCTCGATCGTCCAGCCCGGGATTGAGGGATCGCGGCTCGGCGCCAGCCGGAACACGAGATTGCGGCCGAACGTCCGCTCGAAGGCTTCGCCGTGCCGTACCGACGCCGTGAACGTTGCGGTGGTCGCAGGTGGCGCGCACCACACCGAGTGTCCGGATGCGACGCGCGCGGTCCACGCGAGGAGCGCGACGGCCGCGATGGCCGCGGTGACTGATCGCATCGATCTCCGCGGCTACGCGAGCGGGCCGATGGCGCGCTCGACCGCTTCGATCACCGAGCCGTCAGCGGCCAGGGCGAGCGCCGCATCGAGGTCGGCCTTCAGATATCGGTCGGCGGCGAGCGCCGGGATGCGAGCCCGGACCGCGTCGCGCGCAGCCGCGCTCCCCCGGCCCGGTGCGAGCGGCGCACGGAAGTCGAGCGCCTGCGCGGCGAGCAGCAGCTCGATCGCGAGCACCTGACGCGCGAGCCCGACCGCGCGACGGAGCTTCAGCGCCGACGCCGCGGCCATCGCGTTGTAGTCCTCCTGCAGACCGGACGTCGGGATCGAGTCGACGCTGGCGGGGTGCGCGAGCAGCCGGAGCTCCGAGACGAGCGCGGCCGCGACGTACTGCGCGATCATGTAGCCCGAGTTCAGGCCGCGGTCCGACGCGAGAAACGGCGGCAGGCCCTCCGACGTCAGCGGGTTCACCAGCCGGTCGATGCGGCGCTCCGTGATTCCGGCCAGAGACGCGAGGCCGACGGCGAGCGTGTCGAGCGCGAGGCCGACGATCTCGCCGTGGAAGTTGCCGCCGCTCCGCACGACGCCGTCGTCCGGAAAGACGAGCGGGTTGTCCGTGACGCTCGCGAGCTCCCGCTCCAGGATCGACCGCGCGAAGCCGAGCGCCTCGCGCGCGGAGCCGTGCACCTGCGGCATGCAGCGCAGGCTGTACGCGTCCTGCACGCGGGTGCAGTCGGCGTGTGACGCGATGATCGCGCTCGCGTCCGTCAGGCGCCGGAGATTCCCCGCGGTCGCGAGCTGTCCGGGATGCGGCCGCAGCCGATGGACGCGCTCCTCGAACGCGGCGTTCGATCCCATCAGCGCTTCGAGTGACATCGCCCCCGTCACGTCGGCCAGACGCACGAGCGCCGTGACGTCGAGCACCGCGAGGGCGCCGAGGCCGGCCATCAGGTGCGTGCCGTTCAGCAGCGCGAGCCCTTCTTTCGTCGCGAGCGCGACCGGCGCGATCCCCGCCGCGGCCAGCGCCTCGCGGGCCGGCACGGGACGCGCGTCGCGCCACGCTTCGCCTTCGCCGATGAGACACGCGGCCACGTGCGCGAGCGGCGCCAGATCGCCGGACGAGCCGACGGACCCCAGCTCGGGAACGACCGGATGGACGCCGCGGTTCAGGCACGCGACGAGCGTGTCGGCGACGAGCGGACGGACACCGGAGGCGCCGCGCGCGAGCGAGGCCGCGAGCAGTAGCATGACCGCGCGCGTCTCGTCCTCCGCGAGCGGCGCGCCGACGCCGCCGGCATGGCTCAGCACGAGATTGCGCTGGAGACGATCGCGCTCGGCGACCGGAATGACGACGTCCTTCAGCTTGCCGACGCCGGTGGTGATGCCGTAGATCGGCTCGTCCGCATCCGCGAGCCGATCGACGAACGCGCGTGCGGCGCCGAGGCGTGCGCGCGCGTCGGCCGACAGCGCGACGCGCGCACGACCGCGCGCGACGGCGGCGACGGCGGCCAGCGGAAGCGGGCCGCCGTCGAGCACGACGGGCGTGGCCGCGCTCAGATCCTCCATCCCTGCGTCAGCCGCCGCACGCGCGCGAGCAGGTCCGCCTCGTCGACGGTGGCGAGGCGACGGTCGGCGACGACGCGCCGGCCGTGCACCCACACGTCCGTCACCGCGCGGTGGGACATCGCGTAGACGACGTTCTTCAGGAGGTCGCTCGGCGGATGCAGCGACGCATCGCCGAGGTCCACGGCGACCAGGTCCGCGAGCCGGCCGGCGGCGACCGTTCCGGCCTCGAGTCCCAGAACCTCGGCGCCGCCGGCCGTGCCCATCGCGAACGCGCGCTCGGCGGACAGCGCGGTGCCGTCCAGCAGGCGCACGCGCTGCAGGAGCGAGCACATCCGCATCTCCTCGAACACGCTGAGCCGGTTGTTCGTGCACCCGCCGTCGGTGCCGAGCCCGATCCGGACGCCCGCGCGCAGCATCTCGGGAATGCGCGTGATGCCGTCGCCGAGGAACATGTTGCTCGACGGGCAGTACGCGAGCGCGGCGCCACGCGCGCCCATCAGCGCGATCTCCTCGTCGTCCAGCCACACGCAGTGCACGCCGACCATGCGCGGTCCGAGCACCCCGAGCCGGTCGAGGTATCGGATCGGGGTCGCGCCGTGTTCCGCCAGCGTCCGCGCGCCTTCGTACTGTCCTTCCGCGACGTGGATGTGGAACGGCGTCGATTCCGACTCGGCGACGTCCCAGCCGGCGCGGATCATGTCCGGCGACGCGCCATGCGGGCTGTGCGGCGCCGGCTGCACGACGACGGTGTCATCGCCGCGATGCGCGCGGATCAGCTGACGCACGCGATCGGCGGCGACCGCGGGGCGCTCGCGATAGCGTTTCGGCGCGCCCTCCCAGTCGTACATCGCGCGCGCGAGAACGAGCCGGATGCCGACGTCGCGCGCCGCCTGGATGACCGCCTCGGCATTCTCGTTGCCGTCGTCTTGAAGGTAGAAGAAGTCGGCGCACGTCGTCGCGCCGTGCCGCAGCATCTCGGCGAACGCGAAGGCGGCGCCGAGCGCGATGCCGTCGCGGTCGAGCCGCTCGGAGAACGGGTACAGGACGCGGTCGCGCCAGCCCATGAAGTCGAGGTCGTCGCCGAGGCCACGCAGCAGCGACTGGAACGCGTGGCAGTGCGCGTTCACGGTACCCGGCACGATCGCTCGGCCGGCGAGGCGCACGTCGCTCGCTTGCGCCGGCTCGGATGCCTCGACCGCCGTGACGCGTCCGTTCGCGATGGCGACGGCGCGTCCGTCCTGCCAGCCCGCGGGCGTCAGGACGAGATCCGGGACGAGCCTCATCGCGCGAAGACGAGCACGCCGCGCTTCAGCACGTGGCTCACGTGATTGACGCCGTAGTGATAGGACAGAGAACGCCAGCCCGGCACGTCGGCGAGCACGAGATCGCACTGCTTTCCCGGGCGCAGCGAGCCGATCTCGCCCTCGAGCCCCATCGCGTGCGCGCCGTGAAGCGTGACGCCGAGCAGCGCTTCCTCGGGACTCATCTTCATCTGGCTCACCGCCATGGTCATCACGAGCTGCAGGTTGCCGCCCATCGAGGAGCCGGGATTGAAGTCGGACGCCAGCGCCACGCGCACGCCGGTGTCGAGGAACGTGCGCGCGGGCGCGTACGGCAGCCCGAGGAAGAACGCCGTGCCCGGCAGCAGCGCGGCGGTGACACCGGCCTTCGCCATGGCCGCGACGCCCTCCGGTCGCGCCTTCAGGAGGTGATCGGCGGACAACGCCCCCATCTCGGCGGCGAGCTCGGCGCCGCCGAGGGTGACGAACTCGTCGGCGTGGAACTTCGCCCGCAGCCCGGCGGCGGCGCCGGCTTCGAGGATGCGCCGTGTCTGCGCGATCGAGAACACGCCCTCCTCGCAGAAGACGTCGACGTAGCGCGCGAGCCGGCGTTCGGCGACGGCCGGGAGCATCTCGTTCACGATCAGGTCGACGTACGCGTCGGGCCGATCGCGATACTCGGGCGGGATCTCGTGCGCGCCACAGAAGTTCGCGGACACGTCGACGGGCTGGCTCTCACCGGCGCGGCCGATCGCTTCGAGCATCTTGATCTCGTCGCGGGTGGTGAGCCCGTACCCGGACTTCACCTCCACCGTCGTCGTGCCGTGCGCCAGCAGCATCGCGAGCCGCGGCCGCGCCAGCTCGACGAGCTCGTCGGCGGTCGCATCGCGTGTCGCGCGGACGGTGGAGAGAATGCCGCCGCCGGCCGCGGCGATCTCCCGGTAGCTCGCGCCGCGCGCCCGCATCGCGTACTCCGCTTCGCGCGACCCGGCGAAGACGAGATGCGTGTGCGAATCGACGAAGCCCGGCACGGCCACGCGGCCGCGCGCGTCGAGTCGCCGGCCGTTGGCGACGAGCCTGACCTTGTCATCCGCGTCGGCCGCCGCGCCGATCCAGACGATGCGGCCCGCCTGCGCCGCGAGCGCGCCGTCGGTGACGACGCCGAGCGGTCCGTCACCGAGCTCCGGCTCGCACGTGACGAGCTCGCGCAGACCCGTCACGAGCAGGTCCGCGGTCATGAGGCCCGTCGAACGCGGCGGTCGCTTGCTCACGACGTGACGCCCGGGAGGTCGAGGCCGTGGCGCTTCGCCGCGTCGATCGCTTCCGGGTACCCGGCGTCCGCGTGACGCATGATGCCGCTGCCCGGATCGGTCGTGAGCACGCGATCGAGGCGACGGGCGGCGTCGGCCGTGCCGTCGGCGACGACGACCATGCCGGCGTGCAGCGAGTAGCCGATGCCGACGCCGCCGCCGTGGTGGACCGAGACCCACGTCGCGCCGGCGCACGTGTTCAGCAGCGCGTTCAGCACCGGCCAGTCGGCGATCGCATCGGAGCCGTCGCGCATCGATTCGGTCTCGCGATTCGGCGACGCGACCGAGCCGGAGTCGAGATGGTCGCGGCCGATGACGATCGGCGCCTTCACGCGGCCGGACGCGACCAGGTCGTTGAAGATGCGGCCCGCCGTCCGCCGGTCGCCGTACCCGAGCCAGCAAATGCGCGCGGGTAACCCCTGGAAATGGACGTGCTCCCGCGCCAGTCGCAGCCAGCGGACGAGATGCTCGTCGTCGCGGAACGCGTCCATCAGCGCGCGGTCCGTTTCGTAGATGTCGTTCGGATCGCCGGACAGCGCGACCCAGCGGAACGGCCCGTTGCCCTCGCAGAAGAGCGGGCGAATGAACGCGGGCACGAACCCCGGATACGCGAAGTCCCCGACGCCGGCGTTCTCGGCCTCGCGGCGGATGTTGTTGCCGTAGTCGAAGAGGATCGCGCCCGACCGCTGGAACTCGAGCATCGCGCGCATGTGGTCGGCGAGCGACGCGTACGCGCGCTCGAGGTAGTCCTTCGGGTCGCGCGCGCGCAGGTCCGCGGCCTGCGCCGGCGTGACGCCGATCGGGATGTACCCGGTCAGCATGTCGTGGGCCGACGTCTGGTCGGTGACGACGTCGAGCCGCACGCCGCGGCGCGCGAGCTCGGGATGGACCTCGGCGGCGTTGCCATGCAGTCCGATCGACAGCGGCTCGCGCTTCGTGCGCGCCTCGTCCGCCCATCGGAGCGCTTCGTCGATCGACTCGGTCATGCGATCGACATACCGCAGCCGCAGTCGCCGCTCGATCCGGGCGCGATCGATCTCGACGACGATCGCGATACCGCCGTTCATGGTGATCGCCAGCGGCTGCGCACCGCCCATCCCCCCGAGCCCGGCCGTCAGCACGAGCCGCCCGGCGAGCGAGCCGCCGAAGTGCTTCTGCGCGCACGCTTCGAACGTCTCGTACGTGCCCTGGAGGATTCCCTGCGTGCCGATGTAGATCCACGAGCCGGCGGTCATCTGGCCGTACATCGTGAGCCCCATCGCCTCGTACTTCCGGAAGTGCTCCCAGTCGCCCCATGCCGGGACGAGCAGCGAGTTCGCGATGAGCACGCGCGGCGCGTCGGCGTGCGTGCGAAACGCACCGACGGGCTTCCCCGACTGGACGAGCAGCGTCTCGTCGCCGCCGAGCCGCTGCAGCGTGGCGACGATGCGGTGATACGCGTCCCAGTTCCGCGCCGCCTTCCCCGCGCCGCCGTAGACGACGAGATCCTCCCAGCGCTCGGCCACGTCGGGGTCGAGGTTGTTCATGAGCATGCGCAGCGCGGCTTCCTGCGGCCAGCCCTGGCACGAGCGCGCGGTTCCGCGCGGCGCGCGGATGGGGTCGCTGGGTCGTCCGGTGGGCACGGGTCTCCTCCGATCTAACGGGGGGCCCCGACATGGCCCCCAGACCCCCAAGCATTCGGAGCGTCCCGGGAAACCCGTGACGCTCCTCTACACCCCCATGATGTGGAACCCGCAGTCGACGTAGAGGACCTCGCCGGTGATGCCGGACGCCATCGGCGACAGCAGAAAGAGCGCGGCGTCGCCGATCTCGCGCGGCTCCACGTTGCGGCGGAGCGGCGCCTTCTCCGCATGATGCGTCAGCATCCCGGTGAACCCGCGCACGCCGCGCGCCGCGAGGGTGTTGACGGGGCCCGCCGACAGCGCGTTCACGCGAATGTTCTTCGGTCCGAGATTCGCGGCGAGGTAGCGCACGGACGCCTCGAGCGACGCCTTCGCGACGCCCATGACGTTGTAGCCGGCGGTGACCTTCTCCGCGCCGTAGTACGTCAACGCGAGAACGGCGCCGCCGCCCGACTTCTCCATCAGCGGCATCGCCGCGCGCGTGAGGCCGACGAGCGAGTACGCCGAGATGTCGTGCGCGACGCGGAAGCCTTCGCGCTCGGTCGCGACGAAATCGTTCTTGAGATCTTCCGGCCGCGCGAAGGCGATCGAATGCACGAGGGCGTCCAGGCGGCCGAGATCGCGCTCGACGCCGCTGAAGAGCGCGCCGATCTCGTCGTCCGACGTGACGTCGAGCGGGTACAGCACCGAGCCGGGCCGCGTGCCCGCGAGCTCTTCGACGTTCTCCTTCAGCCGCTCGCCCTGGTACGTGAACGCGAGCCGCATGCCGGCCGCGCTCAGCGCCTGCGCGATGGCCCACGCGATCGATCGTTTGTTCGCCACACCGCAGACGAGACCGGTCTTGCCGTCGAGGAGCCCCATGGGGGCAGAGTATACTCGGCGGGCGGCGATCCCATTTCCCCGATCCGAGGTTTTCCATGCGTACGAATCACGTCAAGCAGCGGCTCCGCGCGGGCCAGCCCGCGTTCGGCAGCCTGCTGAACATCGGCGATCCGCTCGTCGCCGAGATGATGGCGTCGGTCGGATTCGACTGGCTGCTCGTCGACACGGAGCACGGGCCGATCGATCTCGCGACGATGGCGCAGATGTTCGCCGTCGTGACGCGCTATCCGGTGGCGCCGTTCGCGCGCGTGCACGCGATCACGGAGGAGAACATCAAGCGCGTGCTCGACGCCGGCGCCTGGGGCGTGCTCGGCCCGAACGTCCGCACGCGCGACGAAGCCGAGCGTCTCGTCGCCTCGTGCACGTACCCGCCGGCCGGCGTGCGGAGCCTCGGCGCCGGGCGCTTCGCGCTGTCGTTCCACACCGACGCACCGACGTACTTCGCGCGCGCCAACGACGAGATCCTCGTCATCGCGCAGATCGAGCACGTCGAGGCGATCAAGAACATCGACGCGATCCTCTCGGTGCCGGGCGTCGACGCCTGCTACGTCGGGCCGAACGACCTCTGCGCGTCGATGGGGCTGGCGCCCTCCCTCGAGCCGCCGCACCGCGAGTTCGACGAGGCGATGCAGATCGTGTTCGCCGCGGCGAAGCGGCACGGCGTCGTGCCCGGCATTCACTGCGCGACGACGGAGACCGTGAATCGCCGCATCCGTGAAGGGTGGCCGCTCGTCGGCATGGTGAACGACCAGCGCTTCCTCGTCTCGGCGGCGAAGGCGGCGCGCGACGCGGTGAAGACGTCATGACGAAGACCGGCCTCGCGTGCCCGTTCCTCCACGTCTTCGGCGCCGACGGCTACCTCGACTTCATCCGCGAGGTCGAGACGCGCGGCTATCACACCGCGTGGATCGGCGAGACCGCCGCGTCGGACGCCATCGCGACCATGACGCTGATCGCCAGCCGGACGACGACGCTGTCGGTCGCGAGCGGCGTCATTCCGCTGCAGACGCGCACACCGACCGTGCTCGCGATGGGGGCCGCGACGATCGCGCGCATCGCGCCGGGTCGCGTCGCCCTCGGCCTCGGCCTGTCGAGTCCGGTCATCGTCGGCGACTGGAACGGGCTGCGCTACTCGTCGTCGCTCGAACAGCTGCGCGAGGCCGTCCACATCATGCGCGGCCTCCTGGCCGGCGACCGCGTCACGTTCGACGGCAAGCACTATCGCGTGAAGAACGTCCGGCTGCTCGCGCCGCCACCGCCGACGCCGCCGAAGATCGTCCTCGCGGCGCTCGGACCGCGCGCGCTCGAGCTCGCCGGCGAGATCGCCGACGGCGTGCTGCTCAACTGGATCGCGCCCGAGACGGTCGCGTCGTCGATCCGTCACCTCGAAGCGGGCGCGAAGCGCGCCGGCCGCACGCTCGACGGCTTCGAGATCGCGGCGTTCGTCCGCGTGTCCGTCATCGACGAGCCGGAGCCGGCGCGGCAGGCGCTCGCGCGCGAGATCACGCCGTACGCGACGGTGCCGTCGTACGCGACGTTCTTCCGGGCGTCCGGCTACGCGGCCGAGATCGAGGCGCTGCAGGCCGCGTGGAAGGCGGGCGATCGCGCCGGCGCGGTGAAGCATCTGTCGGCGCGCGTGCTCGAGGGGCTCGGCGTCATCGGGCGCGAGGACGACTGCCGGCGCCGCTTCGCCGACTTCGCGCGCTCGGGGCTCACGATGCCCGTCGTCGTGCCGTTCGTCCCGGACACCGGCGGCGGCGACCCGCGCGCGGCGCTCGTGCGCACGATGCGCGCGTTTCCGTGACCGCCGGCGCGCTCCGCGTTCTCGGCGTGATCCCCGCGCGGCTGGCTTCGACGCGTCTGCCCCGCAAGGTCCTGCGCGAGATCGGCGGCCGGCCGATGATCGCGCACGTCTTCGCCGGCGCGCGGCGGGCCGCGTCGCTCGATCACCTCGTCGTCGCGACCGATTCGAAGGACGTGCAGGACGCGTGCGCGGCGCACGGTATTCCCGCGGTCATGACGTCGCCGGATCATCCGTCCGGCACGGATCGCGTCTGGGAAGTCGCGCGGACGCACCCGGCCGACGTGTACGTCAACATCCAGGGCGATGAGCCGCTCATCTCGCCGGCGCACATCGACGCGCTCGTCCGTCCCTTCCACGAGCGGCCCGCGACCCAGGTCGCGACGCTCAAGATCCGCGCGACCGACGAGGAGGCGCAGAGCCGCACCGTCAACAAGGTCGTCTGCGATCTCGACGGGCGCGCGCTCTATTTCTCGAAGTGGGCCGTGCCCTTCGACCGCGACAACCGCGGCGTCGTGCGCTACAAGCACATCGGGCTCTACGCCTATCGCGCCGCGGCGCTCGAGGCGTTTCACGGGTGGCCGCCATCGCCGCTCGAGATCACCGAGGGGCTCGAGCAGCTGCGGTTCCTCGAGCACGGCGTCCCGATCGTCGTCGCGGAGACCGATCAGCCCGTCATCGGGGTCGACACCGAGGAGGATCTGCGCGCCGTCGAGGCCTTCCTCGCACGGATGCGTTGACGCACGGCTCGCAGCGGTTCGCGATCATCGGGCTGATCCTGGCGGCGCAGACGCTCGCGAACGTCGGTCCGCTCGGCATCCCGGCGATCGCGTCGCTGATCCGCGCGGACCTCGGCCTGACGCTCGCGCAGGCCGGCTCGTTTCTCTCCGCGTACTACGTCGGGCCCGTCCTCATGTCGATTCCCGCGGGCGCGATCGCCGATCGCTACGGCATCGTCACGACCCTCGTCGGCGGTCAGCTCGTCATCGCGGCGGGATTGCTCGCGGTGAGCGCATCACCGTCCTACGGCGTGCTCGCGGTGCTCATGATGCTCGCGGGCTGCGGCTACGGCATGTTGAATCCGACGTCGACGAAGGCCGTGCTGGCATGGTCGCGACCCGGCGAGCGCGCGACGATGGTCGGCCTGAAGCAGGTCGGACTGCCGTTCGGCGGCGCGCTCGGCGCTGCGCTGCTGCCCGTGCTGGCGCTCGCCGTCGGCTGGCGCACCGCGGTCGCCGCATCGGGGCTGATCATCGCCGCGATGGGCGTCGCGTCATGGCTGCTCTATCGCGATCCGCCCGGCGCGCGGGATGCCGCGCCGACCGTGCCGGCGCCGGGCCGCGTCCGCGCCGTGTTCCGGACCCGCGATCTCTGGCTGCTCGCCATCTCGACGGCGATCTTCGCCGCGCTCCAGACGGTGTGGATGGCGTTCCTCGTGCTGTATCTCCAGGAAATCGTCGGCATCCCGCTCGTCGTCGCGGGCCGCTATCTCGCGCTCGCACAGGCGGCGGGCATGGCCGGCCGCATCGGGTTCGGGCTGCTCTCCGATCGCGTGTTCGGCGGCCGGCGACGGATCACGCTCGCCGTCGCCGGCACGGGCTCGGCGCTGTGCTCCATCGCGCTCGCGTTCACCGGCCCCGGCGCGTCGGTCGCGTGGCTCGTCCCGCTCGCGTTCGTGGGCGGGTTCGTCGTGATCGGCTGGAACGGCGTGCAGCACACGTGGATGGCGGAGCTCGCCGGGCCGGCGGCGGCGGGCACCGCGGTCGGCCTCGGCCTGGCCGTCTCGTCCGGCGGCGTCATGCTCGGCCCGCCGATCTTCGGCTGGCTCGTCGAAGCCGTCGGTGGCTACCGTCCGGCGTGGATCGCGCTCGCGCTGTCGATGGCGGCCGGGCTCGTCATCCTCGGGCAGATCCGCGAGCGCCCGCGGATGGCGGCCTAGGCGGCGGTCGTTCGCGCGACCGATCGGATGGCACCGGGCTAGAATCGCCGCGTGAGACCCGTCCGGTGGACCGTGATGCTCCTCGCGCTGTACATCGCGCTCGACGTCCTCGATCCGTCGATCCCCGGCATCTTCTTCTTCGATTCCGACGAGCTGTTCGTCGACACCGTCGTCGATTCGAAGGCGCATCCTGCGCCCGTCGACGCGGACGTTCGCGGCACCGCCGAGCCGGGCCTCCGCCTCGCCGTGTCGACGCCGGCGCCCGCTCGCGCCGATCACGCCGGACGCGAATCGCGCGTCCGGCGCACCGTCCGCAGGGATCTCCGCGACGACCCGTCGCGCGGCCCCGACTCCGCTCCGTCCGACGACCACTAGTCCACGTCCCTCGCCCGGGTTCCCGGCGACGACACGCCGCATGACCGCGGCGTTCTCTTCACGACGTGGAGGAGTGGACCGAGTGGATCTGCATCGACAGCTCGTGGAGTACCTCGCGCAGCATCCGGACACCCGCAGCTGCCTCGGCTGTCTGGCCAGGGAGCTCGGCGCGAGCCGGAAACGACTGGAAGACGCGTTCCGGCGGGTCGCCGCCGAGCGCGTGGTTCAGAAGCAGTACACGCCCTGCCCGCGCTGCCGGCGCGTGAAGCTCGTCTACTGGACGGAGCCGGCCGCCGCGCCGCGCGCGCCGGTGACGCCGCCACCGCGACGAGACGGCCGCGAGCTCCGGGTCGGCGATCTCGTGAAGTGGCGCACGGGCGCGTCGGTCGTCGTGGGGCGCGTCGTCGGATTCACGACGCGCGAGGACCGGCCGCACGTCATCGTGCGATGGCTCGCCGACCGGCTCGCGCCGAATCCCAGCACGGAGCCGCTGCATCGGGTGGAGCGCCTCGAGGAACGGCCGGACGGCTGACGGGCTGAATCGCGATGTCGAGACGGGCCCGGGTTCACCCCGGGTCCGTCGAGCGCCGGGGGGTCTGGGGGGCCATGTCGGGGCCCCCCATGTAGACGATCCGCGAAGGGAACGGAATCGTGATGCCCTCGTCGCGGAACCGCCGCAGCACGCGCTTGCGGAGCTGGTGCTGGACTTCGAACTGATCGACGAACGACGCGACGTGGCAGACGAGCGTGAAGTCGAGCGAGCTTTCGCCGAAGCCGGGAATGAGCCGGGCCAGCGGTTTCGGCTCGGCGAGCAGCCCGGGCACCTCGCCGATCGCGCGGTTGGCCTCTTCGAGGAGCACGCGCTCGACGTGGTCGGCGTCGCTGCCGTACGCCACGCCGATCCGCACGAGGAGCGCCATGCGTGATTCCGGCAGGTCGTAGTTCGTGATGGTCGACTGCGCGACCTTGTGGTTCGGCACGATGATGACCGTGTTCTGCAGCATCCGCAGCCGCGTGGAGCGCCAGCCGACGTCGACGACGTGGCCTTCCACGCCGTCGGCGAGCTTCACGTAATCGCCGACACGGATCGGCTTGTCCGCGAGCAGGTGCATGCCCGCGAAGAGGTTCTGCAGCGTGTCCTGCAGCGCGAGCGCGACGGCCAGACCGCCGACGCCGAGCGCGGTGAGGATCGGCGTGATCTGAATGCCGAGCGACGAGAGCAGCACGAGCAGACCGAGGACGAGCACGACCAGGCGCACCGAGGTCTGCGCCCAGCCCGTCACGCCGCCGCTCAGCGCGCGGCGCTCGCCGGCCGCCGCCACGAGCGACGACAGCACGTGCGCGAACGTGATCGTCACGGACAGGATCACGGCCGCTTCGAGCACGAGCGAGAGCTGGCGGGTGAGCCGCACCGGCATGTCGGCGACCTCGACGGCGACGGCGAGGCCGAGGACGACGCACCACAGCACGGACGGCAGGCGCAGCGCGCGGACGAACGCGCGGTCCCCGCCGGGCGCATACCGGCGAAAGCCCGCGAAGAGCGCCGCGCGGAACATGAGCGCGGCGAACAGCGCCGCGCCGAACGCGAGCGCGGGCCACACGAGCGGCGTCATGCGCTGAGAATACCAGCCGCCGTCGCGTCGGCCGGCCGCGAGGTGCGGTATGGTTGGGGCGCATGCGGCGACCGGTCTTCTACGGGTGGGTGGTGCTCGGCGCGTCGTCGCTCGTCGTGTGCCTCGGCATGGGCACGCTCTTCTCCCTCGGCGTGTTCCTCAAGCCGATGGAAGACTCGATGGGCTGGAGCCGGAGCGCGATCAGCAGCGTCGCGCTCTTCAACTGGATCGCGATGGGCCTCGGCTCGTTCGTCTGGGGCGCGCTGTCCGATCGCATCGGCGCGCGCCTCGTCACCGTCGCCGGCGGTGGCCTCCTCGGCCTCGGCATGGTGCTCTCGAGCCAGGTCACGACGATCTGGGCGCTGAACCTGACGTTCGGCGTCATGGTCGGCTTCGCGGTCGGCGCGTTCTACGCGCCGCTGTCGGCGACGGCGACGCGCTGGTTCACGACGAACCGCGGCCTGGCCGTGGCGATCGTCAGTGCGGGCATCGGCGTCGGCATTCTCGCGATCGCACCGCTCGCGCGGTGGCTGACGACGCTCTTCGACTGGCGAGTCGCCATGCTCATCCTCGGCGACCTCGCGTGGCTCGTGATCATCCCGGTCGGCCTGCTGATCCGCAACGCGCCGGGCGACATGGGCGCCGTGGCGATGGGCGGCGCCGCGGCGCACGACGAGCGGCAGTTCAGCGCCCGGGAAGCGTTCGCGTCGCCGCAGTTCTGGATCATCGCCCTCACGCACTTCGCGTGCTGCGCCGCGCACTCCGGTCCGATCTTCCACATGGTGACGCACGCGATCGATCAGGGCGTCGCGCGGATGGCGGCCGCGAGCGTGCTCGGCGTGTCGGGTCTGGCGTCCGTGCTCGGGCGCATCGGCTGCGGCGTGCTCGCCGACCGGTTCGGCGCGAAGCGCACGCTCATCGCCGGCCTCGTGCTCCAGGCCCTGACGATTTCGCTCTATCTCGTGACGAAGGACCTCGGCGGGTTCTACGCGCTCAGCATCGGGTTCGGCATCGCCTACGGCGGCGTGATGCCGCTCTACGCGCTCCTGATCCGTCAATACTTCGGCGAGCGGGTGATGGGCACCGCGTACGGCGGCGTCTTCCTCGTGTCGACGCTCGGCATGGGGCTCGGATCCTTCGCGGGCGGCGTCTTCTACGACCGGCTCGGCAGCTACGCCGGGCTCTTCATCGCCTCGCTCGCGATCGGCGCCGTCGCCGCGCTGCTCGCGCTCGCATTCCGGCCGCCGCGGCCGTCGCCCGCCCGCCTGGAAATCGCCGGCAGCGCGGCCCGCTGAGGTATGATGCCGAACCCGAGAGCAGTCCCGCTGGTTTCCGACGAAAGCCTCGCTCACGCGACCTGACCCAGGGAGGGACCACATGACGCAACACGACATGAACCGCAGGCAGTTCATCAAGGTGTCCGGCGCGACGGCCGCCGTCGCGGCGACGGGCATCGAGGGCATCCTCGCGGCACGGCAGGCGCCGGCGTACGCGCAGGGCACGAAGCTCCACATCGTCCGCTGGGTCGACTTCATTCCGGAGGCCGACGTGGAGCTGAAGCGGCAGGCGCCGGAAGCGTCGAAGGCGCTCGGCGCGGAGGTCGTGTTCGAGTTCATCAACGCCAACGACATCCAGCCGCGCGTGACCGCCGCCATCCAGTCGCAGTCGGGCGCCGACCTCTTCTTCATGATGTACAACTGGCCGCAGCTCTATCAGAACGCGCTCGTCGACGTCTCCGACGTCGCGAACGCGGTCGCCAAGGACCAGGGCGGCTTCTACGGCGTGTACAAGCCGTCGTTCCAGGTCGGCGGCAAGTGGATGGCCATGCCGCACTCGATCGTCGGCAACGCCGTCGCGTACCGGAAGTCGTGGCTGAAGGAGGTCGGCGCGAACGAGTACCCGAAGACGTGGGACGAGGCGCGCAAGATCTTCGCCGCCCTCAAGAAGAAGGGCAAGCCGTACGGCCAGACGCTCGGGCACACGTTCGGTGACGCGCCGACGTTCGCGTACCCGCTGCTGTGGAGCTTCGGCGGCGCCGAGACCGACGCGAGCGGCAAGAAGGTCGTCATCAACGGCAAGGGCGCGATCGAGTCGGTGAAGTTCATGCAGGCGTTCTGGAAGGAGGCCTGCGACGAGGGCGGCCTGGCCTGGGACGACACGAACAACAACCGCGCGTTCCACGCGGGCGAGATCAGCGCGAGCCTGAACGGCGCGTCGATCTACATCGTCGCGAAGCGCCAGAAGGAAAAGATCAAGGACGACAAGGGCGAGCCGATGTACCTCGACATCGACCACGGCGCGCTCCTCCCCGCCGGCCCGGCCGGACAGTTCCCGCTCTACTTCTCGAACGGGCACGGGCTCATGAAGTACTCGAAAAACCCCAAGCTCGCCAAGGACTTCCTGAAGTGGATGCACACCAAGGCGAACTTCGAGAAGTGGTTCCAGGTCTGCGAGGGCTACAGCGTGGCGGCGACGACCGAATGGGAGAAGCACGCCATGTGGGGCAAGATCGACAAGCCGCTGCGCGTGTTCCGCACCGCGGCGCGCAACACGCGCATCTTCGGGCACGCCGGCCCGGCGACCGCCAAGGCCACCGAGGCGTTCTCGAAGTACATCGTCGTCGACATGTACGCGAAAGCGGTGCAGGGCATGAAGGCCGAGGACGCGGTGAAGTGGGCCGAGGGCGAGATGAAGAAGGTGTACGGGGGCTAGTGAAGCCGCCGATCGCCGGGGGTGCCGGCGGAGCCACCGGTCTCGAGGTGGCTCTGCCCCACCCTCCGCCGGCACGCCGCATCACGCGAGCCCTCGAGAGCGAGGGGCTGCTCGCGGCGATGCTCCTCACGCCCGCCGTCGTGCTCCTCGGGCTGTTCATCGCCTACCCGTTCGTCATGGGCCTGTGGCTCTCCGTGACGTCGGTCACCGTCGGGAACGTCGGCGAATTCGTCGGGCTCAGGAATTTCGTGAAGGCGTGGGACGACTCGATCTTCCAGACGGCGTTCCAGAACACGTTCTACTACACGTTCTGGGCGACGCTCTTCAAGCTCGTGGTCGGGATGTGGGTGGCGCTCCTGCTGAACCGTCACTTCAAGTTCAAGCGCCTCGTGCGCGCGTCGATGCTGCTGCCGTTCATCATCCCGACCGTGCTGTCGACGTTCGCGTGGCGCTGGATGTTCGACCCGACGTTCAGCGTGCTCAACTGGTCGCTCTACACGATGGGCTTCATCGTCACGAAGCTGCCCTTCCTGTCCGACGGCACGTACGCGATGTGGTGCGCGATCGTCGTGAACACGTGGCGCGGCATGCCGTTCTTCGCGATCACGCTGCTCGCCGGGCTGCAGACCATCAGCCCCGAGCTGCACGAGGCGGCGTCGCTCGACGGCGCCAACGCGTGGCGCCGGTTCTGGCACGTGACGTGGCCGCTCCTGAAGCCGGTGACGCTCGTCGTCGTCGTGTTCTCGATCATCCAGACGTTCTCCGACTTCCAGCTGATCTACGTGCTGACGGGCGGCGGCCCCGCGAACTCGACGCACCTGCTGGCGACGTACGCCTACCAGCTCGGCGTCGGCGCCGGCCTTCTGTCCGAGGGCGCGGCGATCTCGCTCTTCATGTTCCCGGTGCTGTTCGCGGTCGTGTGGATCCAGCTCCGCTATCTGAGACGGATGGAAGGCGCATGAGGCGGTCGAGAGCCGATCGGTTACAACGACTCACGCCGCGCGTCGGTCAGCACCGGAGCGGTGGTTGCGGCGGGGCATGGGCGAGCGACAGCCCGGGTGCCCATGCCCTGTTCAATAATTCGGTGGTTCGCGGGTGAGCCTGTCATGGTCGTAGAGCGTCGGTGGAAGCGCTGGGTCTATTTCTATCTCCCCATGACATTCCTGGTCGTCATCACGCTCTTCCCCTTCTACTGGATGTTCATCACGGCGATCCGTCCCGACGCCGAGCTGTACAAGTCGTGGCGCGCGGCCCAGAACGCGCCGTTCTGGACGCTGCAACCGACGCTCGCCCACGTCCAGGATCTCCTCGAGAAGACGATGTTCCTGCGCTGGCTCTGGAACACGTTCCTGATCGCGATCGTGTCGACGATGATCTCGCTCGTGTGCGGCCTCTTCGCGGGGTACGCGCTCGCGCGGCTCCGGTTCCGCGGCGCCGGCATGATCGGCACCGGCATCTTCGTGACGTACCTCGTGCCGCAGACGCTGCTCTTCATCCCGCTCGCCGACGTCATCCGCAACTTCCACCTGGGCAACACGCCGTGGGCGCTCATCCTCACGTACCCGACGTTCCTGATCCCGTTCTGCACGTGGCTGCTCATGGGCTATTTCAAGACGATCCCCAAGGAGCTCGAGGAGTGCGCGCGCATCGACGGCGCCACGCGCTTCGGCGCGATGGTCCGGATCATCTTCCCGATCGCCGTGCCGGGCATCCTGTCCGCGGGGATCTTCGCCTTCACGCTGTCGTGGAACGAGTTCATCTACGCGCTCGTCTTCCTCTCGTCACCGGAGCGCAAGACCGTGCCCGTCGGCGTCGTGTCGGAGCTGATCCGCGGCGACATCTACTTCTGGGGGCAGCTCATGGCGGGCGCGCTGCTCGGATCCGTGCCGGTCGCGCTCGTCTACTCGTTCTTCGTCGAGTACTACGTCACCGGACTGACCGGGTCGGTGAAGGGCTAACCGCCCGTCTTCCTTGACACCTGCGGGCGCCCCCCCTACACTCCCGCCACGCCCGCACCGCCATCGTCACTTCGTGAGGAGGTCCTGATGTCGACGCGCCCCCCGTCCCGTTTCAAATGCTCACCGGCCTCGTCGCGCTGGCGTTCGTCGTCGCCGGCGCCCACGCGACGCCCGCCCACGCACAGGGCACGACGACGACGCTGAAGATGCAGGCCAGCTGGCCGGTCACGCTCACGCTGTTCGACAACTTCAAGATGTTCGCCGAGCGCGTCGACAAGCGGTCCGGCGGCCGGCTGAAGATCGAGACGCTGCCCGCGGGCACCGTCGTGCCGGCGTTCGAAGTGCTCGACGCGACCAACAAGAAAGTCATCGACGGCGCCCACACGTGGGCCGCGTACTGGACCGGCAAGCACAAGGCCGCCGTCCTCTTCACCGGCGGTCCCGGCGGCACGTTCGGCATGGACTTCATCGACGTCATGGGCTGGACGTACGAGGGCGGCGGCTGGCGGCAGTACGCGCAGAAGGTGGTCCCGGCAAAGCGCTTCATGTTCCCGCCGTACAGCTTCGCCGCGAACTATTACTGGCCGGAGAAGAAGGGCACCGCCGGAGGGACGACGGCGCCGGCGAGCGCGCCCAAGGCCAAGCCAGCCCCGAAGCCGGCCGACAAGAAGCCGGCCGACAAGAAGTAAGAGCGACTGCGACCAGCGCGTGACGGGGGGCCGGCTCCGGGCCGGCCCCTCGCCGCGTCCGCCGCGTCGCGGGAGGAAAGCTTCGCGCATGAGCCAACCGTCTCCCACGGTCATCCACACGATCCGCGTGATCGACACGTTCAGCAACTGGTCCGGCAAAGCGGTCGCCTGGCTGATCCTCCCGCTCGTGTTCGGCCTCACGTACGAAGGCGTCGCGCGCTATCTCTTCAACGCGCCGACCGAGTGGGCCTTCGACCTCTCGTACATGCTCTACGGCACGATCTTCATGCTCGGTGCGCACTACGCGCTGCTGCGCGGAGCGCACATCCGCACGGACATCCTCTGGGACAAGTTCTCGGACCGGAAGAAGGGCATCATCGATGCCGTCGCCTACATCGTCTTCTTCTTTCCGGGCATCGCGATGTTCTTCTTCGCCAGCGTCGACGAGGCGTGGCACGCCTTCAAGATCAACGAGCTCAGCGAGCAGACGGCGTGGCGGCCGATTCTCTGGCCGTTCAAGGCGGTCGTGCCGCTCGCGGCGGTGCTCCTGCTGATCCAGGGCGTCTCCGAGCTGCTGAAGAGCCTCTATGCGTGGCGCACGGGGCGGCTCTGGGCGAAGCGCGAGATCGTCGAGATATGAGCGTCAACGAAGCCATCGGCCTCGTGATGCTGCTGCTGATGGTGTCGGTCATCTTCGTCGGGTTCCCGATCGCGTTCACGCTCCTCTTCCTCGCGCTCGCGTTCGGCTACATCGGGCTCGGCGGGATGGTCTTCGACCTCGCGTTCTTCCAGACGATCGGCATGATGAAGGAGCAGGTCCTGGCCGCCGTGCCGCTCTTCATCTTCATGGGCTACATGACCGAGCAGGCCGGCCTCATGGAGCGGCTGTTCCGGGCCTTCCAGCTCATCCTCGCGCCCGTGCGCGGCTCGCTTTACATCGGCGTGATCCTGACGGCCACCGTCTTCGCGATGGCGACCGGCATCGTCGGCGCCGCCGTCACGGTGCTCGGGATCATGGCCGCGCCGGTCATGATCAAGAGCGGCTACAGTCCGCGCCTCGCCGCCGGCTCGATCGCCGCCGGCGGCACGCTCGGCATCCTGATCCCGCCGAGCGTCATGCTCATCGTCATGGGCCCCGTCATCAACGTCTCGGTGGCCAAGCTCTACGCGGCGACGATCGGACCGGGCATCATGATGGCGGGCCTCTACATCTCGTACTGTCTCGCGCGGAGCTTCCTGAACCCGAAGCTGGGTCCGCCGGTGCCGATGGACGAGCGCGCGACATCCACCTGGCAGATGATCCGCGAGTTCATCGTCGGCATCGTGCCCCTGGCGCTGCTCATCTCGATGACCCTCGGCACCATCCTGGCCGGTATCGTGACGCCGACCGAGGCGTCCGCGATGGGCAGCACCGGCGCGATCCTCCTCGCCATCATGTACGGCAAGTTCACGCTGAAGGCGCTCAAGAACGCCGCGTTCGCCACGATGGTCACGTCGAGCATGGTGCTGCTGCTGGCCGTGGCGTCCAACGTCTTCGGCGCCGTCTTCGCGCGGCTCGGGTCGGCCGGCATCATCACCCAGGCGCTGGTCGGGCTGCCGCTGCCGCCCTTCGGCACGCTGCTGATCGTCATGGCGCTGATCTTCCTGCTCGGGTGGCCGTTCGAATGGCCGGCGATCATCCTGGTGTTCCTGCCGATCTTCCAGCCGGTCGTCGACGCCCTGAAGTTCGACATGGTGTGGTTCGGCGCGCTCGTCGCGGTGAACCTCCAGACGGCGTACCTGTCGCCGCCGGTCGCCATGTCGGCGTACTACCTGAAGCAGGTCGTGCCGCAGTGGGACTTGCGGACGATCTACCGCGGCATGGCGGACTTCATGGTCCTCCAGGTCGTCGCGCTGATCCTGGTCATGGTCTTTCCGGAGCTCGCGCTGTGGTTCCCGCGGTGGCTGTTCGACCGCTGATCGCTGCGACGACAGCCTGACGTACCATCGCGCGGCGGCGCCCGACGGCCCGCCGCGCGCCAGCGCCCGGAGCCCCCGACTCCGGGGAACCTATTTGAGGGGAGAGGCACAACATGGCTCAAGTGGTGATGAAGGATCTCAACAAGAAGTACGACGAGGTGCACGCCGTGAAGGACGTGAACCTCCACATCCGCGACAAGGAGTTCATGGTCCTCGTCGGACCGTCCGGATGCGGGAAGTCGACCACGCTGCGCATGGTCGCGGGGCTCGAGGAGATCACCGGGGGCGAGATCGTCATCGGTGACCGCGTGGTCAACGATCTGCCCCCGAAGGACCGCGACATCGCGATGGTCTTCCAGAACTACGCGCTCTACCCGCACATGTCGGTGTACGACAACATGGCGTTCGGGCTGAAGATGCGGAAGTTCGCGAAGCCCGAGATCGAGAAGAGGGTGCGCGAAGCGGCCGAGATCCTCGGCATCCAGGAGCTCCTCAAGCGCAAGCCGCGCCAGCTCTCCGGCGGCCAGCGGCAGCGCGTCGCGGTCGGGCGCGCGATCGTCCGGCATCCGCAGGTGTTCCTGTTCGACGAGCCGCTCTCGAACCTCGACGCGAAGCTCCGCGTGCAGATGCGCGTCGAGCTCAAGCGTCTCCACGACCGGCTGGAAACGACCGCGATCTACGTCACGCACGACCAGGTCGAGGCGATGACGCTCGGCGATCGCGTCGTCGTCATGAAGGATGGCTGGATCCAGCAGGTCGGCGAGCCGCTCGAGCTGTACGGGAAGCCCGCGAACAAGTTCGTCGCCGGCTTCATCGGCTCCCCGGCGATGAACTTCATGGACGTCACGATCGGTGACGGGCTGTGGGTCGAGGCGCCGGGCGCGAAGCTCCGCGTGCCGATCGAGCGCGCCGACCACATCAAGCCGTACATCGGCCAGCGGGTGACCCTCGGCGTGCGGCCGGAGGATCTGCATCTCGCGACGGCGAACGACCCGCCGCACAACGTCCTCGACGCCGTCGTCGACGTCGTCGAGCCGCTCGGCTCGGAGATCCTCCTCGACGTGAAGATCGGCCCGAGCATGCTCGTCGCGCGCGTCGACCCCACCGTGCGCGTGAAGGTGCACGAGGCCATTCGCCTCGCCGTCGAGCCCGACCGCCTGCACTTCTTCGACAGCAAGACCGAAGCGGCGATTTGATCAGATGGGGGGCCCCGACATGGCCCCCCATACCCCCCAACGCTCGGAAGCGCCCCGGCTCGGCCGGGGCGCTCCTCGTTACGCGCTCGGACCTGTTGCTCGTACCACCGTGCTTGCGAAGTGCGCGCTCGGCCTTCTTGCTCGTACCACCGTTGGTGACATGATCGTCGTTGCGTGAGCGCTCTACCGTCGGGCGGATATCCGATCGAACGCCGAGATGGCGAGATCGAACGGCTTCGCATCCAGGCCGCCGCCCTCGCGTTCGATGCCGGCGTCATGCTCGAGCGCATCGGCGTCCGACCCGGCTGGCGCTGTCTCGATCTCGGATGCGGCGCGGGCGGCATTCTCGAGCTCATGGCGGCGCGCGCCGAGCCCGGCGGACTGGTCGTCGGCCTCGACGCCGACGCCGGTCTGCTGCAGGCGGCCCGCGACTGGACACACGCGCACCGCGCGGCGCGGACCCGGTTCGTGCTCGGCGATGCCTACCGCACGGGCCTGCGTCCCGCGTCGTTCGACCTCGTGCACGTGCGGTTCGTTGCGAGCACGGCGGGTCTCGCGGAGCCGCTGCTGTCGGAAGCGATCTCGCTCGCGCGCCCCGGTGGCGTCGTCGCGTTCCAGGAACCGGATACCGACGCGCTGAACTGTTACCCCCCGCACCCCGCATGGACGCGGCTGACGACCGCGCTGTACGCCGCGTTCCGCGCCGTCGGCGGCGACACGACGCTCGGTCAGCGCCTCTTTGCGCTGCTGCGGCATGCCGGACTCGAGGACGTCGCGTACCGGCCGTTCGTGGTCGGCGTGACGAGCCGCGACCCGATGCGCGATTTCCTGCCCGCGACCGCCGAGTCGCTCCGGAAGACGCTCGTCGGGCGCGACATCATCAGCGACGCGGAGCTCGACCGGACGCTCGCCGAATGCCGCGCACATCTGAGCCAGCCGGAGACCGTGTTCACCACGTACCTCGTGGCCCAGGTCTGGGGCCGTACACCGGGCTCGCCCACCTGTCAGGTGGCGACACTTGACTGACAAGTGTTGAATGTGGCAAGTAGGGGCCCATTCCGCGGTAGTCATCCCAACCACCCAAGCCGGAGGTGTCTTTCATGAGGCGACTAGGGATCTTTGCGGGCCTGACCGTGGCGGTATTGATCGGTCTCGCGATCGGTATGGCGATCAGCTGGACGCAGCCGGCCGAGGCGCAGCGCGCGGTGCGCTGGAAGATGGCGAGCGCGTTCGGCAGCAAGCTGCCGCATCTCGGGACCTCGGCGCTCCGGTTCACGGACAACGTCAAGGTCGCGTCCGGCGGCTCCCTCGAGCTCAAGTTCTTCGAGCCCGGCGCGCTCGTGCCCGCGCTGGAGTGCTTCGACGCGGTGTCGAAGGGGTCGGTCGAGTCGTGCTGGACGACGCCCGGCTACCACACCGGCAAGTACCCCGCGCTGTCGTTCTTCACGACGGTGCCGTTCGGGCCCGCCATCGGCGAGTTCATGGCGTGGAAGTGGTTCGGCGGCGGCAACCAGCTGCGCGACGAGATCTACGCCAAGCACGGCCTGATCGCGTTCGACAGCTTCGCCATCGGGCCGGAGACCTCGGGCTGGTTCCGCAAGGAGGTCAAGAACGTCGGCGAGCTGAAGGGCATGAAGATGCGCTTCTTCGGCCTCGGGGCGCAGGTGGTGCAGAAGCTGGGCGTCTCCACCCAGCTGCTGGCGGCCGCCGACATCTACCCGGCGCTCGAGCGCGGCGTCATCGACGCCACCGAGTTCTCGATGCCGACCATGGACATCGCGCTCGGGTTCCACCAGATCGCGAAGTTCAACTACTTCCCGGGCTGGCACCAGCAGTCCTCGGTGAGCGAGCTGCTGATCAACCGGGCCGAGTGGAACAAGCTGTCCGAGGCGCACAAGCGGCTCATCCAGGTCGCCCTCGGCGACAGCGTGATGCACACCTACGCCGAGACGGAGGCGAAGCAGTTCGCGGCCATGCAGGAGATGCGGGAGAAGCACAAGGTCCTCGTGAAGCGCTGGTCGGACGAGGACCTCAAGACCTTCGAAAAGGCGTGGCTCGACGTGCTGGCCGAGCAGAGCGCGAAGGATCCGCTCTTCAAGAAGGTGGCCGACCACTACCTGGCGTACCGGAAGAATTACGCGATCTGGGGCGAATCGCAGGAGCTGAAGGCGACCTACCAGAAGTAGTCCCACGCCTCCGGGTGGCGCCGCGACATCGCGGCGCCGCCCGGAGCGCGTGTCAGTCGAGGCCGCCGAGCCTCCGGACGATCCGGATGATGCGCGCCGCGTAGCCCAGCCACAGGATGCCTGCCGCCGTCATGACGACACGTTCGGCGCCCGTCATGTCCGATCGCAGGACCCCGAACACCGCGGCGCAGACCATCGCCAGCGGCGCGGTGGCGCAGTAGGCCGCCGCCGCGGGCCGCCCGGTGACACCGAGCATCACGGCCGCCGCGAGGATGGTCAGCGCGTACACGGCCGCGACAGGCGAGGCGCCGCCGCGCCACGTGTCACCGAAGAGGGCGATCGCCGAGACGGCCATGGCCAGGAGCGCGAGCAGAAAGGCATACACGAACAGCTCGCTCCGGGCTTGCCGCGCCGTCAGCCGATCGGTACGGACGAGATAGGGTGTCCGCTCCTCGTCCCAGACGTATTTCCGGACGAGGCCGGGCCAGTCCACGCTGTCGCCGGCTCGCTACACGCCGGGGATGATCTTGCCGCCGCGCTTCTCCGCGTCCTCCGGCCACTCGAGCGTCATGAGCTTGAAGCGGAGATCCTTCGGGCCCCAGAGGACGATCAACGCCTGGAGCCAGACCGCGACGCCCGACACGAAGGCGACGAGCATGCCGAACACCAGCACCGTCTTGATGACCCAGCGATACGACAGGCCGACCGTCGACGCCGACTTCTCCATCACGGCGAACGAGTCCCAGGCGAAGACCGACGCGAAGTACCCGACGATCAGGCAGTACGGGATCATGAAGAAGGTCAGCCCGAGGAACTCGATCACCGCCTGGTAGCGGAACGGCAGCTTCTCGCGAACGAGGTCCACGCGCACGTGGCGGTTCCGAACCATGCCGTACCCGAGCACGAGCGTGAAGAGCGCGGTGTGGAAGTGCCACTCGAACTCCTGGATCACCGTCGACTCGAACGCCTTCCCGAGGTGCTCGACCAGCCAGTACTGCATGCCGCCGATCTTCCGGAGGAACACGTCCCACATCGTGACGAACACGAGCGGGAGGATGAACACCGAGCCCCAGCGGCCGACGAACTCCACGAACGCCGTGAGCCGGTTGCTGACTTTCAGAATCGTTTCGACGGGCAGTGCCATGGTCGCCTTCCCCTCCTCAGTTGCCGTAGACCACGCCCGGCAGCCACAGGGTGAGCTGCGGGAACAGGATCACGAGGATCAGGCAGACGAGCTGCATGATCACGAACGGGATGATGCCGCGATAGATGCTCTGGATCTTGATCTCGGGCGGCGCCAGGCCCTTGAGGTAGAACAGGGCGAACCCGAACGGCGGCGTCAGGAACGACGTCTGCAGATTGACCGCGAGCAGGATGGTGAACCACACCAGCACGGCGTCCTTCGGCACCCAGCCCGCGAAGTCCATGTTCGCGATCATGGGGCCGAAGACGGGCAGCACGATCAGCGTGATCTCGATCCAGTCGAGGAAGAACCCGAGGCCGAAGACGATGGCCATGATGAGGACCGTGAGGCCCCAGGTGCCGAGGCCGGCCGACGTGATCAGGTGCTCGGCGATCGTGTCGCCGCCGAGCGCGCGGAACACGTACGCGAAGCACGTGGCCGAGATGACGATGAAGAAGATCATCGAGATCGTGAGCGAGGCGGTGTTGGCGACCTCCTTCAGGATGGTCCACCCGCCGCGACCCTTGGCGAACGCCAGGACGACCGCGCCGAACGCGCCGACCGCGCCCGCCTCGCTCGGCGTGGCCCAGCCGAACAGGATCGAGCCCTTGATCATCCCGATCAGGAACGCCGGCGGGAAGAACGACTTCAGGAAGAGCTTGACCGTCTCGTTGAGCCCGAGGTTCAGCTCGGTCTTGGGCAGCGGCGGGCCGAGGGCCGGGTTCATGATGCACGCCGCCGCGATCCCGATGAGATAGAGGGCCGCCAGCAGCAGCCCGGGCCCGAGCGCGGCCATGAACAGCGTGCCGACCGACACGGAGAGCAGGTCGGCGAACAGGATCAGCATGATGCTCGGCGGGATGAGGATGCCGAGCGTGCCGGCGGCCGCGATGCAGCCGGTGGCCAGCGCGTGGCTGTATCCCTGGCGCAGCATCGACGGCAGCGCGAGCGACGTCATCATCGTCACCGAGGCGCCGATGATGCCCGTCATCGCCGCGAGGATCGTTCCCATGACGGTCACCGACAGCGCGAGCGCCCCGGGGACCCGGCGCAGGAGGACCTGGCAGCAGTAGAGCAGATCGTGGGCGATGCCGCTGCGCTCCATCATGACGCCCATGAAGACGAAGGTCGGAACGGAGACGAGCACGAGGTTCTCGGCCGCCTGGCCCCAGATGCGGGGCACGAAGTTGAAGAACTCGATCATCCGGAACGTGCCGATGATGTACCCGAGGAAGCCGAACAGGAGCGACGTGCCGCCGAGCACGAACGCGACCGGGTAACCCGTGAACAGCAGGATGCCCAGCGTCAGGAACATCAGCATGGGCAGGTAGTCCTGGACGAACGGCATCATGTCGGCGCCATGCGTGCTCCGCAGAAACAGGCCGGCGACGACCACAGCGACCGCGACGACGGGGACGCCGAGGAGCAGCGCGCGCAAGCGGGCATTGACGAGCACGCCTGCGGGGACGATCTTCGCCATGCAGCGGTTCCTCCTGGTCAGACCCTTGGGGACTGTGCGCGAAAGCTAGCGACAGGCGGTGAACCCTGTCAAGCGGTTTCTGGGAGGTAACCACGTGATTCGTCGGCCCATCGTCGCGCTCGTCGTCGCGCTTGCAGCGGTCGGACTCTTCACGGCCGGCGTCGCGTGGCTGTTCGACACGCCGCGGCCGCGACCCGGCGCGACGCGCGGTGAGCGGCTCTACATGACGCTGTGCGCGCCGTGCCACGGCGAGGACGGCCGGGGCTCGTGGCGGGCCACGCTCTTCATGATCCGCCCCGGCGACCTCACGGACCGGGCGCGGATGGCGCAGCACACGGACCAGTACCTCGTCGACATCGTCAAGCACGGCGGGTCGCCGATCGGGCGGCCCGGCATGCCGGGCTTCGAGCACGTCGCGGACGCGGACGTCGCCGAGCTGGTGCGCTACCTCCGCGCGATCTCGCGCTGAGCCCTCAGGTGCCCGGTTCCCTACGGCGCCTTCTCGATCCGGATCAGCACGACGTCGTCGTTGCGCCGGCGAACGGCCAGACGCACGGCGTCGCCCGGAGCGACGGCGGCGGCGTCGATCGCGGACGGTTCGCCGGCGACGGCCATCAATTCCATCGCGCTCATGCCGAGCCCCGCGACGGCCTCGTGGCGCACCAGGATCATGCCGGCGGACGGTCGCGCGACGAGGACGCCGCGGACTTCATAGGCCGGCGGACGGACGACGCTGCCCCAGAGTCCGACGGCGAACGCGGCGAGGAGAGCGACGAAGAGAAGCGTGAGACCGAGACGGCCGACGCCGCGAGGGCGCCGGCCGTCTTCGTGAGGCGCGGTCGTCGTTACTGGCGGTCGCCCGGATGCACGATCGGCACGCGGTCACCCGACGGTTGCAAATCTTCGCCGTGGACGATCCACTTCCCGCCGCATCCTTCGCCGATGACACCCGAGGCCGCCCGGTAGGCCGTGCCGAGCGTCAGCACCAGCACGATCGCGCTGACGACACCGCCGGTCACGCAGGTGATCGCCCGGCCCGGGATCAGGAACGCGGTCATCACGCCCGCGGTGACGTCGTAGAAGGCGTCGTCGAAAACGACGTCGTCACCGCGGCTCACCGGCGGAACGCTCGGACTGTCCGATCCCTTCATCGTCTCCTTGAAGACGTCCGGCTGCGACGGTGGCTGTGCCGGCTGCTGCGCGGACACCAGCGGCGCCAGCGGGCCGGCGAGCAGCGACATGGCGAGCGACACGGCGACGATGCGGGTACCGAGACTCATCGTGATCTCCTCCCACGAAAGACGGCCCGTACCGGGGCCGTTCAGGCGTACGGCACATTGTCCGCCGAACCCCCCGGGTCGGCGAACTGATTTCTTCGGCCGGCCGTGGGGTTACGCCACCCCTGGGCTATAATCCGTCACCCGACTCGAGGTGTGCCACGGTTTCGCCGGGGCGCGCCGAGCGTTGGGGGTCTGGGGGCCATGTCGGGGCCCCCAGCTAAAACAATCCCCGAAGGAGAACCGCATGAAGCTCGTTCGTTTCTCCACGAACGGTCAATCGCCTCGCCTGGGCGTGCTCCAGGACGATCGGGTCGCCGATCTCACCGCCAGCGTCGCCGCCACCCTCGCCAGGCGCGGCGTCGTCCGCAGCCGGGAGATCGCCGCGACGCTCGTGCCGGCGAGCACCCGCGAGTTCCTCGAAGGCGGCGCGGCGAGCGCCGACGCCGTCGCCGGCATCACGGAATGGGTGACGGTCCCGCGCTCGGGGATCCGGCTGCACGCGCCGATCACCGACCCGGGCAAGTTCATCTGCATCGGGCTCAACTACCGCGATCACGCCGAGGAGACGGGCAACCCGATCCCGAAGGCGCCCCCGATCTTTCCGAAGTGGGCGAACGCGATCATCGATCCGGGCGAGCCGATTCTGCGACCGCGCGGCTCGACGCAGCTCGACTGGGAAGTCGAGCTCGGCGTGGTGATCGGACGCACGGCGCGGCACGTCACGCGCGACTCTGCGCTCGACCACGTCTTCGGCTACACGATCGTCAACGACGCGAGCGCGCGCGACTTCCAGTTCCTCACGAGCCAGTGGGGCGCCGGCAAGATCTTCGATACCGCGGCGCCGGTCGGGCCCTGGCTCGCGGACCGCGCCGAGGTGCCCGATCCGCACGCGCTCGATCTCAAGACGTGGGTCAACGGCAAGCTGATGCAGAACGGCAGCACGAAGAACTTCATCTACGACGTGCGCTATCTCGTCAGCTATCTCTCCGGCCTGATGACGCTGTCCCCCGGCGACCTGATCGCGACCGGCACCCCGGCCGGCGTCGGCCTCGGCATGAAGCCCCAGGTGTTCATGAATCCGGGTGACGTCTGCCGCATGGAGATCACCGGGCTCGGGACGCTGGAAAACCCCGTCAAGGAAGACTGAGCGGTACACTGACCTCATGCTCGACCTGATCGCCCCGCTCGTCGTCGAGAACACGACCAAGATCGTGCTGCTCTCGCTCGACGGGCTGGGCGGTCTGCCGCGACCGGAGACGGGACGGTCGGAGCTCGAGACGGCGCGGCTCCCGAACCTGAACGCCCTCGCGACGAGCGCCGCCTGCGGTCTGCTGCGGCACGTCGCGCCCGGCATCACGCCGGGCAGCGGACCGGGACACCTCGGGCTCTTCGGCTACGATCCCGTGCGGTTTCAGGTCGGGCGCGGCGTCCTCGAAGCGCTCGGCATCGAGTTCGCGCTGCGCGCCGGCGACGTCGCGGCGCGCGGAAACTTCTGCACCGTCGATCGCGACGGCAAGATCACCGACCGGCGCGCCGGACGACTGCCGACCGACGTGTGCGTGCGGCTGACCGATCGCCTGCGCGGGATCAGCCTGCCGGGCGTCGAGCTGCAGGTCGAGCCCGTGAAGGAGCACCGCTTCGTGCTCGTGCTGCGGGGTCCGGGCCTCTCCGGCCGGCTCAGCGAGACGGATCCGCAGGCGCTCGGCAAGCCGCCGCTGCCGGTGAAGGCGCTGGAGGCGGGCGCCGCGCACACCGCCGGGCTGGTGAATCGCTTCGTCGACGAGGCGCGCCGCCTGCTCGCCGACGAGCCCGCCGGCAACATGGTCCTGCTCCGCGGCTTCGATCGGCTGCCGGACCTGCCGCGGTTTCCCGACGTCTACCGGCTGCGCGCCGCCGCGATCGCCGCGTACCCGATGTACCGCGGCCTCGCGAAGCTCGTCGGCATGGACGTGCTCAAGACCGGGGCGGCGTTCGCCGACGAGATCGCCACCCTGCGCGAGCACCGCGACGCGTACGACTTCTTCTTCGTCCATTACAAGGACACGGACAAGGCCGGCGAGGACGGCGACTTCGACGGGAAAGTGGCGGCGCTCGAGCGCTTCGATGCCGCGCTGCCCGACATCCTGTCCCTCGCGCCCGACGTGCTCGTCATCACCGGTGACCACGCGACGCCGTCGATCCTCGCCGCGCACGGCTGGCAGCCGGTGCCGGTGCTGGTCCGCAGCGCGTACTGCGGCGCCGATCCCGTCACCGCGTTCACGGAGCGCGCGTGCGCGTCCGGGACGCTCGGGCTCATGCCGGCTCATCACCTCATGCCCATCGTCATGGCGAACGCGCTCCGCCTGACGAAGTTCGGAGCCTGACGACCCGACGCGGCGCCGTCGGCTCGGTCACGCATGCGTATCCTGCTGCGGCTCCTCGGTGGTATCTGGATCGCGCTGCTCGTGGTCACGGTGGCGTTCACGTGGCTCGAGGTCCGCGAAGAGCGCGCGCGGCTCGTCACCGACCTCCAGCGCCGCGGCTCGCTGGCGGCGGACGCGGTCCGCGAAGCCAGTGAGCGGCTCGTGGGCCGCCGCGTCCGTACCGGCTACGACCGCGTGCTGACCCGGTTCGCGCGCGCGGACCGCATGATCGCGATCTACGACGAGCTCGGCGGCCTCATCGCGACATCGGCCGAGGTCAAGGCATGGCTCGGCGTCATCTCGCCATCGGTGACGCAGGCCATTCGCGACACCGAGCCGGTGCGCGGCTTCCACCTCGTCGGCGGCAAGTCGACGTGGGTGCACGTGGTCCCGCTCGTGTGGGACGACCAGACCGTCGGCGCGGCCGGCATCATCCTCGACGCCGAGCACCTCGTGACGCACGAGTGGGCGCTCTGGCAGCGCACCGCCGTGCGTGCCGGTGTGCTGATCCTCCTGTTCACGGGCATCACGTGGCTCGTCGTCCGCTCGACGGTGACGCACCCGATGGCCCGGATGGCGGAGTGGACGAAGCAGCTCAAGGCCGGCCACAGCGTGCCGCCGCCGCGGAGCGCGGATGCAAGCCTCTTCGGCCCGCTCGCGCAGGAGGTGACCGGGCTGGCGCGCACGCTGTCACGCGCCCGGATCGCCGCCGCGTACGAAGCGCAGCTCCGGCTGCGCGGCGAAAGCGTGTGGACGGAGGAGCGCCTGAAGCAGTTCGTCAAGATGCGGTTCGGCGATCAGCCGATCTTCGTCATGTCGAACCGCGAGCCCGTGTCCCACGTGCACGAAGGCGGCGCCATCCGGGCCCTCAAGCCGGCGAGCGGACTCGTCACGGCGCTCGAGCCGATCATGGCCGCGTGCGGCGGCGTCTGGGTCGCGCACGGCAGCGGCAACGCGGACGCCGAAGTCGGCGCGCGCGTCGGTCTGCCGCAGGATGAACCGACCTACGCGCTGCGACGCGTCTGGCTCACGGCCGAAGAAGAGGCCGGGTACTACTACGGGTTCGCGAACGAAGGGCTCTGGCCGCTGTGCCACATCGTCCACGAGCGGCCGCAGTTCCGGACGGACGACTGGGAGTACTACCGCGCCGTGAATGCGAAGTTCACCGAGGCGCTGCTCGAGGAGATGGTGGGCGTCGACGCGCCCGTCGTCCTCGTGCAGGACTACCACTTCGCGCTGCTGCCGCGCCTGGTGAAGGCGCAGCGCCCGGACGCGCGGATCGCCCTCTTCTGGCACATCCCGTGGCCGAACTTCGAGGCCTTCCGCATCTGCCCGTGGCAGCACGAGGTGCTGCTCGGGATGCTCGGCGCCGACCTGATCGGCTTCCACACGCAGTTCCACTGCAACAACTTCCTCGAGACCGTCGAGCGCACGATCGAGGGGCGCGTCGACTGGGATCGCTTCGCCGTCGAGCGCGGCGGGCATACGACGCACGTCCAGCCCTTCCCGATCAGCGTGGCGCCGGAGCTCGAGCGCGAAGACGCGCCGGACCGCGGCGAGCTCCTCGCCGGCCTCGGGCCGGAAGTCGACTGGTTCGGCATCGGCGTCGAGCGCATCGATTACACGAAAGGGCTGCCCGAACGCTTCCGCGCGATCGGTCGCTTTTTCGAGCGGTGGCCGGAGTACCGGCGGCGCGTGACGTTCGTTCAGCTCGCCTCGCCGAGCCGGAGCCGCATCCCGCGCTACCAGCAGCTGCAGAGCGAGATCCGGCGCACCGTCGACGAGATCAACCTGCGCCTCGGCGAGCGCGGCTGGCAGCCGATCGCGTATCGCGAGCGGCATCACGAGCCCAACGAGATCCGTCACTGGTTCCGGGGCGCGCTCTTCTGCATGGTGACGTCCCTCCACGACGGCATGAACCTCGTCGCCAAGGAGTTCGTCACGTCCCGCGACGACGACGATGGCGTCCTCGTGCTCTCCCGGTTCGCCGGCGCCGCGAACGAGCTGCGAGACGCCATCCTCGTGAATCCGTACGACATCGACGACATGGCGGAAGCGATCCACCGCGCGATCACGATGGCCGACGACGAACGCCGGTCTCGGATGCAGCGCATGCGGTCGCACGTCGAGGAGAACAACGTCTATCGCTGGGCGGCGCTCCTGCTCGGCCAGCTGGCAAGCCTTACAAATGTAAAAGGTGCGCCGCCGGAATCCCGCCTTCGAAGTGCCTGATTTTCCGCGCCGCCCCCCTGGCATCCGGCTTGCCTCCGTTGTCCGCATCCGGGCTGAGCCCGGGGAGGGATCAATGGACAGCGCGAACGTCGAAGAACAGGGCACCATCGACATCGACAAGATGCGGGCGGGCACGTGTGGCCGCTGCCACATGCTGGTCGCGCGCTATGCGCCACAGGTCATCGCGAGCAACGGGATCTACCATCGCGAGTGTTACGAAGCGTGGTACTTCGGGCGCTACGGGCGGCGACCGGCGCTCAGCGCCGGCACGAACGGCGATCGCCACCGCTTCACCGTCCGCGAACCGAAAGCGGCGTGACGCGCGCCGCGTGCGCCCGGGCGCGACGCGCGTCGAGCGGGACAGCCTTGGCGCGAAGGCCGTTCCCGCCGACGCGCTCTGGGGGCTGTTCACCGAGCGTGCCCGGCACACGTTTCAGCTCAGCGGTCGACGGCCGCACCCCGCGCTCGTCCAGGCGTACGCGCGGATAAAGCAGGGCTCGGCGCGGGCCAACGCCGCGCTCGGTCTCCTGCCGGCGCGATCCGCCGCCGCGATCGTCTGGGCGGCCGGCCGTGTCATCGCCGGCGACGTCGCCGACGCCTTCGTCCTCGATCCGTTCCAGGCGGGGGCCGGCACCCCGCTCCACATGAACGTCAACGAGGTCGTCGCGAACCTCGCCAACGAGCGGCTCGGCGGCCGCCGCGGGCGCTACGAGCCGATCCACCCGAACGATCACGTCAATCTCGGCCAGTCGTCGAACGACGTGACCCCCACCGCGATTCGTTTGATGGCGCTCGATCTCGAGCGTCCGCTCGCGGCCGAGCTCGTCGCGCTGGAGCGCGCGTTCCGGCGGCACGCCGCGCGCGAGGCGCGCACGGTGAAGCCGGGACGCACGCATTTTCAGGATGCCGTCCCGATCACGTGGGGCCAGGTATTCACCGGGTACGCGGAAAGCCTCGTCGCCGCCCGGCGCGCGCTCGCCGCCGCCGTCGACGAGCTGCGCGTCATCGGGCTCGGCGGCACCGCCGTCGGCACGGGGCTCACGGCACATCCACGGTTCAAGACGCGCGTGGCGCGTGAGCTGTCGCGGCTCACCGGTCGGCGGCTCGTGCCGGCGCCGAGCTCGGTGACCACGGCGTGGAGTCTCCGGGCGCTGCTGGCGTGCTCGGCCGCGCTTCGCGGCGTTGCCGTCGACCTGGCGAAGATCTGTTTCGACCTCCGCATCCTGTCGTCGGGGCCGCACACCGGGTTCGCCGAGATCACGCTGCCCGAAGTCGAGCCCGGGTCGTCGATCATGCCGGGCAAGATCAATCCATCGGTTCCCGAAGCCGTTCACATGGTCGCGTTCCAGGTCGCCGCGCACGATCACGCCATCGCGCTCGCCGCCGCGGCCGGCGAGCTCGAGCTGAACGTCATGACGCCGCTCGTCGCCGTGAATCTCGGCGACGCGTTCGATCTGCTCACGCGCGGTCTCGCGCTGCTCCGAACCAAGTGCGTGGACGGCCTGTGCGTCGATCGCGGGCGCGCGCGCCAGCTCGTCGACGGCAGCATGATCGAGGCGACCGCGCTCGCGCCGTATCTCGGCTACGAGGTCGTCGCGCAGCTCGTGAAGGACGCGCTCAGGACGAAGCGCCCGCTCCGCGACGTGATTGCCGCGCACGGCCTCGCCGACGCCGTCACCCTCGAGCGCGTGCTCCGCCCCGCCGCCCTCACCGGTCCCGCCGTGCTCGACGTCGCGCTCAGGCGCCGGCTCCAGTCCACGCCGGCGTTCGTCCGCTTCCGCGAATCGGCGCGGACCTGACGCGGCCGCACCCGCGCAGGACGTGACGCGATCTCGCTGGCGCGCGTCCGCATCCGTCGGGCACACTGGGCAACGGCGCGGTCGGCGCACGAGACATGCCTGAAAGCGAACGCCTGCTCGATTCGATCCGGGAGCTGCTCGACGGCGGCCGCGACGAGCGTCTGTCCGACGTGCTCGCCGACACGCATCCGGCCGACCTGTCGCGCGCGCTGCGCGAGCTGCCGCTGCCCGAGCAGGTGCGCGTCTTTCGCCTCCTCGCACCGGCCGAGGCGGGCGCCGTGCTCTCCGAGCTCGACGACCAGACCCTGCTGGAGCTCGTCCGCGCGCTCGACGAGGTCGAGGTGTCGAAGATCCTCGATCAGATGCCCTCCGACCACGTCGTCGAGGTCGTCGAGGAGCTGCCGCCCGAGCAGGCGGAGAAGTTCCTCGATCTCATGGAAGAGGAGAAATCCGAGGAGGTCCAGGAGCTCCTCGAGTACGAGGAAGGGACGGCGGGCCGGCTCATGTCGCCGAACGTCGTCGCGGTCGGCGAGCAGGCCACCGTCGCGCAGGCCATCGCGCACGTGCGCAAGGCCGCGACGCGCGACGGCGCGTTCTACGTCTACGTCGTCGACGATCACGATCACCTCGTCGGCCTGGTCCCGCTCCATCGGCTGCTGACCGCCGATCCGTCGACGCCGATCGGCGCGATCCGCACGAGCGACGTGGAGAGCGTGAGCGTGCACACGGATCAGGAGGAAGTCGCGCGCCTGGTCCAGCACCACAACCTGCTCGAAGTGCCCGTCGTCGACGTGAATCGCCGTTTGCTCGGCACGATCGGGGTCGAGGACGTCATCGACGTCATCGCGGAGGAGGCCACGGAGGACATCCAGCGCCTCGGCGGCGTCGCGGGCGACGAGACGGTGTTCGATCCCGCGTCGGCCGTCTTCAGGAACCGCTTCCTGTGGCGCCTCGTCAACCTCGGCACCGCGGTCCTGGCCGCATCCGTGATCGGCGCGTTCGAAGCATCGATTCAGGCGCTCGCGACGCTGGCCGTCTTCATGCCGATCGTGGCGTCGATGGGCGGAATCGGGACCACGCAGACGGCGACCGTCGTCATCCGCGGCATCGCGCTCGGCGACCTCACGCCCGGTGTCATGGCGCGCGTCGTGCGCAAGGAGCTCTGGCTGGGCATCACGACGGGTCTGGCCAACGGCCTCGTCCTTGCTGGCATCGCCTACGCGTGGAAAGGGCAGCTCCTGCTCGCCGCGATCCTCGGCGTGGCGCTCGTGCTCAACATGACGCTGGCGGCGATCGTCGGGACGCTCGTGCCGGTCGCGTTGAAGGCGCTCCGCATCGATCCGGCGATCGCGTCGAGCGTCATCATCACGGCGTTCACCGACGTCTTCGGCTTCTTCTCGTTCCTCGGGCTCGCGAGCCTGTTGATGTCATTTTTGCTTTGATAAAAGGCCCTTGGCAGGCACTCCGGGCAGCAGGTAGAATACGCGCGCGAATCGGACGGCCGTGTACCGACCGCCTCGTATCCCCGTCGCCCGGAGGGCTCGCTGTGGACGTAGCGCTGGAGAAGAGGCAGGTCGAACGCGCCTACGAGTTCTACGCCCCCGTCTACGACTTCATCTTCGACTGGATCTTCGCTCCGGGCCGCGCCGCGGCGATCCGGCACCTGGGGCTCGAGCCGAACGACTCCGTGCTCGAGGTCGGCATCGGCACCGGCCTGAACCTGCCGCTCTATCCGCCGGCGTGCCGGCTCACGGGCATCGATCTGTCGCAGGAGATGCTCGACAAGGCGATCGAGCGCGTGCAGGAGCTGGCGATGCCGAACGTGACGCTCAAGGTGATGGACGCCACGTCGCTCGACTTCGGCGACAACGAGTTCGACAAGGCCGTCGCGACGTACACGATTTCCGCCGTGCCCGATCCGGTCTCCGTGCTGCGCGAGATGCGGCGCGTCGTGAAGCCGGGCGGGGTGCTGGTGATCCTCAATCATTTCCGCAGTGACCGCCGCCTCACCGGCTGGGTCGAAGACCTGCTCGCGCCGGTCTGCACGCGCCTCGGCTGGAAGTCGAACCTTCCGCTGACCCCGCTGCTCGCGCAGGTGGGGCTCGCCGCCGAAGAAGTGTGCAAGGTGAACCTGTTCAACGGCTGGCGCCTCATCGTGTGCGTCAACCGCAAGTAGCGCGGGTCGCCCGCCTCCTCCTCGCGCTCGTTCTCGTTCTTCCGCTGCTCGATACCGGTCGTTCCATGGTCGTGGCCGGTCTGTTCCTCGCGGATTTTCTCGGTCACGGCGCGAAGCCGCTGTCGCGCCTGACGTCGCCGCCGGCGCGCACCACCATGCGGGTGCCCGGAGCGGCGGTCGACCGCTACACGTACCCCGGCACGCACGGCGTCCCGCTGGTGCTCGTGCACGGTCTGGCGCCCGACGGCAAGGACGACCCGCGACTGGCTGCCGCGGCGGCGCTGCTCGCGCGCGCCGGCTTCGACGTCGCGGTGCCGACCGTCCCGGGACTGACGCGGATGCGGCTGCGCCCCGCGGATCGCGAGCCGGTGCGCGCGACGATCGCAGCGCGGAGCGGCCCGACCGTCGTCGTCGGCGTGAGCGTGGGCGCCGGCGTCGCGATGCTCGCCGCGGCGGACGCGTCGGTGCGGGATCGCATTCCGCTGCTGCTGAGTCTCGGCGGGTACGCCTCGGCGGTCGATCTCGTGCGCTACTACCTCACCGGCGAATACCGCGGACCCGACGGCGTGCGCCGGCGCACGCACGACCCGGCGCTGATCCAGGCGTTCGTGGACGCGAACGGCGATCTGCTGGATCCGTCGGCTCGCCGGGTGCTCGGCGCGACGGGCGCCGCCGACGTCTCGCTCGCGCTCGCCCGGGTGTCGCCCGAGCTCGGGCGATTGTTCGACGCGCTGTCGCCGGTGCGCGTCGTCCGCGATCTTCGCGGCACGCTCGTGCTCGTGCACGGACGTGACGATGCTGCGGTCCCCTACACGGAGAGCATCGCGCTGTCGGCGGCGCGTCCGACGCATTCGCGACTCGTCCTCGTCGGCATCGTCGATCACGTCGAACCGTCGCGGCAGATCGCCGTCGCGAGCGCGATCACGGATCTCGTCCGGATGTGGACCGTGGCGTACGCGCTGATCTCGCATGCCTGATTCGTGGCGGTTTGTGCCACGGGTCGGCAAAGTGTCACCCAGTTCGTGACACCCTGACGCGCGCGAACGATCGGCCCTCGACCCGGACATCCACGAAATCGCGCCCTTCCCCGGCCGGCGGGTCTGGCACCCCCCTTGCCGCTCCCATGCGTCGGTTGCAGGGATCACAGGGGAAGACATGAGACTGACAACGAGCGCAGTGGTCCTGGCCCTGGCCGTTACCGGGGCGATCGCGGGCGACGTGGCCGCGCAGGCGCAGCATGCCGGCGTCGTGACGACCGCGACCGGCACGGTGACGGTCGCTCGCGACGCGGCGTCGCCGACGCCGTTGCGCTTCCGGGACGACATCTACCTGCACGATCGCATCGCAACCGCGGAACGCTCGCTCGCGCGGATCCTGCTCGGCGGCAAAGCCGTCGTCACCGTCTCCGAGCGGTCCGTCGTGACGATCACCGAGGCGCCGGGCCGGTCGACCATCGACCTGATCAGCGGGCGCATCTCCCTGGCCGTGGCGCGCGAGCGGATGAAGGCGGGCGACACCGTCGAGATCCGCACGCCGATCGCCATCGCCGGCGTGCGCGGAACCGTCGTCATCGCCGAGCTCCTCGCCGGCGGCGCCGCACAGTTCACGGTCGTGAAGGGTCTCGTCGAGGTGGCGGGGCTCGATCCGGGCACGCGTCTCACCCTGCCGGGGTCGACGTTCCTGGCGGCGCGGCAGACGCTCGTCGCGACGCCGCGGGGCCTCGGTGCGCCCCAGACGATTACGCCGGAAGCGGTGCAGCGGCTGGGCTCGGCGTTCAAGCCCGCCCCGCGGCCGATGCCGGCGGCGCCAGCGGCGCTCGTGACCGAATCACAGGTCCAGCAGGCGGTCGACGCCGGTCGCCGGTTCGGCAGCGACAAGCGCGGATCGAAGGATGACGACCCACGCGGCCACGGTCGCGGTGCGGCGCCGGCGGGCGGCGACACGACGACGTCGGCGATCTCGGCCGGTCCTGACGGCGGCCGCGGCTCTTCGGATTCCCACGGCCCCGGTTCGTCCGGTCCGTCGAGCCCCGTGTCCGTCGGCCCGCTGTCGTCCGGTCAGCCGGGTCCGATCTCGAGCGGTTCCGGTCCGTCAGGTCCGATCTCGTCGGGCCCGGTGTCGGCCGGTCCGCCGATCAGCGTGACGCCGGGTCCGCCGCCGACGCCGAAGCACGAGCCGAAGATCGACCATCAGGGACCGAAGCACGCCAAGCCGGACAAGAAGTAGCGCGCGGGCGGCGCGCGCTCAGAGCGAGACGGACCGGCCCTCCGGATCCGCGGGCCGTCTGACCCCCCAGCCGGAGAGCTTCGCGAGCACGGTGTTCCGGTGGACGCCGAGCATCCGCGCCGCGCGACTCACGTTCCAGCCGACCCGCTCGAGCACGCGCAGCACGTACTGTCGCTCGAACTGATCGCACGCCTCGCGGAGCGGTAGGCCCGTGTCTTCGGCCAGCCGCGAGCGCGTCTCGGGCAGCGCGACGTCGAGGGGCAGATCCTGTAACTGGATGACCGGGCCCCCCGCGAGCACGACCGCGCGGTGGATCGCGTTTTCCAGCTCCCGCACGTTCCCCGGCCAGTCGTAGCGCACCAGCACGTCCAGCGCGCCGGCGGACACGCCGCGCACGTCGCGATGGCACTCGCGTGCGACCTTCCGCACGAAGTGCTCGACGAGGGTCGGAATGTCGTCCCGGCGCTCGCGCAGCGGCGGCAGCGTGATCGGCACGACGTTCAGGCGATAGAAGAGATCCTCGCGAAACGTCTTCTCGCGCACCGCCTGCCGGAGGTTGATGTTCGTCGCCGCGACCACGCGGGCGTCCACCGTCAGGGGCCGCACGCCGCCGACCCGCTCGATCTCGCGCTGCTGGAGCGCGCGCAGGAGCTTGGCCTGCAGATCGAGGCGCAGCGAGCCGATCTCGTCGAGGAACAGCGTGCCGCCGTGCGCGAGCTCGAACTTGCCGAGCTTCCGCGCGTGCGCGCCGGTGAAGGCGCCCTTCTCGTGTCCGAACAGCTCCGACTCGATGAGCGTCTCGGGAAGCGCGGCCACGTTCACCGCGACGAACGGCTGCGTCCGGCGGCCGCTCTCGTTGTGGATCGCCCGCGCGACGAGCTCTTTCCCCGTGCCGCTCTCACCCGTGATCAGCACCGTCGTCGGCGTCGGCGCGATCTGCGTGATGAGCTGGTAGATCCGGACCATGTCCGAATGGCGGCCGATCATCCCTTCGAAACCCTGGCCGCTGTGCAGCCCCGCCGGCGCGAGCGCCGAGCGAAGCCGGATCACCTCGTCTTCCAGCGCGCGCTTCTCCAGGGCGCGCTGAACCAGGCCGAAAATGTCGTCGACGTCGAATGGCTTCGTGAGGTAGTCGTACGCGCCGCGGCGAAGCGCCTCGACCGCCGTGCGCACGTCGTGCACCGCCGTGGCGAGGACGACGACGATCGACTCGTCGTGCGCCTTCACCTTCGGCAGGATGTCGATCCCGGCCTCCCCCGGCATGCGCTGGTCGAGCATGACGACATCGACGTCGTTGGCGCGCAGCAGCTCGAGCGCGGCGGTGCCGCTCGGCGCTTCCAGCACCTCGCACGTGCCGTCGAGGATGGCGCGGATCGACGCGCGGACGCCGGCCTCGTCGTCGACGACGAGCACGGTTCCGCGCCGCGTGGCCGTCGTGTCCGTCACGGCTCTGGCGTCCGCCGCTCGAGCATGACGAAGTGCCGGCTGCTCTCGCCGCCGGGCCGATGGAGATAGAGGCGGACCGACTGGCCGGTCGTGAGGCCTTCGAGATGGCGGGTGAACGCGCCCGCGTCGGTGATCGGACGGCCGTCGAGCTCGAGGAGCACGTCGCCGCGCTGCAGCCCCGCACGATCGGCGGCGCCGCCCGACTTGACGGCCGCGACGATGACGCCCGCCGGCCGCGGCAGCTCCAGCCGCCGCGCGATGTCGGGCGTGACCGGCTCGACACGCAGGCCCCACTGGTCGTCGAGCGGCTCCAGGGCCGCCACGGGCTCGTCCGTCGGCATCTCCCCGACGGTGATGCGCACCGGTACGCGCTTGCCGTCGCGCATGACCGTGACGTCCACGTGCTGCCCCGGCGTGACGGCCGCGACGCGACGCTGGAGCTCGGGCAGCTCCTTGATCTCGGCGCCGCCGAATTCGACGATGATGTCGCCCGGCTTCAGACCGCTCCCCGCCGCGGGGCCGCTGGCCATGATGTCGGCGACGAGCACGCCCTCCCGCTCCCTCACGCCGAAGCCCTGCGCGAGATCCTCGGTGAGGTCCTGGATCACGATGCCCAGCCATCCGCGCACGACGCGCCCGCGCGACATGAGCTGGCGCATGACTTCCTTGGCCTGGTTGATGGGGATGGCGAAGCCGATGCCCTGCCCCGCGGCGACGATCGCGGTGTTCACGCCGATCACCCGGCCGTCGAGATTCAGCAGCGGGCCGCCGGAGTTGCCGGGATTGATCGACGCGTCGGTCTGGATGAAGTTCTCGTACGTCGCGACCCCGACGCGCGTGCGCGCGGTGGCGGAGATGATCCCCACGGTCACCGTGCGGTCCAGACCGAACGGGTTGCCGATCGCGATCGCCCACTGCCCGATCCGGAGCGCGTCGGAATCCCCGAGCTCGGCGACGGGCAGCGGCGCCGGCGCCTCGACCTTCAGCACCGCGAGATCCGTCTTGGGATCCCGCCCGACCAGCGTGGCCGTGAACTTCCGCGCGTCCGAAAGCCTCACCGTGATCTCGGCAGCGTTCTCGATCACGTGATTGTTCGTCAAGATGTATCCATTCGGATCCACGATGACGCCCGATCCCGTCGAGCGGGATTCCGGACGGCGGCGCTTGAACTCGTCGAAGAACTCGCGGAACTGTTCCGGAATCTCCTCCATCGGCGCGCCGCGCTTCGGAACGGTGCTGACGTTGACGACGGCGGGGGTGACGCGCACGGCGACGGCCGTGAACGCGTCTTCCAGGGCGCGGAGGATCGCGCGCGCCTCGGGCGCCGGCTGGGCCGCGGCGGGAAGCGCCGAGGCGACGACCATGACGAGCGCGACGAGGATTCTCATGGACAGGCCCGCGCGGGGATTCTACCGATCGGCTGCGCCGTCCGCCAGCGGCACCAGCGCGATTTCGAGGATGCGGCGCGTGGCCGGCGTGATCGGGGCCGTCGCGCCGCGCCGGAGACCTGCGACCCACACGATGCCCTCCGCCGTTTCGACGATCGGCAGCGCATCGCGCCGCCAGCGCGGCACCTTCGCGTGGATCAGGAACTCCTTGAGCCGGCGCTCGGGCCCGCCGAACGGGACGAAGCGATCGCCGCGACGGCGCGCGCGCACGGCGATCGGCATCGACAGATGGTCGGCGTCGAACGCGACGCGGTCCGCCGTGGTCGGCGTTGCATACCCGCCCGCGTCCACGACGCGGGTCGCGAGCGCCTGTCCGATCTCGGGCAGCGGCGTCGTGCCCGGAACCGCGACCGCGCGCTCCACGAGGCGCGGCGCGGCCGCGGCGCCGATACGCACGCGGCCGGATCCGACGTCGACGCGCACGCGACCGAGCCGAAAGGCGCGGCGCGGCGGCGGCTCCGCGAGCACGCGCGCGAGCCCGCGGTGCGCCCAGG
>JACPCW010000014.1 GCA_016184365.1 Candidatus Rokuibacteriota bacterium
GTGATCGCCGCCGTCAGCGTCGTCTTGCCGTGGTCGATGTGCCCGATCGTCCCGATGTTCACGTGCGGCTTCGTCCGCTCGAACTTCGCCTTGGCCATGTCCTTTAGTCTCCCGCCGAGTTGATGGAGCCCATGTCCGGGATCGAACCGGAGACCTCGCCCTTACCAAGGGCGTGCTCTGCCAACTGAGCTACATGGGCGCGAATGCCCAGATGTCGCTCGACCGTCTTGGAGCGGGAAACGGGATTCGAACCCGCGACCCCCAGCTTGGAAGGCTGGCGCTCTACCGCTGAGCTATTCCCGCGAATAGTCGTTGCCACGCACGTCCATCTCAGGCCACCCACGGCCCGAACCGGGCACGCGGCACCCGTTAAGGTGGTGGGGAGGGGAGGATTTGAACCCCCGAAGGCGTTCGCCAGCAGATTTACAGTCTGCCCCCTTTGGCCACTTGGGTACCTCCCCGAACCTCGCGGCATGCGACGAGAACTCCTTGAAAAACTGGCGCTGGCGGGAGGATTTGAACCCCCGACCCACTGCTTACAAGGCAGTTGCTCTGGCCCCTGAGCTACGCCAGCACAGACAAAACTTCACTTTATTTGCCGAACCCGCGTCAGTCAAGGGGATTTTCGCCCTCGCTGCCTCGCAACCTCGTAACACGCCACGGCGCCGGCCGCCGCGACGTTGAGCGACCCGACCCCGCCGGACATCGGGACCGTGACGAGCACGTCGCAGGTCCGAGCCACCAGCGGTCGGAGGCCCTCTCCCTCGCTGCCGAGCACGAGGCAGAGAGGACCGGACAGGTCGGCGTTCCAGATCGGCGTCCCACCCTCGGAGCTCAGACCGTACACCCAGATCCCAGAATTTTTCAGCGTTTCCAGGACGTTGACGAGGTTGGTTCCCCGCGCGACCGCCACGTGCTCGACGGCTCCCATCGCGGTCCGG
The DNA here is from genome assembly GCA_016184365.1 of Candidatus Rokuibacteriota bacterium. Taxonomy (GTDB): domain Bacteria; phylum Methylomirabilota; class Methylomirabilia; order Rokubacteriales; family CSP1-6; genus AR8. The sequence goes on from JACPCW010000014.1 coordinate 942, forward strand.
GCCGCGGCGTCGGTGAGCCCGACCGCATGGTGCTTCGGGATGACGACGCCGTGGACTCCGAAGGCCGCCGCGGACCTGAGTACCGCTCCGAAGTTCCTCGGGTCTTGGATCTGGTCCAGCGCGAGGAAAAACGGCGTACCGCCACGAGTGGCCGGGATCGCGAGGAGTTGGTCCAAATCAAGGTACTCCTGGAAGGCGACCCGCGCTACCACTCCCTGGTGCTGATCCGTTCCCGCCATCGCGCTCAACTGATCGCGGGTCCGGTACGAGATCTTCACGCCGGCCCGGCGCGCGAGCGCGACGACCTCCGACAGGGGTCCGGCGGCGCCGGAGAGGACGGCGACTTCGTCGGCGCGGCGGCCGCCCGTGCGGAGGAGCTCGAGGACCGGATTGCGGCCCCAGATGCGGCCGAAGTCCGATTTATCAGATGGGGGCCCCGATCTATCGGATGAGGGCCCCGACATGGCCCCCATACCCCCCACGCTCGGTGCGCCCCGGGGGACCCGTGGCGCACCTCGACTACCCTGGGTGCGCGGGCTGTCGTCGCCTCGCGGGCGCTCGTCGCCCTGCGGGCGGTCGTCGGCGCGCGGGCGGTCGCCGCTCGACGGTGGTGGGCGCCGGGGATCCCGGGGGGACTCGCCGCCACGTGACGGCCGCCCGACACGCCGATCGTCGCGGCGTGGCGGGCGCCGGTCGTCGCCGCGGCTCATGTCGTGCGCCGTGTCGCGCGCGAGCCGGTCGGGCTGTCTTCGACCATCCAGCCGAGGCGGTGGATCTCGTCGCGGAGCGCATCCGCGCGCTTCCAGTCCCGCCGCGCGCGGGCGTCCGTGCGGTCCGCGACGAGGCACTCGACTTCGGCCGGCGGACCGGCGACATCGGGCAGCTGCTCGAAGAGCCCGAGCGTCCGGCCGAGCGTGACGAGCGTGCGCACGCCATGCGCGAACGCGCGGCCGTCACCGCCGTCGCGCCGATACGCTTCCAGCTCGCGCGCGAGCCCGAACAATGCCGCGCGCGCTTCCGGCGTCCCGAAGTCCTCGTCCATCGCCTGCTCGAAGCGGGCGCACGCGGCGGCAACGGTCTCGCGAAGCGTCGCATCGTCGATGGACGCGAGTGGCGCCGCCCACACCGGCGGATCGCCGAACGCAGCCGGCCGCTTCACGTCGAAGAACGCCGCCGACTCGACCTTCATCGCCTCGCCGATCACCGCGTGGAACCGCTCGAGCGCGCGCGTGTTCTCGACGAGGCGCTCCTCGGAGAACTCGATCGGATTCCGGTAATGCGCGTTCACGAGCCAGAGGCGGAGCGCATCGGGCGGGCAGCGCTTGACGATCTCCTTGATCGTCAGGATGTTGCCGAGCGACTTCGACATCTTCTCCGCGCCCATGTTGACCATGCCGTTGTGCAGCCAGTACGAGGCGAAGCGGGTGCCGGTCACCGCCTCGGACTGGGCGATCTCGCATTCGTGATGCGGGAAGATCAGGTCGTCGCCGCCGCCGTGGACGTCGAACGACTCGCCGAGATACTTCATCGCCATCGCGGAGCACTCGATGTGCCAGCCCGGTCGTCCCGGTCCCCACGGGCTCGGCCACGACGGCTCGCCGGGCTTCGTGGATTTCCAGAGCGCGAAGTCGCGCGGATCGCGTTTCCGCTCGTCCACCTCGACGCGCGCTCCGGCCATCAGGTCGTCGAGGTTCTTGCCGGAGAGCTTGCCGTAGCCGGCGAAGCGCCGGACCTCGAAGTACACGTCGCCGTCGACGACGTACGCGACGCCCTTGGCGACGAGCTGCTCGATGAGCGCGATCATCTCGGGCACGTGCGCCGTCGCCTTCGGCTCGACGTCGGCTTCGAACACGCCGATCGACGCCATGTCGGCGCGGAACTCGGCGATGTAGCGCTCGGAAATCACCGACGCGTCGACGCCCTCGGCGTTCGCGCGACGGATGATCTTGTCGTCGATGTCGGTGTAGTTCCGGACGAACGTGACGCGATAGCCCTTCGCGCGCAGGTAGCGCTGCATCACGTCGAAGACGATCGCGCTCCGCGCGTGCCCGACGTGGGACAGGTCGTACACGGTGACGCCGCACGAATAGATGCCGACCTCGCCCGGGCGGCGTGTGGCCAGCGACTCGAGCCGGCGCGTCAGGGTGTTGTAGACCGAGATCGCCATCAGACCTCCACGCTGACCACGGCCATGGCGGCGATGCCTTCACGTCGGCCGAGGAGCCCGAGCCCTTCGGGGCTCTTCGCTTTGACGCTGACGCGGTCCACGGGGATTCGGAGCGTGTCGGCGAGTCGCTTCGCCATCTCGTCGAGGTGCGGCGAGAGCCGCGGCGCCTGCGCGAGCACCGTCGCGTCGATGTTCACGAGCCGCCCGCCGCGGCCCTGCACCAGGGCCAGGACGTCCGTCAGCAGCGCGAGGCTCGAAATCCCACGATACCGCGGATCCGTGTCCGGGAAATGCCGGCCGAGGTCGCCGAGCGCGAGCGCGCCGAGGAGCGCCTCGCCGATCGCATGCGACAGCACATCGGCGTCGGAATGACCGCTGAGCCCGACGTCCGACGGCACCGTGACGCCGCCGAGCACGAGCGGCCGGCCGGGCACGAGTGGATGCAGGTCGAAACCGAAGCCCACGCGCGTCATTCGTCGTGGGGGGCCCCGACATGGCCCCCCACACCCCCCCGCGCTCGGACGCGTCCCGGCGTAGCCGTGACGCGCCTCGACCGCCCCCATGC
>JACPCW010000059.1 GCA_016184365.1 Candidatus Rokuibacteriota bacterium
GGCGAGATCGCCGTGCGCGTCATTCGCGCATGCCGCGAAGCTGGTCTCGCGACGGTCGCCGTCTTCTCCGACGCCGACCGGGAAGCGCTGCACGTGCTCATGGCCGACGAGGCCTACCCGATCGGTCCCGCGCCGGCGGCCGAGAGCTATCTCGCGATCGACAAGCTCGTCCGCGTCGCGAAGTCCGCGGGCGCCGACGCCATCCATCCGGGCTACGGATTCCTCGCCGAGAACGCGGCGTTCGCCGACGCATGCCGCGACGCGGGGCTCGTGTTCGTCGGCCCGCCGCCGTCGGCGATCCGCTCGATGGGCGACAAGACCGCCGCGCGCCGGATCGCCCGCGACATGAACGTGCCGATGGTGCCGGGGACCATCGATCCGGTGACGTCGGACGGCGAGGCGCGCCGCGCGGCGGACGAGATCGGCTTCCCGGTGATGATCAAGGCCGCGATGGGCGGCGGCGGCAAGGGCATGCGCCTGGTCCGCAGTGCCGGCGAGCTCCCGGGCGCGTTGCGGCTCGCGCGCGGCGAAGCGGCGTCGGCGTTCGGCGACGGGTCGGTGTATCTCGAGCGCTACGTCGACGAGCCACGCCACATCGAGGTGCAGATCCTCGCCGATGCGCACGGCCACGTCATCCATCTCGGCGAGCGCGAATGCTCGATCCAGCGCCGTCACCAGAAGCTCGTCGAAGAAGCGCCCTCGGCCATCGTGGACCCCGACCTCCGCCAGCGCCTCGGCGACGCGGCGTGCCGCGTCGCGAGGGCCGGCGGCTACGTCAACGCCGGGACCGTCGAGTTCCTGGTCGACGCGGACCGCAACTTCTACTTCCTCGAGATGAACACGCGGCTGCAGGTCGAGCATCCCGTCACCGAGATGGTGACGGGCATCGACATCGTGCGGGAGCAGCTGCGCATCGCGGCGGGCGAACCGCTGTCGCTGCGCCAGGACGACGTCACCTGGCGCGGCTCCGCGATCGAATGCCGCATCAACGCCGAGGATCCCTTCGCGGGCTGGATGCCGTCGCCGGGCACGATCACCGGGTTGCGCGCCGCGTCCGGACCGTGGGTGCGCGACGATTCCGGCGCGTACGAAGGCTGCACGATTCCTCGCTTCTACGACACGCTCGTCGCGAAGCTCATCGTGTGGGGCGCCGACCGCACGGCGGCGATCGCGCGCATGGCGCGCGCGCTCGGCGAGTACCGGGTGGTCGGCGTGCGCACCACGATTCCGGTCCTCGAGCGCATCATCGCGCACGACGACTTCCGCGCCGCGCGGCTGTCGACGCATTTCCTCGAGCGCGTGATGCCGGAGCTCACGGCAACGCATGGGCAGCACGCGTCGATCGCGATCATCGCCGCGGTGCTCACGGAGTACGAGCGCCTCGGGCACGCGACGCTCCCTCCGCAGCCGACGAACGGCATGGCGGCCTGGCGCGCGGCGGCGCGCTCGGCGTGGAATCGCGGATGAACGCGATCGCGAACCCGAGGACGGCGACGGCGTCGCCGGCGCCGTTCCGAGCGCTGGGGGGTGTGGGGGGCCATGTCGGGGCCCCCCACGTCAACGAATGAAATTCATCACGACGGTCGAGGGACGGGCGCTGCCCGTCGAGGTCACCGGCGGTGACGGCCGCTATCGGGTCGTGATCGGTACGGAGGTGTGGGTCGTCGACGCGCGGCTGGCGCCGCAGGGTATCGCGTCGCTCCTCGTAGGGGGCATCTCGTACGTCGCAGACGTCACGGACCACGACGGCGCGTGCGTCGTCGACGTCGAAGGCGAAACGTACGTGATCGACGTCGAAGAGGAGACGCGCCACATCATCCGGACGCGGGGCGGCGCGGCCGGCGCCAGTGGCGGGCAGGTCCTCAAGGCGCCCATGCCCGGGCGCATCACGCACGTGGCGGTGACGCCGGGAAGCCGCGTGAATCAGGGCGACGCCCTGGTGGTGATCGAAGCGATGAAGATGCAGAACGAGTTCAAGGCCGGCGTGACCGGTACGGTGAAGGAGGTTCGCGTCGAGGCGGGGCAGGCCGTGAACCCCGGCGACGTCCTGGTGGTCATCGAGGCCGATCCCTGAGCAAGTACTGGGAGGAGTTCGAGACCGGCGCGCGGTATCCGACGTACGGGCGGACGATCACCGAAGGCGACCTCTCGCTCTTCTGCGCCTTCGCCGGGTACCACGTCCCGCTCTTCATCGACGAGGAGTTCGCGAAGCAGACGCCGTTCGGTGGCCGCATCGTCCCGAGCGCGCTCACCATGGCGGTGTCGACCGGCATGACGGAGAGCTTGTTCCGCACGACGATCGTGGCGTTGCTCGCCGTCGATCACGGGAAGTTCGTGGTACCGGTGCGGCCCGGCGACACGATCACCACCGTCGTCGAAGTGCTCGAGAAGCGCGAGACGTCGGATCCGGGCCGCGGCATCGTCGTCTTCCGCGATCACGTGCTGAATCAGCGCGGCGAGACCGTGTTCCAGATCGACAAGACCACGCTGATCAAGCGACGTCCGGTCGACGTCGCGCCGTCGGCCCGCTAGTCGTTTCGGCCGCGCCGGGTCCGCACGGTGGCGAGCCCTTCGGCCGCGAGCACGGCCGCGACGTTCACCCCTGCGACGTAGACGTCCGCGACCGTCCGGCCGTACGCGTCCTCCGCGCGCGGCACGATGGTCACCGGCCCTTGCCGAAGCAACTCGCGGAGCCGCCGCGCGGCTGCGTCCGCTCCCGGCGAGCCCCGCTCGGGCGCGTCGACGCCGCGCAGCCGCACTCTCTCGTCGCCGGCGTCGAATGTGTCGCCGTCCCAGACGCGGACGACGGCCGGCGAGACGACGTGCGGATGCCAGATCGTGACGCGGCGCTGCGGCTCGGCGACCGCCGTGGCGGCGGCGAGCAGGAGGGTGGCGACGATCGCGCGCATCCCGTATCAGTCGCGCGCCTCGGCGCCGGGATCAATGCCGACAAATTGATACGCGTGGATGTCGCTCGCCCTCGGTCCGTCCACGACTGCGGGCAGCGTCGGCCGCCGGGCACGTACAATCAGCTCGCCGACATGACAGCGCTGCTCGATCGGCAGGACGTGCGACGGTCACCGGACGCGTGTCCGGTCGACGCCGCGTCGTCGGGTCGGTAGCGGTTCGTGCCCGAAGCCTCGCTCCCGAACGGCGTCACGCTGCACTGGCGCGAGGCCGGCCGCGCCGATGGGCCGGTCGTCGTCTGGATCCACGGCGGCTCGATCGAGGACTCGTCCTTCATGGTTCCGGATCTCGAGCCCTTCTTCGATCGCGTCCGCGCCCTGTTTCCCGACACGCGCGGTCACGGGCTCTCGTCGAAGTTCGAGCGCCCCGAGGACTACACGTACCGGAAAAAGCTCGAGGACGTGCTGCTGTGGCTCGACGCGCTCGGCATTCCTAACGCCGTCTGGGGCGGCGCGTCGATGGGCGCGGCGCTCTCGCTCCTTGCCGCCGTCGAAGCGCCCGACCGCGTGCGCGCCGTCGTGTCGATCAGCGGCCCGCCGTATGAGCCGATCGAGGAGGACAAGCGCTGGTGGCGCGCGCACCGGCATCTCGTGGAAGCCGGGCGATTCGAGGAGTACTTCGACGCGAACGTACGGCTCCGGATGGGCGAGGACGCGCTCGCGCGTCTCAAGTCACGGCCCGAGCGCTACGCCGAGATCACCGGCCGGCTCCGGAATCACTCCGCCGCGTCACTGCTCGCCGTGCTCGACGAGACGTACAGCCGGACGCACTGGCTGGAAGAGTGCGCGCGCATCCGGTGTCCCGTGCTCGTGATCGCGGGCTCGGAGGACACGTTTCCGACGCTCGATATGTCACGGCGCGTGGCCGGGACGATCCCGAACGCACGGCTCCACGTGGTGCAGGGCGGGCCGCATTTCCCGAACCGCTCGCACCGGGCGGAAGTGCAGGGGGCGATCGCGCGGTTCTTCGACGAGACGGCGGTGCTGCGGCCTCAGCCGACGAAGCCTTCCGCGTGAACGAGGCGCTTCGCGACGGGATCCACGGCGAAGAAGAGGCTCTCGAGCGCGACCGCTCCCAGCAACGCTGGACCACCCGGAGCGATGAAGCATGGCGTCGTGACTTCGCGGTCCTCGATGCGAAGTCGCACTTCCGCGATCGGCCAGACGTCGCGGCGGCCACCAGCCGTCTGAACGGCCTGCCGCCGCAGCTCTGTGAGGCCGAGCTCAGCCGCGAGCGATTCCGGAAGAACGAGAAGCGTCGCGCCGGTGTCCACGAGCAGGTCCGCCGTGACGGTCCGTCCGGTGGGACCGGAGAGCTGGCCGGACACGCGAAAAAGTCCCATGCGCGTTCATTCTACGGCCGGCGGTGGCGTCATGAAATGTCGCAAGAGAGATACACCGCAGTCGCCGCCGCTACCGCGCGCGCGGACTGACGCGTGATTCCCACCCGAGTACCAGTTGCGCGAACGCGTCCGGTGCGTCCAGCACCAGATGGTGGAACGCGTCGGGCACTTCCGCCGCCTCGCCGCGCTGCACCGCCGCGGCCACCGCGTCCGCTTCGTCCGCGCTCATCACCACACTGCCGGCGCCCCGCACGACCAGCGTCGGCGCGCGGACGTCGTCGAGGAACCGGAACGGATCGGGCGGCGGATGCAGGAACACGCGCCGGTCGAACGCGAGCGACCACCGGCCCGGCGTGCGCTCGACCGCGCCGGCCTCGCCGAGATGCGCGAGACGTTCACGCGGCGCCGTCGTCTCCGGCGGCGCGAGCCGGAAGCGCTGTCCGACGTCGGCGGCGCTCGGGAACTCCGCGGCCGGACGGTCGGCCTGGCGGCGCGCGCGCTGCTCCATCTCGTCGCTCCAGCCCGTCAGCATGTCGGCGATGACGAGCGCGGTGACCCGATCGGGATGGTGCGCCGCGTAGAGCGCGCCGACGTAGCCGCCCATCGAGTGGCCGATGACGAGCGCCGTGCGCCAGCCGAGCGTCGCGCGGACCGCATCGACGTCGCCGACGTGATCGACGAAGCGGTATGGCTCCGACCACTGGCTGCCGCCGTGGCCGCGGAAGTCGATGGCGATCACGTGGTGACGCACGGCGAGCAGCGGCGCGACCCAATCCCACCAGTGACTGTGGGCGGCGAGGGAATGGAGCAGGAGCGCCGGTGGGCGATCCGCGCCGCCCCAGTCGGACATCTGGAACGCGAGCCCGTTCGCTTCGACGCGACGCGGCCGGCCGCAGGTCATCGGCGATCCATCAAGCTTGCGCGGACCGTGCGTAGAGCCTGCTCGGCTTGCCGGCAATGCAGCCGCTGGTGCGCCGCGGTCAGGCGGAACGCGGAATACCGGTTGTAGCGGAGGCGCGCGTCGAACGGCGACACGAACGGGTCGGTCGTCTTCACCGGGATGCGGAGCGCGGTCATCAGCCACAGCAGCCGGCCGACGGCGTCCATCCGGTACGACGGCGCGGCACTCGGCGTGCCGCTTCGCGCGTCGGCGAGCTCGGCTTCGATGCGCGCCAGTTTCGGCGACGCCCCGGCCATCAATTCAATTTCGCGCGGATCTCGTGCAGCATGCGGTGCGCGCTCTTGTCGGTGGGCGCGAGCCGCACGGCCTGTTCGAACTCGCGCAGCGCGTCCCACGTCTTGCCCTGCTTCGCGAAGATGCGCCCCATGTTCATGTACGGAAACTGCCGCGGCTCGTAGCGGGGCGCGCGCTTGGCCTTTTCCAGCCAGGGGATCGCTTCGTCGAGCCGGTCCTGCTGCATCAGGTACACGCCGATGTCGTTGTACGGGTTGCCGAAGTCCGGATCGACCTCGATCGCGCGCAGACATTCCTGCGTCGCCTCGTCGAGCTTGCCCTGGAAGCTGAACGCCCAGCCGAGGAAGGTATGCGCCTCCGCGGTCGGCCGCGCGGCGATCGATTCACGGTAGAGCGCGATCGCGCGGTCGAGGTCGCCGCGCATCTGGTGCCGGTACGCCTCCTGCCACAGCTCGATCGCGCGCGCCAGGCCGTCGGCCATCACACGGGCCAGGATTCGCGCCGCCAGCCCATGTCCCAGAACATCCACTCGTAGCGGCTCGTCGTGATGAAGTGCCGGCGCATCTTCTCGCGTTCGGCGTCGCCGAGCGTCGCGGCCACGCGGTCGGTCACGTCCAGCACCGCGCGGACGACGCCGCCGAAATCTTCGGACGCGTAGGTGCCGATCCACCGCGCGTAGAGCGGGTCCTTCGACCCCGTGCGCTCGAGCGCCTTGCCGACCTCCCAGTAGATCCAGTAGCACGGCAGGAGCGCGGCGACCGTTTCGTGGAACGCGGCGGTGTGCGCGACGGAAAGCAGATAGGAGCAATACGCGAGGTTCGTCGGCGCCGGCGGCGTGGTCGCCACGTCCTTCGGGGTGAGTCCCCATTCACCGAAGAAGCTCTCGTGCAGCGCGCGCTCGACGCGCAGGGCGGTTGCCGAGTGCTCGTTGAACATGATGATCCAGTCGTCCTCGGGCGCGCGGGCGGCGGCGATCGCGAGGGTCCGCGCGAACTCGCGCAGGTAGAGCGCGTCCTGCACGGCATAGAACCGGAAGCTCTCGCGCGGCAGCGCGCCGTCGGTGAGGCCGGTGACGAACGGGTGTCGCAGGATCGCGGCGTAGATCGCGTCGATGGACGTCCAGAGCTCGCGGGTGAACGACGTGGTCACGGGCCGATTGTATCCGGCGCGGTCAGGCGGGGAACTCGGCGTCGATGGCGGCGAGATCCGCGCGGCTCGGCGTGAACTCCGCGGCGGCGGCGTTCTCTCTGATGTGCTCCGGCCGGCTCGCTTTGGGAATCGTGAAGAGCGCCTTGCGCCGCGTGAGGTAGTTGAGCGCGACCTGCCGCGGCGTCACGCCATGACGCTTCGCCACGGCGGCGACGGCGCTGCGCATGAAGCCGCCGCGGGCCAGCGGCGTGTAGCCGACGACGGCGACGCGGTTGCGCTCGCACCACGGCAGGACGTCGCGCTCGATCGTCCGGTCGCGCAGGTGATAGAGCATCTGGTTGCACGCGAGCGGCACGGCGCCGAGCGCGGCCTTCGCCGCCCTCATCTGCTCGACGTCGAAGTTCGACACCCCGACGTACCGGACGAGCCCGCGCCGCACCAGCTCGACCATGGCGCGCATGGTGTCCTCGATCGGATGACGGGTGCTCCACCAGTGGAGCAGGTAGAGATCGACGTAGTCGGTGCCGAGCCGCTTCAGCGACCCCTCGCACGCGCGGATCGTGTCGGCGTACGCCGCGTTGTGCGGCAGCACCTTCGTCGCCAGGAACACCTCGCGCCGGCGTCCGGCGATGGCCTCGGCGACGACGCGCTCCGCGCCGCCGTCGGCGTACATCTCGGCGGTGTCGATGTGCGTCATCCCGAGGTCGAGGCCGAGCCGGAGCGCCGCGACCTCGTCGTTCGCGTGGCTGCGGCTCTCGCCCATGCGCCAGGTGCCCTGGCCGATGACGACGACCTCGCGCGTCGTCGCCCCGAACGGTCGCGTCAGCATGTCGCGAGAATAGCGCGCGATTGAATAGATGGGGGGCTCAGGGCGCCCCCCATGCCCCCCGACGCTCAGGGCGCCCCGGCGTAGCCGTGGCGCCCCTCGATAACGCTCCTCGATCACGCGGCTCGATCATGCGAGTCAGCCCGCCGGCCGGTCGAGGTCGACGCTGAGCAGCGCGAGGGCGATGACGAGGACGACGGCGGCGCTCACGGCCAGCGACAGGTGGACGGTGGTGAGCGCGCCGAGCAACCCGACCGTCACGCCGCTGCCGAACCGCAGCCCGAGCGTGGCGGTGTTGAAAAATCCGACGACGCGTCCCCGCACTGCGGCGGGCGCGAAGAGCTGGACGATGGTCTGCGCCATCGCGGTGAACGCGATGTTGAACATCCCGGCGAGCGTGAGCACCACGACGGCGAGCGCGTAGCTCGACAGCATCGGGAACACGATCATGAGCGCCGCCCAGGCCGCGGCGCAGACGATCGCCGTGCGCACGCGCGGCTCGAGGAAATGGAACGTCTCCATGAGGACGGCGCCGAGCACGGCGCCGCCGGCGTTCGCGGCGAGCAGCAGGCTGTAGTGCAGACCGGCCTCGTCCGTGCCGAGGCTTTGTGCGTATTCCGGCATCTGGGCCTGGAACGCGTTGCCGACGAAGAACGACGTGGCGCCGCCGAGGACGATGGTCGTCGTGATCCGCCGGTCGCCGCGGATGACGGCCAGGAGCCGGCTCATCTCGGCGAGCCCGAACCCGAAGCCCGATCGCACGCCGTCGGTGCGATGTCCGGTGTACGGCACGCGCAGGAGGAAGATCGTCAGCGGGAGATAGAGGAGGACGTTGAGGACGATGGCCCAGCCGGGCCCGAGCGCCAGCATCATCGCGCCGCCGACCGCGGGGCCGAGGAGGATCGCGAGATGGCGGCTCGAGGCGTTCAGGCGCACGGCGCTGTGCAGGTGCGCGCGGCCGACCATGTCGTGGATGATCAGCTGCGCCGCGGGCGCGACGATCACGCCCGCCATGCCGTGAATCAAGAGAATCCCGACGGCGTGCCACGTCGCGAGGGTGTCGGTCAGCACGAGCACGCCCCAGCTCAGCGACGCGATCGCATAGAGCGCCTGCGAGATCTGGATGAGCTTGCGGCCGTCCATGCGGTCGGCGAGCGCGCCCATCGGGACGGAGAACAGCAGGAACGGCACCCAGTGGCTGATGACCGCGAAGCCGGCCAGCGCCGGCGAACGAAACACCTGGAAGATCACCCAGTAGCTGATGACGTGCTCGATCGAGTCCGCGAGCATCGAGATCACACCGGTGACGAAGTACCGGCGGTAGTCGCGGTGCCGGAGCGCCGCGAACGCGAGCGGGCTCGACGTCACGCGCGCGTGGGCAGCGCCGCGCGCACGCGCGGCAGCACCTCGCGGGCGATGCGAGCCGTGTAGTCGCGTTCCGGGTCGGCCGGGAAGTTCGGGTTCGGGATCGGATGCAGGACGACGTAGTCGAACGCGGTCGGCGCGGAGCGTAGAAGATTCACGAGCTGCTCGACGATCTGGTCCGCGCCGCCGCGCAGGCAGAAGGCGTCGGCGGCGGCGTCAGGCAGGAAGTCGACGGCGCGGCCGCTCGCGAGCAGATCGGTGGCGTGGTGGAAGTCGGGCCACACGTGCCGCTCGCGCTTCAGCGTCTCGGGATCGGGCCCGGACCAGGTGAGTCGCGGCGGTTCGAACAGCATCGGCGAATATTCGTAGTATCCCGCGGCCATCGACTTGCCCATCGCCAGCGCCTGCGCCGGATCGTCGACGAACACGGTGTGGAAGACGGCGCCGATGCGCACCATCTCCGGGTTCCGTCCCACCGCGGCGGCGCCGGCGCGGATCGCGTCGACGGACTTCGTGATGTTCGCGCGATGCGTGCCGACACGAATGAAGACGCCGTCGGCGACCGCGCCCGCCATGCGCAGCGTCTTCGGACCGCCCGCCGCGATCCAGATCGGGACCGGACGGTGATGCGGCAGCCGCGCGGGCTGCTCGGCGCCCACGGTGACGGCCTTGCCGTCGAGCAGCGCGCGCATCAGGAGTGTCGTCGACTCGAGCTCCGCGACGCGCGCCGGCTTGAGCCCGGCGAGGCGCACCGCCGTGTCGCCGATGCCCCAGCCGAGCAGCGTGCGGCCGGGCGCGAGCTCGTCGATCGTCGCGATCGACGACGCGGTCACCGTCGCGTGACGGTTGACCGGATTCGCGAGCAGCGTGCCGAGCGTGATCCGTCCGGTCACGCGCGCCGCGGCGGCGAGGAGCACGTAGGTGTCGCGCCGCCGCAGCTGCGAGTCGGGCTGCAGCGCGGCGTCCCAGCCGAGGTCCTCGGCGCGTTTGACGTCCGCGGCGAACGCGTCGACGGACCGTGGATCGAACCGGTTCAGGCCGAAGCGCGGAATCTTGATCGCGTCGTCTTCGGTGATCATCAGCGTCCCACCGCGCGCTCGGCGGCGCGCGCGAGGGTGTCGGGAGTCGCGCGCGATCGACGGCGCCAGGCGACGTAGCCGTCCGGTCGCACCAGCACCGCGCCGTCGTCGTCGACGCCGTACGTCCGGGTCCAGGCGCGGTCGGGATTGCCGAGCGACGCGCCGCCGGTCGTGTGCGCCGCGATCGGGATCCGTGTCGCGTCGGCGACCCGGCGTGCAGCGTCGACCCACACGCCGCCGCGCGGCCCCGCCATCAGCGTGAAGTGCTGTCCGATCAGATCGATCGTCGACAGCCGGGCGCCGCCCTGCTCGAGCCACACGTGAGGGGTGCGACCGCCCGGGCGCCCGGACGGCACGTAATCCGTCACGGGATTCGCGACCGCCGGCGGCGCGATGAGAACCGGAATCTCCACTGCCTCAGCCGCGCGGGGGCGCCGTCGCGGAGTCGATCTCGGCGAGCACCGCGGCGGCTTCCTTCTCGACCGCCGTGCCGGCGAAGAAGGCGGGGTTGCCGCTGCCCCAGAGGCGCACCGCGTTGGCGAACGTGAAGTCCCGGAAGTCGGTGGTCGAGATGAGGCCGTGCTCGACCAGCTCCCAGGCCTCCGGCAGGACGTCACGCATGTCCGGCACGTCGAAGTGCCCGATGTCCGAGCCGAAGATCGCATTGAGGCGGGCGCCGAACGGGTTGATGCGCCGGTCGAACGCCCACGCGTTCATCCGGTCGTCGGCCTCGCAGCCGAAGTAGAAGGGCGGCACGAACAGCTTGTGAAGGTCTTCCCGGCGCTCGACCGCGCACGCGGAGAAGTCGTCGAGGTCGCCGATCCCGCCCGTCGCCTTGTACGCGTCGGGGTCGGGCCAGCCGTCACGCGCGCGCAGCGCCTCGGCGATCTCTTCGGTGCCGTACTTCTGGACGAGCTCCATCAGCAGACCGCGATCGAGCGCGCGCGGGTCCGTGTGCTCGAGCGCCGTCCGGTTGCGCTTGTCCCAGTGGCCGATCAGGTCGGCGTAGAGCATCGACGCCCACGCGACCCCGCCTTCCAGGAAGGCGAACCGCAGCTGCGGGAAGCGGCGCGTCACGCCACCGAGGAACAGCGCCTTGCAGACCGCGTGGCCAGCGGCCGCGAAGTGGCCGATGTGGTTGTACGTGAAGTTCGTCGGCGACAGGCGCAGCCCCTGACGGCGCACGCCGGTGTGGAAGGTCGGCGCGATGCCGAGCTCGGCGCACTTCGCCCAGAGCGGGTCGTAGTCGTACGCGCTGTCGAGCCCGAGCATGTCGTACCAGACGGCGAAGCGCGCCGCCTCGGGGTCGGTCGTTTCCACCGACGCCACCGGCCGCGCGACGACGCTGCCGAACATCGCCACCTTCATCCCGAGCTGGGTCGTGACGAACTCGAGCTCCTCGATCGCCTCGTCGGGCGTGTGGACGGGAATCGCCGCGGCCGGCGTCAGGCGATCGCCGTAGTCGTGGAAGTATTCGGCCGACAGGATGTTGAACGCGCGGCACGCCGCGCGCCGCTGCCGGTCGTCGGCGACGCGCGGGATGCGCAGCGCCGTCGTCGGATACAGCACCGCGAAGTCGATGCCGAGCGCCTCGAGCCGCTCGTAGAGCAGGCGCGGCAGGAGGGACGTGGCGCGATCGCGGGTGTTCCGCGACGGCGACGACCAGAAGGCTTCCTGCGACAGGCGCCGCCGGCGCCGTTCGACGACCGGCATCGTGAGCGACTCGCGCACCTGACGGCCGACGGACAGAAACCCGTCCGCCGCGTCGTTGCCGCCGATGCGGCGCAGATGCTCGGCGATGACAGGCCCGTACTCGACCCAGTGGCCGTCCGCGTCGACGACGGGATGGGCCAGCTGCGCGCGAACCTGCTCGGGGCTCGGATGATGGTCGCTCACGGGGTACCCCTCCTGCTGATGTGGAGCGTACCTCATCGAGGCGTGCCACGGCTTGCCGGGGCGCGCCGAGCGTTGGGGGTCTGGGGGCCATTTCGGGGCCCCCAGCTCAATCAATGCGGCTCGATGCGCCAGACCGGGCCCATGAAGTAGAGCGGGCCCTCGAACTTGACGAACGCGGGGGCGTCCCCACCGAGGATCCAGCACTTCACGTCGGGCAGGTCGGTGACGAGCAGCGACGCGAACATGCCGAGCTGGGGCCGGAGGGTGAACTTCGTGACCGGCATCGGGAAGCCGCCCATCAGCAGCGTCTCCTCGCCGGACGGCGCGAGCAGCATCTGGATCGGCCGCGGCCTCGGCGTGAACGCCATGATGTGCACGGTGGCGCTCGTTCCGGCCGGCAGATTCTTCAATACGGTTGTCAGAAGACCGTTGTAGGTATCCGGCGGGAGCTCGATCCGGCCGTTCAGGATCTCTTCGGCGCTGTCCAGATCGGCCTTGTAGCGGACCGTGTAGAGGCCGCTGTCGCGGTCGACGAACGCGTCGATCGACTCCGGGAACGATGGACCGTGCTGGCGGAGGCGGTACGTCACGAGCGTGAAGACGCCCCGCTGGGAGAACACGACACGCTCTTCGTAGTGCGAGCCGTCCGTGTACCGGAACATGAGGCGGCTGTCGACCTGATCCCCGCGTGCGATCTGGACGATTTCTCCGTGCGCGAGCGTCAGGCCGTCGACCGACTTGAGTACCGGGAACGCGCGCGTGATGCCTTCGGCGAACCGGACGGTGACGGGCTCGGCCCACGCGGCGGCGCCGGAGAGCGCCACCGTCGCGGCGACGGCGAGCAGCGAAGCGAGGAGCGTGCGTCGTCTCATCTCTGACCGGGCCCGGTGCCCGAAGCCAACCTGTGAAGGTGAGATGGCAGGCAACTTCCGTGCCGTGGATTCCTGCACGTTTGGCGCCGTTTACGACGGTCGGAGAGGTACGCCGTTCCATATTTCGAGACTCACCGTGGACCCCTCGTGGAACGGGCTTCCCCGGCCGCCCGCTCACAGGAAGCTGATGTCGGCCTCGAGCCCGAGCAGAAATTGTCCGACGGTCTCGAAATGCGTGTACCGGCCCTGCAGCTGCTGCGTCACGGTATTGATGTCGCGGAAGCGACGTTCGAACGGGTTGGCGCCGAAGATCGCCGTCGAGCCGGCCGTGTGATAGACGACGTCGGCCGCGGCCTTGGCCTCCTGGATCGCGTACGTCGATGCCAGGCGAATGCGCATGCGCTGGTCGAGTTCGAGCTGTCCCGTGCGGACGACCTCGGCCCAGACGTCGCCGATCGAGCTGACGAGGAAGGCGCGAGCCGCGCTGAGCCGCGCTTCGCATCGCGCCACCTCCGATTGGGCCACGGCGCTCTCGCGCAGCGGTCGGGCGAACCCGCGTGGCTTCTTGTCCTGCGCCAGCGCGATCAGCGCGTCGAGCATGGCGCGTGCGATCCCGAGCGCGACGCCCGAGAAGCCCGACATGAACAGGTTGTTGATCGGGAAGCAGTAGAGCGGGCCGACGGCCGTGCGCGCCGACGCGTCGTCGCGGCGCAGCGCATACCGTGCGGGGACGAACAGGTCATGCGCGGTGTAGGCGTCGCTTGCGGTGCCGCGCAGCCCCATCACGTGCCAGATATCGGTGAGCTTCACGCTCGCGGCCGGGAACAGCATCGTGCGACCGGCGGGACGTCCGTCCGTCGTCCGGCGCGGCGCGCCGTCCGCGTCCACGATCGGGCAGTAGCCGCCGAGCCACGTCGCGAGATGCCCGCCGCTCGCGAAGCTCCACGTGCCCGACACGCGAAACCCGCCCTCGACGGCGACGGCGCGGGCGCCGGGACCAGGCCCCCACGCGAGCACGCCGCGCGGATCGCCGAAGATTTCCTGCGCGACGCCGGGCTCGAGGTACGCCGCCGACATCGAGCAGCCGTTCGTCTGTCCGAGGCACCACGCCGTGCTCGCGTCCGCTTTGGCGACTTCTTCCATGACGGACATGAAGGCCAGCGGCTCGAGCTCCGCGCCGCCGAGGCTGCGGGGGAGCAGGAGGCGGAACAGCCCGGCCTCGTGCAGGGCGTCGACGATGGGCGCCGGCAGCGTGCGGTTGGCGTCGATCTCCACGCCGGCGGCGGCGATCCGCGGCGCGAGCTCGCGGGCGCGCCGCACGTATTCGCGTCCCGCGTCCGACGGCTGGTAGGCGTTGGGGCCCATGGCGCCGACGATTCTACCAACGGCTGGTATAGTGCGCGGCAGCCGCGGCGGCCCCGAGCCGCGCGGGGAGGGTGAGGCCGACATGCGCAAGACGATCACCGGGACCGGCGGAATGCTGCTGATCCAGATGCTGAAGGACGCGGGCGTCGAGTACCTCTTCACGAACCCGGGTTCGGCGGAGACGGGCATCTTCGCGGCGCTCGCGGAAGACGGCGATCAGAAGCTCATCGTCGGCAAGCACGAGGGCCTCGTGGCGGCGATGGCCGACGGCTATCACCGCGTGAGCGGCAAGGTCGGCGTGATCATCGCGCACGTCATGGGGGGCTCGTATCAGCTCGCCGGGCAGCTGTTCAACGCGCAGGTTTCCGGCTCGTCGCTCCTCGTCATCGCCGGCGACTGGGCGTCGGAGCTCCAGGACTATCGCGGGCTCGCGCCGTTTCCGGGCCTGAGCCAGGCGGAGTCGATGCGGCCGATCACGAAGGAAGCACGCTGCGCCTACGAGGTGCACACGAACCCGAAGGCGATCACCGTCGCGACGGCGCGCGCGCTGCGCGAGGCGACGACGCCGCCGACCGGTCC
>JACPCW010000060.1 GCA_016184365.1 Candidatus Rokuibacteriota bacterium
AGGGCGACGTTCGCGTCATTGACGAGAGCGGCGAAGACTACCTGTACCCGGCCGAGTGGTTCGCCGCCATCGACGTCCCGCGCCGGCTGAGGACGTCGCGTCGAGACTCACACCATGAAAGCCGCTCGCGCAAAGCTCTTCCAGAATGGCGGCAGTCAGGCGGTCCGGCTCCCGAAGGAGTGCCGCGAGATCCCCCGCCTCGAGCAGCAGCGCGTCCGCGATCTTCAGTAGCTCGCCGTACACCGAGGGAGCGACGTCCCGCGACGTCGCTCCCTCATGAGCCCCATTCTCACAGATCGATTCGGGCGCGGTTCCCGCCGGTCACTGGCGCACATCCCCGACGCGAGACGATAATGGCGGTGAATGCGCTTCGAGATCGTCGGTGAAATCACGGAGATCCTGACGATCGCAGAGGGTATCGGCGTCCGCGACCGCCATCGGCTTCGCCGAGTGTATGGTGGCCGGCGATGGCGAAAGCGGAACCATCCGCAAGGCCGAGCTCCATTGGTATGAGGCACACGGGATCGGCAGAAAGGAAATCAGGCGCAAGCGATATGTCGACTAAGGCGAGAAAGCCGCGTCGTCGTTCGGTCAGCAGGTTCGTGGTGTGTGTCGAAAACTCGGCGTATCCAGCCTCCCTGGAGTTGCACAAGATCTATCGGGTACTTCCTGATGAAGATGCCGCTCGAGAGGGCGACGTTCGCGTCATTGACGAGAGCGGCGAAGACTACCTGTACCCGGCCGAGTGGTTCGCCGCCATCGACGTCCCGCGCCGGCTGAGGACGTCGCCGAGTGGTTCGCCGCCATCGACGTCCCGCGCCGGCTGAGGACGTCGCTGCTCCGCCACGCGCCTGGCCTTCAGTCCGCATAACCGGCGTATCAGCCGCGGCGCACCCCTGCGCGCCGTCGGCTGGATGCGCTCGTTCGGCGACCGCTTTGGCAGCACCCGCCGTTTCATCTCGCTCGAGGAGATGGTCCGACCCGCAGCAAATTCGGCTCGCGAGCGCGCGATGAGTTCAAGAAACTCGGGATGCTGGCTCAGTGTCATCGATTCGCGATCAACGTTCTTCAACGGAATGAGTGCCAGCCCGCCGAGATCGAGGACATGTCGTGGTGACCGTCGCCGCTTGCCACCGCTTCCTCGTCGAGGAACGTGAGGACGGTAATGCCGCGGCGGCAGCCATGGAGCGGATGCGGCGCGCCGGCGCGAAACCGATCTCGTCCGCTCGCGTCTTCCAGGAGCTCGGTCACACGCAATATGGTTGTCGAGGCGCATGGGAGCGCCCTTGACACGACGCCTCGGGCTGACGCGATATATGCCGATGCCCCGGCTGTTCCGCTGATGCCTCCCGTTCACGCCGGACAACAGGACGAGCGACTGCGCTTCGCGGCGCTCGCCGCCGACGTGGGCGTGGCGCTCACCCGATCCGACACCGTGCGCGACGTGCTGCAGCTCGCCGCCGAAGCGCTCGTGCGCCATCTCGACGTCGCGTTCGCGCGTATCTGGACGCTCCCGCCGAACGGCGACGTCCTGCACCTCGAAGCGAGCGCCGGTCTCTACACGAATCTCGACGGCGCGTACGCGCGGGTCCCGGTCGGCGAGCAGAAGATCGGCTGGGTCGCCGCGAATCGGCGCCCGTACCTGACGAACGACGTGCGCGACGACTCGCAGATCGACGCGGCCTGGGCGCGCCGCGAGGGCATGGTCGCGTTCGCCGGCGCGCCCCTCATCGTGGAAGATCGCCTCGCCGGCGTCGTCGCGATGTTCGCGCGCCGGCGCCTGCCGGAGTCGACGCTCGATCTCCTGCGGCCCATCGCCGTGCAGCTTGCGCTCTGGATCGAGCGGCAGCGCGCGGAAGCCGCGCTGCGGTATCACGTCGCCAAGGCGCGCTCGATGGTCGACGTCGGCCGCGCGATCACCTCGTCGCTGGATCTGCAATCGGTGCTCGACCTCATCGTCGAGCGCGCGTGCGCGCTGCTCGGCACGCCGCGCAGCAGCCTGGCCATCGCCGAATCCGATCCGCGTGGCCCCGTCATTCGCTTCGTGGCGCATCGCGGCCTGTCCGCGGCGTTCCGCGATCGCATGCGGCCGCTGCACTGGCGCGACGGCACGACGGCGCGCGCGATTCTCGAGCGGCGCCCGTGCTGGTCCGCCGATCTCCTGAACGACCCGTCGATCGAGCTGACCGCCTCGACGCGCGGAGCGGTCGAGGCCGAAGGCTACCGGGCCGTGCTGTCCGCGCCGCTCGTCGTCGGCGACCGCGTGCTCGGCGCGCTCGTCGTGTACCGCGACGAGCCGAGCCCGTTTTCGCCCGACGAGGTCGAGGTGCTCGAGGTCTTCGCGGCGCAGGCCGCGGTGGCCCTCGAGAACGCGCGGCTCTACCGCGAGCAGGCCACGCGCGCGACGCGCCTGTCGACGCTCGCGGCGTTGAACCAGGTCGTGTCGTCGTCGCTCGACACGAACCGCGTGCTCGAGCGCGTCGGGGAAGCGGCGGCCGACCTGCTCGGGGCGCCGTTCGTCGCGCTGTGGACGGCCGACGAGTCGACCGGGCAGCTCGAGCGCCGCGCCGTCGCCACGGCCGGCGGCGTCGAACGGCCGGTGCTGATGACGTCGAGGTTCGGCACCGGCCTCATCGGGACGGTCGCGAGCACCCGCCGGACGCTCAACGTGCCGGACATCTTCGTCGACGGCGTCGTCTCGACGCCGGAGTGGTTCCGCGCGCAGGGATTGTCGAGCTATCTCGGCGTGCCGATCCTGTTCCAGGGCTCGCTGCTCGGTGTGCTCTCGATGTTCGGCCGGACGCCGTTCGAGTTTTCACGCGACGACGACGAGCTGCTGCAGAGCTTCGTCGGCCACGCCGCCGTGGCGCTCCACAACGCCCGGCTCTATCAGCGCGCCGAGGCGCGCGCCGAAAAGCTCCGCGCGCTCAGCACGCTGACGCGGCTGATCATCTCCGCGGCCGACGCGCGCGTCGTCTGCGACGAAGTCGCGCGCGCGGCGACGACGCTGCTCGACGCGGCGTTCAGCCGCGTGTGGGTCACGGATCCGTCGCGCGGCGAGCTGGTGGCGCAGGGCAGCTTCGGCATCGACGCGACGACGGAATCGCGGCTCACGACGCGCCGGACGATGCCGTACGGCACCGGCGTCGTCACCGGCGTGCTCGCGACGAAGCAGCCGGAATTCATCCTCGACGTGCAGGACGATGCGCGTCTGCAGAACCGCCGGCTCGCGACCGAGCTCGGCATCCGCGCCTACGCCGGGATTCCGATGCTGGCGGGGGAACGCGTCGTGGGCGTCCTGACCGTGCTCTTCACGCGGCGCCGCGAGTTCATCGACGAGGACAAGGAGCTCATGCAGCTCCTCGCGGACCAGGCGGCCATCGCCATCGACAAGGCGCGGCTCTTTGCCGATGCCGAGCGGCGGCGGCAGGAAGCGGAAGTCGTCGCGGACCTCGCGCGCGACATCAACGCGTCGCTCGACCTCGACACCGTGCTGCGGCGTGTCGCGGAAGGCGCGCGCCGGCTCTGCGGCGCGGATCTCGCTCGCATCGCGTTGCGCGCGCCCGGCGAAACCACCGCCGTCTTCCGGTACTTCCCGGGCGCGCGGTTCGGCTGGGAAGGCGTGCGTGTCGAAGCGGGCCGCGGCAGCGGCGGCTGGGTGCTTGCGACCGAGCGGCCGTTCCGGACCGAGGACTACCGCGCCGATCCGCGCATCACGAAGGACTACATCGCCCTCGCCGACGAGGAGGGGACCGTCGCGGAGATGGTCGTCCCGATCCGCGGACAGCAGCGCGTCGAAGGGCTGCTCTACGTCACGAATCGCTCGCCCCGGCCGTTCACCGACCGCGACGAGGCGGTGCTGCTCCGTCTCGCGGAATACGCGCGCACCGCGATCGACAACGCGCGGCTCTACGAAGCGTTGCGCGACGCCAAGGAGCGCGTGGAGCGCAGCCAGACGCAGCTCGTACAGACGGAGCGGCTGCGCGCGCTCGGCGAGATGGCGGCCGGCGTCGCGCACGACTTCAACAACATGCTGGCCGTGATCCTCGGTCGCGCCGAGCTGCTGCTGGCGCGCGCGACCGATGCGTACTTCCGGCACGGTCTGGACGCGATCCGCAAGGCCGCGCAGGACGGCGCGGACACCGTGCGGCGCATCCAGGAGTTCACGCGCACGCGGACGACGCGGCCGTTCGGCGTCGTCGACCTCTCGGAGCTCGTGCGCGAGGTGATCGAGCTCACCCGGCCGCGCTGGGAGGACGAAGCGCAGAGCCGCGGCGTGCGCTACGAGGTGCGGATGGACGGCACCGCCGGGCCGGTCGCGGGACGGCCGGAAGAGCTGCGCGAGGTGTTCACGAACCTGCTCACGAATGCGCTCGAGGCGATGCCCGCGGGCGGCTCGTGCCGCTTCCGCCTCGGCGTCCGCGACGATTGCGCGATCGTGAGCGTCAGCGACTCGGGCAGCGGGATGTCGGACGTCACGCGCCGCCGGGTGTTCGAGCCGTTCTTCACGACCAAGGGGCCGCGCGGCACCGGCCTCGGGCTCGCGGTGAGCTGGGGCATCGTGACGCGCCATGCCGGGACGATCGAGGTCGAGAGCGAGCTCGGCCGCGGCAGCACGTTCCACGTCGCGCTGCCGCTCGTGACGGACGCCGCACGCGTGGACGACTCGGCGCCGGTGACGCTGCCGGCGCGCCGCGCGCACATCCTCGTCATCGACGACGAGCCGGAAGTCCGCGACGTCCTCGTCGATCTGCTGCGCGAGGCCGGCCACACGGTCGTGCACGCGACCGACGGCACCGACGGGCTTCGCCACGCCGAGACGCAGGCGTTCGACATCGTCCTCACCGATGTGTCGATGCCCGGCCTGTCGGGCTGGGACGTCGCCGAAGCCGTTCGGCGCCGGCATCCCGGCGTGCCGGTCGGCCTCGTGACCGGCTGGGGCGATCAGCTCGACACCGAGCGCCTCGCGCGGCACCGCGTGTCCTTCGTCATCGCGAAGCCGTTCCGCGCCGACGACGTCCTGAACGAAGTGGCGCTCGCCCTCCGCGCGCGCTGAGCGCGCGATGTGGATCGTCCTCGCCGTGCTGGCGGCGCTGTTCCAGGTGCTGCGCAACACGACGATGAAGCGCCTCGGCCACGCGCTCGACGAGTACATCAACGTCTGGGGCCGGTTCACGTTCCTGCTGCCCTTCGCGCTCGCCGGCTGTTTCCTGGTCCCGTGGCCGGCGCTGCGGCCGGGCTTCTTCGTCTGGTGCGCGGCGTTCGGCGTGACGCAGACGTGCTCGACGCTCGCGCTGTCGAAGGCGCTCAAGGTCTCCGAGATCTCGCTGGTCACGGCGCTGTGGAAGGTGAGCCTGCTCGTGCTGCTCGCGATGGGCTACACGATCGGCGAGGCGCCGAACGCGCTCGGCGTCGCGGGGGTGCTGCTGTCCGCGGCGGGCGTCTATCTGCTCAACGTGTCGCGCGCGCGGATCTCGCCGTGGGCGCCGCTGACCACGCTCTTCACCGACCGGGGCCAGCGCTGGACCATCATCGCGGCGCTCTTCTACGCCCCGAGCGTCATCACGATCAAGCAGGCGATCCTCGCGTCGAACACCGCGGTCGGCACGTTCGGCACGTACCTCGCGGCGAGCCTCGTGATGACGCCGATCGCGCTCACGACGTCGGCGCGGCACTTCGGCGGCATCGGGCGCTACTGGAAGGAGTTCGTGGCGCTCGGCCTCTTCGCGTCGCTCACGACGCTGTCGCAGGGGTACGCCTACACGCTGACGCTCTCCTCCTATGTCGAAGCCGTGAAGCAGATCGAGATCCTCTTCGCCATGGCCATCGGCATCGCCGCGTTCCGCGAGACGCAGCGCGTCCGCGAGTCGGCGCTCGGGGCCGTCGTCATGCTGATCGGCATGGTGCTGCTCGCCCTGGCGGCCTGACGGCCGGTCGGGTCGAACGTTCCGTCGATCGCGTCCGGTCCGGCCGCAGCGGAAGCGCCGTTCGCGCCGCGGGCCACGACGACGTCGGGCAGCGGCATCACGATCTACGACGCGCGGTAGCGGTCGGCGCGGCGCGCGCGACGGCCGTCGACGGTAGAAATGAAAGGAGCGCCCCGATTCGCGGGGCGCTCCGAAGTTTTCGCCCAGGCTCGGCCGCGAGCGTTACATCTCCGGCCGTTTCCCGTACGTCGCGCGGATCTCGGTCTTGATGCCGCCGCGGACGTTGAAGTCGCCGATCACTTCCACCCATCGCGGCTTCGCCGCCGCCACGAAGTCGTTCAGGATCCGGTTCGTCACGTCCTCGTGGAACGCGCCCTCGTCACGGAACGACCACATGTAGAGCTTGAGGGATTTGAGCTCGACGAGGTGCTGGTCCGGCACGTAGCGGATCCGCATCGTCGCGAAGTCCGGCTGCCCCGTCATCGGGCAGAGGCACGTGAACTCCGGGATCGCCATCGAGACTTCGTAATCGCGGTCCGGATGCGGATTCGGGACGATCTCGAGCGTCTTCGCGGGGCGCGTCGGCATGCTTCGATCCGGGAAATCAGCGATACAGCTTGGGCCGGGTCGGGCGATCCGAGAAGCGAGCGCGGCACGACCGGCACGCGTACCTGCGTTGCCCCGCGACGTAGGCCACGATGCGAGACGAGAGCGAAGCCGTGACGTCGCGCTCGACGGCCGTCTTGCGGCACTCGGGGCATTGATGCAGCCGGACCGGTATCGGATTCATGACGACGGCGGGCGCGTTCACCACCGCCGGCGCAGGAGCTTCTCGGGTGTTCTCCACGACCGGCAGGCGGTGCCCGCATTTCAGGCAGTACTTGTGGTTCGCGGCGTTCGGTGCGCCGCAGTCGGGGCATGCGTGTGTCAGTCCGGCCCCGCACTCGGGGCAGAACTCGGCGCCGGCCGGCGGCTCCTGAAAGCACTGGATACACTTCGTCGTCATCGGACGACCAGAATAGCCCGTATCGTCCCGTCCGCATTCATCATTTTTCGGGAGATACTGACCCTCATGAAGATCGGACTCGTGGGACTTCCGAAGAGCGGCAAGACGACGCTCTTCAACCTCCTCACCGGTTCCCAGGTCGCCACCTCGCGGTACGACACCGGCCGGACGGAGCTCCATACCGGGATCGCGCGCGTGCCCGACGAGCGCGTCGACCGGCTCACGGCCATCTTCCAGCCGAAGAAGACGACGTTCGCGACGTTCGAAGTCGTCGACCTCGCCGGCATCGCGAAAGGCGAGCGGGGGGGCCTCGAGACCAAGGAGTTCCGGAACGCGGACGCGCTCCTGCACGTCGTGCGGGCATTCCCGGACGACGCGCTGGGCGCGGCGGATCCGAAGCGCGACATCGTGGACCTCGAGACGGAGCTCCTCCTCTCGGACCTCGAAGTCGTCGAGCGCCGGCTCGAGCGGCTCGAGGCGTCGATCAAGAAGCGCCGCACGGACGTCGAGGTGAAGGAGCAGGAGGTCCTGCGCCGCGCGAAGGAGCGGCTCGAGGCCGAGACGCCGCTGCGCGCCGCCGGGCTGAGCGACGACGACGCGCGCGCGATTCGCGGGTTCACGTTCCTGTCGCAGAAGCCGATCCTCCACTGCCTGAACGTCGACGAGAAGGCGATCGGGGAAGGCGACCGCGTCGTCGAGCGCTACGGGCTCGCGGACATCGCCCGCCAGCCCGGCACGCGGGTCGCGTGGGCGTCGGCGGTGATCGAAGCGGAGGTCGCGCAGCTCGCCGGCGAGGAGCAGCAGGCGTTCCTGGCCGATCTCGGTCTGGCCGAGCCGGCGATCCGCCGGCTCCTGCGCGAGTGTTTCGCGCTGCTCGGTCTCGTGTCCTTCTTCACCGTCGGCGACGACGAGGTGCGCGCGTGGCCGATTCCGGCGGGCACGCGCGCGCAGGACGCCGCCGGCACGGTGCATTCGGACATCGCGCGCGGCTTCATCCGGGCCGAGGTCACCGCCTACGACGAGATCATCGCGGCGAACGGCTCCTTCGCGGACATCCGGGCGAAGGGCCAGCTACGGCTGGAGGGAAAGGACTATCCGGTCCGCGACGGCGAGATCTGCCACTTCCGCTTCAACGTCGCGAAGTGACGATCGCCTTCCGGGCTCTCGACGGGACGCGGGAGACCTTGCCGACGATGAGATCGACGTCGTACTCGCCGTTCTGAATGCAGACCGCGAACACTACGGAATCGCCGAAGTCGGCGCGGCGGGCGTCGAAAGATATCGTCGGATGTCATCGTCGAGTCGTCGCCATTCGGCGAGCCAGCCCTTGGCCTGGTCATGAAAGCTCTCAGGCGTGCACGTGCGTCGCGCGTGAGCGAGCATGGCCTGAATCACCTGAACGCGGGCCTGCGCTGACATCAGCTCAGAATCATTTGCGATCACGTCACCACCTCCACGATCCCACGACGCCGGCCGCCTCGGTCGATCTGCCACTGCTCGAGGAACGAATCGACGAGCTCGGACGGAACATCTTCACGAATCCACAGGATCGTCGCTCCTAAGATTCGCTCCGCGATCTCGCCGTCGAATACCTGTCGGACTTCTGAGGCGCATTCCTCGGACCGAAACGCGGCGCTCATCACCAGCATAATATCGATGTCGGCCGGGTCGGGCTTCGCTGTCGGGAAGCTTCCCCAAACGAACGCCTTCCGGAGCTGACCTGTCTGCTGTGCCAACGCGAGAATGCGGCGTAGTCGCGAGCCGAGGTTGCGGCGAATCGCTGTCTGTGTTGCGAAGACGGCTGCGATTTCATCGAGGGTGGCAGGATGAACGCCCGGCGGGAGCACGCCATCGCTCGTGAGTTGCGGCAGCATAGGTTCTCAGGGTCAGTTACTACAGCACGCCGACGCGGCGGTAATGCGACGGGTACACGACCGTCGGCCGCGCGGGGATCGCCGGCAGTTCCTGCGCGACCTGCCAGTGCGCCTCGCGCAACGCCTCGACCGTCTGGTTCTCGCGCGCGGCGAGCACGCGCCACGCCTCGGCCTCGTCGGGCGCGGCGATGATGATCGGCCCGATGAAGTCGTCGTCGGTCACCCGCTCGAAGAAGTAGAGCGTCACGCGCCGGCCGGTCAGCTCTCGCGCAGGTCCGGCCGCTTGAGCGCGGCCGCCTGCCAGTCGCGGCACGCCCGGCGCTTGAACTCGATCGCGCGCTCCCATTCGTCGAGACCGTAGAGGTCGCGCTCGGCGACGCACCGGATCTCCGTCACGACCTTCTCCGCCAGTCCGAGGCGCTCGCCGATCTCACGGTCCGAGAGCCCCCGCTGTCCGATGCGCTGGAACGAGTTCGACAGCTGGAGGACCTCGTCCTTGTGCCGGTGATAGACGTCTGGATCGAGCTTGAACATCGCGGGGTTACCTCACGACGACGTCGGTGGTTCTCGACGTCATTGCATCGGCTTCAGGCCGTGCGCCGCCGGGCAGACGCGCATGCATTCGAAGCACTGCGCCATGTTCGTCGAGGAATATGTGATCGCCCAGAGCGACCGCGTGAAGAAGTCGCCGTAGAGCAGCATCTTCCGGCGCTCGCGATCCGGCTCGGCCAGCGCTTCGTCGAGGACCTTCTGGAAGCCGGGGATCCAGTGCGTGTGGACTCGCGTGCCGCAGCGCTCGCGGTCGTAGTCGGTCCGGATCGCGCGCCCCTTCTCGATCCGCCCGCCGAGGCATCCGCCGGCGCTCACCGGACAGACGGCCAGACACGGCGTCGTGCCTTCGCGCTCCCACATGTCGCGGCACGGCGGCGCCGGGCACGCCGGGTCGATCTCGGGCGTGTCCGCCTCGAGCGGCGCCGTCGTGATCACGGCGCTCCAGTACAGCATCCCGTGCTGCCGGTTGAGGATCGGCCCGGCGAGGCTGCGGGACCCGAGGCCCGCGAGCTCGGCGGCGAGCATCAGCGAGAGGAACGGATTGCTGCCGCTCTCGACGCCCGGCGGCACGAACAGCGCGTAGTACCCGAACTCCGATTCGATCATCTGCGCGACGCGCCGGCCGACGGACTGGATGCGGTCGGTCGTGCCCATCGATTCGAGGACCCACGGCGACGCGAGCCAGTCGCCGGCGCGCGGCTGCGCGCCACCGACGACGACGACGCTGCGCGCGCCGGGCAGGAGGTCGGCCGGCCGGTGCCCCGCGGGCGCCACCGCGTCGAACGCGGCGGCGTCCGCGACGCCGCACACGACGGCGCCGGCGCGCAGCGCGCCCTCGTGGATCCGCTTCTTCGCGTCGAGCGGCAGCGCCGCCACTACGCGAGCTTCCGGTGCTTGCGCCCGACCGGGCAGACGCGCATGCACTCGAAGCACTGCGCGATCGAGTCGCGATAGAAGCCGACGGCCTGGAGACTCTTCGTGAAGAAGTCGCCGTTGACCATCTGGCGGCGTCGCGCCGGATCGTCTTCATCGATCATCGTCGCGAGCGCCTTCTGGAGCGACCCGATGCCGTACGTCTGCGCGCGCGTGTGGCAGCGCTCGCGGTTGTAGGTCGATTCGGCGATGCGGTTGTCCGCACCGATCGATCCGGACAGGCAGCCGGGGCAGACGCGCAGGCACGGCGTCGTGCCGATGCGCTTGTACATCGCGACGCAGCCCGGATGCGGGCACGCCGGCTCCTCGGGCGGCCGATCGGGCAGGAGCGGGAGGGTGGTGACGAGCGCCGCGTAGTAGAGCAGCCCGTACTCGGGATTCAGGATGATGTGCGCGGCGAAGCTCCGCGTGCCGAGGCCGGCGAGCTCGGCCGCGAGCATCATGCTCATCGGCGGCGCGTGTCCGTGCACCGGCAACGACGGCGCCTGGACGGCGTAGTGGCTCCACGCGCGCTCGATGTGATCCGCCATCGCGTGGACGGCGACGTTCTCACGGAGGTCGTAGCCGGTGATCTCCATGACGCGATTGTCCGGGCACCGCCAGGCGCCGGCCGTCGGGCCGTCGCCGCCGGCGACCACGACGGTCCGGGCGCCCGGCAGCATGTCGGTCGGCCGGTGGCCTTCGGGGACGAACGCGTCGAACGCCGAGGCGGCCGCGATGCCGACCACGCGCGCGCCGGCGCGCCGGCCGACGGCCTTGATCTCGTCTTCGCGCGTCGCGGTCTCGCTCACTTCACTTCCTTGCGAACGATCCGGGTGCCTTCGACCATCGCGCGGAGCTTCGCCGCGGCCGTGCGGCGCGGCGTTTCCCACAGACCGCAATCGGGATTGATCCAGAGCTTGTCCGGCTTCACGTAGCGGAGGAACGGGCGGATCCGCTGCGCGACGTCGTCGGCCGACTCGACGCGAAACGCCTTCACGTCGACGACGCCGGCGCCGAGCTCCTTGTCGGGTGGGAAGTCGCGCAACAGCTCCACGTCCGCCATGCCGCGGTTCGCGTACTCGAGCACGAGCTGTTCGGCGCGCACGTCGTAGATCGCGGGGAAGAGGTGCGCGTACGACCGCACGGCCGGAAACGGCCGGCCGTAGAGATTGCCGAAGCAGACGTGCAGCGCGAACTTCGCCTGGATGTCCTGGATCGTCCGGTTGAACACCGTCACGATGTCGGGCAGGCCGGAGCGCAGCATCGCGTAGTTCGGCTCGTCGATCTGGATGAAGTCCGCGCCGGCGGCGACGAGCGCCTCGAGCTCGTCGCGCACGATGACGACGAGATCGGCGAGCAGGCTCTCGCGGTCGCGATACGGACCGCCGAGACGCAGCGGGATCATCAGCGTGAACGGTCCCGGCACCGTGGCCTTCATCGGCCGGTTCGTCAGCGTGCGTGCGAGCGTGAACTCCTCGACGATGCCGAGCCCGGCGGGCGCGCTCACGGTGTCCGTGACCTCGAACGGCGTGTTCGTGTCCCAGTTCGGCACGCCGAGCTTCCGCGGCGGCTCGAGCGTGCGGATGCCGGCGAGGCGGTCGTAGAAGCCGATGATGAAGCGGACGCGACCCATCTCGCCGGTCGAGACGACCTCGACGCCCGCGCGCTCCTGATCCGCGAGCGCGACGAGCGTGGCGTCCTCGATGAGCTCGGCGAGATCCACCTGACCGAGACGCTCGGCTTCGAGCGCCTCGCGGGCGAGCCACACCCAGCCGGGGAGCCCGTGACTTCCGACGACGCTCGTGGTCAGCATCGGTCCGCTCCTCGCTTTCGCGCCCGGATCACAGGATAGCAGCGCGCCCGGGATCGTCAGCGACCGGGAACGACGATTGCGATCCCTGCCGCGGTCAGGCCCGAGAAGTGTCCTACGTTGAATGTGAGGAGCGCATCCACCTTCGCCCGCTCGGCAGATGCCGCAATCACGGCATCGTAGATCCTGCCGCCCGAGATCCCGTCTCGTGCCGCCCGGTCGAGCAGCGCGCGATATGCGCGTCCGTCGAGCGCGATGGTCGTGCCGATATCGAGGAAGCTTCCGGCGAGCAGCCGCTGCGCCTCGCCGGGCGAGACACGAAACGGCGCAGGGAGGCGTGTGAGGACCGAGTACGCCTCGATCAGGGCCGCCGCGGCCAGCATCATCGGTTCGCCCCGTCTCAGGCGAGCGTTGATTTCTCCTTCGGCTGCTGCGTGTTCGGGGTGCCACGCCGCGACGGCGGCGACGAGGCACGACGTGTCGGGCAGAAATCCCGGCACGGGCGTGGAGTCTACAGGCCTCGCTCGTTCCGCAGTTCCTCGAGGGTCCGCTCGACGAGGTCTGCGGGCATCGGCGGGAGCTTGACCTTCGGCACCGCGATCAGCAGACGCCCTTTTCGGACGAGCCGTACCGGAACGGGCGCCGGCTCGATTTCGACACGGCCGTTGGCGCAGCGGATCTCGAGCGGCATTCCAGGAGCCAGCCCTGCGGCCTGCCGGATCTTCTTGGGGATCACGATCCGGCCCGCACGATCGATGGTCGTCTTCATGGCATAAAGATTACCATTTATCGAGCCAGCGATCGCACGTGGATCAGGCGGCCGAGCGCTTCAAATAGCTCTCGACCTGACGGGCGAACTCCACGAAGTCGTCGAGGCCGGTGTTGAGCAGCGCGTGAACGCGGCCGAGGTCGGTGCCGATATAGCCGTGGACGAGGACGTTGCGAAATCCCGCCACGCCGCGGAATCGTTGCGCGAAGTCCGCCGTGACGACGCCGATCTCGCTCAGCACGTCGATCGCCGTGGCGTAGTCCGGCGCGTCACGTCCCGCGCTCGCAGCGAGATGCGTCGCGATGTCGAGCGCGTTCTGGGCGCAGAGCTGGAGGCCGCGCTCGACCGTCCACTGCTCGTCGACATCGGCGAGCAGCGAGGCGAGCGGTCGGCCCGCGTGGCGCCGCAAGCGCTGGATGGCGGTGTCGAGGGCGAGCAGATGCCGCTGGACGACGACGGCATCGGGCTGGCCGGGGCTCATCGACCGAAGCGAGCCGCCGCGGTCCGGCCTCGATGCACGGCGTCGATCTTGGCGAGCTGCGGTACGTAGTCGCAGTACCGCGACAGCGCCCGGCCCTCCCGCGTCGTCGTCGCCCGAAGATCCCGTGACAGGATCCTGACGCCATCGCGAAGCACGCGGTGATAGACGAGCGGTGTGGCCCGATTGAGGACGATCACGTCGACCGCGTTCGTTTCGAGCGTCCGCATCACCGCCGACGCGAGGTCAGCGGCGTAACCGAACTGAGAGGCCGGTGGCTCGTCGGCGAGATAGACGGCGAGGTCGACGTCGCTATGAGCGGTGGCCGACCCCGTCGCCGTCGACCCGAAGACGTACGCCTCGAGGATCTCTTCGCGCGGCTCGAGGAGCGCCACGAGTTTCGGCGACAGCGCACGGAGAGCCTCCGGCATGACGTGTCCTCGCTTGTTCATGGCATCAAGATTACATTTGCCGGGCCATCAACGGCGGGCGGGTCTCACACCGCGACGCCCGGGATCGGCTTCAGTGGTCCGCCGAGCGTGCGCACGACCGCGGCGACGTTCGGATCCGGCGTGTTGTTCGGCAGCACGCAGCCCGGACCGACGATGAGGCCGAGCCCGGCCGTCTGCGCGATCGCGTCCCTCGTCTCGGCAACGGCTT
Source organism: Candidatus Rokuibacteriota bacterium (assembly GCA_016184365.1). GTDB lineage: Bacteria > Methylomirabilota > Methylomirabilia > Rokubacteriales > CSP1-6 > AR8. The sequence continues at coordinate 13,992 of JACPCW010000060.1, forward strand.
CTTCCGGCGTGCCGTCGCGGAGCGTCTTCCATTGATGCAGGCCGCCGATGACGGCGCCGTGCACCATGGCCTTGCCGTCGCCGATCGACGGCGGCGTCGCGCGGTCGTCCCAGTTCCACGCGTGGCCGGGCAGTCGCGCGAGCCGATCGAACATCAGGTCCGTGCCGTGGCAGTGGACGATCGTCAGGATGGACCGGTCGCGGACCGACTCGAGGACGCGGCGGTCGTACGGCTCGCCGAACTCCGCGTATTCCTCCTCGGTGTGGAGCGCGCGGCTCGCGGCCTGGATGGAATAGAAGATGCCCGTCACGCCTTCGTCGAGCGCGAGGCTCGCGAAGCGCACGAGCGTCTCCGTGATCGCTTCGAGCGCGTCGCGCACGAGCTGCGGGCGCTCGCGCAGGTCGGTGTTCAGGCGGGTGCCGGAGAGCTTCCGCGCGAGCGACAGCGGCGAGAACATCGTCGGCATCACGGGCGCGTCGCCGATGCGGCGATCGAAGCCCATCCGCACGATGACCTCGACGTGCTCGACGTAGCCCGGCGCGGTGCCGGGATCGAGCGGTCGGATCTTCTTCCAGTCGTCGCCGTCACGGACGGCGCACGCCGCGCACGGCCGGTGTCCGTCGGGCCGCTCGTCCTGACCTTCGACGCAGCCCCACGCCTCGACCGCATACCCGCCCGCGGGCGTGATCTTGATGAAGTCGCCGCCGTACCGCTCGTGGAAGCGCAGCGTCGCCTGCGCGAGCCCCGCCGGATTGCGATCGGTCTTCGGAAAGTGACGCCAGAACGAATACGGCACGCGGTCCACCGGCTGCCGCGCGATCGCGGCGGCGAGGCGGTCACGTCGGCTCATCTGCTTCATCGGTCGGACGCTCCTCGGGACTTCACGGGTCGTGACGGAGAGTGCCGTCGCTCACCACCGGCGCGCCGGCGGCGTCGACGGCGTCGAAGTGGACGTGCGCGTCGTCGCGGCGCCCGCCGCGTACCGACAGCGTCGCCGGCATCGGCACCATGCCGGTGAACCGCGCGCTGATCTCGCGCACGCGCGCGGGGTCGCCGCGAAGGTCGCGCGTGACGGCGCGCGAGATCGCGAGCGCCAGCGTGGCCGTGCCGTGCAGGATGATCGTGGCGAGTCCGGCCGTCGTCGCCACCTGGACATCCGTGTGAATCGGATTCCAGATCCGCGCGCATTCCGTGTAGACATGCGCGGCCCACGCGGGGACGTCGATCGTCTCCGTCCATTGTGCTGGGGGCCCCGACATGGCCCCCAGACCCCCATTCGCTCGCACACGGCCCGGCGGAGCCGGGCCGCGGCTCGGGTCCGGATCGCTCGCTTCGCGATGCGCGCGGCGTGTCGTCCACGCGCCGACGTC
>JACPCW010000085.1 GCA_016184365.1 Candidatus Rokuibacteriota bacterium
GGCTCCTTGCCCTCTTCAGGGCGCCACGCCCCTGGCACCGCCTCCGGGCTGCGATAGTAGAGAACGGGCCCAGGACCGCTCAGGGCGCCGAAGGTGCGGAGCAATGCGTCCTGCAGCAGGCGCCACAGCACGGGAGGATGGGGTCTCCGGTCCGAGTCGCGCACCACAGGGATCAGGAAGCTGCAGGCGGGTCTGGGGCCCTCTTCCACCGCTCCACGCTCCTCGCCGCATCATCGGCGACCTCCGAACACGAGGATACCCGTGTAGTTGACCAGCCGTCAACTACCACGAATCGGCTCCCGCACGGCGGCGACGGTCACGCGCCGCCGTCGATGGTCTCTCGCGCTTGTGGGGCCCAACTCGTCCTCACGGATTCGATTCTGAGGCTCTTCGACGTGCCGATCGCATTGGTGTGCGGCCATGATCTTTGAAGCGACGTCTGGCGTCACATGACGGATGAGATCCTGTTGAAGGCTGACGACTATTCCCCGGAGTCGCTCACTCTGCGTCTCGGCCTCCCGCAGCCGCTCAGCTCGCTGGCGCCACTGGTCCCGCTCCGCTTCCAGCGCGTGCGCTCTCCGGGAGAGCTTCTCGACGGCGAGTTCGAGGTCCTTGACGCGCTCCAGCGCCGCCGCGAGCTGAAGTCGTTCGGCGGGCGGGCGGGCCGCGAGAGACCACCTCGTCGACGACCTCGCTTGATCACGAAGGGCCCGGACACGCTGCGCGACGTCTCGATAGCGGTGGGTCACGGTCACGTACGCGAGGCCCACGCGGCGGGCGAACGCCGCGACGCTCAGAGGCTCGCCGGAAGCTTCGAGGCGCGCGATCTCGTTCTCGAGACGCGCGCGCGTGGCTCCCACATCCGTGGCCCGAGGCTTAGCCATCCCGCCATACCCTCGGTCGCTGGGCGTCGAGGCGACGCGGCCGATGCGCCCCGCGAAGGCCGAGCCGCCGATTGTGGGCGACGAGCCGTCGGGTAATGTCGCGATGGCGCGATCGCAGCCGAGTCACGTCGGTGTGGATCGCGACGGCGAAGCGCCGGAGGGGCTCAGGTCGCTCTGAAGCGAGCACGCGTTGAAGCCGGCGCTCGGCGGCGACCCGAATGGCCCGCTGTCGGACCGAGCGGTTGTGCGCCTTCAGGCGCCGGCACCACGCTGGTTCACGCAGGAAGAAGTTGCGCAGTGAGCGACCGCAGAGTGCGGCGAACTCCTTGTACGTAGCGCGTTCCCCTCGCAACCAGAGGGCCTTGAGGCGAGCGGCCATCTCCTCGTCGGCGTCGAGGGGCTGGCTGTGTCGGACCACGCGACGGAAGACGGTTGGGGTGTTCTGGAGAGCCAGCGTCGAGACGCCGAGGCTGCGTGCCAGCGTTCGGATCCACAGAGGTCGCCGCTCCGCCTCGACAGCGTCGAGAAACGCCTCGGCGCGGCTCATCTCCTCTGGAGTGAGAGACCGAGGGCTGGCAGCTGGAAGCCGGCGCCGGCGGGCGAACGGGCTCGACCGAAGCGCGTTCTGCCGACGGCGCTCACGCATGGCGGATCTGAACGGCTTCGACGCATCGAAGTGCCTTCCGCCCGTGGGGTCCCCGGTCGTCGGCGGTCGGTGCTCCTCGAGTCCCGGGGACAGCTTGCTTGCGGCCTGCGGGAGGAGTTGGTCCAGTTGAGCGAGCCGGGCGCGGAAGGCGTCCAGTTGCGGGAGGTCCGGATAGCGATTGTCGAGATAGGCGATGCCCGCGGCGAGCAGGCGTCGATCGACGGCAAGCGCAGCACGCGCTTCCGATGACTCGAGCCGGTAGTCAGAGGCGCGGCCGTCAGGGCCGATCAGCCGCGGGTCAGAGGCACTGCAAGGCCCCGTGGCAGGCGGCAAGAGGCAATGGCCGTAGTACGACGGCAGGAGAAACCAACCCCGCGCACCCCACCGGGTGACCGCATCCTCATCTGGATCCCTGGTGACGACGACCCGGTGCTCAGTCAGGGGCGCCGTCGTACCGTGATGCCGCCGACGCTCGTGCATCTCGCGGACCTGCAAGACCTCACGCTGACGCCCGTGGATGTAGACCGCTGTCATCGGGCTGAGACCGGCTGCGGTGCGACGGTGGCCGAGATGATCTCCGACGTCGAGGTAGGACGCACCACCGAGGTAGGCTTTGTGGGCGAGGGTGTGGCGCGTTTGGTGCGGCTCGATCGGATAGTACGCGCCCTGGTAGACGATCGCCTCGCGGTGGACGAAGCCCGGGCGGATGATCTGCCAGTCATCCGTCATGCGACCGTTGAGCCAGAGCCGAAACGCGCTGGCGCTGACGGTCCGCGCCTGACCGCCGCCATTGGCGCCGCCTCGCCGCTCAGTGAGGAACAGACGGTTCAACCCGCTGCGGGCCGCGAGGTCCTCGGTCAGTGCCTGCGCGTGGCCGACGGCGCCACGGACGATCGCGGCTCCAGGCTCGGGGACGAAGACCCGGAACGCTCCCTGCCGAGACTTCGTGTCGTTGTAGGCGAACCAGACTCCTGGTCCCGTGTGGGCGCGCTCTTCGTCCGTCGGTTCCTGGAGTGGTTGCCGGACGACCAGGAGGAGCTCGGAGATCCGCCGGCCGGTGAACACCAGGAGTTTGCAGATCTGCAGGTAGAGGCGAACGGACAGCACGGACTTCGGCCGGGCCGTCAGCGCGATGCGTTCGATCATGGCCTCGTGGCGCGCAACCGCTGCCATGAACGCGCGGCTGACCTCATCGGGGATGACGCGCTCGAGCCCTTCGGTGAACGGGGCACGGCCCCGCCGGTCCGGTGGCGCCGCCCGGCGACTTGGGCGGAAGTGCGCTGGGTTCCCGCGATGCTGGCGCCGGAGGAAGGCGGCGAACTCGGCGATCGCCGTCAGTTCCGCACGTGCCTGCTCGCGTCCCGAGGTCGCGAACCATTCTTCGACCGCCCGGGCATCGTCCGCGGTCAGCATCGCGGGCGGACGGGACGCGGCCGAGCGGTCTTGCAGGATCCGGAGCAACCACCGGAGAACGCCGAGCGTTGACAGAATCCAGGAATTCGAACGAGCGTCCAGCAGTGCCTGCGTGATGAACGCCTTGACGTCGTCCCTCCATGGCTCCGGGAACTCGGTGAAGCTGATCTTGTGACTCGACGGCGACCCGGCGATCGTGGAGCGGAACGCGAGATTCCAGACATCCTCCTCGAAGCGCAGGGACGCCGGGAGGCGCGCGCCCCAGGCCTCAGCGTTGGCGACGACGCGGGCGGCGGCGCCTGAGAGGGCCGGGGTGCCCATCGGTGCTCCTGGCCTGGGAGAGGCGGCGGTCGATGAGGGTCACGTAGGTATCGGTCAGCGCCGCGTGCTCGAAATCGCGTTCTCCTTCGGCTTCTCCTGCCCGAACCGCTCGCCGCTGGAACTCGTCACGCTCGTAGACGAAGTTGTGGCGCTTGCTCGCCCAGACCGCGAGGAGCGGGCAGTCGAAGCAATGGGCGGCCAGCCGAACGTCACGGTCCGGATGGCGTTGAACCTGTTCGAGCGCGTCTGCGCGCTCGCCCGTGCCTTGCCCTGGATAGCGGTACGCGCTGGATAGACGCGACACCTCGCCGGCTATGGCCTTGGCGATGCCGCTGGCGGCCTCGAGCTCCTGCCGCCCGCGATAGTACAGTTCGGTCGTCGACGCCCAGGCGTGTCGCATGATCGTGCGCACCCGCTCGCGGTTGCCTACGCCCCGGGCGAGATGGGTCCCGAGGCTCTTCCGGCCGTCACGCAGCTGCAAGTCGGCCGGTAGGTGATGACCGTCGTGCCGCTGAAGCATCTGGCGAACGGCACGGTTGAGGCTCTCGGTCGTCAGGATGGCCGGCCGCGGGCATGACCGGACGAAGAGGAGTCTCGTGTCGAGAGCGTCTCGCCCGTCACGGCCGACGTCCACGATCGCGTTGAGGATCGTGAGGCTCTCGCGGTCGATCGGGACCATGTCGGGGTCTTTGTTCGGGGCGTGCACGTGGAGCTTGTGCTTTTCATGGATCGGGTCAGCCCGAACATCGTCGATCGTGAGGACGTTCAACTCCTCGGGTCGGAGTCCGTCGTGAAAGGCCAGCCAGCAGGCGCCCAGCGCGTGGAGGTCGCCCCGACAGGTCGGCGATCGCTCGCCCTCCTGGACCCGCCGCCACTCCTCCGCGAGGACTGCGTACAGTTCGTCGTACTGCTCCCGGCTGAGGGCGCGCTGCTGGACGCGCCGCTGAGCGATCAGGTTGCCTCCGCGAAACACCCGCTGCGACACCGCGTGGAGGGCGTCGAGCGTCCGGTTGGTCGATCCGGGAAGCGACAGCAATTGCGCGTGCCGGACCGCCGCGGCGATCCATCCGAATTGGCAGCGCCGATAGTCATGGCTCAGCGGCTTCCCGTGGTCGCCACGCTGCCGGCCGAGCCAGGCCGCGTGATCCGCCCAGTCCGCCTCCTCGAGTTGATCGAATTCGGTCGACAGCCGACCACGTTCAGCGAGGAACCGATTGAGCCAGCGGGCCGTCGCCCAGATGTTGTACGCCTGGGCCAAGGAATCGCTTGCGTACGACGCGGCGAGCACCGCTCGCCACCAACCGCGCACGCTCCCGGGGACCTCGGTGAAATCGAGAGCGACACGGTACCGTAGCGGGCCTCGATGGCCCGGAACGCGCCAGTGATCTTCGTCCAGGACCTCGACCACCTCGCCGTTCCGGCACGACAGCGCTCTGGCGGACTTCGAGATCGAGTCCGTCCTCTTCCGCCATGACGGCCCACGTGTGGCGGAGCATGTGGGGCGTGACGCGCAGCCCGAGGCCTCCCCGCCTCTCTGGCGCTGACATCGCCATGAACAGGTACCTCAGCGTCGTGTTGTCCAGCGGCCGACCGTCATCAGCGCCGCCTGGCGCGTGCTCGCAGAAGAACAGGCCGTGGTCGAGCACGTCCGCCTGATGCGGGCGGGCCTCCTGGCGATAGCGGTCGAGCCATTGGATCGTTTCGTCCGACACCGTCACGACATACTCGCCCGTCTTCACCGCGCGGTGATTGCGGCCCTTCCGAAACCACGTGGCGCGGTAGTCTGCGACGCCGAACGAGACGGTGAGCGTGCGGGCGAGCCAGTCGATGCCGTTCGTGCGGAGCGCGAGCAGCGCGCCTTTCCGCAGGGCACCGTCCCAGAGGGTCTCGAACATGGCACGGTTTCGGATCTGGAGCACCGCGTCGAACGCGAAGGTCTGCATGATCCAGCGGCGGCACCGATCGAGTTGCTCCTGGGTCAGAGTCCTCGGGAGAGTCCGCTTGAGGCGTGGGAGAAGATCCTTGCTGAGCCGTGCGATCTCATCGGCGTTGAGCCGGGAGAGGCGGAGGCGAGAGCGGCGACCGCGGCGCTCCTGCGGCGGTCCGAGGATCGGATAGGTGTCATCGGGCTCCATCGCCCATGCGAAGAACCGGATCGTCGCGGCGAGCGTCGCGTGAATCGTCTTCGGCGACGACTTCGGCCCCTTCTTCAACAGGGGCTCGACGGTGGTGGCTTGGAGGACGAGGTCCCGTCGAAAGCGCTCGAGATCGAGCCGAGTGACGGCCGTGAGCTCGAGCCCTCCACGATCGAGCCACTTCCAGAACGGGAGCAGGCGTTCCGCGTAGTTCAGAACCGTGTGTCGTGACGTGGCGCCCGGATGGACGTAGCTGAAGAGGTACCGGGTAGGCTCCGCAACAGGAACTCCGTCCCGACAGATCGTCCGGAAGCACGTGCCCTCGGGCATCCGAACCCAGTCGAGCGCGATGCCCACCGCCAGCCTCCACAGTTCCTGCCTGGGGTGTGACTCGCGTCCTTGGTAGCATCTCGGCCCAGCGTTCCCATTGAAAAATCGACGGGCCGGAGCATGTACCTGGGTACATCATCTCCGGCCCATCTTTTTAGGGCGTTGCTAGTCCTGAGTCCCTATCCCGTAGACAGCTCCTAACACTCATTGAAGCCGCAGCTCAGGCACTTCTTGCAGCCTTCCTCGTACACGAACGTCGCCTGCCCGCACTCACGGCAGAGATCGCCGACGCGCTTGGGCTTGTCGACCGCCGGGAGCGAGCCGCCGTTCGCCGGCGCCTTCACCTGCCCGATGTGCTCGGCCAGCGTGCGCGCGAGCGCGTCCGGCAGCGACAGCACCTTCTGCGGCCCGAAGCCGATCGGGCCACCGCCGCCGATGCGGGACAGCTGGCTGATGACTTCCTCGAGGCGCCGGCCCGCGGAGAGCGGCGACGGCAGGCGCAGCGTGAGCGAGATCAGTCGACCGAGCGCCTCGGCCACCGCCATCGTGTCCGACCCGCCCTTGCCGACCTGCACGAAGACCTCGAACGGCTCGCCGTCGATCGTCTCGTTGACCGTGATGAACGCCGTCCCGATCGGCGTCTCCATCCGATAGGTCGAGCCCGTCAGGCTGTGCGGGCGGGGCTTGATGACGGTGCCGCCGATCGCCGGCGCCGGCGCGGCGTCCTTCTTGCCGACACCGATGTTCAGCACCTGCTCGCCCTTGCAGCCGTCGCGGAACACCGTGATGCCGAGGCACCCGAGGTCCCACGCCGTCCGGTATGCGTCCGCAACGTCTTCTTCGCTCGCCTCGTTCGGCAGGTTGATCGTCTTCGACACGCCGTTGTCCGTGTACTTCTGGAACGCGGCCTGGTGCCGGACGTGCCACTGGAAGCTGACCTCGTGCGCCGTCTTGAACACGCGCTGCGCCGATTCGGGCACGCCGGGGATGCCGTGCACGGTGCCGCGCCGCGCGATCTCTTCCTTGAGCGCGTCGGAGTAGAAGCCGAGCTCGCGCGCGATCTCCTCGAACGTGTCGTTGACGAACGTCAGCACGCGCTCGCCGTCCGGCTGCTTGACGCGGTGCTGGAACGCGAGCGCGAAGATGGGCTCGATGCCGGACGAGCAGCCCGCGATCATCGAGATCGTGCCGGTCGGCGCGATCGTCGTGACGGTCGAGTTCCGCATCGGCCGGACCTTGCCGTAGATCGACTCGCTCCAGTTCGGGAAGGGCCCGCGCTCTTCCGCGAGCTTCGCGGACTGGTCGTGGCCTTTCTCCTTCACGAAGGCCATGATCTGCCCGGCGAGATCGAGCGCCTCCTGGCTGTCGTACGGCACGCCGATCCGGAAGAGCAGATCCGCCCAGCCCATGATCCCGAGCCCGATGCGACGGTTGTCCTTCACCATCCTGTCGATCTCGGGCAGCGGGTAGGGGTTCATCTCGATGACGTCGTCGAGGAAGCGCACGGCCAGCCGCACCACGCGCTCCATCTCGTCCCAGTCGATCGACCACTCGCCGTTCTCGCCGCGACGCGCGAACTTCGACACGTTGAGCGAGCCGAGGTTGCACGCCTCGTTCGGCAAAAGCGGTTGCTCACCACAAGGATTTGTCGCCTCGACCTGCCCGATCGCAGGCGTCGGGTTCGCAGGGCTCGCGTTGATGCGGTCGATGAACACCATGCCGGGGTCGCCAGTCCGCCATGCCGCACGCACGATGCGTTCGAAGACTTCCCGGGCGGAGAGCTGGCCGACCGCCTGGTTGGTGCGCGGGTTGATGAGCTCGTATTCCTCGCCCTTCGCGAGGGCGTCCATGAACCGGTCCGTTGCCGCGACCGAGATGTTGAAGTTCGTGATCCCGCCGTCGAGCTTGCAGTCGATGAACTCGAGGATGTCGGGGTGATCGATTTTCAGGATGCCCATGTTGGCGCCGCGACGGGTGTTGTGGCTGACGAACCCGTTGGCGATGTACGTGTGGTTCGCCGGCACGGATAGGTCGAGTGTCAGCGACTCGCCCTCCTCGATCTTGGCGACCTGGTCGTAGAACTGGCTGTTCCCCAGGAACCACTGGACGGTCGCATCGTGATCGACCGACTCGTGCGCGTCGGCGAGCCTCCGCAGGCGCGAGCGGCTGAGGTGTCGCGGAGCGGACAGTCCCGGCAGGTAGTGTTGGAGTGCCCGATAGAGCGCTCGATCGGCGCCCCGAGAACTGCGGCCTGGGCCGCTGCCGCGCCCTGGACCACCGTAGAGCTTCGCGAGCAGCGCACCCTGGAACGGGATGATGTCGTTGAGTTCCCAGGCCTTCGTGAGCCCGGCCTCGAGCCGCGACTGCTTGCTGGCCGAGAAGAAGCCGATCGTCTCCGCGAAGGCCCGAAGCCCGTCGAGCGTGATGATCCGGAGGCGATAGAGCGGGTTCCGGCCGAAGGCCCCCGTACGCTTCGCCACCTCGCCGATCGTCGAGGGCATGCCGAGCGCCAGGAGAAGCTGCTGAACCCCCTCAAGCAGACCGCGAGACGTACTGGAGAGCGAGGGATAGCCGTCCTTGCTGATCGTGCCGTCAGCGGTGAACAGCCCGCGAACCAGACCGCGCGCGACCTCGGGACCCGCCGTGAAGGCGATTTCCGGCAGCCGGACCTCCAGCGCCGACGGCTTGTCGACGCCGATCGTCTTGAGCCATGCCACGAGGGTCGTCGAATTGAAGAAGTAGTTCTCGGATCCGTCGCCGTCCTTCGCCTGCTTCACCGGCCGAAGGCCGAACAGCTGCTCGGCGATCGAGGACAGGCGCGCCGCGACGTCCGGTTCCGCACGGCAGACCGTGAGGATGAGGCGACCCGTTCCACGCGCGTTAACTGAGACGGCGCCGTCACCCAGGAAGTAACCGATGAACTCACCGAGCTCTGCGGTCGGCGCGTCCGGAATCCGGATCGGCGTGGCGTTCGGATGAGGCTTGGCGTCGAAGCACGGAAACCTGAAGTCCTCGGTCGGGAGATACGTGTTCTTCTGGAGCGCGACCCAATCGCCGACCTTGATGTCCTCCAGCGTCTTCCAGACGTAGTTTCCCTGCTCGTCGATGACGCGGAGGCGATGCTCGAGCGTCGCGCACACGGAGTAACCGTGTGCCGTCCGAATCCGGCGGACGAGCGCGATGCCGTTGTTGTAGAACTCGTCGGACTCGCGCGGTCCTTCGTCGGTCGCGACGAACAGAGGCCGCGACGGCTCGTGCCACGTCTTCGCGTCGGCAGCCGATGGCCCGAGCTCGCGGATCGCGATGACGCCGCGATTCGTGGACACGCGGGTGTCCGGCACGACGCAGCCACCCTGTTTCACCGCTTCGGTGGCGCCGTTGAAGACGCGGAGGAACGAGACGGGACCAGAGGCGCGTCCACCGGTCGAGGCGACGATGTCGTCCTTGGGGCGCAGGCGGGAGAATGCAAAACCGGTTCCGCCGCCTGATTGATGGATGATTGCCGCCGCCTTCACTGAGTCGAAGATCTCGGGCATCGAGTCGCCGACGGGCAGCACGTAGCAGGCCGAGTACTGCAGGCCATTGCCCTTGCCCGCGTTCATCAGCGTCGGCGAGTTCGGGACGAAGGAGCCCTCGATGATGACGTCGTAGAACGCCGTCGCCACTTCCCGCACGGCCGCCGGGCTGCGGCCGTACCGCGCCTCGCCTTCGGCAATCGACGTCGCGACCCTCCAGCACATCTCCTCGGGCGTTTCGATCACCTCGCCGCCCTGGCGGGTCAGGTACCGCTCACGGAGTACGCGGAGTGCCGCATCCGTCCACTTGCCGACTTTGGCTGGGCGTGTCTCGGACTGCATGAGGTATTCCTCCTTAGTGAGCGCGCTCCCGGCGCCCGACCGGGAAGTCGCAGTACCACCGAGAGAGTCGCCGCGGGCCCACCCACCCGCCCTCGGTCTGCACTCTACATGTTGTGGCGGGCGGAATCTATCACGCATGATGTAGCGTCCGTCAAGAAAAAAGCTGTCCACAGCCATCCACCTCGCATCCCACGGATCGTCCACCGCCGGCGCGTGCGCGAACCACCGCGCCACGACGACGGTTTTCGCCGGTCGCGGGCGATCCATCCACAGCCGGCTGTGCATCGAATGGCAGGGCGCGGGCCACGCGCCGGACCGGCCGGAGCGTCGTGATATCTTCGGAGCGCTGCCACCTCTTGAGCGCCTGCGGTTCGGGGCGAAGGAGAACTCACGCATGAGATCGGGCATCGCGACGGCGGCGTTCGTCTGGGTGACGACGTCTTCCGCGCTCGTGCAGGCGCAGGCTCCACCGCCGCCACCGCCGCCACCGGTCCAGGACATCGCCGCCGGACGGCAGATCACCGTCGACGAAGCGCTCGCGGTCGCCCTCGACGGCCAGCCGAACATCGTCGCCCGCATCGCGGACTACGACGCGGCCCGGCTGCGTGTCGACCAGGCGCTCTCGCCGCTCCTCCCGCAGCTCACCGGCACCTGGACCGCCGCGCGCGCGCAGAACGTGTCGACCACCGAGGCGTCGCTGACGACGCGCGAGCGCACGATCACCGCATGGAGTACGTCCACCATCGCGCGCGTCTCCCTGTCGCAGGTGCTCTTCGACTTCGGCAAGACGTTCGCCAGCGTGAACGCGGCGCGGGCCCTCGCCGACGTGTCGCTCGAAGAGCTCGAGCTCCAGCGCCAGCTCATCGCGCTCGCGGTGAAGGAGTCGTACACCAACATCCTCTTCGGACAGCGCGTGATCCGGGTGAACCAGCAGGCGCAGGAGCGCGCCGAGCTGAACCTCCGGTCCGCGCGCGGCTTCTTCGACGTCGGCACGCGGCCGAAGTCGGACGTGACGCGCGCCGAAGTCGACGTCGCCAACGCGCGCGTCGACGTGATCCGGGCCCGGAACTTCGAGCGCAGCGCGCGCGTCGCCCTGAACGTCGCGATGGGCATCGCCGCCGACACGCCGACGCAGGTCGTCGACAACCTCGCGTACCAGCCGCTGGCGCTCGACCGCGCCCGGCTGCAGACCGACGCGCTCCGCCATCGGCCGGAGCTGCGGCAGGCCAAGCTCCGCGCCGACAGCGCCGAGGCGCTCGCGAAGCGCGCGTTCCTCGACTTCCTCCCGGACATCACGGGCACCGGCTTCTACGGCGCGAGCCGCGCGGACATGAACGAGATCTGGGAGCTCGGCCTGAACCTCAACTGGCCGCTGTTCGACGGCGGCAACCGGATCGCGCGGTACCGCGAGGCGCGCGCCAACTTCGACGCCGCCCGAGCGCGCGTCAAGGCGCAGGAGCTCGACATCTCGCGCGAGGTCGACCAGGCGATCATCGCCGTCGAGGAAGCCCAGGAGCGGATCCAGGCGGCCCAGAAGGCCGTCGAGTCCGCGCAGGAGAACTTCCGGCTCGCGCAGGGCCGGTTCGACGCGGGGGTCGGCACCATCCTGGAACTGACGGACGCCCAGCTCGAGCTCACGCGCGCCCAGAACCTCGAGGCCCAGGCCCTCGCCGACAATCGGATCGCGCTCGCGCGTCTCGAACGGTTCGTCGGCCGACGCTGACCCCGGCCCGCGCCGGGACTTAGAATAAGGGTGGGGTTTCCCACCGTCTAACGCCATGAAGCTCATGAAACGTCTCCTGTCCGTCCTCCTCGTCGCCCTCGCCGTCGGCGCCGGCGTCTGGGGCTACCTGGCCACCCAGAGCCGCGGCAACGCGCCGAAATACCGGCTGGGCCGGGTCGAGCGGGGCCCGCTGACCGCCGCCGTCTCGGCGAGCGGCAACCTCGCCGCCGTGACCACCGTCCAGGTCGGCAGCCAGATCTCGGGACAGATCAAGGAGCTGCGGGCGGACTTCAACTCCGCGGTCAAGCGCGGTCAGGTGATCGCGCGCATCGATCCGGAGATCTTCGTCGCCAAGGTCAACCAGGCGCGGGCCGAGGTCGAGTCGGCGCGCGCGTCGGTCCTCAACCAGCAGGCGCAGGTCGAGCGGGCGAAGGCCGACGTCGAGAACGCCCGGTCGACCGCCGTGGAGGCGCGCGCCCAGACGGCGAAGGCGCAGGTCGCGGTGCTCGACGTGCGGCGCGACCTCGAGCGCAAGGGGCAGCTCTTCCGGCGCGATCTCATCGCGAAGAGCGAGCTCGACAGCGCGCAGGCCGCGTACGACTCCGCGCAGGCCCAGCACGATTCGACGAAGGCGAAAGAGCAGTCGCTCGCCGCCGCCATCGGCTCCGCCCAGGCGCAGCTGCGCGTGGCGGAGGCCCAACTCCAGGCGGCGCGCGCGCAGGTGCAGCAGCGGCAGGCCGCGCTCCAGCAGTCGCAGGTCGATCTCGACCACACGACGATCCGGGCGCCCGTGGACGGCGTGGTCGTCTCGCGCCAGGTCGACGTCGGCCAGACCGTCGCCGCGAGCCTCCAGGCGCCGACGCTCTTCACGATCGCCCAGGACCTCACCAAGATGCAGGTGGACACGAGCGTCGATGAAGCCGACATCGGCCGCATCAAGCTGAACGACGCGGCCACGTTCACGGTCGACGCGTTTCCCGGAACTACGTTCCGCGGCACGGTCACCCAGATCCGCAAGGCCGCGCAGATCGTCCAGAACGTCGTCACCTATACGGTCGTCGTCGGAGTCGAGAATCCGGGCGGCCGGCTGCTGCCCGGCATGACGGCGAACGTGAAGCTCATCGTCGCGGAGAAGCCGAGCGTCGTGAAGGTCCCGAACGCGGCGCTCCGCTTCCGGCCGAGCGGCCAGGACGGCGGCCCCGCCGGTCAGCCGGCGGCCCGGGGCACCGGCGAAGGCCGCGGCGCCGGCGGCGGCGAAGCGCGCGGCGGCGGCGAAAGCGGCGGCCCGCGCCCCACGCCCGAACAGATCCGCGAACGGCTCGTGCAAGGTCTGAACCTCACGGCCGAGCAGCAGCGAAAACTCGATCCGATTCTGGAGGACAGCCGGCAGCAGATCATGGCGTTGCGCGGCGGTGACCTGTCCGAGGCGGATCGCCGCTCGCGCGGGACTCGGATCCGCGAGGCGAGCCGCGCCCGTATCCGCGAATTCCTCACGCCGGAGCAGCAGGCCAAGTACGACCAGATGACCGGCAGCGCGGATGCCGCGCGCAGCGGCGTCCCCGGGCGCGTGTTCGTGCTCGGTCCGGACGGCAAGCCGGCGCCCGTCCAGATCACGCTGGGGATCACCGACGGCGCCGTGACCGAGGTCCTTCGCGGCGACCTGAAGGAAGGCCAGGAAGTGGTCGTCGGCGCGAGCGGCCCGGCCGGCCGGCCGGCCGGCGGAGGCGGGAGCGCACCGCGCCTGAGGCTCTAGCCGTGTCGCTGATCGTCACCCGCGACCTGGTGAAGGATTACCGGCTCGGTCCCCACACCGTCCACGCGCTGCGCGGGGTGTCCAGCACGATCGAGCGCGGCGACTTCGTCGCCGTCATGGGCCCGTCGGGATCCGGCAAGTCGACGTTCATGAACATCCTCGGCTGCCTCGACACCCCGACATCCGGCGAGTACGTGCTCGACGGCGAGAACGTCGCGACGCTCTCGCGGGACCAGCTCGCGCGCATCCGGAACTCGAAGATCGGGTTCGTCTTCCAGCAGTTCAACCTGCTCCCGCGCACGTCGGCGCTCGACAACGTCGAGCTCCCCCTGCTCTACGCGGGCGCCGCAGCGCGCGACCGCCGCACGCGCGCGCACGACTGCCTGAACGCCGTCGGCCTGGCCGATCGCGCGGATCATCATCCGAGCCAGCTGTCCGGCGGCCAGCAGCAGCGGGTCGCCATCGCGCGGTCGCTGGTCAACGACCCGGCCGTGATCCTCGCCGACGAGCCGACCGGGAACCTCGACTCGCGGACGAGCTACGAGATCCTGGCGCTCATGCAGCGGCTGAACCGCGACGGGCTCACGATCGTGGTCGTGACGCACGAGCGCGACATCGCGCTGTGCGCGGGCCGGACGATCACGTTCCGCGACGGGCGCGTGCAGACCGACGAGCGCAACCGGTCGCCGGTCGACGCCGCGGCCGTGCTCCCGACGCTCGAGGAAGTGCCGGCATGAACCTCCTCCAGACGATGCGCATCGCGCTCGGCGCGCTCCGCGTCAACAAGCTGCGCAGCGCGCTCACCATGCTCGGCATCATCATCGGCGTCGGCGCCGTCATCGCGATGGTCTCCGTCGGCTCGGGCGCGCAGGCGCGCGTGGCGGAGCAGATCCAGAGCCTCGGCTCGAACCTCATCATCATCCTGTCCGGCAGCGTGACCTCCGGCGGCCTCCGCATGGGCCACGGCAGCCAGCTGACGATCACCGAGGACGACGCGTACGCGGTCCAGCGCGAGATCGGCATCGTCCAGGTCGCGGCGCCGTCAACGCGGGGCACCGCCCAGGTCGTCTACGGCAACCTCAACTGGTCCACCGTGATCCAGGGCGTGACGCCGGAGTACTTCGAGGCGCGTGACTGGGCGATCGACGCGGGCCGCGCGTTCACGAGCGAAGAGAACGACGGTGCGATGAAGGTCGCCGTCGTCGGTCAGACGACCGCGATGAACCTCTTCGGCGACACCGATCCGCTCGGTCAGATCATCCGCGTGAAGAAGGTGCCGTTCACCGTCGTCGGGATGCTGGCGCGCAAGGGTCAGAGCAGCTGGGGCCAGGACCAGGACGACATCATCATGATGCCGATCTCGACGGCGAAGAAGAAGGTGATCGGGCGCCCCAACGCAAACCCGCGCGCCGTGAACGCGATCTCCGTGAAGGTCCGTGCCGGCGAGGACATGTCGGACGCCGAAGAGCAGATTCGCGGACTGCTCCGCCAGCGCCACAGGCTCCAGGCCTACCAGGACGACGACTTCTGGCTCCGCAACCTCTCGGAGGTGCTCCAGACGCAGGAGGAGTCGTCGAAGGTGATGACGTACCTGCTCGCCGCCATCGCGTCGATCTCGCTGCTGATCGGCGGCATCGGCATCATGAACATCATGCTCGTGTCGGTCACGGAGCGGACGCGCGAGATCGGACTGCGCATGGCGGTCGGCGCGCGCGGCCGCGACATCCTCACGCAGTTCCTCGTCGAGGCCGTGACGCTGTCGCTGATCGGCGGCGCCATCGGCATCGGGCTCGGGCTCGGCGGGTCGGAAGCGCTCAGCTACTACTTCGGCTGGCGCACGCTCGTGTCACCGGAAGCGATCGCGATGGCGTTCGGCTTCGCGGCGACGATCGGAGTGTTCTTCGGCTTCTATCCGGCGCGCAAGGCCGCGCGCCTCGATCCGATCGAAGCGCTGCGGTACGAGTAGCGACCATTGAGCTGGGGGCCCCGAAATGGCCCCCAGACCCCCAGCGCTCGGAGCGCCCCGGGTTCCCCGGGGCGCTCCGCGATCCAGTCAGTTTCCGCTCGGCCGGTCCTGTTCCTTCTGCTGCAGCCCCGCCTCCGGCACGAGCGCCGGACTGGCCGCGGGCTCGCTGACGACCGCCATGGTCGTCCCGTCCTGGTAAATCACGACGCGCGTCCCGGGCCGCACGGTCGTGACCGACACCGGCCGGCGATCGACGTAGACGACCGTCTCCGGCGTCGTGCGGTACGCGCGGCCGTCGTTCAGCACGATGACACCGGGCTGATCGACGCGCACGACCGTGCCGCGCGCGACCTCGTTCATCGGCACCCACTCGCCGCGCGAGCCGCTGAACGGACGCACGGACCGGATCACCACGTGCGTGCCCGGCTTGAGCGTCGACAGCAGGACCGGGTCGACGCCATTCCGCAGCACCTGGGTGTCGTCGGTGAGCCGGACCTTCCGCCCGTCGTCGAAGATGATCGAGCGGCCGACGTCGTCAGCGCGTACGACGTAGCCGCTCGTCTCGAACGCCGGGCCGACCGCCACCGTCGACGGCGGCGTCACCACGGTCGTCCCCGGCGACATCACCACCGTGCCCGGCGGCGTCACGACGGCGCCCACCGGCGGCGGGGGCGGCGGCACGACGGCGATCGTCGGGCCCGACGGCGGCATCGTCGTGACGTGCCCCATCGCCGCGCGCGAGCCGGCGTCCGAGAGCAGGACGTAACGGCCGTCACGCAGCGCCACCGGCTGCGCGGAATACAGCGCCACGGTCGTACCCTGGTTCAGCGAGCTCAGAAGCATGCGCTGGTTGTTGCTGATGATGACCGTGTCCGCCGTCGTCTGGAACATCCGGCCGTCCTGGAACACGACCACGCCCGCCGACGGGTCGATCCGCAGCACGCTGCCGGTGTAGACCTGCTGAGCCGCCACGCCCGTCACGACGACGAGGACGAGGGCGACGGCCATCGTCGCGATCCTCCGCATGATGTGCCCCCTTCTTGTAAACCTGTCGCTCGCGGCCCGTCGGGTCCAGACCGATGCATGACGCCAGGTGCAATGCCACGGCCAGCAGTGGCGTCTGTTATCGTCGGCCCATGGCCCGGGCACGGAAACCCGCGAAGCGCGTACCGTCGAGCGCGCCGCGCCGGAAGGCGCCCCGCCGCACGACGGAAGCGCCGTCGGTGCTTCCCATGTACGAGATGGCGCTGCTCGAGCTCGCGCAGCGGTTGTCGGCCATCGCGGCCGAAGACGAGCCGCCCGGGACGTCGTTGCGGGGCGCGCTCGAGAGGGTCGTTGCGAGCTACGCCCGCGGGGGCGCGCTCGCGAAGCTCGTCGCCGACGCGTGGCGTGCCGCCACGACGGACAAGCGTGCGGCGCTGTCGCTCGCGTGGGCGCGCGAGCAGCTGCGGCTGGCCGTCGCCGACGTGCTCGCGCGCGAAGCGAAGGGCGGCCGTCTGCGCGCCGACCTGCCGCTCGACGCCGTCGCGTGGGTCGTCCTCGCGGGCGCCGAAGCGGTCATGCACGAGCTGCCGGAACGCGCGGTCGATCGCATCGACACGCTGCTCGCGCTCGTCGAGCCGCCGCGCTAGAGTTGGTCGCGATGCGGCGCCTCCTCCTCGCGATGCTCGTGCTCCTCGGCGGTCCGCTCGTCGCGCTGGCCCAGAGTCCCGCCGACGAGGCGCTCCGGCTGATCACGGCGTACCACGAAGATCCCACGCGGATCGACCGGGCGCGCGACCTGCTCGAGCAGGCGCTCACGCGCGAACGTCGCCTCGAGACGCTCGTCACGCTGTCGCGCGTCCATCTCCTCGTCGGCGACATTCGCGCGACGTCGACGGATGACAAGCTCGCCGCGTACGAGCGCGGCCGGGACCTCGGCAAGCGCGCGATCGAGCTCGCGCCGAAGAACGAGGACGCGCATTTCTGGTACGTCGCGAACACCGGCCGGTGGGGGCAGACGAAAGGCGTGGTGCGCTCGCTGTTCCTGCTGCCGACCGTCCGCGAAGAGCTCGACATCCTGTTCCAGCTCAACCCGAGCTCCCCGCGGACGCTCAACGTCTCCGCCAACGTGCTGTTCGAGGTGCCCGGCCTGCTCGGCGGCGATCGCGCCAAGGCCGAGGAACAGTGGAAGAAGGCGCTCCAGCTCGACCCCCACTACACGATCGTCCGCGTCGACTACGCGAAGCTCCTGATCAAGACGGGCCGCTACGACGACGCGCGCCGCGAGCTCACGCACGTGATCGACGAGAAGGCGCCGACGAACCGCGCCGACTGGGTCATGCGCGACGTGCCGCGGGCGAAGACCCTGCTGGAGTCCATCAAGGGCAAGAAGTGAAGGCGCCCGTCAGGATCGGCGAGATCATCCGCCGGCTGACGAAGAGCGCGCCGGCGTGGAACGCCACGGCGATCACGCGCATCAAGGCCGCACAGGACGATCCGTTTCGCGTCCTGATCGCCTGCATCCTGTCGCTGCGCACGCAGGACACGACGACCGGGCCCGCGGCCGAGCGGCTCTTCGCCCTCGCCGGCACGCCCGAGACGATGCGGCGCGTGCCGGCGACGCGGATCGAGCGTGCGATCTATCCGGTCGGCTTCTACCGCACGAAGGCGCGCGTGATCCGCGAGATCTGCCGCGAGCTGATCGAGCGCTTCGGCCGCCGCGTGCCCGACACGATCGACGAGCTCCTGACGTTACCGGGCGTGGGCCGCAAGACCGCGAACCTCGTCGTGACGATCGGCTACGGCAAGCCCGGGATCTGCGTCGACACGCACGTGCATCGCATCTCGAACCGCTTCGGCTATGTCCGGACGCGCGCGCCGGAGGACACGGAGATGGCGCTGCGCGCGGCCCTGCCCCGCCGGTACTGGATCGGCTACAACGACCTGCTGGTCACGTTCGGCCAGAACGTGTGCACGCCGATCTCGCCGAAGTGCTCGCTCTGCCCGGTGCGCCCGCTGTGCCGGCGCGTCGGCGTGACGTCGGCGCGCTGACCGGACGGAGCCGCCGGAGCGCCGCGAGGTTGCGCCGATCGGCGAGCGGCTCCGGCTCTTTCGGCGTCTCCAGCACCTTCGGCACGCGTCGAAATCGTGAATCGTTGAGCAGCCATCCGAACGGCCGGAGGCCGAGAAACCCGCGGCCGATGTGCTCGTGCCGGTCGAGACCGGAGCCCAGGCCGGCCTTCGCGTCGTTCAGGTGGAACGCGAGCACACGTCCGAGACCGACCTCGCGCGCGCATTCGGCCGTCGCACGGCGCCAGCCCTCGTCCGTGCGGATGTCGTAACCCGCCGCGAACAGATGACAGGTGTCGATGCACACGCCGAGACGCTCGGGCCGGCGCGCCCGGCGGATCATCGCGCCGAGCTCGGCGAAGCTCTTGCCGAGACAGCCGCCCGCGCCCGCCGTGTTCTCGAGCGCGATCTTCACGCGATAGCCGGCCGTCCGCGCCGTCACCTCGTCCAGCGCCGCGACGACGCGGTCGAGTCCCGCCTCGACGCCGAGGCCCATGTGCGAGCCGGGATGGATCACGACGGAGGCGAGGCCGAGCGCCTCGGCGCGCTCGAGCTCGTCGGTGAACGCGTCGACCGCCTGGCGCCACGGCGCGGGCCCGGGCGTCGCGAGGTTCACGAGGTAGCTGGCGTGCGCGAACACGTGGCGAATCCCGGTCGCGCGCCGGGTCGCGCGAAACAGCCGCACGTCGTCGTCGGCCATCGGCCTGGCCGCCCACTGCCGGTGGTTTTTCAGGAAGACCTGCACGGCGCCGCAGGCGAGCGCCTGTCCGCGCTCGAGGGCCAGCGCGAGGCCGCCGGCGATGGACATGTGGGCCCCGATCTCGTCGTAAGTCCTCATTCCGTCGAGTATACTTGCGCCATCCGAACCACTCCGCCATCGAACCGGGAGCCTCAATGACAGCGCCGCGGACCATCGATTCGTCGTTCACGACCACGTTCGAGTACGACTACGCCGCCGCCGAGCCGGATCTTCGCCGGCTGTACGAGAACGCCAAGCGCGACCAGTGGAACGCGTCGCGCGACATCCCGTGGGCGACCGCGCAGACGTCCGACGGCCGGGTCCTGGCCGACGAGCTCATCGACATCTACGGCTCGCCGCTCTGGGAGAAGCTGTCCGAGCAGGACCGCGTGTTCCTGAACCGGCGCATCGCCTCGTGGCGGCTGTCGGTGCTCATGTACGGCGAGCAGGGCGCGATGCTCGCGTGCAGCCAGATGGTCGACATCGTGAGCGGCACCGACCAGAAGTTCTTCCAGGCGACGCAGGTCATGGACGAGGCGCGGCACAACGAGGTCCTCGACCGCTACATCGCCGAGCGGCTCGACGGCGTGACGTACCCGATGCCGGTCAACGAGCGCGACCTCTTCGACTCGATCCTGTCCGAGAGCCGCTGGTACCTGAAGACGATCGCGCTCCAGCTCGTGGCCGAAACGTTCGCGGTGTCGCTCTTCCGCATGATGGCCGAGGCCTCGCGCGATCCGGTCCTCGGCGAGGTGTGCCGTCGCGTGCTCGGCGACGAAGCCCGTCACATGGGGTTCGGCATGCTCTCGCTGCCGGACGTGCTGAAGAACGCCTCCGAGCAGGAGCGCCGCGAGATGGAGGACTACACGGTCTTCTCGCTCGAGAAGACGCTGCTCGGCTTCTTCCCGCTCGAGGCCTACCAGGACCTCGGGCTCAGCCCCGCGCAGATCGACGAGGTCAAGGCGTACCGCCGCCAGACGGCCGCCAGCAACGACTACGCGCCCTTCAGAAAGTACTTCAAGCGCGACATGCACGGCTCGATGGTGCAGAACCTCGCGCGCATCGGCCTGCTGACCGAGCGCGTGCGTCCGCGCCTCGAGCGCCTCGGCATCAACCTGCCTCAGGTTTGAGCGGCCCGAGCAGCTCGCCGATCCGCTCCGAGCGGTAGCGCCAGATCGCGGCGAGCTGACGGCCGACGAGGGCGGCGTGCACGAGCCGCCCGAGCGGGCCGAACGGCAGCCGGTACGTCACGCGGTCCTCGATCCACGTCCCGTCGCGCTCCTCCAGAAACATGTGCCGGTGCTCCCACCGCGCGTACGGCCCGCGCACCTGCACGTCGAAGAAGCGCGCCGGCGGATCCCACTCGCGGATGAACGTGCGCCAGCGCACCGGCAGGCCGAGCCAGCGGAGGCGGTAGTCGATGATCGCGCCGGCCGCCATCGTGGCGGGCTCGCCCACGAGCTGGAACCCGAGCCAGGGCGGCGTGATGCGCGCGAGGTTGCGCGGCTCGGCGAAGAACGCAAACACCTCGGGACGCGCGCGGCCGATCCACGCGCGCCACTCGAAGATGTAGTCGGCCATGACGCTACACTACCCCGGTGTCCGCGGGCCGCGCGTACCTGAGTCTCGTCCTCATCGTCGTCATCTGGGCGAGCTACCCGACGCTCGGCAAGGTGGCGCTCCGCGATCTGCCGCCGTTCCTGCTCGCGACGATCCGCTGCTCGCTCGCCTCGATCTTCCTCGTCACGCTCCTCGTGCGCTCGACGGCCACACCGCTCCACGGGCTCGGCTGGTCGGCGTTCGGCACGTTCCTCTTCCTCGGCGTCGCGGGCTACTGGCTGTCGACCCAGTTCAGCTACCTCGGCTACTACTTCACGACGGCGGCGAACGCCGTGATTCTTCAAGCCGCCACACCCGTATTGGTCGCCGTCGGTGCGCGCTTCTATCTCGGCGAGCGGCTCACGCGCTTACAGCAGCTCGGCGTCGCCGTGTCGGTGTTCGGCGTGCTGGTCGTCATCACGAACGGCCGGCTCGCGCTGCTGCGGTTCGAGGAGCTGCGCGCCGGCGACTTCATCACGCTCGGTGCCCTCACCGGCTGGGCCGCCTACACGGTGTACGGCAAACGGGCGATGCGCGACTACTCGCCGGAGCTCGCGACGACCGCGGCGTACGTGCTGGGCACGCTGCTGATGTTCCCGACGGCCGCGGCGACGGCGGCGTACTTCCCCGCGCCGCGGCTCGCGTCGCCGGTCGCCTGGACGATCATCGTCTATCAGGCCGTCGTCGGCGCGCTCGCACACCTGTGGTGGTATCGCGCGGTGAACGTCGTCGGGCCGAGCATCTCGGCGATCTTCCTCAACCTGCAGCCCATCGTCGGCGTCGTGCTGGCGTGGCTGATCCTGGGCGAGACGATCGGACCGTGGCAGATCGCGGGCGGGATGTTCGTGATCGCGGGCGTGGTGCTGACGGGATCAGGCCCGCGTCCGCGGACCTGATCCCGTCGCGCGGGCTACTTCAGCTTCTGTACTTCCGCGAGCATCTTGTCCGGGTCCGGGAGCTCTCCCTTCCCGTACTTCTCGGCAAACGCGATCTTGCCGTTCCTGTCGATCACGAACGTGGCGCGGCTGTTGATGTTCATCTCCGGCGAGTGGATGCCGTAGTCCTTGGCCACGCTGCGATGCATGTCGGAGAGCAGCGGGTAGTTCTGGATGCCGACCGACTTCGCCCAGTTCTCGTGGCTGAAGGGGCTGTCCGTACTGATACCCAGCACCTGGGTACTGGCCGCCTCGAAGTCGCTCACGCGCTTGTCGAAGGCGGGCATGCACTTGCTTCAGCCCGGCGTCCAGTCGAGCGGATAGAACAGCAGCACGACGTTCTTGCCCTTGTAGTCGTGCAGGCTGACTTCCTTGAGCCCGACCGTCTTGAGCGTGAAGTCCGGCGCAGTGTCGCCGACCCTGAGCTCTTTCTGCGTCACGGTGCTCACTGGGGAGTCCCCCCTTTCGCGGATTTTTTGGTCGAAACGCGCGTCATGGTACCACGCGGTACGACGGCCCTCGCCGGCGGCTTCCGCGTCGCGGCCCAGTCGCGATGCCGTCGCATCTCGAGCGGTGTCTCGTCGACGCCGAGGAACGTCGCGGCCGTCACGACGCGCTTCGTGTCCCAGAGTCGTGCGAACCGCACTTCATAGTCGGCGGCGCGCATCGCGTGGTGATCCATGATGACGCGGCAGCCCGTCCGGTCGATCAGTCGCAGCAGATGATCGATGCCGCGATCGATCGCCGCGGCGCCGACCTCGTGCTCCATGTACGACGGCGGACCGGACAGATAGAGGAGCGTCGGCCGCTCCTGGACGAGATACGCCGCGGCGACGGGCGACAGCGGGCCCTGCACGTCGGACGCGAAGACGAACTTTTCGCGCTCGGCCGGATCGACGATCGTCAGCGCGATGAGGTAGCCCAGCGGTCCGCCCTCGAGGCCGTGCGGCAGCGGCGGCGACATCCGCAGCTCGATGCCGTCGTCCTCCTTGTGCCGTCGGCTGTCCGCGCTCTCGAGCCGCGCGACCGGAGCGACCGCGCGCCACAGCGCGGCGGCGCGCTTGGCCTGCAGGCCGGCCACCATGCGGTTCGGGTCCTTGGCGATCACGCGCCGTCCCGAGTACGTCACGGGATCGGCGCGGAAATGATCCTCGTGGTAGTGACTGACGAACACGATCTTCGCGCGGCGCGCGTAGGCGGAGATGCGGTCGTTCGCGCGCCGGAGCGCCTCCCACTCGGCGTCGGTCGGCGGCAGGTTGTAGCGCGACGGCGCGAGCGTCGCGCCCGGGTCGATGAGCATCGACACCGGGCCCGCCTCGACGTACGTCGCCATCGAGCGCACGCCGAGAGAGTCGGCGGCGAGGGGGATGATTTTCAGATGCAGCGCCCGCCGTCGACCTCGATCGTCGTGCCGGTGATCATCGCGGCATCGTCCGAGGCGAGGAACACCGCGGTGCGCGCGATGTCCTCCGGCTGGTTGAGGCGTCCGAGCGGCACCGTCGCCTCGTAGCGCGCGAGGCCCTCGGCGTCGACCTCTCGCTTGCCCATGAAGGTCGGCAGCATCGGCGTGTGCGTGGCGACCGGACAGATCGCGACCACGCGCACGCCGTCGGGCGCGACTTCGAGCGCGAGCGCCTTCGCCAGCGTGACCACCGCGCCCTTCGACATCGCGTACGTCTG
Organism: Candidatus Rokuibacteriota bacterium; assembly: GCA_016184365.1. Lineage (GTDB taxonomy): Bacteria > Methylomirabilota > Methylomirabilia > Rokubacteriales > CSP1-6 > AR8. The sequence goes on from JACPCW010000085.1 coordinate 23,033, forward strand.
TCCGCCGGGCCGCGGCCGGATCGCCGCCGTCGACGCGGTGATCAGGAAGACGCCGCGCTTCGCCTTTTTCATGGCCGGCAGCGCGGCGCGCGCGCCGAGCCACACGCCTTTGACGTTCACGTTCATGATGCGGTCGTAGATCGCTTCCTCGACCTGCTCGACCTCCGTCTTCCACTGCGGCACGCCGGCGTTCGCATAGAAGACGTCGAGCCGTCCCCACGTCGCGACGGCGCGATCGACGAGCGCCTGGTTGTCCGCCATGCGGGTGATGTCCGCGGCCATCCCCAGGGCCTGGCCGCCGGCCCGCTCGATGCGCTCCACGACGCTCTTGGTCCCGGCCTCGTTCACGTCCGCGATGACGATGCGCGCGCCTTCGGCGGCCATGGCGACCGCCGTCGCGGCGCCGATGCCCGACGCACCGCCCGTGATGATGGCGACCCTGCCGTCCAGTTTCATGATTCGCCTCCTAACGGCGCATGGCGATTCGAGGAGCGCCACGGGTTTCCCGGGGCGCTCCGAGCGTTGGGGGTCTGGGGGCCATTTCGGGGCCCCCAGCTAGATGATCACTTCGGCGACGGTGCGGAGCGCGTCCGCGTCGCCGGAGAGCAGCAGCGTGGTGACACCGGCGGATGACCAGATCGCCAGGCGCTCGCGGATGCGCTCGCGCGGGCCGCAGAGCGTCACCTCGTCGATCAGCGCGTCGGGCACCGCGGCCTCGGCTTCCGCCTTCCTGCCGGAGAGATAGAGATCCTGGATCTTCTTCGCGGCGTCCTCGTAGCCGTAGCGGCACGCGATCTCGTTGTAGAAGTTCTTGCCGCGAGCGCCCATGCCGCCGACGTACAGCGCGAGCCGCGGCCGCATCGCCGCGCGGCACGCGGCGACGTCGTCACCGACCTTGACGGCCACGCCCGGCATGATGTCGAAGCGACTCCGGTCCTTGCCGGGCGCCGCGCGGAAGCCCTCGTCGAGCCACGCGCGGAACATCGCCATCCGCTCCGGCGCGAAGAAAATCGGGATCCAGCCGTCGGCGATCTCGGCCGTCAACGCGACGTTCTTCGGCCCGACGGCGGCGAGATAGATCGGCAGGTCCGCGCGGCCATGCAGGATCGACTTCAGCGGCTTGCCGAGTCCCGTCGCATCGCGGCCGGCGTACGGGATCGCGTAGTACTCGCCCTTGAACTCGAGCGGCTTCTCGCGTCTTAGAATTTCGCGCACGACCTCGACGTATTCCCGCGTTCGGCGCAGCGGCTTGCCGAACGCCGTCCCGTGCCAGCCCTCGGCCACCTGAGGGCCGGACACGCCGAGCCCGAGTCGAAAGCGCCGTCCGGACAGCGCGTCGATCGTCATCGCCGTCATCGCGGTCATCGCCGGCGTGCGCGCCGGGATCTGCATGATCGCGGTGCCGACGTGGATCCGGCTGGTGATCGCCGCGATCCATGCCGCGGGCGTCACGGCGTCAGAGCCGTACGCCTCCGCGGTCCAGATCGAATCGAACCCGAGGCGCTCGACCTCGCGGACACGGTCGGCGTCGATGCGCAGCTCCGCGCCCGAGTAGCTCAGGTGCAGTGCGAGTCTCATGTCCCTTCTCTCCTTCCGGCTGCGCCCACCGGTATCGCGCCAGCGGCACGCGGCCGCGGCGGACACGCACGCCCTCGTGCTCGAGCCGGATTCGCTGCGTCATCATCGACGCGACGCGTGCGCGTGTGCTGATGCCGCCCTGCGCATTCACCACCCGGTGCCACGGGATCGTCTCCGGACACCCCGGCATCGCGCGCCCGACCAGCCGCGCGTGTTGCGGCCGGCCCAGCATCGCCGCGAGCTGGCCGTACGTGGCCACGCGGCCGCGAGGGATACGCATGACGAGCGACCACACGCTGCGCGCGAACGACGCGAACTCGAGCCGCGCGCGAACAGTCCGAGACGCATTGTTTGGAGAGGGGGGACCAGAGACTGGTCCCCCCTTTCCCCCCCTGACGCCGTTACGCACGCGCGTCGATCTCACGCTCGAGCAGACGCGCATAGAGACCGCCGCGGCGGACGAGTTCCGTGTGTGTGCCCTCTTCGTGAATGCGGCCGCCATGGAGGACGAGGATGCGATCGGCCGCCTGGACGGTGGACAGCCGGTGCGCGATCGTCAGCGTCGTCCGTCCTGCGAGGAGTCGTCGCATGGCCTCCTGCACCAGCCGCTCGGACTCGACGTCGACGCTCGACGTCGCTTCGTCGAGGATCAGGATCGAGGGATTGTACACGAGCGCTCTCGCGATCGCGAGAAGCTGGCGCTGTCCGTGCGACAGATTCGCGCCGCGCTCGCCGAGCGGCTCGGCGAGACCGGCGGGCAGCGTCTCGACGAGCCGATCGGCGTTGGCGAGCCGCACGGCGCGCTCGATCTCGTCACGACTCACGACGCCGTCGCCCCCGAGCCGGAGATTCGCCTCCACCGTTCCGGTGAAGAGCACGGTGTCCTGGAAGATCACGCCGACGCGATGGCGCAGGCGCACGAGATCCCATTCGCGCACGTCGACGCCGTCGACGTGCACCTGGCCGCGCGTGACCTCGTACGTGCGATTCACGAGCCGCGCGCACGTCGTCTTCCCTTCACCGGTCGGGCCGACGACGGCGACGTGCTCGCCCGGTACCAGCCGGAACGTGCAGCCCGACAGCACCCACTCCTCGGCGTCATACGCGAACCACACGTCACGGAACTCGACGGCGGGCGCACCCGCGGCGGGCCGTGGCGCGAGCGGCGCCGGCGGTGACACGATCGCCGGCGCGCGCTCGAGGAGACCGAAGATGCGCTCGGCCGATGCCATCGCCGACTGCATCACCGTGTACTTCGCGCCGAGATCGCGGATCGGCAGGAAGAAGCGGTTCGTGTACTGGATGAACGCGACGAGCGCGCCGAACGTCAGCGTGCCCTCGGCGATGCCCGCACCGCCGTACCAGATGAGCAGCGCGAGGGCGAACGATCCGAGCCCTTCGACCGACGCGTACAGCGCCGCTTCGTAGATCGTCGAGCCGAACTGGGCGCGGCGGTATTCGCGCACCAGGCCGTGGAAGGCACGGCGCTCGTGTCGCTCCCGGGCGAAGAGCTGGATCACCGTCATCCCCGACAACGACTCCTGCAGGAAGCCGTTGAGTCGCGACAGGCACTGCCGGACGTAGCGATACGCGTCGCGGGCCCGCACGCGAAAGAACGCCGCCGCGGCCGTGAGCACCGGCACGATCGCGAAGGTGACGAGCGCCACGCGCCAGTCCATCCAGAGCATGATCGCGACGACGCCCGCGAGGGTGATGACGTCCGCGACGATCGTGAAGAGACCCGACGTGAACGCCTCGTTCACGGCCTCGACGTCGTTCAGCACGCGCGTCATCAGCCGCCCGACCGGATTCCGGTCGAAGAACCGTGCCTCGAGCCGCATCAGATGCGAAAAGAGCGCCGCGCGCAGGTCGAACATCACGCGCTGTCCGGTGAGGTGCATCAGGTACGACTCGACGCCGCGCAGGGCGTACAGCCCGACGAGCGTGCCGAAGTACATCGCCGCCACGCGCGCCAGCCCGGCCCAGTCGGATTGGAGAATATGGTCGTCGATCGCGATCTTCAGGAGATACGGCTGCGCGAGCTCGACGGCCGACACGAGCGGAAACAGCAGGATCGAGGACACGATGAGCCGGCGGTGCGGGCGCGCCGCCTCCCACAGACGACGGAGCAGCCGGCGGTCGAACGCGCGGCCGAGGACGTCGTCGTCGTCACGACGCACGCGTGATCTCCTCCTCGAGCTGCTGGATGCGCCAGAGACGCGCGTACAGACCGCCGCGCGCGACCAGCTCGTCGTGCGTGCCCGACTCGGTGACGCGCCCGCCGTCGAGCACGACGATCCGATCGGCCGCACGCGCCGCGCGGAGGCGATGCGTCATGAGCACCACCGTGCGATCGGCGAGCGCCCGGCGGAGCTGCCCGACGATCTCTTCCTCCTTCGCGAAGTCGACGTTCGCGAACACGTCGTCGAGCACGAGCGCCGGCGGCTGACCCGCGACCGCGCGCGCGAGCGCCACCCGTTGTCGTTGCCCGCCCGACACGGTGAGGCCGCGCTCGCCGACGACCGCATCGAACCCCTCGGAGAACGCCGCGATCTCCGTCGCAACGCCGGCCGTCCGCGCCGCCGTCTCGGCTTCTCCCCGCCCGAGGCCTTCGCGGCCGAGCGTGATGTTGTCGAGGATCGAGCGCGAGAACAGAAACGACTCTTGCGGCACGTACCCCACCGCCCGGCGGAGCGCCCCGAGCGGCAGCGTGGTGACGTCGCGGCCGCCGAGGAAGATGGTGCCGGCACGCGGCTCCCAGAGACGCGTGAGCAGCACGCCGAGGGTCGATTTGCCGCTGCCCGTCGGTCCGACGACCGCGAGCGTTTCACCCGGCCGGACCTCGAACGTGACGTCGACGAGCGCCGGTTCACGTCCGGGATAGCTGAACGAGACGTGCCGGAACTCGATCGACGGCGGCGTCGCGGCCGCGAGCTCCGTGTCCGCCGCGGCCTCCGGCCCGTCCGGCGGCGCGGCAACGAGGACTTCATGGACGCGCCCCATCGACGTCAGCCCGCGCCGCACGACCGCGAGCGTCCACCCGAGCGCGAGCGTCGGCCACGCGAGATACGCGAGGTAGCCGTTGAACGCGACGAGCGAGCCGAGGCTGATCCGTCCCTCCGCGACGGCGCCGCCGCCGAGCCACAGGACGACGAGCGTGCCGATGCCGCCGATCAGCGTCATGAGCGGACCGAACTGTGCCTGCAGCCGGGCGAGCCCGAGACTGCGCTCGCGATACTCCACGTTCGTTTCGTCGAACGCGCGCACCGCCGCGGGCTCCATGGCGTACGCGCGCACCACCGCCATGCCGACGAGATGCTCCTGCACGCGCGCGGACAGGCGCCCGAGCTCCGCCTGCACCGCCTCGGTGCGCTCGTGCATCGTCGCGTTGAAGCGCCGCGCGAGCAGGATGAGCACGGGATACGGAGCGATCGCGTAGAGCGTCAGCCACGGATCGACGGCCAGCATGGCGGCGATGGCGCCGAGGAACGCGACGATCGTGCTGACCAGGCTCACGCCGCCGAAGCCGACGATGCCGCGCACCGCGGTCAGGTCGCCCGACGCGCGGGCCATGAGATCGCCGGTCGAGTGCTGCGCGAAGTATGCGGGCGGGAACCGCTGCAGCGCCGCGTAGAGGTCCATGCGGATGTCGGCCTCGACCCGCTGGGCGCCGCCGATGATCGCGAAGCGCGATCCGAGGCGCGCCGCGCCGTTCACGAGCGCGAGCATGACGATGACGGCGACGAAGCCGCCGAGCGGTGCGGACGCCGCGTCGGTCTCGAGCGCTTCGATCGCGCGCTTGACCGTCCACGGGATGCCGAGCGCGGCCAGCGTCGCGACGATGAGGGCGACGAACCCGCCGGCGTAGCGAACGCGGTACCGCGCGACGTAGCGCGCGATCGCCCGCGCGGGAGCGGTCAGCCGCGCCTCCCCGTGTCGCCGTCGGCCGGCCCGTTCAGCCAGGGCTTGAGCGCGGCGTAGACCGCGAACACCGTCGGCGTCGGCACGCCGAGCCGTGCGCCGAGACGGACGGCGTGGCCGTGGAGCGTTTCGAGCTCGAGGCGGCGGCCGGACACGAGGTCGTGGTGGAGCGACGAGGTCGTCTCCGCCGAGAGCGCTTCCGCGCCCTTCATGATGCGATCGACGACGTCGGCGGGGAGCCCGGCGCCGGCACGCGCGCCGACGGCGGCGAGCTCTTCGAGGATCGTGCGGTACATCCGCCACGTCTCCGGAAGGCCACGCATCACACCGGTGTTCGCGCGCGTGAGCGCGGTCATCCCGGCCTGCGCACAGATCAGGAGGTATTTCTCCCACATCACGCGGCGGATGTCGGTCGAGAGCTCGACGGGAGTGCCCGCGTGCGCAAGCGCGTCGCGCAGCCGCTCGGCGCGCGGCGTGGCGCGTCCGTCCAGCTCGCCGAGCGCGATGCGTCCGGCGAACCGATGCACGATGACGCCGGGTGTGTCGATCGCCGCGAAGACGTACGCGGCGCCACCGAGCGCGTGGCCGGCGCCGAGCGCCGCCTCGATGCGCTCGGGCCCCTCGATGCCGTTCTGCAGCGTGAGGACCGGCGTGTCGCGACCGACGACGGGACGCACGCGGGCGAGCGCGTCCTCGGTGTCGAACGACTTCACGCAGAGGAGCACCGCATCGGCGGACGCCAATCCGGCGACGTCGTCGACGGCGGTCGGCTTCGCGACGAACTCGCCTTCGATCACGGAGCGCACGCGCAGCCCGTCCCGCTGGATCGCCGCGAGATGCGCGCCGCGCGCGACGAACGTGACGTCTTCACCGGCGCGCGAGAGCTTCGCGCCGAAATATCCGCCCACACCTCCGGCGCCGACGACGACGATGCGCATGTCGGCCATGATACATTGCTCGAACGATGTCTTCCGACGAGCGGCGCGTGGCGATCGACGCGGCCCGCGCCGCCGGCCTCCTGCTCCGCGACGCGCTGTCCGGTCCCCGCCACATCGAGTTCAAGGGCACGCCGACGAATCTCGTGACGGAGATGGATGCGCGCGCCGAGCGCCTCGTCTTCGAGCGTCTGCGCGCCGCGTTTCCGCACGACGCGCTGCTCGGCGAGGAAGCCGGCGCGGTCGCGGGCACGTCGGGGCGCCGGTGGATCGTCGATCCGCTCGACGGCACGACGAACTACGCGCACGGGATGCCAGTCTTCGCGGTCTCGATCGGCCTCGAGGTCGGCGGCCGTCCGATGGTCGGCGTCGTGTACGACCCGAATCGCGACGAGCTCTTCGTCGCCGAGCGCGGGGCCGGCGCGTGGCTCGGCGATCAGCGGCTGCAGGTGTCGTCGGTCGCGACGCTGGACGAGGCGCTGCTCGCGACGGGCTTTCCCTACAACGTGCGCGAGGTCGCCGACAACAACGTGCGCGAGTTCACGACGTTCAGCGTGCGCGCGCAGGGCGTGCGCCGCATGGGCTCGGCGGTCATCTATCTGGCGTATGTCGCGGCGGGACGCATCGACGGCTACTGGGAGCTTCGGCTCGGCGCGTGGGATGTCGCGGCCGGGCTGCTGCTGGTCGAAGAGGCCGGCGGCCGGGTGACGAATCTGACGGGCAGCCCCGTCGACCTGGACAATCCCGCGATCGTGGTGTCGAACGGGCGCATCCACGACGCGATGCTCGACGTGTTGAAGGAGATCCGAGGAGGACGATGAGCGAGAGACAGGTCATCCACGTCCGCACGATCCAGGCCGACGTGGTGAAGCTCGGCGACGACGAGATCGAGGTGACCGGCCGGCTGGTCGATCAGCGGCCCGGCGATCAGCCGACGTGGTTCGGCGTCCAGAAGGACGCGACGGTGCACGACATGGCGCTCACGCTGCGCGTCCGCCACCCGGATCTCGTGATCACCGCCGCCTCCGCGTCGATGGCCACGCATCCCTACACGATCTGTCCCGGCGCGGTGCCTCGCGTCCAGCAGCTCGTCGGCATCTCGGTCCGTCACGGCTTCACCCGCGCGGTGAACGAGCGGCTCGGCCGCCGGAACGGCTGCTCGCATCTCACGGCGCTCGTCCAAGCCATGGGACCGGTCGTCCGTCAGGGCGCCGGCGCGGCATTCGGCAACGAGGCCGAGATGCCGCGGCCCGGCGACGGCGTGTGGTGGGTCGACACGTGCCACGCGTGGCGCGAGGACGGGCCGCTGATGGACCTCGTCCGCGCGAACGACGGGGACGGGCTGCGGTCGCTCTCAGCGCCCGGGACGGCGACCTAGCGCTTGAAGAGGCCCATCAACGACGCCTTGGCGAGCGTGTTGAAGTTCAGATAGAAGCCGACGACCGCCGCCGATGTGTCGGCGGTGACCGGCAGCGTGTCCATCCCGACGGCGTGCACGGTGAACAGGTAGCGATGCGGGTGGTCGCCCTCGGGGGGACACGGCCCGCCGTATCCCGGCTTCCCGAAGTCGGTCCTCACCTGCAGCGCACCGGCCGGCAGCTTCCCCGACGCCGGGTTGCCGGCGTCGAGCGGCAGCTCCATCACGTTCGGCGGAATGTTCACGACCACCCAGTGCCAGAACCCGCTGCCGGTGGGCGCATCCGGGTCGAAGCACAGCGCGGCGAAGCTCCTGGTTCCCGCCGGCACGTCTTCCCACCGGAGATGCGGCGACCGGTTGCCGCCGCCACAGCCGAAGCCGTAGTCGGCGGAGAGAACGTGGTCGGCTCGCAGGTAGTCGCCGTCCTTGAAGCTGTCACTGAAGAGCTTCATCGTGTCGCTCCTGTCGCCCCGCGCGCGAGATCGTGTCCACCAGGCGCTCGAGGCGGGCGAGGCTCACTTCCCAGCGCTCGGACGCCGTCCGCAGCGCCGCGCCCGACGGCTCCGGCGGCCGGGTCGGCTCCCAGCCGTCTTCGCGGATGACGAGCTGGAGCAGATCCCAGCGCGCGTAGTGCCCGACCGAGTCGAAGTATGCCTTGGCGAGCCGCCGCTCGCTCTGATCGATGTCGGCCCACACGATCGTCTCTTCCCCGAAGACCGGATCGCGTGTGAACAAGCCCGAGGGGTTGACGACACACGAGCCGCCGGTCGCGAGGTTGTACCGCATGACGTCGGCGAGCCCGGGGGGAACCGCCGCGGGCGGCAGGTACCACGACGACGAGACGACGAACACGGAATTCTCGATGGCGTGCGCGCGAATCGCCGGCTCGATGTCGCACGTGCGGGAACCCGGCTCCGGGCGCTTGGCGCCGAGGTGGCCGTCCATCGCCCACCAGCCGGGCCACACCGCCACGTGAATCTCCTCGCCCTTGAGCGCGAGCGCCGCGCGCAGCAGCGTGACGTGGTGCTCGTAGCAGATGAGCGCGCCGAGCGTGCCGAGATCCGTGTCGAACACGCGGATGTCGCGCGCGTCCCCCATGCCCCAGTAGACGCGCTCGGAGTGCGTCGGTATCAGCTTGCGGTGCCGCCCGAGGAGCCGGCCGTCGCGGGCGACGACGAGGAGCGTGTTGTACATGGTGAGACTGCCCGGCCGGTCGTCGAGCTCGTTCAGGCCGATGACGCAGTTGACGTTCGCGCGGCGGACCATCTCGGCGATCTCGTCGGTGTCCGCGGACGGGATCCTCACCGCCTCGCGCTGCATCGCGACCGTGAGCTCGGTCTCCCGGCGAACGGACACGGCGCCGCGCCAGAACGGATACGCGGCGAGGAACGTCTCCGGAAAGACGAGCAGGTCGAGACCGAGGCGGCTCGCGTCCGCGAGCGTGCGCGCGATCATCTCGATGGTCGCGCGCTTGTCGAGAAACGCCGGCGCCACCTGCGCCGCTCCGACGCGCATGCGTTCACGCATCCGGCTCGTCAGTATGCAGGCGCGAGCGAGCCCGACGAAGAGGGCAGACGCACCGGATCGCTAGGACGTCTGGCGGGTCAGAATCTCAGCGACGACGACCGGTCGTCGGTACTACGAAGTTCCATGCCAGCTCTCTGACCATGACCTTGGCCAGGAACAAATACTGACGGAACCGGCCAGGAGCGCAGCGATGAGCAAGCGAAAGGCGCGGTGGCGCAGAACGCACGGATCAGCCGCCGCGGCGCGCGAAGCGCGCCGCGGTCGGCTGCATTCGGAAGTTCGACGCCCTTGAGTCCAGCTTCAATCTCGACTCCGACCCCGGATAATCGCGACAACCGCGTCGACGACCTCCTGGAGCGCTGCGGTCGTGAGCGCGACGACCTCAGCGACCATCAGATCGCGGCTTGCCGTGAAGAGCTTGCCCGGTCGAGCGTAGCTCTCGGCACGCAGTGAGCCGGAAGCGAAGCTAAGGTCGCTCAGGTGCACGGCGCGCGGATCACCGTACGGATTGCTCGTGACCTGACAGAGGATCCAATCGCCGCGGCCGGCGTCGGCGAGGACGATCGCCGGCCGGAGTTTTGATCCGAGAACGGGAAGGGAACGAGAACTACCCTGCCGGCTGCAGGTGCGACCACGCCGCGTCTTCCTCGGGGCGGCTCCAATCGGCGAGGGCCTGTTCGCTCAGAAGCGCGGTTTCCCCGCTTCGAGGCGCATCGTCCAGAATCGTCACGAGCGCCCGACGCGGTCCAGGTAGCTCGACATCCTCCAGCAAGCGCACATTGCCGCTCGGGTCGACCACAGCTTCAATCGTCCGGATCATCGTGCCCTCCCGGCCTGAATGGTACCGCAGACGCCGTCTGCGGCTTGGTGCGGCGAACGCCGCGGTGAGCGGCCGGCGAAGCCGGTCCACTCAAAGCGGAAGTTCGTCGGCACGTAGCTATCCACTTGCTCGTTTGCCAAAGACATCGTCGCGGAGAGATGCGTACACAGCGCTTCCAGGTCGGATCAGAGGGGCGCAGATGCCTTTCATGAAGGCGCGCTTGTCGCTTCCGAGTTTACGGGTTGGGAACAATCGCTTGGCTGCGATGTAGATATCGCCAGCGGGCCTCTTCAGATCGTCCACGGGCCCACCGGCGGCCACGCTCTCCCTGATGGCGTCCTCCTTACGCGCCGGCAGAGCTGAGCAGCGTCGTTTGCGTGACGATCAGAGGTCCCAGGGCGGCTCGACCGTCAGCGAGAACTCCAGCAGCGTCGGGCCGTCGGCGCGAAACGCCTTCGCCATCGCGTCGGGCAGCGCTGCAAGCGACGGCACCCGCTCCCCGTACGCGCCGAACGCGCGCGCGAGCGCCGGGAAGTCCGGGTTTGCCAGCTCCGTCTCCCCCCACCGCCCCGTGAACATCTTCTCCTGCAGCCACTTGATCGCGCCGTAGCGCTCGTCGTTCATCACGAGGAAGACGATCGGCAGCCGGTACTTCACCGCGGTGGCCAGCTCGTTCACGCTGAACATGAAGCCACCGTCCCCGACGACCGCGACCACCGGACGATCCGGCCTCGCGAACTTCGCGCCGATCGCCGCCGGCACCGCATAGCCGAGCGTCGCCGAGCCGACCGGATAGAGGAACGTCCGCGGCGCCAGCACCGGGAAGAACCACTCCATCCAGTAATTCACGCCGGTCTGATCGTTCACGACGATGCCGTCCGGCGGCACCGCGGCGCGCAGCGTGCGCATGAACTCGGCGACGGCGGGCGTGTAGCGCGCGCTCGCCGCCGTGCGGAGCGCATCGAGGTGCGCGTGACCCCACGCGGTGCGCGGCGGCTCCGTGCCGAGCGCCGTCGAGAGATGCGCGAGCCCGTCCTTCGCGTCGCCCACGATGCCGACCGTCGGCTTGAACAGCCTCCCGAACACCGTCGGATCGATGTCGATGTGAATCAGGCGCTGGTGCGGCGCGAACTCGAGATTCAGCAGGAGCCCTTTCGTGGACCGATGCGCGAAGCGACAGCCGACCGCGAGCACGACGTCCGCCTCGCCGAGCGGCGTCTCCGTCGCGCGCTTGTTCGGCAGCACGCCGAGCCAGAGCGGATCGGTTTCGGCGATGCTGCCCCGCCCCATGACGGTCGTGATGATGGGCGCGTCGAGGCGACGCGCGACGCTCACGAGCTCTGCCGACGCGTCCGCGCTCACGACGCCGCCACCCGCGATCACGAGCGGACGCTCGGCGCGCGCGAGGAGCCGCGCCGCCTCGGCGATCTCGTTCGGATGACATGGCGGCCGGCGCCCGGCGCGCGACGACGGCAGCGACGCCTCGAACTTCGCGAAGAGCAGATCGTTCGGGATCGACAGCGCGACCGGCCCGGGACGTCCGGCGCGCAACAGATCGAACGCGCCGGCCACCGCCGTCGGCACGGCGCGCGCGTCCATCACCGTCTCGGCCAGCCGCGTGACCGGCTTGAAGCAGTCGATCTGGTTCGGCACCTCGTGGAGCGCGCCGAGGTCGCGGCCGACCAGATCCGTCGCGACGTCGGACATCAGCAGCACGACGGGAATCGAGCCCGCGTACGACTCGACGAGCGGCGTCAGCGCATTCGTCGCGCCGGAACCTGTCGTCACGAGCACCACGCCCGGCTCACCGGAGGCGCGCGCGTAGCCGTCGGCCATGAACGCCGCGCCCTGCTCGTGGCGCGCCAGCACGTGCGTCATGCGGCCGTCGCCGATCAGCGCGTCGTACACCGCCAGGTTGTGCACGCCGGGAATGCCGAACACGTGGCGCACGCCTTCCGCCGCCAGCGCCTCGACCACCCACGCCCCGCCCGTCCGCGTCGCCATGCGATCTCCTATCCGAGCGCCTTGAATCCGCGATCGATCGTGACGTCGACCAGGGCCGGTCCATCGTGCGCGAGCGACGCCGCGAGCACGTCGCGCAGCTCGCCCGGCTTGTCGACGCGCTCGGCGCGCACGCCGAGCGACTTCGCGAGGCCGAGATAGTCGATCTCCGGGTCGACCAGGTCCATGCCCGGATACCGGCCGGTTTTCGCGGAATCGAGTCCCATGCCGAGCATGCCGGCCTTGAGAATCGCGTACGACGTGTTGTTCGGCACGACGTACGTGATCGGCAACCGGTACTTCGCCGCGGTCCACAGCGCCTGCGGGCTGTACATCACCGAGCCGTCGCCCACCGTCGCGACGACCTTCCGGCCTGGTCGCGCGAGCTGCACCCCGAGCGCCGCGCCCATCGCCCACCCGAGCGTTCCCGTCTTCGACGCGAAGAACGAATCCGCCGCCCTGAACGGCAGGTACCGGAGCACGTGGCCGAGCGAGCTCGCCGACTCGTCGACGACGGTCGCGTCGTCCGGCAGTAGATCGCCGAGCGTCGCCATGAGCCAGGGGACCGTGATCGGCGTGCGATCGCGATCGGCGTCCGCGGCGGTGCGGGCGCGGCGGACGTGCTCGGCGCGCGTGCGACCGATGCGCTCGATGCGCTCGCGCGCGGCCGCGCGGTCGGCCTCCGACATCCTCGCGGCCACCGCTGCCGTCAGCGCGGCGAGCCCGGCACGACAGTCGGCGACGATGCCGAGCCCCACGCGGTAGCTCCGTCCGATCTCGCGCGGGTCGCTGTCGAGCTGGATCACCGGCGTCTCCCGCGGGAACGGCTCGCCCGGCGCGTAGAGGAACCACGTGAAGACGTTGGCGCCGACGATCAGCACCGCGTCCGATTCCTCGACCGCCTTGCGAACGCCGGCCGGCGACGGATAGAGACCGCCGCGCCACAGCGGATGCGTGCCCGGAAAGCTCTGCCGTCGATGGATCGGCTCGCCCTGTACGCGCGCACCGATCAGCTCCGCGAGCGCGACGAGCTCACCGACCGCGCCGCCCCGCGCGACGCCGTCGCCCGCGATGATCAGCGGCGAACGCGCGGCCTGGAGCGTCGCGGCCGCGCGCCCGATCGCCGCCGGGTCCGGGGCGCTGGCGCGCGCGATCTCTCCGGGAGGATCACCGGCGTCGTCGGTGAGTTCCGTCATCAGCTCCATGGGCATCGACAGGAACACCGGACCGGTCGGGGGCGAGAGCGCCAGCGTCAGCGCGCGGCGCAGGATCGCGGGCGCTTCCGCGGCGGTTCGCAGCTCGTACGACCACTTCGTGAACTGCTCCGTCATCCGGACCAGGTCGCCGGAGAGGATCGGATCGTCGGCGAGGAACCGCGAATCCTGCTGCCCGGCCGTCAGCACGACCGGCGATCGTGAACGCGACGCGTTGTGCAGCGCCGACAGCGCGTTGGCCACGCCCGGCGCGACGTGGACGTTCGCGAGGCCGACCGTGCCCGACGCCTGCGCGAAGCCGTCCGCCGCGGACACCGCCGTCGCTTCCTGCAGCGCCACGATGTACTCGAGCGTCGAGTCCGGCAGCGCGTCGAGGAACGTGAGCTCCGTCGTACCGGGGTTGCCGAACAGGTAGCGAACCCCGGCGCGCGAGAGGATCTCCATCAGGACCGCCGCCGTCTTCATCGCCTCACCCCACGGGACTGATCGTTCATGCCACGGCCACCGCGACGGCATCCGCGAGCGCAGGGTCCGCGCGGAAGAAGTTGAGGCCGGTGGTGTCCGGCGCGACGCGCGACGTCGTCATGCGGACCGGCGCAGCGGATATGTCCGCCCGCCGATGCGGACGACGTCGCCGCCTTCGGGCTCCGAGAGCGCCAGGAGCTGGAATGCGGCGGCGCGCGACAGGCGCGCCTCGAACTGGCCGGCCTTCACGGTGCAGTACGGCACGTTGTCGCGTCCGATCCTGAGCGTCGCGGGATCGATCGGCTCGTCGGTGCCGTCGTTCAGCAGAACATGCAGCGCATCGCCACGGCGCTCGATCCGCACGACCGCCCACGGCGCGTCCTCGACGTCGACCGGTATCCGGACGCGCGTCTGCATGAAATAACCCTCGGCGTCATGGCGGAGATTGCCGCGCAAGTTGGCGAGGATGCCCGCATGCGTGATCTGGACGTCGTCGTCGTACCAGTCGCCGTTGACGTCGATCCGAAGCTTGGGAAGCGACCATTCACGTTGGGGGGGAGCGGCGCCGCTTCTCCCCCAGGCCCCCCCACCGCCCTGATCGTCGCTCGGCGGCGGCATCTCACCGGGGGTGCGCCCGGCTTCCGGCGGCGTGCTCATCAGAAGACCACGCTCGCGAAGCTCACCACGCAGTCCGGGTCCGGCGTGTGGCCGTAGTGCCGGAGCTCGCCCGGCCGGCCGCCGAGCACGTGCAGCAGGCTCCAGATCGGCGAGAGACCGCAGATGCGGCGGCGATCGCGGTCCGCCGCGACGGAGGCGAAGAATCCCGCCGCGTCGCCGGCCACCACCGGGTCCAGCATCGCGCGGTCCTCGGCGGCGAGCTTGTCCATCGCCGTCGGAGTCAGCGGCTGCGGATCACCGAAGCGCGGTCCGACATGCGCGAGATCCGCTCCCGCGATCCACGCGATACGCCGGCCACTCGCCTGCGCCGTGTCGACGAGCGCGTCGAGAAACCCCGTGACGCAGGCGTCGGCCTCCGGCGTCCGTCCCGCGGCGAGCGCTTCCTGCGCGAAGCTCGTCAGGATCGGCACGATCGTGAAGTCGCGACGGCCCGCGAAGAGATAGCGGAGAAACACCGCCTGGAACTCGATCGAGTGCTCGTTGCGGTGCGCGATCTCGGAGCTGAAGCAGTCGAGCGGCGCGCGGCGGACGAGCGCCTCGACGAAGTCCTGATCGACGTCGGCCGGCCCGAATGGCGTGTCGTAGGCCTTGCGCGTCACCGCAAACGCGTCGGGCATTCCGACGTGACAGGTGCCGAAGATGACGAACAGGTCGGCGTCCGCGCGCTCGCCGAGATCGCGGTATGCCCACGCGTACGCGGGGCCGCCACGGTGAAAGTCGATGTGCGGCGCGATGAGACCGACGACGGGCTCGCCGCCCTGCCCGACGCCGGCGATCACGCCGGGACCGGCCGGCGGCGCGAAGAACGCGTCCATCGTGCGCCGAAGCCCGTCGGCGTCGCCGGGATACGCGCCGCCGGCGTGCGTCGCGGCGCGCACGCTGGCCGCGTGAAAGACCTCGTCGATCCGGCGGCGCCGCTCGGCGAACTTCGGACCGTCGAGAAAGCCCTGCTCGTCGAGGGCGCGGGCCAGGCCGTCGATGGTCTCGCGCGGAACGATCTCGCCGTGTGTCTTCACGAGCGCCGCCTGGATGTCGTCGATCGAGTGCCGGCCGTCGAATCGCGCGAGGATCTCCCGGGCGGCCCACGGAACGAGGATCACCGCGGACGTGTAGCCGCTCGGATCCCGCAGACCGATGCACGGGCGGCTTTCGTGCTCGATCGGAAAGGCCTCGACATGACGAAGCCGCGGCCTCGGCTGGCTCACTTCAAATATTCGAGCGCGCTCGCCGCAAAGACGCGCGCCGCCTCGACCATCTCGCGCACTTCGACGTACTCGTCGACCTGGTGCGGGATCAGCCGGTTGCCGGGGCCGCACGTCACGATCGGAATGCCGAGCGCGCTGCGGAGGATGGTGCCGTCGGTCGAGCCGGGCACCCCGCCGAACTTCGGCGTGCGCCCCGCCGCCTTGCGAAACGCCTTCCTCATCGCCGTCACGAGCGGCTCCGCGCGTTCCACCTTGGTCGCCAGCCGGAAGCCGTTCACGGGGCGCCATTCGATCGTGATGCCAGGCACGGCTTTCGCGGCCGCGGCGACCGCGTCGTCCACGGCCGCCCGAATGGCCGCTTCGTCGGGTCCCGGTGTCAGACGAATGTCGAGCGTCGCTTCGGCCGCCGATGGAATCACGTTCGACTGCGGCACGCCGTGTGACGGCGCGCGCATGATCGTCGGGGTGACCGTCGGCGGTTTCAGATAGCGGCTGCGCTCACAGATCGCGCGCAGCCGGCGCTCCAGCGGCTTCGCGCCGCGCACGACTTCGGCGAGCGCCGTGATCGGATTCACGCCGGCTTCGGGCATCGCGCCGTGCGCCATGCGACCCCGCGCCGTCACACGCGCCCAGACGACGCCGCGCTGCTCGAGGCAGAGCTCGTTTTCCTCCGGCTCGCAGATGATCGCGGCCGTCAGCTCGCGGCCGATCGGCGTGGTCACGAGGTGCTTCGCGCCGATCATGTCGCCTTCCTCGTCGACGAGCGCGCCGACGACGAGGCGTCCGGCCAGCGACACGCCCGCGCGCTTGATCGCCGCCGCCGCGACCATCGCGGCCGCGAGGCCGGACTTCATGTCGGCCGAGCCGCGACCATAGATGCGTCCGTCGACGAGGTCGGCATCGAACGGCGGATGCGACCACTCGGCAGGGTTCCCTTCGGTGACGACGTCGGTGTGCCCTTCGAGCAGGAGACTCTTGCCGTTGCTCCGGTCACCGAGCGATGCCAGGACGTTCGGCCGCCCCGGCGCCACGTCCTGCACTTCGATGTCGAAGCCTTCCTTCGTGAGCCAGGCACGGACGTGCCCGGCGACGGCCGCTTCGGTGGCCGATGGATCGCCGGGACGCACGACGCTCGGGATGCGAATCAGCTCGCGCGTGAGTGTCACGAGCTCCGACTCGTCGATCGATGCGAGGACCTTCGCGAGAGACACGGTCGAACGCCGGCGCGCGCGCCGGTTACTCGTGCGGGAAAGACAGGATGACGGCGTCGAGCCGGATGACGCGGTACTCTTCGCCGGCGACGCGGAAGTAATGCCCTTCGACTTCTTCCGCGCCTTCTTCGAATGCGACGACCGTGTTGATCGCCGGCATCTCACGAAACGCGTTGGCGCCTTCGTCGAACCCGTCGCCGCGCGCGACCACCTGCCCGTAGAGAATGGGCGAGCCCTTCGGACAGTGCACGCGAACGTCCGCCGGACCTTCGGGCATCAGCTTGATCAGCAGGTTGATGCCGTAGACCTGGATCGGGATATTGGTCATCGTCCTCCTCGACGCCATGAAAAAATTCACCGCTCATAATACCACGCGACTTCGCGCGTCTTCCCCGCCCGTGGCGCGCACGAGCCATGCCGTGAGCGCCATCGCGACCGCGATGGCGACGATTCCACGGCCGACGCGTCCGAGCACGAGATCGCCGATGCCGAAGAGCCCGAGGTAGACGATCGAACAGCCGAGCGCCCACTGAGCAACTCCGCGCCCGATCGCGCGATCCGCCCGCGCGCCGGGCACGATCGCCGACCAGCCGGGTCCGCCCGGCCGCGCGCGCTCGTAAAACGCGAGCAGTCGCTCGCGCGGCTCCGGCGCCGTCGCGTACGTGACGACGAGCCAGACGATCGTGGTGATCGTGGTGGTCACGAGGAGCAGCCACGCGAAGCCGCGCGGGTCGTCGGCCGACAGCCCGAACGCCTGCGCGCCGAGCGACACGACCAGCGCCGCCACCATCGCGCTCACTTCCGACCACGCGTTGATGCGCCACCAGTACCAGCGCAGCAGATACACGAGGCCCGTCCCCGCGCCGATCGCGAGGAGAAACTTCCACGCGCCCTCGACGGTCGCGATGTTCGCGGCGACGATGCCGGACACGATCATCATCACGACGGTCGCGACGCGGCCCGCGCCGGCGTAGTGCCGCTCGCTGCGCCCGGGCGCGGCGAAGCGCCGGTACACGTCGTTGACGAGATACGACGCGCCCCAGTTGAGCTGCGTCGAGATCGTCGACATGTACGCGGCGAAGAATGCCGCGAGCATCAGCCCGCGCCAGAACGGCGGCAGATGATCGACCATCACCTTCACGTAGCCGATCTCGGGATCCGGCAAACCCGGATAGAGGACCATGGAGACGAGCGCGACGATGATCCACGGCCACGGTCGCAGCGCGTAGTGCGCGATGTTGAACCAGAGCGCCGCGAGCAGCGCGTGGCGCTCGTTCTTGGTCGACATGATCCGCTGCGCGACGTAGCCGCCGCCGCCCGGCTCGGCGCCCGGATACCACGACGCCCACCAGTTGACGCCGAGATACACGAAGAACGCGATCGCCGGCATGGCTGCCGAGTCGAGCGGCGGCACGAGCGCCAGCGGCGCGCCGTCGGGATACTTCGCGTTCAGCGCCGCGAGCAGGCCGGACATGCCGCCGACGGCGCCGAGCGCGAAGTACGCGAGCGCGATGCATCCGATCATCGCGAGGATGAACTGGAAGAAGTCGGTCACGATCACGCCCCAGAGCCCGGCGATCGCCGCATAGGCGCCGGTGATCACGAAGAGACCGACCGTCGCCTCGATCCGGCCGACCCCGAGCGTCACGCCGACGATCTTCACCATCGCCGAGGTGACCCAGCCGATGATCACGGAGTTGATCGCGAGCGCCAGGTAACACGCGCGGAAGCCGCGCAGGAATGCGGCCGGCCGGCCCGAGTAGCGGATCTCGGCGAACTCGGCGTCCGTCATCACGCCCGCGCGCCGCCAGAGGCGCGCGTAGAAGACGACGGTCAGGAGGCCGCTCATCACCATCGACCACCAGATCCAGTTCCCGGCGATGCCGTTCTTCACGGTGATCCCGGTCACCGCGAGCGGGGTATCCGCCGCGAACGTCGTGGCGACCATCGACGTCCCCGCCAGCCACCACGGCATCGTCCGGCCCGACAGGAAGAACTCCTCGGTCGACGCCGAGGCGCGCCGCGCGTACCACAGGCCGACGATCGCGGTGGCGACGAAGTACAGCGCGATGACGACCCAGTCGATCGCGGTCAGCGTCACGGGTTCAGCTCGGGCAGCGGGTCCTGAACGAGCAACTCCGGCGCGGTGACGGCGCGCGGCTGCTGGTCGATCGGCTCGACGACGGCGATCGCGTCGCCGGACGCCGCGCCGAGCTCTTCGAACTTGCGCGCGGCCGGCAGCACGCGGCGCTCGAGCGACCCGGCGGCGTCGTTGTACGCCTCCGTCGCCTGGACGAGCCCCTTGCGCATCTTCTCGAAGTGCCGTCCGAGCGTGCGGACGCGGTCGTAGAGGTCCTTGCCGAGATCCGAGATCTTCTTCGCGCTCTCCGCCATCTGCGCCTGCCGCCATCCATGGTGCACCGCGAGCAGGAGCGCGATCAGCGTCGTGGGCGTCGCGAGCACGATCCGGCGCGCCATCGCGTCCTCGATGAGCGCGGCGTCGGCTTCGATGGCGGCGCCGAAGAACGACTCGCCGGGAATGAACATGACGACGAAATCGCACGCCGCCGGAAAGTCGGCCCAGTACGTTTTGCCCGCGAGCTGCGTCATGTGCAGCCGGAGCTGCTGGGCGTGGCGCGCGATCGCGGCCTGACGATCCTCGGGCCGCGTGGCGGCGAGCGCCTCGAAGTACGCGCTGAGCGGCGCCTTCGCGTCGATGACGATCTCGCGCTTGTCGGGCAGATGCACGACCACGTCGGGGCGGACGCGGCCCGCCTCGGTGTCGGCCGTGACCTGCTCGCTGAAATCGCAGCGCGCGGTCATGCCGGAGAGCTCGATCACCCGGCGCAGCGTGATCTCCCCCCACCGCCCGCGCGCCTGCGACGACCGGCTGAGGGCGGTCACGAGCGTGCCGGTCTCCCGCTGCAGCTGCTCGCTCGCGACGCTGAGCGAGCGGAGCTGTTCGCGCAGCGACCCGTACGCGTCCTGCCGCGCCGCTTCGACCTCGCGGATCTGCTTCTCGTACCGCGTGAGCGAGTCGGCGAGCGGCTGCACGAGATCCTTGAGCGCGGCCTCGCGTGGTCCGAACTGCGCCTCGAGCGTCTTCTGGGCGAGCTCGAGGAACTGCGTGTTGCTCTGCCGGAGGGCGTCGGCGCTGAGCGCCTTGAACGTGTCGCCCAGCCGCTCGCGCGCCCCCTCCAGCAGGCGTCGCTCGGCCTCGAGGCTCTCGCGTGCGGCCTCCGAACGCGTCTCCGCCTGCGCGCGCTCCACGCGCTCGCGCTCGAGCGCGGCGCGCAGATCGCCGATCTCGAGCTGGCGCTCGGTCAGCTGCTTCTGCAGCTCCTTCTCCATCGTCTCCGCCACCGCGAGACGACTGTCGAGCGCGGCGCGCTCGCGCGACGCCGATGCGGTGACCTGCCCGCGCACCACGAACGCGGCGACGGCGGCGCCCACGACGACACCGGCCACGACGAGCGTCAGCTCCAGCACCGGCTCACCTCCTCCGCGCCCGCGGTCATCCGCGGCGCCCTTTCCAGTGACGGCAGACGGCCCGCAGCCCGCACGGCCCGCACACGACGAGGTCGCGGCGATCGCGACAGTCGCCTGACATGCGCTTGTGACAGAGGGCGAAGTCGTACTTCACCGGATCGTCCGGATCGATCGCCGCGAGGCGCGACGTCACCTCCTCGGCCATCCGCCAGGTGCGCGAGCGACGGCGGGTCAGTCCGATGGCGCGGCTCATGTTCTCGACGTGCGTGTCGAGCGGGATGAGCAGACGCGCCGGCGAGACGGACGTCCAGAGCCCGAAGTCGGGCGGCTCGCGTCGCACCATCCATCGCAGGAACAGATGCAGGCGCTTGCACGGTCCGCCGGCGGACGGCAGCGGAAACAGGTGCCGATACCCGCGCGAGCGCTGCCCGCCCGGGAACACGCCGCGGAGGTCGGCCTCGAGAAACGCGCGCGCGAAGCGCTCGAGGGCCGGACCGATCGGCCCGGCGGGATCCGGGTCGCCCGCGATGAAGCATTTCTCGAGACTGCCGTGCCGCGCGAGCACGTCGCGCGCCGCGACACAGAACGCGACGACGTCGCGCGGACGGTTGAACCGGTAGATGAAGTCGCGGAAGCGCTCGGCGTCCCGGTCGGGATCGAAGTCGCGGATGAACGCCCACGGTGATCCCATCGCGGCGAGCACGCCTTCGAGCGCGTGACCGAAGAGATCCACGCGCCCGTACGCGAGACACGCGGTCAGGAGCGCGACGACCTCGCGGTCGCGCGGATCGGGATACCGGAGCGGGAAGCGAATGGCGTCGCGTTCGACGCGGCCGGCGTAATCGAAGTCGCGGTAGAGGCGTTCGAGCGGAGCGCGGAGCGCGAGGCTCGCCGCCGTCGTTCGCGACCGGACGCGCTTGGGTCCGAGGCTCTCCACGGCTCAACCGCGATTATGCGATAGTCGAACCGTGAACGTACATCTCCGACGCGTCGGGGTCATCGGGCTGGGCGCCATCGGCCGCCGGGTCGCCGAGGCGCTCGACGACGGCATTCCGGGTCTCGCGCTCGCCGGCGCGACCGCGCGCAACCGCGAGAGGGCCGAGGGCTTTTTGAAGACGCTCGGCACGAAGCCGCCGTTCCACACGCTCGACGAGTTGATCGAGGCCTCCGATCTGCTCGTCGAGGCGTCCACCCAGGCGCATCTCGAAGAGATCGCGCCGAAGGCGCTCGGCCGGGGCCGCGACCTCGTCGTGCTGTCGTGCGGCGGCCTGCTCGGCCGCGACGACTGGGTGAAGCTGGCGCAGTCGAGCGGCTGCCGGATCCACGTGCCGTCCGGCGCGATCGCCGGCCTCGACGGCGTGAAGGGCGCCCGCGTGGGTGACGTCCGGAGCGTCACGATGGAGACGCGGAAGCCGCCGCGCGGCCTGGCCGGCGCGCCGTGGATCGTCGAGCAGAAGATCGACCTCGACGCGATCCGCGAGGACACCGTCATCTTCGAAGGCCCGGCGACCGACGCGTGCCGCGCCTTCCCCGCCAACGTGAACGTCCTCGCGGCGCTGTCGCTGGCCGGCATCGGTCCGGAGCGCACGCGCATCCGGATCTGGGCGGTGCCGGGCCTGACGCGCAATCAGCACCGGATCAGCGTCGAGGGCGAATTCGGCGCGCTGCGGATCGACGTCGAGAACGTGCCGTCGGAGAACCCGCGCACCGGCAAGCTCTCGTACCTGTCGACGATCGCGCTGCTCCGCGACCTCGGCGCGACGCTCCGCGTCGGCAGCTGACGACCACGCGCGAGCCGCGCGCTCTTCTCGGCGCCGCGCTCCTGCTGCTCGGTCTCTCCGGCCTCGCGCCCCACGACCGTCTCACCTGGCTGCTCGAGGTCGGTCCCGTCCTCCTCGGCGCGCCGATCCTCGTCGTGATGTGGCGTCGCGGGCTCCGGCCCGCTCGGAACCGGCCCGGCGGAGCCGTGGCGGTCCTCGTCAACCCGATCGATTACCCCGGGTACGTCGCTTCGAGGTAACGCTCGGCCTCCAGCGCGGCCATGCAGCCCGTGCCCGCCGCCGTGACCGCCTGCCGCCACATCGAGTCCTGCACGTCGCCCGCCGCGAACACGCCCGGCACCGACGTCTGCGTCGTGCCCGGCGTGACACGGGCGTAGCCATTCGGCAACAGATCGATCTGGCCGCGGAAGATGCCGGTGTTCGGCTGGTGGCCGATCGCGACGAACAGTCCGTCGACGGGGCGCTCCGTCACCTCGCCCGTGTCGACGTCGCGCAGCTTCACCGCCGTCACCTTGCCGGCCGAGGCGTCGAGGATGTCGTCCACGACGCTGTTCCAGACGAAGCTGATCTTCGGGTTCTTGAGCGCGCGCTCCTGCATGATCTTCGAGGCGCGGAGCCGATCGCGGCGGTGCACGACCTCGACCTTGCGCCCGAGGCGCGCGAGATAGAGCGCTTCTTCCATCGCGCTGTCGCCGCCGCCGACGACCATGATGTTCTGGTCACGGAAGAAGAACCCGTCGCACGTCGCGCACGTCGACACGCCGCGGCCCATGAGCAGCTTCTCGCTCGGCACGCCGAGCATCTTCGAGGACGCGCCCGTCGCGATGATCACGGTCAGCGCGTCGTACTCGCGGTCGCCCGTGCGCACGTGGAACGGGCGGCGGGAGAAATCGACGGCGGTCACGTCCTCGGCGATGATCTCGGTGCCGAAGCGCTCGGCCTGCTGGCGCATCGCTTCCATCAGATCCGGGCCCATCAGGCCGTCGACGAACCCGGGGTAGTTCTCGACGAGCGTCGTCAGCATGAGCTGCCCGCCCGCCTGGATGCCCGAGATCATGAGCGGCGCCAGGTTCGCGCGTGCGGCGTAGATCGCCGCCGTATACCCCGCGGGACCCGACCCGATGATGACGATTCTGCGCGTCACGGCCATGCGTTCGGCTCCTTTCCCCGCCGTATTAGATGCAGCCGGAGGGCCAGCCGATGCGTGGCGACGACGCCGTCACTCTAAATCAATCCTTCCAGCTCCGCGAGATCGCGGAGTTCCCACGTGGGCGGCGGAATGTCCGGAGGCAGCGGCTCCGCCTTGCGGTTGATCCACGCGACGCGCATGCCGACGCGCTGCGCGCCGAGGACGTCGATGTCCGCGCGGTCGCCGACGAACACCGCGTCGGCCGGCGCCACGCCGAGCCGCTCGAGCGCAACGTCGAAGATCTCGCGTCGCGGCTTGCGCCAGCCCACCTCGTCGGAGACGACGATGGTCGCGAAGAGGTCGACGACGCCCCCGGCCTCGAGAATGCCGAGCGCCGTCGGCGTGTAGTCGAAGTTCGACACGACGGCGAGCCGGAACCGCTGCGCGAGCCGTTCCAGCAGCGGTCCATGGTGCGCGGGAAACTCCGCCGCCTTGGCGAGCTCGCGGCGATGCGTGTCGAGCAGCGATTCGACGAACCCGGCGGGACAACCGGCGGGATCGACGTCGAGCCGCGTGAGCCAGAAGCCGAACCGCTCGGCGGCCGGCACCTCGCGGTGATCCACCGCGCGCAGCCGCTCCGCTTCCTGCCAGCTCCACAGCAGCGCGTCGTAGCA
Source organism: Candidatus Rokuibacteriota bacterium (assembly GCA_016184365.1). Taxonomy (GTDB): domain Bacteria; phylum Methylomirabilota; class Methylomirabilia; order Rokubacteriales; family CSP1-6; genus AR8. The sequence continues at coordinate 47,078 of JACPCW010000085.1, forward strand.
CTGGTCGAGCGGGACCGTGTTCGCGTGGCGGCGCAGCACCTCGTGCAGCTGACCGGCCGTCGACCGCACTTCGCGGCCGTTCACGACCAGGCGCGGCAATCGCTCGCGCTCGAAGAGGACGAGCGTGTCGAAGAGGTCGAAGAGGATCGCCTGCACCGGCGCCGGACTGGTCACAGCGGCTGCCGCCCCGCGAAACCTTCGTCGAGGCCGTGCCAGAACCGGATCGCGGTCTCGCCGTACTTCCAGCAGAGATTCACCTCGCGGCCTTCGCGCAGATGCGGAAAGTCGACGAGGCCCTGCCCGAGATCCTTGACGACACCGCCGAGCGCGCCGATCGCCTTCAGCCGCGCCTGGACTTCCGCCAGCAATCGCTCGAGGCGCGCCGCGTCCTCGCGCCACGACGCCGACGGCATGCCGCCGCCGGCCATCGTGAGCCGCTGGCGCTCCTCGCGGACGCGTTCGCCGAGCGCCTGCACCGCACCGTGGCGGTCCATGACCTCGCCCATCAGCCGCGTGAGATCGGGAACGAGCGCCTCGACTTCCTCCGGACTGAAGTAGCGATCAGCCACGCAGGCCGCCTTCGACGAACACCGCGTGGACTTCCTTCGGTCCGTGCACGCCGCGCGTCAGCGTCAGCTCGATGTCGGCCGTGCGGCTCGGACCGGTGATGAAGTTGATCATCGCGCCCCAGTCGCCGCCCTCGGCATGCCACGCTTCGAGGAACACGCCGGCCTGCTCCAGCGATTCGACGAGCACCGACGGATCGAAGACGGCGACATGGCACGGCGGCAGCAGCGACGTCGACCGGGGCCGGCCGGCTCCGGACCGCAACACCATCGTGCCCATCTCGGCGATCGCGAGATCCACGCCGGTCAGCCCGAGCGCTGCCGTCGCCGATGCCGCGCGCAGCTCGCGGCGTTCGGCATCCGTCGCGCCGAGCGATACGGCGCGAACCGCGAGCCCTTCGCTCACCAGGCCGGCCTCGACGTCCGCGCCGATCCCGGCCGCGTGCCACGCGACGAGATCACGGGCGTCGCGCTCCCGCGCGATCGCGCCGACGGCGCGGGGGATGTCCGACGCCGTCGCGACGCGGTGGAAGACCCCGCCCACGCGCTCGAATTCCGTGCGGAATCGCTCCAGCGTGTCCGGCCATCGCTCGGCGAGCTGGCGACGAATGATGTCAGCCGCTTCGACCGGTCGCGCCGGACGCTCGGAGACGCGCGACGGGAACGACCCGCGCGTCTTGCCCATCTCGGCGCGGATGCGGTCGAGGAACTGCGCCCGCGTCGTCATCGCGCGCGCTCCCGTTCGAGCTCCGCCCACTGCTCCTGGAATGTCCGCGGCGCGACGGCGGGGAGATCGCGCGACCGGGTCCACTCACCGAACGCGAGTGGGACGCGGCGAATCGCGCCGTCGCGCGCGAACGGCCGCTGCGCGATTCGCCCGAAGGAGCGTGCGAGCCGGTAGAGCGCCGGGCGCGTCAGGACCTTCCCGAGGATCGTGAACGCGACGCGCTCGGTCCACGGCGCGATGCGCTGCTCGTTCACTTCCTTCCGGAGCGTCACGAGCATCCTCGGAATGTCGATCCGTACCGGGCACGCGTCGGCGCACGCGCCGCACAGCGACGACGCGTGCGCGAGGTCCTTCACGGAGGTCGGGCCGTTCAGCATCGCCGTGAGCAGAATGCCGATCGGGCCCGGATACGTGTACCCGTACGCGTGGCCGCCGATCTGTCGATACACCGGGCAGACGTTCAGGCACGCGCCGCAGCGCAGGCAGGAGAGCGCCTCGCGCAGCGGTCCGGCGATCTGTGGGATGCGGCCGTTGTCGAGGAGGACGAGGTGAAACTCGTCCGGGCCCTCGAGCTCGGCCGCACGCTTCGGTCCCTGCACCAGCGTCGTGTAGACGCTCAACCGCTGTCCCGTCGCGCTCCGCGCGAGGATCGCGAGGAACACGACGAGATCCGTCATCGAGGGAATGACCTTTTCGACGCCCATCACCGCGATGTGAACGCGCGGCAGCGACGTCGACATCCGGCCGTTCCCCTCGTTGGTCACGAGCACGACCGAGCCGGTCTCGGCCACGGCGAAGTTCGCGCCGGTGATGCCGAGGTCGGCGGCGAGGAACTTCTCGCGCAGCTCCTCGCGCGCCACGCGCGTCAGGATCTCCGGGTCGTCGGACAGGCCGGGGCGCCGGAGCTCCCTCGCGAAGAGCTCCGCGACCTGGCCGCGGGTCTTGTGGATCGCGGGCGCGATGATGTGCGAGGGACGCTCGTGCGCGAGCTGGATGATGTACTCACCGAGGTCGGTCTCGATCGGCGCCACGCCCGCCGCTTCGAGCGCCTCGTTCAGGTGAATCTCCTCCGTCGCCATCGACTTCGCCTTCACGGCGGTCCGCGCGCCGGTGCGCCGTGCGATGCCGAGCACGATGGCGCGCGCTTCCTCCGCGGTCGTCGCGAAGTGGACGTGACCGCCGCGCCGCTCGATCTCGTCGATCAGGCGATCGAGATGGCGATCGAGCTGCTGGAGCGTCGCTTCCTTGATCTCGCGCGCGCGGTCGCGCAGGCGGTCGCCCTCGGGCAGGTTCTCGAAGGCCTCGCGCCGCAGGACGATGAACTTCGTCGTCGCGATGTCGAGCGCCTGCTGGAGGAAGCGGTCGCCGAGCGCGCGGCCCGTTCGCTCGCGAAACGGTGTGGCGAGCTCGGGCTCACTCATTGGGCGCCAGCACCTCGGCGAGATGGAGCGCGCGCAGGCGGGAGCCCCGTCGTCCGAGCCCGCCGCGCATCTGCATGAGGCACCCCGCGTCGCACGCGACCAGGCAGTCGGCGCCGCTCGCTTCGAGGTTCTTCAGCTTGCGGTCGAGGATCGCCGTCGACACTTCGGGCAGCCGGACCGAGAACGAGCCGCCGAACCCGCAGCACTCGTCCGAGGCCGGGAGCTCGACGAACTCCGCGCCTTCGAGAGATCTCAGTATTGCGCGCGGCGATTCGGACTCGTGGAGGCCACGGAGCAGGTGGCAGGAGTCGTGATAGGCGATGCGGCCGCGGATCTCGCTTCGGAACCGCGTGCGCCCGAGGCCGCGTACGAGAAACTGCGACAGCTCCCACGTCTTCGCCGCCAGCGCGTCGGCATCACGCCGCTCGGCGGGATCCGTGAACAGGCTCGGGTACTCGTGCTTCACCATGAAGGCGCACGAGCCCGACGGCACGACGACGGCTTCGGCGTCCTTGAAGAGCGCGATCGTCCGGCGCGCGACGTCGGTGGCGTCCGCATGGTAGCCGCTGTTGAAGAGCGGCATGCCGCAGCACGTCTGACCGGCGGGAAACTCGACGGTGACGCCGAGACCGCGCAGCAGGCGCACGATGCGCACGCCGACCTCGGGATAGAACAGATCCCCGAGGCACGTCACCATGAAGGCGACTCTTGAAACTGGGGGCCCCGACATGGCCCCCAGACCCCCGGACGCTCGACGGTCCCCGGGGAACCCGGGGCCCGTCTCGGGATCGCCGGCGGTCATACGTGAGGCGGCGGTGGTGTGACGACCACCAGCACGACCAGCGGCGTGTCGCCGGCGTTCTCGATGCCGTGCGACGTGCCCGCGCGCGCGACGATCGCTTCGCCCGGCTCCAGGATCTCCTGCGCGCCGTCGACACCGAACCGGCCGCGCCCTTCGACGACGTAGCAGATCTTGTCCTGATCGGCGTGGACGTGCGCCTTCTGCGACTGGCCGGGGCCGAGGCAGTAGACGTCGAGCTGCGCGCGCGGTGTGGTCGCGAGCGCGGTCTTCGCCATCTTGTCGGGCGAGAGCTTCACGTGGTCCTTGACCCTGATCTTCACGACGACACCTCCACGGCGCGATCCGCCGCGCGCGCCAGCAGCTCCACGGGATGCACGACCTCGACGTCGAGCCCGCGCTCGCGACAGCCCTTCGCGATCTGCATGAGACAGCCCAAATTTCCCGCGGCAATCACCCGGGCGCCCGTCTCGGCGATGCGCGCGACCTTCCGCTCGAGCAGCTGATCGGCGATCTCGGGATGCTGCAGATTGTAGACGCCGGCGCTTCCGCAGCAGAGGTCGCTCTCGGCGAGGTCGACGAGCTTCAGGCCCGGAATGCGCCGCAGCAGCGCGCGCGGCTCGACGCGAATCCGCTGGCCGTGCGCGAGATGACAGGCGTCGTGATACGTCACGGTCACGTCGAGCCGTCCGAGCGCCAGCTCCGCATCGGCGAGGAGCTCGCTCACGTCCTTGGTCATGAGCGCCATCCGACGCGCCGCCGGCGCGTCGAGCCAGTGGTCGTACTCCTTCATCGCCGACCCGCAGCCCGCGGCATTCGTGACGATCCAGTCGACGTCCGCCGGGAACGCCGCGGCGAGGTCGCGCGCGCGCGCGCGGAACGTGTCGAGCCGGCCGGCGTGCAGCTCGAGCGCGCCGCAGCACGGCTGCGACGCCGGGATCACGACGTCCCATCCGGCGAGCGACAGCAGGCGCGCCGTGTCGCGATTCACGCCGGGATAGAGATGGCGCTGGACACATCCGGTGAGAAGCCCCACCCGCCCGCGGCGTTTGCCGGCCGCCGGGATGAACTCGGGCAGCGGCGTCCCGGCGCGCGCATCGCGGCGGTCCGGCGCCAGCGCCTCGAGGGCGCGCAGTCGCGGAAACCGGTCGAGCACGCGGGACGTGCGCAGGAGCCGCCGCGCGCCCGACCGCTCGTACAGATCATGAAGACGCAGGGCGCGTCCGACCCGCGTGGGATCCGGGAACACCGCGTAGATGACACGATCCAGCCAGCCCCGTCGCGGCGTCTCACGCTCGATCCGTCCGCGCGTCTCTTCGAGCAGCCGCCCGAACGGCACGCCGGACGGACAGGTCGTTTCGCACGCGCGGCAGCCGAGGCAGAGATCGAGGTGATGCGTCAGCGTCTCGGTCAGGCCGATGCGGCCTTCCGCGGCCGCGCGCATCAGATAGATGCGGCCGCGCGGCGAATCCATCTCCTCGCCGAGCGTCACGTACGTCGGGCATTGCGGCAGGCAGATGCCGCAGTGGACGCACTTGCGGAGATCCGCGAGCGACGGACCGTTGGTCGGCGGCGCGCCGTGCGTGTGCGTGCTCACAGACCGCCCACGAAGCGGCCGGCGTTCAGCACGCCGCGCGGATCGAACGTCTGCTTGATCGTGCGCGTGAGGTCCATGACGTGGGGATCGAGCGGGCCCCACGGATCGATCGCGGCGCGCGCCTCGCGCGGCCCGCCACGCACGACGACACTGCCGTCGTGATCGGCGACGATCGCGCGCAACCGCGTGACGAGCGATGCGACGGCGGCGGGCGCGGCACCTTTGACGACCGCGGTCAGCGCGCCCACCGTGCCACGGCCCGTCACGATCGACCGCGCGCCGCGGCCGAGCGTCGCCTCTTCGCGTCCGAACGCGCGCAGCGTCTCCGCGATGCGCGCGGGCAACGTCGCGATGTCGAGCGTGACGTCGCCGGCGGCCGGAGTGGTCACGCGTTCGAGGTCGTGCCAGAGCTCCATCGGGCGTTCGGTGACCGACGCGCCCGCGCCGCGGCCGATCGCGACGAGGCGCTCGCCCTGCTCGTGCACGGCATCGGCGACGCTGCCGAACGAGACGGCCAGCGCGGCCTTCGCGTCCCCGGCGCCGAAGCCGGCGAGCGCGAGCGTGTCGAGCACGTCCACGCGCGTGGGCTGCAGCGCCGAATCGATCAGCGCATCGAGGCACGCCTGGATCATTTCGAGCGACGGCCCGGTCACGAACCACGTGCGCTCGGTCTCGGGCAGCGGATGGAGCCGCAGCGTGAGCTCCGTCAGCACGCCGAGCGTCCCGAGCGCGCCGACCATCAGCTTCGGCACGTCGTAGCCCGTCACCGACTTCACGACTTTCGCGCCGCCCCAGGTCACGACGCCGTCCGCCTGGACGAATCGGACACCGAGCAGGAGATCCCGCATGGTGCCGTACCGCGCGCGCCACGGACCGCTCGCGTTCGTCGCGGTGACGCCGCCGACGCTCCGGCGTCGCCAGCCAACCGGGTCGAGCGGCAGCGCCTGCCGCCTGGGCCCGAGCACCGTCTCGTTCAACGTGCCGAGCGTGATGCCGGCCTCGACGCTCGCGGTGAGGTCGTCGGGGCTCCACTCGAGCACGCGGTCGAGGCCGGTCATGTCCAGCACGAGGTCGACGCGCACCGGCGGGGTGCCGGCGTCGAGCGACGTCCCCCGCGCTCGCGGCGCGACGACGAGGCGTTCCTCGTGCGCGAGCACGAGCACGTGCGCGACCTGCTCCGTCGACGACGGACGGACGACCGCGCGCGGCACGACACCGTCGAGTGCGGCCGCCGAGGTCCGCGCGGCGTCGTCGCTGACCGCATCACGGCCCACGATCGCGGCGAGCGCGGCGCCGAGCGAGCGCACGGACGTCGCCACCCCTACACCCACGTGCCTTCGGGCAGCGCCGGCCGGTGCGGACGGAATCCTTCACCGCACGCGGGATGCGACGGGAGCAGCTTGCGCGGATTCATGAGGCCGTCGGGATCGAACGCCCGGCGCAGGCGGTACATGAAGTTCAGGTCGGCTTCGGCGTACTGCAACGTCAGGTGCCTCGCCTTGTCGAAGCCGATGCCGTGCTCGCCGGTGACGCTGCCGCCGAGCGCGATGCACGCGAGGAGCAGCTCCTCGTTGGCGGCCTTGGCGCGCTCGAGCTCGTCGCCGTTGCTCTCGTCGTAGCAGATGAGCGGGTGGAGATTGCCGTCGCCGGCGTGAAAGACGTTCGCGAAGAGCACGCGGTGCCGCTCGCTGATGGCCCGCATCTCGCGCATGATCTGCGGCAGCTTGGACCGCGGCACGACGGCGTCCTGCAGCAGGAAGCTCGGCGCGATGCGGCCGATGGCGCCCGCCGCCTCCTTCCGTCCCTTCCAGAGCAGCGCCCGCTCCGCGTCGTCGCGCGCGACGCGCACGTCGAGCGAGTCGCGCGCGCGGCAGATCGCGGCGACGTGATCCGCCTGCACCGTGACTTCCGCCGCGGGCCCGTCGAGCTCGATCAGGAGCACGGCCCCGGCGTCTTTGGGGTATCCGGCGCCGATCCCTTCTTCGATCGCGCGGATCATGACGTCGTCGAGCATCTCGAGCGCGGCCGGGATGATGCCGGCGGCGATGATCGCCGACACGGCTTCCGACGCCGTCTCGATGTCGGAGAACGTCGCGAGGATCGTCTTCACCGCCTCGGGGACGTGGAGCAGCCGGACGGTCACGGCGGTGACGACACCGAACGTGCCTTCCGCGCCGATCGCCGCGCCGGTCAGGTCGTAGCCCGGCCGGTCGGCGACCTTGCCGCCGAGACGAAGCACGTCGCCGCGACTCGTCACGATCTCGAGGCCGAGGACGTGATTGGTCGTGATGCCGTACTTCAGGCAGTGCGGGCCGCCGGCGTTCGTCGACACGTTGCCGCCGATCGACGACACCATCTGGCTGGAGGGATCGGGCGCGAAGAACCATCCGCGCGCCGCGACGGCCTTCGTCAGCATCAGGTTGATGAGCCCGGGCTCCACGACGGCGCAGCGGTTGCGCACGTCGATGTCGAGGATCCGAGTCATGCGGTTGAGGCCGATCATCACGCCACCGATCGGCGCCATCGCCCCGCCGATGAGCCCGGTGCCGGAGCCGCGCGGAATGATCGGGACGGCGGCGGCGCGACACGCGCGGACGACGGCCTGCACCTGCTCGCGATCGGCGGGGAGCACGACGACGTCGGGCTCGCCCTTGTAGAAGACGTGCATGTCACATTCGTAGGTCATGCGACCTTCGTGCGACGTGACGATTCCGGATGCGCCGACGATCCGTTCGAGCTCGGTGACGAGCGACGAGGATACTGTCATCGCGTGTTCGAGCGCCGGCTTCGCCGGCGCAACCCTCTCAGGCAGGCTGGAGCGGCGCGACCGATCAACCCCCCGCCCGCCGAGCGGTGGGGGGGGTTGGGGGAGGAGCGGCGCTCGCTCCCCCCCAACTCAATCAAATCTTCCAGGTATCGCCGGAGGTCAGGAGCTTCGCGATCTCGCCGGGACCGCGATCGGAGATCGCCCGGCGCTCCTGCTCGAGCAGCACGTCCTCGTAGACCGGCCCCTCGATCGCCGACAGCACGCCGATCGGCACGGGGAAGTCCGGCGCGAAGAGATCCGCGATGAGCTTCGCCGCGTTGACGTTCTTCTCGTCGTGGACCCAGAGCGCGCTTTCCGGCACGTCCTTCGCCTTCACGACCGTCGGCACCACGCCGTCCATGATGACCGCGCGGCGATCGTCCGGCGGGCCGAAGAGCAGCGGCTTGCCGTGCTCGAGCCGCAGCTCGAACTGGAGCTTCGACTCCTTCTCGTAGACGACGTTCCAGGCGCCCTCGTTGTAGACGGGGCAGTTCTGGAGGATCTCGAGGAACGCCGTGCCCTTGTGCAGGGCGGCGCGCTTGAGCATCGCGTCCATGTGCGGGATGTTCCGGTCGACCGTGCGGGCAACGAAGGTGGCGCCGCAGCCGAGCGCGAACGCGAGCGGGTTGATCGGGCGGTCGGCCGAGCCCATCGGCGTCGACTTCGTGACCTTCCCGAGCTCGCTCGTCGGCGAGTACTGGCCCTTCGTCAGCCCGTAGATCCGGTTGTTGAAGAGGAGGATCGTCACGTCCACGTTGCGGCGGAGGATGTGCAGCATGTGGTTGCCGCCGATCGACAGCCCGTCGCCGTCACCCGTGACGAGGAACACCTTCACGTCCGGGCGCGCGAGCCGGAGACCGGTGGCGATCGCGGGCGCGCGGCCATGGATCGTGTGGAACCCGTACGTGTTCATGTAGTACGGGAACCGGCTCGAGCAGCCGATGCCCGAGATGAACACGATGTTCTCTCTCGGCACGCCGAGGTCGGGCATCGACTTCTGGATCGCCGACAGGATCGCGTAGTCCCCGCAGCCGGGGCACCACCGCACGTCCTGGTCGGACTCGAAGTCCTTCTTGGTGTACTTCGGCGCCGCTGCGGCCCCCGCCCCGGTGCCCAACGAGCTCATTGGCGCTCCCCGATGAGTTGGTTGATGGCCTCGTAAATCTCGTCGCTCATCAGCGGCAGACCGCGGACGCGGTTGAAACCGACGGCATCGACCAGATACTCCGCCCGCAGCATGCGTACGAGCTGGCCCGAGTTGATCTCCGGCACCAGGACCTTGCGGTACTCGCGGAGGATGTGACCGAGGTCCGGCGGCAGCGGGTTGAGATGCCGGAGGTGGATCGACGCCACCGACTTGCCGTCCGCCTGCGCCCGTTCGACGGCGGCGGTGATGGAGCCGTACGTGCTGCCCCACCCGACGACGAGGAGGTCGCCCGTGGCCGCCCCGTTGATCGAGGTCGGCGGGATCTCCTGCGCGACACGGCGCACTTTCTCCGCGCGCGTCCGCACCATGTGGTCGTGGTTCTCGGGATCGTAGGAGATGTTGCCGGTCACGTCCTGCTTCTCGATCCCGCCGATGCGGTGTTCGAGCCCCGGCGTGCCCGGCCGCACCCACGGCCGCGCCAGCGTCGCGGGGTCGCGCAGGTACGGAAAGAATCCTTCCTGCTCGCTCCGGAACTCGACGTTCGTCGCCGGCAGCGTCGACGGATCCGGAATCAGCCACGGCTCCGAGCCGTTCGCGAGGAACCCGTCCGACAGCACCATGACGGGCACCATGTACTTGGCGGCGATGCGGACCGCTTCGTACGCGATGTAGAAGCAGTCGCCCGGCGTCGCCGGCGCGATCACGACGATCGGCGACTCGCTGTTGCGGCCGTAGAGCGCCTGCATCAGGTCGGCCTGTTCGGTCTTCGTCGGCAGGCCCGTCGACGGTCCGCCCCGCTGGATGTTGAAGATCACCAGCGGCAGCTCGGCCATCACCGCGAGCCCGATGCCCTCGCCCTTGAGCGCGATGCCGGGTCCGCTCGAGCCGGTGACACCGATCGCGCCACCGAACGACGCACCGATCGCGGCCGTGACCGCGGCGATCTCGTCCTCCGCCTGGATCGTCCGGATGCGGAAGCGCTTGTGCATCGCGAGCTCTTCGAGAATCGACGACGCCGGCGTGATCGGATACGCGCCGTAGACGATCGGCAGCTGCGAGCGCTCGGCCGCGGCGAGCAGGCCCCACGCGAGCGCGCGGTTGCCGGTCATCGCGCGGTAGAGGCCCGGCGGCATCTCGGCGGCCTCGATCGTGTAGTGCTCGCTGAAGATCTCCGCGGTCTCGCCGAACGCGTGGCCGGCCTTGAGCACGCGCGTGTTCGCCTCGGCCACGTCCTTGCTCTTCGCGAACTTCTTGCCGATCCAGTCGAGCGTCGGCTCGAGCGGACGCGTGTAGATCCAGGACACGAGACCGAGCGCGAAGAAGTTCTTGGTGCGGTCCTTCTCCTTCGCGTTCAGCGGCAGGTCCTTCTGCGCCTCGAGCGTGAGCCCGGTCATGTCGACCTTGTGCAGGCGATAGCGCTCGGCGAGCGCGGCGTCGTCGAGCGGGTTCGCCGCGTAGCCGGCCTTGTCGAGGTTGCGCTTGTCGTACGCCGCGGTGTTGACGATGAGCAGCCCACCGGGCTTGAGGTCCGCGAGGTGAACCTTGAGCGCCGCGGGATTCATCGCGACGAGGCAGTCGAGACGGTCGCCCGGCGTGTACACGCGCTGGCTGCCGAACTGCAACTGGAACGACGACACGCCGAACAGCGTGCCGGCAGGGGCGCGAATCTCGGCCGGGAAGTTCGGGAGCGTGGCGATGTCGTTGCCCGCCCACGCCGACTCCGTCGTGAACTGCTCGCCGGTGAGCTGCATGCCGTCACCGGAGTCGCCGGCGAACCGGACGACCGCCCGTTCCAGTTCCCGCCGCGCCTTCGTCGCCGTCGCGGGAGCCACCATCTTAGCCATCGATCGTCTCTCCTCGATTCCTGGTCCGCGTCGTGGTCCGCGCGCCGGCAGAGGCCGGCCCCCGTTCACCGCGCGCACGCTGACCTTCGATCTCGACGCTCAGGGGAAACCGCAAGGCGCCGCTCCCGGCCTGGGCGCGGCGGTCTTTGCAGACCCAAACCATATTATCGGAGGCGCCCGGGACGGGCAACGTTTTCCTGCCCTAGCCTGCGTCGATCTGCCCGGGATGTTTGATCTGATCGCCGGGTGGGAGGTTCAGCACCGCCTCCGGAAACAGCCCGGCGAGCCATCGGTTGATGTCGCTCGCGGTGACGACGCCGATCGGCCGGCCGGTGGCGTCCACGATGGGCACCGTGCGATAACCGGCGACCGCCATGGAATGGAGGGCGTTCGCGACCCGATCCCGCAGCTGAAGCGCCTCCGGATTCCGCGTCATGACCTGGCTGAGCGGCGTCCGCGCCGCGTCGAGCCCCTGCCCGACGACCCGCATCAGCACGTCGCGCTCGGTGAAGATGCCGATCAGCCGGGCGTCGTCGTCGACGACCAGCACGCCGGCCTGCCGCTTCGCGAGCATCGCGCGCACCGCGTCCTGCACGGACACCGACTCGCGTACCACGACGGGCTCGGGTGGAGTCAGCACGGCGAGCGTGTCATCGAAGAGCGCGCCCCCGACTTGTCGCAGGTCCCGTTCGACCGTCTCGGAGTATTCATCACCCGTCATGAAGCATTCCCCCCGTCCGATCGTACTCGTTCGGGACGAGCGCCGCCAACGCGGACCAGACGCCGGCGCGGCGCGTCGTCGACGGGCTCGTCACTGGCATCCTTCAGAAGCTGGATGAAGCGCGAGACGGCGGGCGACAGCGGCTTTTGCCGGCGGTGGATGATACCGACCGGGCGGACGAGCTCGGGAATGGCGAGCGGGACCACCGAGAGCGCGCCGACGCCGACCTCGTTCTGCACCGTATGACGCGGCAGGATCGTGACGCCGGCGGCGATGATCACGGCCTGCTTGATGGTCTCGATGTTGTCGAACGCCATGACGATGTTGACCTTCACGTTCGCCTGTCGCAGCGCGCGATCGATCGCGCGGCGAATCGTCAGCTCGGGATCGAACGCGACGAACGCCTCGCCGTTCAGGTCCGCGGGACGCACGGTTCTCCGGCGCGCCAGGCGATGCCGCGGGTGACACACGAACGCCATCGGCTCGTCACGGAGCGGCACGGTCGACAGCGATCGCATGGCCGGCGGGTACGACATGATCCCGACGTCGGCCGCGCCGCTCGTGACGGCGTCGACGACCTTGTGCGGGTGGAGGCAGTCGAGCTGCACGCGCGCGTCCGGATACAGCGCATGGAACCGCTGCATGTGGCGGCTGACGTCGTGCAAGCCGAGCGAGTAGATCGCCGCCACGCGCACCGTGCCGTCGACGCGCGCCTTCACCGCGCCGACGTCGGCGCGCGCCTTGTCCCACGCGCCGAGGATTTCGCGGCACGCTTCGAAGAACGTCGTGCCTTCGGGCGTGACGACGAGCGGCCGCTTCGTCCGGTCGATCAGCGGAACGCCGAGCTGGCCTTCGAGCTGTGCGACCGCCTGGCTGGCGGCGGACTGCGTGACGAAGTGTTCCTCGGCGCCGCGGGAGAAGCTGCGGTGACGCACGATGTCGCAGTAGAGCCGGAGCGTTTCGAGGTGCATGGGGGTCAGTCTATAGCATTAGTGATACTCATACCTACCATTCGTCTTTTCGGGGATGACTTATACTTCGCCGACGAGTAATATCGTGCAACTGTTCACAAGCGATCGGTCCGGAAAAGGCGATGGAGGCAGTGGATCAGCGAGGCCAGGTGCCGTTCGCCGGCCAGGTCGAAGCGCAAGGGCTCTACGATCCTCGTCACGAGCACGACGCGTGCGGCGTCGGCTTCGTCGTGCACGTCAAGGGCCGGAAGTCCCACGCCATCGTCGACAAGGCGCTCACGGTCCTGAAGAACCTCCTGCACCGCGGCGCGTGCGGCTGCGAGCCGAACACGGGCGACGGCGCCGGCATCCTGATCCAGATGCCGGACCGCTTCTTCCGCCGTGAGTGCGCCCGCCTCGGCATCCACCTCCCGCCCCTGACCGAGTACGGGGCGGGCCTCGTGTTCCTGCCGCAGAACCCGGCGCAGGCCGAAAAAGTCCAGATCCTCCTCCACTCCATCGTGGTGGAAGAAGGCCAGCGGCTCCTCGGGTGGCGCACCGTGCCGACCGACGACTCGAGGCTCGGCGCCACCGCCCGCTCGGTCGAGCCGGTCATCAAGCAGGTGTTCATCGGCCGGGGCGAGGGCGTGCGCGATCACGCGCAGTTCGAGCGGACGCTCTACGTCATCCGGAAGCTGTTCGAAAAGGCCGTGGCGGCGCTCGACATCCCCGAGAACAAGTTCGCGTACGTGCCGAGCCTCAGCTCGAACACGTTCATCTACAAAGGCATGCTCTCGGCGGACCAGATCGAGGGCATGTTCCCCGATCTCATGGACGCCGACGTGGACTCGGCGCTCGCGCTCGTGCACCAGCGGTTCAGCACGAACACGTTCCCGTCGTGGCCGCTCGCGCACCCGTACCGGTACGTCGCCCACAACGGCGAGATCAACACGCTGCGCGGCAACATCAACTGGATGCGCGCCCGCGAAGCGCTGTGCCGCTCCGAGGTGCTCGGCGACGATCTGAAGAAGGTCATGCCCGTCACGCGCGAGGGACTGTCCGATTCGGCGACGTTCGACAACGTCCTCGAGTTCCTGGTGATGAACGGGCGGTCGCTGCCGCACGCGATCCTCATGATGATTCCGGAGCCGTGGCAGCACCACGAGTCGATGAGCCCGGAGCGGCGCGCGTTTTACGAGTACCACGCGTCGCTCATGGAGCCGTGGGACGGTCCGGCCTCGATCGCGTTCACGGACGGCACCGTGATCGGCGCCATCCTCGACCGGAACGGCCTGCGTCCGTCGCGCTACTACGTCACCAAGGACGACGTCGTCGTGATGGCGAGCGAGGTCGGCGTGCTCGACATCGCGCCCGAGAACGTGCTGATGAAGGAGCGCCTGCATCCCGGGCGCATCTTCCTCATCGACACCGCGAAGGGACGGATCGTGTCCGACGACGAGATCAAGGCCGACCTCGCCGCCGAGCATCCGTACGCCGACTGGCTGCGCGAACACTCGATCCGCCTCGGGGATCTGCCGGCGCATCCCCGGCCCGAGCCGGACCACGAGAGCGTGCTGCAGCGGCAGATGGCGTTCGGCTACACGCACGAGGACATGCGGATCGTCCTCGCGCCCATGGCCAGGCAGGGCGAGGAGCCGATCGGCTCGATGGGCACGGATACGGCGCTGGCCGTGCTCTCCGACCGGCCGCGGCTGCTCTACGACTACTTCAAGCAGCTCTTCGCGCAGGTCACGAACCCGCCGCTCGACCAGATCCGCGAAGAGCTCGTCACGGCGATGGAGTCCACGGTCGGGCCCGAGCGCAATCTGCTGAAGCCCGAGCCGGAGTCGTGCCGCCAGATCTCCACGCCCGATCCGGTGCTCTCCAACGACGAGATGGCGAAGCTCCGGAACGTCGCCATCCCCGGCTTCAAGGCGATCACGCTCCCGATGCTGTACCCGGTCGCCGAGGGCGCGGCGGGGCTCGAGCGCGCGATCGACGCGCTGCAGCGTCGCGCGAGCCAGGCGATCGCGGACGGCCACAACGTCCTGATCGTCTCGGACCGCGGCATCACGCGCGAGATGGCGGCGATGCCGAGCCTGCTCGCGACGGCGGCCGTGCATCACCATCTCGTTCGCGAGGGCACGCGCACGCGCTGCGGTCTCGTCGTCGAAACCGGCGACGCGCGCGAGGTGCATCACGTCTGCCTCGAGACGCTCGGCGACATGATCCGGTCTGGCCTGCTGACGGACACCGACCAGCCGAAGGCCGTCCGGAACTACATCAAGGCCCTCAACAAGGGGATCCTGAAGGTCATGGCGAAGATGGGGATCTCCACGCTGCAGAGCTACTGCGGCGCGCAGATCTTCGAGGCCATCGGCCTGAACCACGACCTCGTGCTCCGCTACTTCACCGGCACGGCGTCGCGCGTCGAGGGCATCGGCATCGACGTCATCGCCGAAGAAGTCCGGCAGCGCCACGAGCGCGCGTTCCCCGAGCGGCCGGTCGGCGAGGCCGAGCTCGAGTGGGGCGGCGAGTACCAGTGGCGCCGCGACGGCGAGTTCCACCAGGTGAATCCCGACATGATCGCGAAGCTCCAGGCGGCCACGCGCATCGGGAGCTACGCGATGTTCAAGGACTACACGCGCATCGTCGACGACCAGTCGACGAAGCGCGCGACGCTCCGCGGTCTCATCGCGTTCCGCGCCGGCGCGCGGCCGGTTCCGCTCGACGAGGTCGAGCCGGTCGAGTCCATCCTGAAGCGCTTCGCGACGGGCGCGATGTCGTACGGATCGATCAGCCAGGAGGCGCACGAGACGCTCGCGATCGCGATGAACCGCATCGGCGGCAAGTCGAACACCGGCGAAGGCGGCGAGGACGCGGCGCGGTTCACGCGCGACCCGAACGGCGACTGGCGCCGGAGCGCGGTCAAGCAGGTCGCCTCGGGCCGGTTCGGCGTCACCAGCGAGTACCTCGTGAACGCCGACGATCTCCAGATCAAGATGGCGCAGGGCGCGAAGCCCGGTGAAGGCGGTCAGCTGCCCGGTCCCAAGGTCTACCCGTGGATCGCGAAGGTCCGGTACGCGACGCCCGGCGTCGGCCTGATCTCGCCGCCGCCGCACCACGACATCTATTCCATCGAGGACCTCGCGCAGCTGATCCACGATCTGAAGAACGCGAATCCGCGCGCCCGCATCCACGTGAAGCTCGTCGCGGAAGTCGGCGTCGGCACCGTCGCCGCCGGCGTCGCCAAGGCGCACGCGGACGTCGTGCTGATCTCGGGCCACGACGGCGGCACCGGCGCCTCCCCGCTCACGTCGATCAAGCACGGCGGGATCCCGTGGGAGCTCGGAGTCGCGGAAACGCAACAGGTGCTCGTGCTCAACAAGCTGCGCGACCGCATCGTCGTGCAGGCCGACGGCCAGATGAAGACCGGGCGTGACGTCATGGTCGCCGCGCTGCTCGGCGCCGAGGAATTCGGATTCTCGACGGCGCCGCTGGTGGTCCTCGGCTGCATCATGATGCGCGTCTGCCACCTGAACACCTGTCCCGTGGGCATCGCGACGCAGGACCCCGAGCTGCGAAAGCGCTTCGGCGGCAAGCCGGAGCACGTCATCAACTTCTTCACGTATCTGGCGCAGGAAGTGCGCGAGTACATGGCGGAGCTCGGCTTCCGCACGATGGCGGAGATGATCGGGCGCGTCGACCGCCTCGACGTGAAGTCGGCGGTCGAGCACTGGAAGGCGCGCGGTCTGGATCTCTCGTCGATCCTTTACGAGCCGGCGATGCCGCCCGACGTGGCGCGGCATCGCATCGTCGAACAGGACCACGGGCTCGATCGCGCGCTCGACCGCACCACGCTCATTCCGCTGTGCCGGACCGCGATCGAGGACGGCAAGTCCGTCGAGCTCCGGCTGCCGATCCGGAACGTCAACCGGACGGTCGGCACGATGCTCGGCTACGAGGTGACGTCACGGTGGGGCGGCACCGGACTACCCGACGAGACGATCCGCGTGCATTTCGCGGGCTCGGCGGGTCAGAGCTTCGGCGCGTTCGTGCCGCGCGGGATCACGTTCACGCTCGAAGGCGACGCCAACGACTACTGGGGCAAGGGCCTGTCCGGCGGGAAGCTGATCGTCTTCCCCCCGCGCGCGTCGACGTTCGTCCCCGAGGACAACATCATCATCGGCAACGTCGCGCTCTACGGCGCGACGGCCGGCGAGGCGTACGTGCGTGGCGTCGCCGGCGAGCGATTCGCCGTCCGGAACAGCGGCGCGCACGCCGTCGTCGAGGGCATCGGCGATCACGGGTGCGAGTACATGACCGGCGGCCGCGTGGTCGTGCTCGGCCGCACGGGGCGGAACTTCGCGGCGGGCATGTCCGGCGGCATCGCCTACGTGCTCGACGTGGACGGGGACTTCCGCAGCCGCGTCAATCCCGGCATGGTCGACGTCGACGCGTTCGAGCAGGCCGACGACATCCAGATCGTGCGCGACCTGATCACGCGGCACGTGCGCTACACCGGCTCCACGTACGCGCGACGGATCCTCGCGGACTGGGTCCGGATGCGGCCGGGCTTCGTGAAGATCATGCCGCGCGACTACAAGCGCGTCCTCGCGGCCGAAGCGCACGCCCGCGCCGAAGGGCGCACGCCGACGTTCGCCGAGCTGGTCGGGACGACGAGTGGGTAAGACGACCGGCTTCCTCGAGATCCAGCGCAAGAAGTGGCCGACGCGCCCCGTCGACGAGCGCGTCCGCGACTGGAACGAGGTCTACCTCCCCTATCCGGTGCCCGAGCTCCAGAAGCAGGCGGCGCGCTGCATGGACTGCGGCGTCCCGTTCTGTCACCAGGGCTGCCCGCTCGGAAACATCATCCCCGACTGGAACGACCTCGTGTACAAGAACCGCTGGCACGAGGCGATCGAACGGCTGCACGCGACGAACAACTTCCCGGAATGGACGGGACGGTTGTGTCCCGCGCCGTGCGAAGGATCGTGCGTCCTCGGCATCAACGACGATCCGGTCACCATCAAGCCCGTCGAGCTCGCGATCGTCGAGCACGCGTTCGAGCACGGCTGGATCGGCCCGGAACCGCCGGCCGTGCGCACCGGCAAGAAGGTCGCGGTCGTCGGTTCCGGGCCGGCCGGGCTCGCCGCGGCGCAGCAGCTGAACCGCGCCGGACACTGGGTCGTCGTCTTCGAGCGCGCCGACCGCATCGGCGGACTGCTCCGCTACGGCATTCCGGAATTCAAGATGGAGAAGCGCGTCCTCGCGCGGCGCCTCGACATCATGGAAAAGGAAGGCGTCGTCTTCCAGCCGAACGCGGACGTCGGGAACAACCCGACGACGGCCGAGCTGCAGCGCGAGTTCGACGCCGTCGTGCTCGCGTGCGGCGCCGGCGCACCGCGCGATCTCGCGATCCCCGGCCGTGAGCTGCGCGGGGTTCACTTCGCGATGGACTACCTGCCGCTGCAGAACCGCCGCTGCGAAGGCGATGCGATTCCCGACGAGCAGTTCATCAGCGCGGCGGGCAAGCGCGTCGTCATCATCGGCGGCGGCGACACGGGCGCCGACTGTCTCGGCACCGTGCACCGCCAGGGCGCGCGCGCCGTGCACCAGTTCGAGCTGCTGCCGCGGCCGCCCGAGACGCGCGCCGCGGACAATCCGTGGCCGCAGTGGCCGAACGTCTTCCGCACCTCCGCCGCGCACGAAGAAGGCGGCGAGCGCTGGCAAGGCAGCAAGGTCGAGGTCGTCCGCCAGGGTGGCCGGCTCGAATTCCGGCCGATCGCCGGCTCGGAGTTCGCGCTCGAGGTCGATCTCGTCCTGCTCGCGATGGGATTCGTCGGCCCCGAGCGCTCCGGTCCGATCTCCGAGCTCGGACTGGTACTCACCGAGCGCGGCAACGTGAAACGCGACACGAACTGGATGACGAGCGCGCCCGGCGTGTTCACGTGCGGCGACATGCAGCGCGGCCAGTCCCTCATCGTCTGGGCGATCGCGGAAGGCCGCTCCTGCGCGCGCGGGGTCGACCTCTACCTGATGGGCACGTCGGAGCTGCCCGCGCCCGTGTAGTTCGGTTCGCTCACTCCACGCGGCACGTCACGCCGCGCGCGTACGGACATGCCACGGTCGCTCCCTCTCCACCGTTCCGGGTGAGCGTCTCGCGCGCGAATGTACAACCCGCCGCGCAGCGAACGAGGGCGGGGATCGGCTTCGCGGCGACCTTCCGCAGCGGCGCGCGCCCGAGCGTGCGACGGCGCCGCGGCCGCCCGAGACGCGCGCCGCGGACAATCCGTGGCCGCAGTGGCCGAACGTCTTCCGCACCTCCGCCGCGCACGAAGAAGGCGGCGAGCGCTG
>JACPCW010000086.1 GCA_016184365.1 Candidatus Rokuibacteriota bacterium
GCCGCGGCGGGCGCGACCGGTCGCGCCCGGCGCGGCCGTGAGTCCGAGTTACGGCACCTTGGCCGTCGTGTTGTCACCCGTGGCCGAGACGGTGAACGTGCCGTCGGCCGCGCTCGTGTACGTGTAGCTGCCCGCCCAGCCGGACGGCGGATTCGGGATGGCCGCGAGGAATGCGCCGGCCGTCTGTCCCTCGTTGTTCGAGCTCGACGCGGTGAGCAGGGTCATCGTGCTCGGGATCGCCCCCATGTGCGCCCCGTACATCGACACCGCCGACGCGACCGACCGGACGTCGGCCTGCGCCTTCGCGATCCGCGCCCGCTGCTGCACGTTGTTGTAGAGCGGGATCGCGATCGCGGCGAGGATGCCGATGATCGCGACGACGATCAGCAATTCGATCAGCGTGAAGCCGCGCTGATCGGCGAGGCGACAGCGCCTCTTCGTCCACCAGTCCGTCATGTGCGAGCCCTCCTCGGATATGACATCGAGCGCGGTGGTGAGCACGGCGGATGCCATACGCCGGCGACGTCCGCTAAGTTGCGCTGCGGTCGTCGTTTGCCGGAATGCCGGGCGGACTGTCACGCTGAGAGCGACGCGGCGCGACAGCGCCGCTGACGAGAAACGTCACTGAGAGCCGGGTGGACGGGTGGTGCGCTTCCACGCCCACACGATGAGCGGCAGCGCGAGGTAAACGACGACCGCCGCCAGCAGGAAGGCGGAGATGGGCCGCTCGACGAAGGTGCTCCAGTCCCCGCGCGAGAGGATCAGCGCCCGCCGGAGGTGCGTCTCCAGCATCGGCCCGAGGATCAGGCCGAGCACGATGGGCGCCACGGGGAATTCGTAGCGCTGGAGCACGAAGCCGATGATCCCGAACGTGACCATGACGTACAGGTCGAACACGTTGTTGCTGACCGCGTAGGTGCCCGTGAACGAGAACACGAGGATCAGTGGGAGCAGCACCCGGGTCGGCACGCGCAGCAGCCTGACCCACAGCCCGATGAGCGGCAGGTTGAGGATCAGCAGCATGACGTTGCCGACGTACATGCTCGCGATGAGCCCCCACACCAGGTCGGCGTTCTTCTCGAACAGCAGCGGCCCGGGCCTGAGGCCCCAGAGCATCAGGGCGCCGAGCATCACCGCCGTCGTGCCGGAGCCGGGGACGCCGAGGGTGAGCAGCGGCACCATCGCCCCCGCGCTCGCGGCGTTGTTGGCGGCTTCCGGCGCCGCGACGCCCTCGATGACGCCGGTGCCGAACCGCTCGGGGTAGCGGGAGGCTCGCTTCTCCGCGAGGTACGCGAGCATCGACGCCAGGGTCGACCCCGCGCCGGGCAGGACGCCGATGACGAAGCCGATCAGGCTTGCGCGCGGCAGCGTGACGCGGCAGGCGCGCCAGTCCTCGCGCGTCGGCAAGAGCCCGGCGATGCGTGTGTCGTAGATCTCCCGCTCGAGGGAGCGCTCCGCGGTGGTCAGCACCTCGGCCACCGCGAAGAGGCCGATGGCCACGGGGAGGAACTCGAGACCGTCGAGCAGGCTCGGGATCCCGTACGTGAAGCGGGCGGCGCCGGTCATGGGATCGGCGCCGATGGTGCCGAGGAACAGGCCGAAGGCGCCGGCGAGCAGGCCCTTCGCGACCGACTGGCCGACGATCCCGCCCAGCGTGCAGAGGGCCAGCAGCATGAGCGCGAAGTACTCCGCCGGACCGAAGCTCAGCGCCACCGTGACCAGTGGGCGCGCCAGGAACATGAGCAGGACGACGCCGATGGTGCCGGCGATGAACGATCCGATGGCCGCCATCCCCAGCGCGGGCCCCGCCCGGCCCTTGCGCGCCATCTGGTAGCCGTCGAGGCAGGTCATGATGGAGGCGCTCTCGCCCGGCGTGTTGATGAGGATCGCCGTCGTCGAACCCCCGTACTGCGAGCCGTAGTAGATCCCGGCCAGCATGATCAGCCCGGAGGTGGGATTCATCCCGAACGTGAGCGGCAGCAGCACGGCCACCGCGGTGACCGGCCCGATGCCGGGCAACACGCCGATGGCGGTCCCGATGAGCACGCCGACGAAGCAGTAGAGGAGGTTCACCGGCATGAGCGCGATGGCGAATCCCATGCCGAGGTTCTGGAGGACGTCCATCACGCGCGCACCTCACGGGCCCAGGATGCCGGGCGGCAACGGCACCCCGAGCCATCGCGCGAACACCGCATAGGTCGCTCCGGCGGCACCTGCGGCCAGCGCGAGCACCACGACCCAGCGCCGCTCTCCGTAGAGCAGCAGGAGGACCGCGACGAACACCGAGCTCGAGACGAGGAACCCGAGGCGCTCGAAGACCAGCGCGTAGGCGGCGAGACCAGCCAGGGTGGCGACGACACGAGTGGCGCCGCCCGGGATGGCCGACGCCACGCCGGGGCGGCCCGGCGTCCGCTTGAGCGCGACCGCGCCGCCCAGGACCGCGACGATGAGCCCGAGCGTCGCGGGCAGGAGCCGCCCTCCCGGACCGCCCGTCAGCGTGTCCTCGGCCAGGCGCAAGCTTTCAGCGAAGGCGATGAGGCCGACGAGCGCCGCCGCGGCGCCCGTCAGCCGCTCGCCGTCGAGCTTCATCCGGCGGTGGTCCTGCCGCCTACTTCTTCTTCAGCATCCCGAGCTCGGCGAACACCGCCTTGTAGGTCTCGTACTCCTCGGTCACGAACTTGAGAAACGCGTCGCCGGTGAGCCAGCCGTCCTCGAGGACGCTCTTCTCGAGATAGCCCTTGCGCCACTCGTCGGACTTCCGGACCTTGTCGAGCACGCCGACCCAGTAGTCGACGACGGGCTTGGGCAGGTTGCCGCCGGCGCCGATGGCCCGCCACTGCGTGCTGATGACGTTGAAGCCGAGCTCGCGCATCGTCGGCACGGTCGAGAGGAGCTTCAGCCGCTGCTCGGCGGCCACGGCGAGCGCGCGTACCTGACCGGCCTCGAGCTGGCTGATGCACTCGTTCGGGTTCGCCCAGGCGGCGTCGGTGTGCCCGCCGAGGAGGTTCGTCATGACTTCGCCGCCGCTCTTGAACGGCACGTACGTGAGATCCACCTTCGCCGCGCGGTTCGTCGAGATGTTCGCGATGTGGTCCACCCCGCCCGAGCCGGTGCCGGCGACGCTGAGCCCGCCCTTGCCCTTGGCCCGTGCCGCGGCCAGGAACTCCTCGAGCGTCCGGTAGGGCGAGTCCTTCCGGACGATGAGGAGGTTCACGTCCGTCACCATCCGGGCGATGTAGGTGAAGTCCTTCTGGAAGTTCCACGTCGCGTGGCCGAGCAGCTCCTGCTGGCCGTTGCCCTGGTCCACCGCCACGAGCGTGTAACCATCGCGCGGCTTGTTGATCGCGTACGATTTGCCGACGACACCGCTGCCACCCGAGCGGTTGACCACGGTCATCGCCACCGGGACGAGCTTCTCCAGCTCGATGACCTTGACGATCTGGCGGTACATGATGTCCGTGCCGCCGCCGGGCGCGTACGGCACCACCAGCTCCACGGGCCGCGTCGGGTACTGCGCCGCCGCGGGTTCCGCAGCGACTGCCAGGACCACCGCGATCGCGGCCAGACCGACCCAGCGCGCCGGGCTGCGTGACACTCTCATGATTCCTCCTTGGTCGTGCGTGGCCCTCGCGTGAGGGCGAGGGATTCTACCAGCAGGCGCTCCGCGCGGGTGACGTTGAACACGCCGCAGGTGCAGAACCGGGCGAGGCAGCGTGCGGCCTCGGCCGGCGTCCGCCGGCCCTCCTTCACGAGATGACAGAGCTTCTGCACGAGTCCGAAGGCGACCATCCCGTGGCCGCACATGGTGGCGAGCTCGAGCGTGAGGCGGTCCGGCATCCGGTCCGTCTCGCCGAAGGCGAAGCCGAGCGAGTACTCCACGCTGTGGCGCGTGAGCCCGGCGGCCTCGGCCGCGCGCCGCGCGTCCTCGGTGAGCGCGCTCACGTTGATCGACATGCCGAGGTCGCGCTGCCGGAGCTCGGCGAGGAGCGCCTTCACCTTCTCGACGTCGTCGAACACGGCCGCGACCGTCCCGGGGTTCTCGCAGCCCTCGATCACCGCCGACGGCGGGACGGCCGCCCGCGCGCGCCAGTGCACGAGCGGGGTCACGCGCTCCGAGGGCCGGTAGAATCCGCCCTTGCCGCCGCCGCCCATGTTGATCGGACCGTGCTTCGCGGCGATCTCGAGGAAGGCCCTGAGCTTCGGCCCGCTGCCCTCGCGATTCGACTTCGACGGGATGGCGAACACGATGAAGTCGTCCCGGAGGCTCTCCGGACTGCCGTAGCGGTGAAGCGTGTTCGTCATACGGCCTCCTGGTAGAGCGGGCGGCCGAGCCCGAGGTTCGTCTTGCCCCGCCAGAAGCGGAAACCGTCGGCGCGCAGCAACGCGTCCAGCTCGGTGTCTCCCCGCGCGTCGCACCGGGCGGAGACGCCGACCGAGATCACCGTCGACACGTCGTCGGACACCGAGCGGAGCGTCCGGAGGACGTCCGACACCCGGGCGAGGCCGGTCTTCACCTCGACGATGGCCGAGAGCACCTTCTCGTCGAGGATGTCGTCGCGGATGGCGCCGGTCTTCGTGTCGGTCATGAGGCTCGTGACCGGGTTCGCCGCCTCGAACGTGACGCCGGCGGCACCGAGCGCGCGCGTGACGCGGTCGATGTCCCGGAGCCGGACGCCGAGCCCGGGCCGTCCGAACTCCACGGTGAAGCCGGCCTCGCCGGCCTTGACCCGGCCGGTGACGTCGTTGGTCTTCACTTCCTCGGTGCCCCGACCCGCCAGACCCGTCGACTCGTGCGGCACGAGCGGGTCGGAGAAGGCGCGACGAACGCTGCGCGGCCACGTGAGCTCGCGCGGCGTGAGCGCGCCCGTCGGGCAGACGTCCGGCTCGGGATCGAACCGGAAGCGGAAGAGCCTGGCGAGACCACGGATCGCGCGCACGACCGCGGGAGGCAGGTGCTCGCGCGACATCCCGCGGTAGCAGGTGTAGCACTCCACGCACTCGTCCTCGTTCACGACGGCCCGGTGCGTCCGCGCGTCGACGGCGATCGCCCCCATCGAGCACACCGCGACGCAGTTCGCGCAGCCCACGCAGCGCTCGGGATCGATCCACACGGCTCGGTCCTCCTCTGAAGGGAGGCTCAGCGTCGCGTCGAAAGCCGTCGAGCACAATGAGCCGTTCAGCCCAGCGACCCGGGATACCTCCTGAGCGCGCGCGGTATCTTCAGGAGCTTCGCCCGATCGTCTTGCGCGACGTCTCGCGCAAGCGTTGGATTTTTGGTGCGCCTGGGAGGGATCGAACCCCCGGCCTTCGGATTCGAAGTCCGACGCTCTATCCAACTGAGCTACAGGCGCATCCGGTCGTAACGATACACGACCTCGCGCGCCCGTGTGCCGGTCGCGTAGACACCGCGCAGCGCCGGTGGTGTACTGATGGGAAGGCCGCGCGTTTCGGCGGCCGGGAGTAGACGGATGAGATTGTTGTTCTTCGGACGCAAGCGCCCCGCCGCCCCCGCCTCGCCCCTGCCTCAGGGCTTCGACGTGAGCGTGAACCTCCGCAAGGGCGACAAGGTCGTCCGCCGCAACCGGCGCGGCGACGTCGAGATCGTGTGTGTGACCACCGACGTCACGCAGCTCGACGTGCGCGGCGACGGCGTCAAGGGCCGCGCGGGCGCCTGACCCGTCAGCGTCGTTTCGGCGCGAGCACGGCGTCCACCTGCGCCACGAACCAGTCGTGATGGGAGCGGCAGACGCTCTCCACCACGCTCGCGTCCTCGACGGGCTCTTCTTCGCGGAGGACGCTGGGCTTCCCTTCTTCCTCGCACCACGTGCACACGATTTTCATGGGAGCCCTCCGTGTGGCGGGACGGCCCGCCCGACGGGGCAGCGAGCGAACGGGGTTACGCCGCCTGCTTCTCGACGAGGCGGGTGCGCCGCGTCCGCGCGCGCGTGACGATCCCGCGCGTGCCGCAGCGCGCGCAGCGCCACTGGTCGCGGACGAACTCGGACGCGTCGAGACGATCGGCTTCGTCGGTCGCGCGCGCCACCGGCCAGCCGAGGTCGGCGGCGACGCACGCGTCGCAGAGGGTCAGACCCGTGTGGTGCCGCAGCAGCTCGGCGATCGCCTCGCCGCCGTCCGGCTGGGTCGCGGCCGGTGTCTCGACCGGCGCCTCCTTCACACGGGACCGCTTCGCCCGCAGCTCCGCGAGGGAGGCGAGCAGCGTGTCCACGCGCGAGAAGAACCCCGAGACGTGCTCGTCACAGAGGCCCACGATGGTCCGCGGGTCGCTCGCGGCGGCGCCGCCGCTTTCGCGCCGGCACCAGGCACAAGCGATCGTCACACCCAGCGTTGTCGGAACCACGGTCGCAGTCACGGTCATGTCCTCCGCCCGCATCCCAACGCAACGCCGATGCCAGATGACTTTGACCGTGAGATCAACGGTTTGCCGATGGTGAGGCGCGAATGACGCACCGGCTCGCCTGCTCCCTTTGTAGATTTAGTTTCCGATGTAGACCGCGCCGCCGACGCGGCCGACTCAGAGCTTGGGCGCGAGGTCGGCGGCGAAGCGCTCGAGGTGCTCCAGGTCGTCGAAGACGGGATTGAGGAGCAGGAACCGGGCGCCCGCGGCGGCGACGGCCGCGAGGCGGTCGACGCATTCCTGGACGTCGCCCCAGACCGCGACCTCCGCGGCGAGCTCGGCCCGGCCGTAGAACGCCGCGAACCATTCGCCGAGCCGCCGGCCGGCGCGGTCGCGGTCGCGGTCGATGGCGACGTAGACGCGCTTGCCGACGGGGAACGCCGCGGGGTCGCGGCCGGCGTCGGCGAGCAGCCGCCTCAGCACGGTCGTCTGCTCGGCGAACGTCGCCGTCGCGATCGACCCCGCGCCCACGAAGCCGTCGCCGAGCTCGACCGCGCGGCGCAGCGCGTTCGGGTGATGGCCGCCGAACCAGATCGGCGGGTGCGGCTGCTGCACCGGCTTGGGCTCCATTCGCGCGTCGGTGACGCGCCAGAACTCGCCGGCGAAGCTCACGCGCGGCTCCGTCCAGAGCGCACGCATCAGCCGCACGCTTTCCGCGAATCGTGCGCCGCGGCGCGCGGTCGGAATCCCCATGATCTCGTACGCGCGCGGGTTGCCGACGCCGACGCCGACGACGAGGCGACCGCCCGACAGGTGATCGATCGTCGCGAGCTGCTTCGCGAGATGGACGGGGCTGCGCAGCGCCGTCAGCAGCACGGCGGCGCCGAGCCGGATGCGCGACGTCAGCGCCGCGGCGTACGTCAGCGTGTCGACGGGATCGAGGCTCGGCACGCCGCCGAGAATCTGCTCGACCGTCCACAGGCTGTCGAACCGGAGCGCTTCGGCGCGCGTCACGAACTGCCGGACGCGCGCGATGTCCACGCGTCCGTCGGGGAACGTCTGGGGAACGGCGACGGCGAGCGGCACGCGGGCGGCCACGGCGGCAAGGTAGCACACGCGGTGTATAGTGCGATTCGCACGAAGGAGACCCGCATGGACACGCTCAAAACACAGATCGCCGAGGCCGTCGAGCGTCTCGGCGACGAGCTCGACAGCCTCTCCCGCCGCATCCACGACCAGCCCGAGCTCGGCTTCAAGGAAGTGCAGGCCGCGGCCTGGCTCACCGACTTCCTGTCCGCGAAGGGCTTCAAGGTCGAGCGTGGCGTCGCGGGCATGGAGACCGCGTTCGTCGGCACGATCGAGACGGGCGAGGGACCGACGATCGCGATCATGTGCGAATACGACGCCCTGCCCGGCATCGGGCATGCGTGCGGCCACAACGTCATCGCCGCGTCCGGCGCCGGCGCGGGCGCGGCGCTCGCCACGGTGAAGGACCGGCTGCCGAAAGGCCGCATCCTCGTCGTGGGCACGCCGGCCGAGGAGGGCGGCGGCGGCAAGATCCGGCTGATCGACGGCGGCGTGTTCACCGGCGTCGACGCCGCGATGATGGTGCACGGGTGGGACGCGTGGATCGGGCATCAGGACCTGCTCGGCATCGTGCGGATGACGTTCGAGTTCACCGGCAAGTCCGCGCACGCCTCCGCCGACCCGTGGGCCGGCGTGAACGCGCTGGATGCCGTCATCCAGACGTTCAACAACGTCAGCATGCTGCGCCAGCAGGTGCGGCCGTCGTCGCGCATTCACGGCATCGTGACGCACGGCGGATCGGCCCCGAACATCATCCCGGAGTTCGCCGCCGCGATGTTCTACGTGCGCGCGGCGGAGCTCGAGTACCTCGCCGCGCTGAAGACGCGCGTGATCGCGTGCGCCGAGGCGGCCGCGACGGCGACCGGCACGACGCTCACGGTCGCGCAGCTCGAAGCGGCGTACGAGCCGCTCAGGCGGAACGACGCGCTCCTCGACACGTTCCGCGCGAACTGGCGCACGCTCGGCGTGGAGGAGTCCGAGCCTCCCAGAGATCGGTACGGCTCGTCCGACGTGGGCAACGTCAGCCAGGTGGTGCCGACGATCCAGCCCCTCGTGAAGATCGCGCGCGACGGAACGCCGATCCACTCGCGCGCCTTCGAGAGCGAGGCGGTGACGCCGCTCGCGCGACGAGGGCTGCTCGTTGCGGCCACGAGCATGGCGATGACGACGGCCGACCTGCTCGGCGATCGCGCGCTGCTCGGCCGCATCCGGCAGGAGTTCACGTCCCGCACGTAGGGCGATCGGGCGAAGGAGACGACGACATGCACGCACACCGTTCGACGATTTCGCGCGCAACGTGTGCGATCGCCGCGCTCGTCTTCGCGGGCTGCGCCGGGCTGACGCAGCCCGCGTCGGGGCCCGTCACGGCGACGGCGGAGCTCCGGAATGCCCAGGGGCA
Source organism: Candidatus Rokuibacteriota bacterium (assembly GCA_016184365.1). Taxonomy (GTDB): domain Bacteria; phylum Methylomirabilota; class Methylomirabilia; order Rokubacteriales; family CSP1-6; genus AR8. The sequence goes on from JACPCW010000086.1 coordinate 8,841, forward strand.
GCCCGTGGGCAACGCCACCCTGTCCGAAGTCGGCGGCGGCGTGCGCGTCATCGTCGAGGCGCGGCGACTGCCGCCCGGCGTGAAGGGCGTGCACATCCACGCCGTCGGCAAGTGCGATCCGCCCGAGTTCACGACGGCGGGCGGGCACTTCAACCCGACGAACAAGAAGCACGGTCTCGAGAGCCCCGACGGTCCGCACGCGGGCGACCTGCCGAACATCACGATCGCCGCCGACGGCAACGGACGCCTCGAGTCGATGAACGAGCGCATCACGCTCGGCAGCGGCGGCAACTCGCTGCTCGATGCCGACGGCAGCGCGGTCGTGATTCACGCCGCGCCCGACGATTTCAAGACCGATCCCACCGGCAACAGCGGTGGCCGCATCGCGTGCGGCGTCGTGATTAAAAGATAGGCGCGGGCGCTCGGAACGCTTTTAGACCGTGACGGCGAACGTCCGCGGCGGTGAACCGACGTAGTCCGCCCGCGGCCGGATGAGCCGGTTGTCCGCGTACTGCTCGAGTGCGTGCGCGCACCAGCCGGCGACGCGACCGATCGCGAAGATCGACGTACAGAGGTCGGGCGCGATGCCGAGCGCGTCGTACACCACCGCCGAGAAGAAGTCGACGTTCACCGGCAGCCCCGTCCGCGCTTTGACCGCCGCGTAGACGCGCTCGGCCACCTCGAACAGGCGCTCGCGACCGGTCGCGGCCGCCATGCTCTGCGCGAGACCGCGGAGCACGCGGGCGCGCGCGTCATCCACCCGGTAGACGCGGTGACCGAACCCCGGCATGCGCGCGCGCGGATCCGCGCGCTCGGCGCGCGACAGCCCCGCCCGCACGTCGAGCCGATCGGCGACGAACGCTTCGGCGCGAGCGGGATCCTCGATCTCGCGCAGCATCGCGAGCACGTCGTCGTTCGCGCCGCCGTGCCGCGGGCCCTTCAGCGTGGCGATGGCGGCGACGATCGCGGCGTGCAGATCGGCGAGCGTCGCGACGGCGACGCGCGCGGCGAACGTCGAGGCGTTGAGCTCGTGATCCGCGTGCAGCGTGAGGACGACGTCCAGGACCCGCGCGACGTCGGGCGTCGGCTCGCGGCCCTCCAGCAGGGACAGCACGTACGCGGCGTGGCCGAGGTCGGTGCGCGCGGGGACCGGCTCGCGCCCCGTCCGGATCCGGTGCCAGGCGCCGACGGTCTCGGGCACGAGCGTCATGAGCCGGCACGCCTTTCGGAGATTCGCGTCTCGATCCGACGCGCGCGCATCGGGATCGTGCGCCGCAGCGGCCGAGATGCCGGTCCGCAGCGCGTCGAGCGGGTGGCAGTCGCGCGGCAGCGTCCGGAGGGCCGCGAACACTTCGGCGGGCAGCCCGCGCGTGGCGGCAAGCCGCGCGCGAAACGCCGCCGCCGCATCCGGGTCCGGGGCTTCGCCGAACCAGAGCAGCGCGGTCGCCTCCTCGAACGCGAGCCGCTCGACCACGTCGGCGATCTCGTAGCCGCGGTAGTAGAGCCGGCCGGCGCCGCCGTCGACGGCGGTGATCGCGGATCGCGCGGCGATGACGTCTTCGAGTCCAGCCTTCCAGGTCGTGTCGTCCATGTCGGCCTCCCGGCGCCCCGGACGGCGCCATGTCGTTACCTTCATGATACATGATTTATATTGATTAAACATGACGGACACTGACGAGCATGGACCGGCGGCGGCCTCGGCTGCTACCGTGAGGCGATGGTGGTGATCGACGGCGACGAGTTCCTGACGGTCGGCGAGGCGGCGCGGCTGATGGGCGTGAAGCCCGCGACGCTCTACGCCTACGTGAGCCGCGGCGTGCTCCGCAGCTATCGGCAGGGCATCAAGCGCGCGCGGCTCTACCGGCGGGCGGAGATCGAGGCGCTGCTGCGCGTCGAGCCGAGCGAGGCCGTGCGTCGCGGCCGGCCGCGTCGCGGCGAGCGGCTCGAGGACATTCCGCTCGCGGAGTCCTGGATCAGAGACTAACCGGGTCGAGGAGCGTCGCGGGTGTCCCGCGACGCTTCCGAGCGCTGGGGGGTCTGGGGGGCCATATCGGGGCCCCCCAGCTGGTCAGTCGCCCGCGCGCGCGTACGTCAGCGTGTGGTGCGTCAGCAGCGTGCCGTCGGCACGGACGCACTCGGCCACGCCGTAGATCAGCTGCCGACCCGCCTTCACCACACGCGCCGTGCACGTGAACGCCTCGCGGCGCGCGGCGCGCAGAAACGCCGTCTTGAGATCGACGGTCACCCACGCCCCGTCGCCGTCGAGGCGCGCCGCGATCGCGAGCCACGTCGCGGCGTCGGCGGCGGCCATGAACACCGGCCCGCTCACGACGCCACCGGGGCGCTCGAACTCATCGCGGAACGGCGCCTCGATCGTGCAGACGCCGTCGCCGAGCGCGCCGACGCGGAACTGGTAATACGCGTTGAAGGCGGCCGAAGCGAGCAGCTGCTCGATCGCCTCGCGGGCGACGGCGGTCACCGGCGCGGAACCGCGAGCGCCGCGCGCACCTGCTTCAGGTGGTCGATCGTGTGGAGCCGCCACGACACCATCGCATACGCCTTCCAGTCGAGCGCCTCGATCCATTCGATCGGCCCGGCGCCATCCCCGCGCCGGGCGCTGAAGACCATCACGACCGGCGCGCGCGTGTCGGTGCCGAGGTCGTCGGGCGCCGCATCGAGCGCGGCGAGGACGTCGGCGTGCAGCTCGTCGAGCTGGCGCAGCAGCCACGGCCACGGCCGCAGCAGCGGCGCCTTCGACGTGAGGCTCGCGGGGATCGGCGGCCCGGGCGGCACCTGGCGCGCGAGCAGGCAGCGCAGCTCGTCGACGCCGGGCCGGTACGTCTCCACGAGGTGATCGACGACCTCCTGAGCGGACCATTCCCCGTCGCGCGGCCGCTGCGTCACCCGCTCCACCGGCGCCGCGCGCAGCAGCGTCGTCAATGACTCGCACGCCTCGCGCACGCTGGCGCGGATCGCCTCCGCCGGCGCCTCCGTGCCCCGCGTTCTGAGGTACTCGCGAGCCCGGGCCTGCACCTCGATCGCCGACTGATCCATCACGTGCTCCCTCCTCCGGGCGCCAGATACCGTGCGACCACCGCATCGACGAGCCGCGCGGCGCGCGCCGCCGGCATCGCGTCGGGCTCGAATGTCAGCTGCAGCGAGACGCCGTCGACCAGCGCCAGGATCACCGCCGCCGCGTCGGCCGGACGAACCTGACGGAAGATCCTCGCCCGGATCCCCTCCTGCACCACCGCGCCCAGCGCCGCCCGCGCCCGCGCATAGACCGCGGCGTTGATGGCGCGGAGGCGCTTGTCGTGCGGCATCTCGCCCCAGAACTCGATGAAGACCACCCACACTTCGCGCTGCTGCACCGCGACGTCGAGGCACGCACGCACCACGGCGGCCAGGCGCGCGCGCGGCTCGCGCGAGCCGCGCGCCTGGGCCACCGCGACGCGGCGGTTCAGGTCGGCGGCGACGGTCTCGAGCGCGGCGGCCAGGATGTCGCGCTTGTCGCGGAAGTAGTAGTGGAGGATGCCCTGGCTGACGCCGGCCTCGCGCGCGACCTTCTTCATCGTCAGCCGCGCGTAGCCGTCCTGCGCGAGGCAGCGAATCGTCGCGCGGACGATCTGGGCGCGACGGACGGGCGGCATGCCGACTTTCGGGCTCAGGCGGTCTCCCGGGTGGCGCGGCCGGGTCGGCCGGCGCCTTTCTTGATTGGCCGACCAATTATCATCGCGGAGCGGACCGATCGCAAGCGGCCGGGCCGGGGACTAGCGGCGCGGTCTCAGGGCGAGCTCGTCGCGGCGCGGCGACGCTCGGCGGCGCGCTCGGCCTGGAGCCGCTCGAGCTCGACCTCGGAGTGGTCGGCGAACGTGATGGCGTCGGCGATGGCGCGATGCCCGGCGCGCTCGGCGATCAGCCGGTGCATCGACTGGCACACGCGGCGGTACGCCGGGTGCCCCTGCGGCGCCGTGCGCAGCTCGATGACGTGCATCGCTTCGCGCGCATTCATGTCCATGTAGAAGCGCACGCGGTACGCCATCGGCACCGCGTACGAGGCCGCGTCGACGAATCCGACCGCGGCGATGTCGTCGTGCAGCGCTGCGGCATCGTCCATGACGCGACGCCAGTCATCGCCCGCGCCGGCGTCGGCGATCGCCTCGGCCATGACGTAGCCGTGACGCGGTGTCAGCCGCTGCCACTCGAGCGTCAGCAGCCGATGCCGCTGGAGATCGCGGAACGCCCCGTAGTCCGTCAGCACGTCGAACCGGTAGGCCGTCCGCTCGAAGGCGCGGCCGGGACGGTGCCGCCGATTGCCGCGCTTGCCGACGTAGCCGCGCAGGATCGCGGCGCGCTCGTCGTGCGTCATGCGGCGTGCGACCGCGAGGAGCTGATCGTCCGGCAGCGACGACACGGCGTAGAGCGCCGCCGCGACCACTTTGACCTCGCCGTCCGGATCGAAGTCCGCGAGCGTCACTTCGTCGCGCGGCTCGGCCGCCTCGTTCGCCAGCAGCGTCGCGGCCATCCGTTGCGACTCTTCGCGGGTCCCGGCGAGATACGCGGACCACGCGGCGCCCCGGTCGGGAAGGTCGACGCGCCGGAGGAACGCGGGGATCACCTTGCGAAGCTCCACGAGCATCAGGTCCGCGTACGCGCGGACCTCCATGAGCGGATGCGCGCGCATGCGCAGCAGCAGCTGCTCGTACGCCTGACCCGTCGCGTAGATCCCGACGTTCGACGTCGTCGCTGCGGGCAGCAATCCGCGCAGCGTATCGAGCGCCTTCGCGCGGATGCTCGTGCGCCACGCCGACTCGCTTTCGCCCGTGCCCATCGGATACCGGGTGGCGTAGAAGTCGTGAAGGCGCGGCAGCCAGGCGCGGTACGTGTCGAACGTCGCGTCGAGCGTCGCGACGTAGCGCGCGCGCAGATCGCCGTCGAGCTCCGCGGGCACGTGATACCGGTACCGCCCGGCGGGCCGGTCGTCGTACGGGATGTAGCGCGTCGACTGCTCGAGATACGCCATGAGGCGGCCCCACTCGAGCACCTTCGTGAGAACGTTCGACGCGCCTTCGCACGCGAGGTGCACGCCGCCGAGCTGCGCGACCGAATCGTCGCCGTACTCGAAGAAGACGCGCTCGTAGAGCTTCTCGGCGCGCGTGGTGTCGAACGCCGTCGGCGCCGGGCCCCAGAGCGTTCCGGTCGCGAGGAATTCGTCGAGGAACAACCGGCGGAGCGATTTCGGAGACCTGGAGTACCGCGCGAACAGCGCCCCCTTGACGACTTCCGGCAGGTTGACGAGCGCGAAGACCGGCCCGTCGAGGTCGGTGAAGTAGGGGGCCAGGAGATCGCGCTCGGCGGGCGTGAACTCTTCCGCCATCGAGGTCGGCATGTTAGCAGACGTCGTGGAGGGGCGTCCCGGGTTCCCCGGGATCAGCTCTTGCGCATGTACGCCGGCGTGCCCGAGCCCGGCAGGAAGTCCTCGCGCGGCGGCGCGAAGACGTCGATCAGCTCCGCATCCTCGGGGAACCACGCTTCGTGCTCGACGCCGCCGGGAATCACGCCCACGTCGCCGGCGCGGCATTCGCGCGTGTCGCTCCCGATGCGGAGACGCATCGTGCCTTTGAACATGACGAACATCTGCTCGTGCGGGTGCCGGTGCGCCTCGGCGTGGACGCCGGCCTTCATCGACCACCAGACGATCATTTCCTTGTCGCCGACGAGAATCCTCCTGGTGATCTTGTCGGTGACTTTTTCCTCGGGCAGGTCTCGGAGCGCGTGGAAGCCGGTCATCACAGGCATGGCGATCCTCCTCCTCGGGCGCGCACACCGTAATCACGGCCACCAGAAGGTGTCAACCACGCCCCACCGCCAGGCGATCGCGTTTCGTCCCGAGGTCGCCATCGTCGACATCGGCCTGCCCGACATGGACGGCTACGAGGTCGCGCGGCGACTACGAGCGGAAGTCGGGAGCGAGATCTATCTGGTCGCGCTCACCGGCTACGGTCAGCCCGAGGACCGGCGGCGCGCGATGGAGAGCGGCTTCGACGCGCACCTCGTGAAGCCCATCGAGCCCGACCGCTTCCTGCACGTGCTCAAGCGCGGCGACTAGTCGCGCGCGCCCGGCGCCTACCGCACCGTGCCGCGCGCGGCGACGGGCCGCGTACATTATGATCCTATGATGCTTGACCGAACGGGCTGCGCGGGCGCGGCATGAAGATCGGCTTCATTCCCATCGAAGGCGGCGACTACTACAAGCAGTCGCTCGAGGAAGTCACGCGCGCCGAAGAGCTCGGCTTCGACTCCGTGTGGATGGAAGAGCACCACTCGGTCAAGAACCACTACTGGCCGACACCGCTGACGGTGCTGGCCGGCTACGCGACGCGCACGTCCCGGATGCTGCTCGGCACGGACATTCTCGTGGCGCCGTTCTATCACCCGGCGCGGCTCGCCGAGGAGGTCGCGATGCTCGACATCATGTCGAGCGGCCGCATGGTGCTCGGCATCGCCATCGGCTACAAGCCGGACGAGTTCGCGCTCTACGGCGCCGAGATGGAAAAGCGCGGCGCGCGGTTCGAAGAACAGCTGAAGATCATGACGGCGCTGTGGAAGGGCGACGACGTCGACTGGAACAGCGACGCCTACCGCGTGCGCGGCCGCCTCGAGCCGCTGCCCATCACGAAGCCGCATCCGCCCGTGTGGATCGGCGGCTGGGGCGACCTCACGCTGCGCCGCGCGGCCACGCTCGCGGACAACTGGATCCCCGGTCCCACGGCAGACCTGAAACGACTCCTCGCCGGGAAGCAACAGTTCCTGAGCAATCGCGCGGCCGCCGGTCGCACGGCGCCGATCACCGAATGGCCGCTGACGCGCGACGTGATCATCGCGGACACCGACGCGCGCGCCCGCGAGCTCGCGGAAGCGCACATCATGATTTCGTATCGGAAGGAATACGCGGGCGGCTGGCGACATCCGTTCATCGACGCCAGCATCGCGACGGATCTGGATCGGCTGATGCAGGATCGCTTCATCATCGGCGGACCCGATCAGTGCGTCGCGCAGATCCGCCGCTTCGTCGAGCAGTACGGCATGACGCACCTGATCTGCCGCACGTTCTTCCCCGGAATGCCGCACGCGCACATCACGCGAGAGCTCGAACTGCTGGCGAACGAGGTCATGCCGGCGTTCAGGTGACGCGCATCGCGGATTTTGGAGTCGCTGTAACTATTTGATATACTGGGGCTTGCGGTCATCGCTGAGGAAGCCACAGAGAAGGCGGCCTTCCCGGCAGAAACAGGGGTGAGGTAGCGATTCCGCAAGCCGCTTACCGCTTAGACCGGTCCTACGCTTGGAACTACGGGCACGCGCCCTCCCTTCCCAGGGTGCGCCGGATGCCCAGTGGCCCAGGCGGTCGCCTGTTCGACTATCCCCTCAATTCTCCTGTCGGAATCGCCGCCGGCCCCCTGCTCAACTCGAAGTGGATCGAGGCCTACGCCAAGCTCGGCTACGACATCCTGACATACGCCACGGTCCGGTCCGTCGAGCGGCAGGCGTACAGCCTGCCGAACGTCCGCCCGGTCGAGAACCGCGAGCAGTCCGCCATCGCCACCAAGCGTCCGGCGGTCAACGGCAATGCCACGATCGCCGTCTCGACGGGAATGCCGTCGATGGAGCCGGACGTCTGGCGCAAGGACGTGCGGCGCGCCAAGGACAAGATCGGCCGCGGGCAGGTCCTGATCGTCAGCGTCGTCGGGACCTCGGACATCGCGGCGGAAGCCGAAGCGCTCGTCGCCGACTACACGCTGTGCGCCGTGTGGGCGTCCGAGGCCGGTGCGGACATCATCGAGGTGAACCTCGCGGTCCCGAATCCCTTCGGCGACGCGGGCCAGATGGTATACGAGAGCATCGCGCTGTCGGCCCAGATCCTGTATCGCGTGCGCTCGTCGGTGAAGGTTCCCGTGATCGCGAAGATGGGCGCGTTCCGGACGCCGCGGCATCTGCACGAGACGGCGACGAAGCTCGCGCCATGGGCGCACGGCTTCGAGCTGGTGCACGGCATCCACCGCCGGGTCGTGGACGAAGACGGCAACCCGGCATTCGAAGGCGCGGGCCGCGATTTCGCCTACGTCGTCGGCGCCGACACGTTCCCGGCGTGCGCCCGGCAGGTCGAAGAGATGCTGGCGTGGCGGAAGGCCGGGGCCTGGGACCGCGCGATTCTCGCCGTCGGCGGCATCACGACCGCCGAGCGTGCGCAGCACCTGCTGCGCGAAGGCGCCAACGCGGCGCTCGTCGCGACGGTCGCGCTGTTCGATCCGCTCTTCGCGTCACGCTTCCGCCAGCTCGCTCACGCCGCGGCCGTCAGCGCCTCGTAGATCTCCAGCGAGAGCTGTCCGAACTCCGCCGTGGCGCGCGTCGCGACCGTGCGCGGCCGCGGCAGGCCGACCGGCACGACTCGCGCGATCCGCCCGGGCCGTGGCGTCATGACGACGACGCGATCCGCGAGGAACACCGCTTCCGGAATCGAATGCGTGACGAAGACCACGGTCTTCCGGCCGGCGCCCGTCCCGGCTTCGCCCCAGACGCGCAGCAGCTCGAGATTCATCTCGTCCCGCGTCATGGCATCGAGCGCGCCGAACGGCTCATCCATCAGCAGCAGCGGGGGATCGAGCAGGAGCGCGCGGCAGAGCGACGCGCGCTGCTGCATCCCGCCGGACAGCTCGCGCGGAAACTTCGCCGCGAAGTCGCCGAGCCCGACGAGCCGCAGGAGGTCTTCGGCGCGCGACCGGTAATGCTCGGCCTTCAGTCCTGAAAGCTCCGCCGGCAGGAGGACGTTGTCGAGAATCGCCCGCCACTTCAGCAGGACCGGGGCCTGGAACACCATGCCGACGTTCGGGATCGGCCGCGTGACGGCGCGGCCTTCCACGCTGACCCGGCCAGACGTCGCCGGCCGCAGACCGGCCACGATCCGCAGCAGCGTCGACTTCCCGCATCCGGACGGGCCGACGAGCGCGACGAACTCGCCGTCGCCGACCTCGAAGGCCACATCGCGAACCGCCTCGACGGGGCCGGACGCGGCCTCGTACGTCATGCCGACCCCGTCGAGGACGATCAACGCTTCGGCGGAAGGATCTTCGCGAGGAACTCCATCGTGTAGACCTCGTCGCACGCGACCTTGCGCGGCATGTCCGGCATGTACGTGTTGATGAACTCCACGGTGTTGCACATCTTCCCGCGGTCCACCCACCCGATGCCGTTCTTCGCATAGCGCTCGGTCGCCATGAGCTCGAGGCCGAGCATCATGTTCGGCTCGATCAGCGTCACGTCGATGTCCGGGACGCGCTTCTTGAAGATCTCGAGCGCCGCTTTCGGATTCGCCATGACGTCGCGCCAGCCCTGGTACGACGCGGCGAGGAAACCGCGGAGCGCCTGCGGGCGATCCTTCAGCATCTTCTCGCTCGCCATGATCGACATCGAGTACGTGTCGAAGCCGTACTGGTGCCACGGCATGCGCGCGAGATTGTCCTTGCCGACGGCCTTCTCCCAGAACGGCTGGCCGGTGGTGTAGTCCGGCACGGCGTCCGCCCGCTTCTCGGCCAGCGCGACGAACTTGGCCGCGGGCTCGATGTTGAGCCACTTCACCTTGCTCTGATCGACGCCGTTGATCTTCGCGAACGCGGGGAAGAGCTGGCGCTGGGCGTCGCCGGGCGGCGCCGCGAGCGTCTTGCCCTCGAGGTCCTTCGGCTTGGTGATGCCCGCGTCCTTGCGCGTCCAGATGTTCAGCGGCGTCTTGTCGAAGACCGCGCCGACGATCTTGATCCGGGCGCCCTGCGCGACGCGCGGGATGACGACCACGGCGTCCGCGAGCCCGACGTCGGCGCGGCCGGTGTCGACCTTGGCGATCGAATCGCCCGAGCCCTTCGAGTTCTGCAGCTCGACGTCGAGGCCCTTCGCCTTGTAGTAGCCCTTGTCCACCGCCACCCAGTACGCGGCGTGGTCGCCGACGGCGAACCAGTTCAGCGCGAACACGAGCTTCTGCGGCGCCTGGGCCTCGAGCGTCGCGGCGGTCCAGAGCGCGACGATGGCGAGCGCGATCACGACACTGACGCGTTTCATCGGTCCCTCTCTTTCATGGCTCGGTCGACCTTCACGTCGTATCCGCCCACGGCGCCCACCATCGGGCCACCAGCCCGACCGCGCCGTAGAGCAGCAGACCGATGACGGAGATCCACACGAGCGCGGCGAACGCGACCGGGGTGTTGAGGTTGGTCTGCGCGTTCACGATCACGGTGCCGAGCCCGGCCTGCGACGCGACGAATTCGCCGACGATGGCGCCGACGACCGCCGCGGTCGCGGTGATCTTGAGCGCCGAGAGCACGTACGGCAGCGCGTTCGGCAGCCGGATTTTGAGAAATACTTTCCACGTCGGCGCGCCGAAGACGCGACCGAGGTCCAGCAGCTCGTCGTCGACCTGCGTCAGCCCGACGGCCGTGTTGATGACGACGGGGAAAAACCCGATGAGCGCCGCGATGAGCATGTTCGGCACGATGCCGTAGCCGAGCCAGAGGAGGAACAGCGGGGCGACGGCCACCTTCGGCAGCGTGTTCACGAACACGAGGAACGGCACGAGCGCGCGCGCGAGCGTCGGCGACCACGCGATGGCGACGCCGAGCAGCACCCCGGCCACGCCGGCGACCGCGAAGCCGCCGAGGATTTCGAGCGTCGTGATCCAGATGTGCTCATGCCACGGAATCGAGAAGTTCAGCGCGGCGCGCACGACCGCCACGGGTCCCGGGAGCAGGTACTCGCGCAGCTGGAAGACGGGACCGGCCAGCTGCCACGCGACGAGGACGACCGCGAACAGGACGGCCGACGGCGCGTAGCGTCGGAGCACACCGGGTAACATGGGGGCCAATGATACGAGATGACTATTATGCTGGGGGCCCCGACATGGCCCCCAGACCCCCAGCGCTCGGAAGCGCCCCGGGTTCCCCGGGGCGCTCCTCGAAATCCCGCTGGCTCATCGTGCTGCCGTTCGACCGGCCGGAGCACATGGGCGTCGACCTTGCCACCGAGCTCGGCGCGCTCGGCCACGAGGTCCGCACGTTCGCCTACCGCCGCGAGAATCCGCTCTACAAGAACAAGTCGACGAAGGCGGCGTATCAGCGCGTGATCGCGCGCCGGCTCGTGGCGCGCGCGCGCGCATGGCGTCCGCACGTCGTGATCGTCGTCAAGGGCGGGCCGGTGACGCCGGACGTCATTCGCGCCATTCGCGAGCGCACGGGGGCGCGGTTCGTGAACGTCTTCCCCGACAATCCGCTCTGGATGCTCGACTTCGCGCACATCGAGCCGTACGACGTGTTCTTCACCAAGGAGCGCTTCGCGATTCGCCAGCTGCAGCTCGTCGGGCTGCGCAACCTCCATTACCTCGCGCCATGGTGCGTGCCCGCCTACCACCATCCCGTGACGCCCACGGACGATGAGCGCGCCGCGCTCGCCGGGCGGGCTGCCATCGTCGGGTCCTGGTACCCGTATCGCGAGCGGTTCCTCGCGGAGATCGCGGACTATCCGATCCGTATCTTCGGTGCCGGCTGGAAGCGCGCGGTGAATCCGCGCGTGCGGGCGCTCGTCGCCGGCGGCAGCGTCTTCGGCCGCGCGAAGCTCGCCGTGTACTCCGCCGCCACCGTGTCGATCAACCTGCATCATCCGATGAACGACGTCGCCGGCGTGAACACGCGGCTGTTCGAGCTCGCGGCCGCCGGCGCCTGCCAGCTCGTCGACGCGAAGGACGACGTCACCGCGCTCTTCAAGGCCGGAGAGGAGGTCCTGACCTTCCGCGACCTCGGTGAGGTCCGGCGCCAGCTCGACTACTACCTCGCGCATCCCGACGAGGCGCGCGCCATCGGCGCGAATGCGCACCGCCGCGCGCTCGCGGAGCACACCGTGCGCCATCGCGTCGACGAGATCGTGGCCGTCCTGCGCGAGCGCTTCGGCGAGTTCGCATGACGACGTCGCTCGCGCGCAGCCTGGCGTGCATCGACTGCGGCGCCAGCTATCCGCTCGGCTATCGGCTGGAATGCGCCACGTGCCAGGGGCTGCTCGAGCTGCGGTACGACGTGGAGCAGCTCGCGCGGCACGGACCGGATCTCTTCTCCGGCACGGGGCTGTGGCGCTACGCGCCCGTGCTGCCGATCGCGGATCCCGCCCATCGCATCACGCTCGGTGAAGGCGGCACGCCGCTGCTCGACTGCCCGCGCCTCGCGGCGGACCTCGGCGTGCGTCGCCTGCTCGTGAAATTCGAAGGGTCGAATCCGACGGGCACGGTGAAAGACCGCTCGTCGACGACGGCCGTCGCGGCCGCGCTGCAGTTCGGATATCGCGCCACGTCGGTCGTGAGCTCGGGCAACGCCGGGTCGTCGATCGCCGCCTACTCCGCGCGCGCCGGGCTCGCGTCGCTCGTCTTCGCGTACGAGCGCGCGTCCGCGCCGAAGCTGCTGCACATGGCGGCGACCACCCGCGACCTCGTCATCTACAAGGGCGTCTACGACGACCTGATCACGCTCTGGGACCGGCTCGTCGGCGAGCAGCTCTTCTTCGACTGCGGCGCGTCGCGCAACGCGTACAAGCACGAGGGCAAGAAGACGATCGCGTACGAGATCGCCGAGCAGACCGGCTTCGCGCCGCCCGACGTGGTCGTCGCGCCGGTCGCCGTCGGCGAAACGTTCATCGCGGCGGCGCGCGGGTTCCGCGAGATGCGCGACGCGGGCTGGATCCCCCGCGTGCCGACGATGGTCGCCGCGCAGGCGGCGCGCGCCAACGCCGTCGTGCGCGCATTCCGGAGCGGGCAGCCGATCGAGCCCCTGAAGATCGGCTACACGGTTGCCGAAGGACTGGCCGCGGGCAATCCCGGCAGGAAGGGCGACTGGGTGCTGCGGCTGCTGCGCGAGTCGCCGAGCGTCGCGGGCGAAGCCGAGGACGACGAGATTCTCGCGGCGCAGCGCCGGCTCGCGCGCACGGAAGGCATCTGGGCGGGCCCCACCGGCGTCGCGACACTGGCCGTGCTCGAGGGCCTGGTCGCGCGGAAGGAGCTCGATCCCGATCAGACGGTCTGCGCGATCGTCACGGAGACGGGACTCAAGACGGAAGCCGAGCCGCCCAGCCGCGCCGGCGTCGCGTTCGACGAAGCGTCGCTCCGAGCGCTCGTCCGCGAGCGTCTCGGCGGTTGACCGGACTTCCGCGACCGTTCTACCTGCGGCCTGCGAAGACCGTCGCGCGCGACATCCTCGGCTGCGTGCTGGTCTCGCGGATCGGCCGGACCGTGACGGCCGGACGGATCGTCGAGACGGAAGCCTATCTCGGGCCCGACGACGCCGCCTCGCACGCGGCGTTTCGCCCGTCGAGCCGCGAGCTGTTCTATGGCGACGGCGGGCGCGCGTACGTCTACCGCATCTACGGCATGCACTGGTGCCTCAATGCGATCACCGGCAAGGCGGGCACGCCGGGCTGCGTGCTCATCCGCGCGGTCGAGCCGGTCGTCGGGGCTCCGGCCATGGCGCGTCGTCGCGGCGTGGCGGCAACCGCGCGCGAGCTGACGAACGGGCCGGGAAAGCTCACCGAGGCGCTCGCGATCACAGGGGGTGAAAACGGCGCCGATCTCACCGACGGGCGGCTCGTCATCACCGCGCTCGACACGCCGCGCGATTTTGCGATCGCGTCCGGACCGCGGATCGGGATCACGCGCGCCGTGGACGTGCCGCTGCGATTCTGGATTCGCGACAACGTGTGGGTCTCGCGCCGGGCGTGACGCCGGGCGCGCGTCAGCGCTCGCGCTTGAGTGCGCCGGGATCGAACAGGGCGTCGGGAAGATCGACGTTCGCGACCGCGGACCGCACGTTCACGACGAGGACCAGTCGGCCGCCGATGAAGGCTTCCTGGCGGTAGGGGAACTGAAATCCGCCGCGGAGCGGGCGGTGCTCCGAGAACGCGCGATCGACGAGCGTGGGGCCCTTCGGCAGCGTCTCGCGTCCGATGAACCGCACCACACCCCGCTCGGGATCGAGCCACACCGCGGGACTTTCCCGGTCGCCGGCGCGCGCACCGATGACGGTGATCGCGCGCCCGCCGACGCGCACGGTGTCCGAGACGTCGTCGCGCACGCCGAGCGCGCGCCAGCCCGCGAGCAGATCGTCGGCCGACCTCTTCGACGGCGTCATGAAGTCCGACGCGCTCCTATCTTGAGGACTCGGCGGCGCCTCGAACGTCTGGCCGTCCGCCCGACGGATCCACGTCCGGCCGTCGACGAGGAGCTTCACCTCGCGCCGGCCGTCGATCACCTCTTCCAGTCGCTGGCGGCCGGGGAGCTTCATCAGCAGCTTTTGCTCGCCGTGCACCGCGGGATGGAGCCCGTCCGGGTGGTAGCGCGTGACGCGCTGCTCCACGACGAGGTCGTGGATCTCGACCTCGCCGAGCCGGGCGACGAACGCCTGGACGGCGGCCCGCGCCGCGGCGTCGGCGCCCAAGGCCGCGGTGGCCCCCAGGAACGCCGCTCCGAGCACCAGTCCGAGAGCCGCCGCGCGCATGCGTCCCATATAGGGTTTCCGCCTCCGGAAAGTCAACGAAGGCCGCGATTTTCCGAGCCAAATTGTTTGACACTCCTCCGACCCCATGCCTATCATCACCTGCAAAACCGCGAGGAGTTCCCGTGCCTTCCTCACCTGATTCCCTGACTGCCGGCGTCGTCGAGCTCGTCCTCAATTCGGGCCCCGTCGCCAAGTTCGTGCTGCTCGTCCTGCTGGGCTTTTCCGTGATCAGCTGGGCGCTGATCGTGGAGAAGTGGTGGCACCTGCGCCGGGTCCGGCGGTCGACGGAAGGCTTCGTGCGGGTGTTCCGCGAGGGACGACGCCCCTCCGTGGTCCAGGCCGCGACGAAGAAGTACAAAGACAGCCCCCTGGCGCACATGTACGCCGCCGCCTACCACGAGTTCGGCACGGCCACCGAGCTGGCGGATCGCGTCATCGACGACGACGATTACGGCCGTGATCGCCTCGAAGCCGTCCATCGCGCCATGCGACGGACGTCCGGGGTCGAGATCTCGAAGCTCGAGCGGTACCTGACGTTCCTCGCGACGACGGCCAGCGCGACGCCGTTCATCGGGTTGTTCGGCACGGTCTGGGGCGTCATGACGGCGTTCCACGGCATCGGCCAGCAGGGATCGGCCAGTCTCGGCGTCGTCGCGCCCGGTATCTCCGAGGCCCTCATCGCGACGGCCGCCGGCCTCGCCGCCGCCATCCCGGCCGTCATCGCCTACAACTACTTCGTCGCGCGCGTGCGCGACTGGGCGACGGAGATGGACGGCTTCATGCTCGACCTGCTGAATCTGCTGACGCGCCCGCTGCCGAAGGGCGCCGCGAAGGACGGCGTCTGATGGCCGGCTTTCGCATCGAGCGCTCGGACTCGCGCGGCGTCAGCTCGACGCTCGCCGAGATCAACATCATCCCGCTCGTCGACGTGGTCCTCGTGCTGCTGCTCATCTTCATGCTGACGGCGCCGATGATGTACCGCGGGATCGACGTCAACCTGCCGAAGAGCTCCGGCAAGCCGACGGCCATCGAGGAGCGGCTGGTCCTGACGATCACGCGGGACCGCGGGTTCTTCCTGAACGAGCGGCAGGTCGCGTCCGGAGCCCTCGAGGGCCGGCTGCGCGACGCCTTCCGCAACCGCCCCGACAAGGTGCTCTACCTGAAGGCGGACGCCGGGCTCGCCTACGGCGCGGTCGTCGAAGCGATGGACCGGGCGCGCCGCGCCGGCATCGAGCGCATCGGCATGGTCACGGAGCCGGCGGCGCGGGAGCGCTGAGAGCATCGTGGCCGTCGCGATCGGCTTCCGGCGTCGCCTCCAGACGGGGCCGGCGCTCCGGATCTCGAAGATCCCGCTCGGGAGCCTCACGCTCTCCGCGATCCTCCATGCCCTGCTCATCGCTGCCGCGGTCGTGGCCGTGAACGCGATCCAGGAGAGTCAGCCGAAGGTCTACGTCGTCAACCTCGTCCCCGCGATTCCGGCGATCGGCCGCCCGGAAGGCCAGGGATCGACGCCGGCGCCGCCGCGACCGGCGCTGCCGCCGCCGCCGACCGCGAAGCCGCCGCCGCCGACGGAGCTGCCCGCGCGGTCGCCATCGGTCCCGGACCTGCCGCCGCGGCAGCGCGCCCCTGAAACGCTCGGCCTGCCGGAGCGCTCGACGCTGCCGCCGCGCACGACGGCGCCGGCGACGACACCGCGCCCCGATCAGAAAGAGCTGCCGCCGGTCGCGAGCGCGACGTCACCCGCTCCGTCGCCGGCGCCCACCGCGCCGCGCGAGGCTGCCAGTCCCCCACCGCCGCCACCGCTCGGCGTCGCCGTCGGCGGCTCGCCGCAGGGCAAGGGCAAGCTGTCGATCGAAGTCGATTTTCCGTACGCGTGGTACGTCAAAGTCCTCCACGACAAGATCACCGAGCGATGGGACCGGCACGCCAACCGTGGACACCAGCCGCTGATCGCGTTCGAGATCGGGCGCAAGGGCGAGGTCGATCCCGGCCGCGTCGTCGTCAAGCAGTCCTCGGGTAACCGCCACTACGATCAGCTGGCGGTCCGGTCGATCGTGGAGGCCGCACCGTTCCCTCCGCTGCCTGACGATTTCAAGGACCAGCGTGTGACGATCGTCATCCAGTTCAGGCACGCGGACGAGCGACGGTAGCCATGCTCCGACTCGTCATCGCCGGCGTGACGACGCTCGCCCTCCTGGCGCCCATGCTGTGGCTCCCGGCGGCGCCGCGCGCGCAGCAGGGCGTCGAGATCCGCATCGACGTCGAGGGCCGCGGCCAGCGCAAGCTGAACGTCGCGGTGCCCCCCTTCACGGTCACCACGGGCCCCGAGAGCGCGGCGCTCGGGACGGCGCTCGCGGAGACGACCGGCGCCGACCTCACGTTTTCCGGACTCTTCACCGTCGTCACGCCGTCGGTGACACTGCCGGCGAACGATCCGCCGTCGCTCCGCAAGACGCTCGAAGATTTCGCGGGCGCCGGCGCGCACGCCGCCGTGCACGGCCTCGTCGCCGTGCGGGGCGACCGTCTCGAGGGCGAGATGCGGGTCTACGACCTCACGTCCGGACCGGACCCGCGCCAGATCGCGACGAAGACGTTCACCGTGGCGAGCACGCAGCCGCGACGGCTGGCGCACAAGATCGCCGACGAGGTCGTGCTGCAGTTCTCCGGCGAGCTCGGTGTCGCCGACACGAAGCTCGCGTACGTGACCGGACGACCGGGCGCGAAGGAAATCGTCGTGTCGGACTACGACGGCTTCGCTCCGGCGTCGGTCACGCGCAACCGCTCGATCAACCTGTCGCCCGTGTGGAGTCCCGACGCGCGCTCGCTCGCGTACACGTCGTACAAGAACGGCTATCCCGACCTGTTCCGGATCTTCCCGTTCGAGCGCCGCCCCGAGCAGACGCTCGCGGCGTTCTCGGGCATCAACTCGTCGCCCGGCTGGAGGCCCGACGGCGCGCAGCTCGCGCTGACGCTGTCGAAGGACGGCAACCCGGAGATCTACGTGCTCGCGATCGCGACGGGGTCGCTGCGACGCCTGACGCGGCACGCGGGCATCGATACCGAGCCGACGTGGTCGCCGACGGGCCGGCAGCTCGCCTTCATCTCGAACCGCGCCGGCTCGCCGCACGTCTTCGTCATGGACGCCGAGGGCGCGAACGTCCGCCAGCTCACGTTCGGCGGGTATCAGACGCAGCCGCGGTGGTCGCCGAAAGGCGACGTCATCGCGTACACCGCACGGCACGGCAATCACGACGTGTGGGCCGTCGGCAGCGACGGCTCGAACGCCCGTCGTCTCACCGCCGGCCCCGGCGACAACCAGGGCGCCGCATGGTCGCCGGACGGCCGGCACCTCGTGTTCCAGTCGAACCGGCTCGGCGGCTGGCAGATCTTCTCGATGCTCGCCGACGGCTCCGAGCAGAAACCCGTCACGCGCGGCAGCGGCGAGCACACAAGTCCTTCGTGGTCCCCTCGACTGCCGTGATACGCTTTGCTCGCCAATCGGCCCTGTCTACGTTCAAAGGAGGCGTCATGGCCACCCGCGCTTCTCGTGTCTTCATCTTTTTGATCCTGAGCCTCACGGTCGCGCTTGCCGGTTGTGCCAAGCGTCCCGCAACGACTCAGGCCGCTGCTCCCGCTCCGACCGGCTCGGGGCAAACGATGGCGCCGCCCGCTCCCGTCGCCCCGCCGTCGGCGACGACGACACCGCCGCCGCCGCCGCCGTCGGCCGCACGGCCGCCGAGCACCGGCCCCGCGCCCGCCGCGCAGACGCCGGGCGCCCGTCCGTCGCCGAAAGAGTTCGTGGCGATGCCGGGCGTGCTGAAGGACGTGTTCTTCGCGTTCGACAAGTACGACATCCGCCCCGAGGACGCGAAGACCCTCGACGCGAACGCCGGCTGGTTCAAGTCGAACCCGAACCACCTGATCCTCATCGAGGGTCACTGTGACGAGCGCGGGACGAACGAGTACAACCTCGCGCTCGGCGAGCGTCGCGCGAAGTCCGCGATGAACTACCTCGTCTCGCAGGGCGTGCAGGCCAGCCGCATCACGATCATCAGTTACGGCGAGGAGCGCCCGCAGTGCTCCGAGAAGAACGACAGCTGCTGGGAGAAGAACCGCCGCGCGCACTTCCTGGTCAAGCCGCGTTGACCTAAATCGGGGGGAGCGAGCGCCGCTCCCCCCGATGGCCCCCACCGCCTCGAATGCGTCCAGGCGGGTCCCGGTGCCGCGCGAAGCCGGCCTCGAAGCGCGAATGACCCACCAGTGAGATCATGAACGTGATGCAAACGCGCTCCACCGTTCTCGGCGTGTTGGGTCCCGTCGCGCTCGCCGCGCTCGTCGGCGGGTGCTCCGGCGTCGCCGAAGTCACCGGGACCGCGACGCAGCAGGACCTGATGCAGATTCGCGCCGACGTCACACAGCTTCAGCTCGCGCTCAAGCGGTCCCGCGACGATCTGGACAAGCAAACGACCGGGATCGACGCGCGCGTCAACGAGCAGGCGGCGCGGAGCCAGCGCCAGGGCGACGATCTGGCGCGCCGGCTCGAAGCGCTGTCGACGACCATGACGACGCTGTCCGGCAAGGTCGACGAGCTCGCGAGCCGCGTCGAGGCCCTGTCGCGACGCGCGGCCGCGCCGCCGACATCCGCCCCGACCGCGCCACGTGCGGCCCCGCCGGCCCCGCCGACCGCGCCGGCTCCGGCGCCACCACCGGGCATCGGGTCACGTCCCGCGACCGGCGGCATCCAGCCGCAGGACGTCTACCAGACGGCCTACATCGACTACAGCAAGGGCAGCTATCCGCTCGCGATCGCCGGCTTCCGCGAGTTCCTGCGGCGGTATCCGGACCACGACCTGGCGGACAACGCGCAGTACTGGATCGGCGAGGCGCACTTCAGCGTCGCACGCGGTCACGTGAACGCGAACCAGGCGGACAAGGCAAACGAGGAGCTCGAGCGGGCCGTGCAGGAATTCCGGAAGGTCATCGCGAACTATCCGCGCGGCGACAAGGCGCCGACCGCGCTCTACAAGGAGGCGCTGGCGCTCGTGGAGCTGAAGCAGCCGGCGCTCGCGCAGTCGCGCCTGCAGTACCTCATCGACAACTTCCCGCAGGCCGAGGAAGCGCCGCTCGCGCGTGAGCGCCTGACGGCGCTCAAGGGCGGCTAGCGCCGCCCGGTCGCCCCGCTCAGACCCGAGACCCAGACCACGGTGAGATCACGCTCCGGCGTGGAGTAGACGGTCACGCTCGCGTTCGGGTCGTCGGTACCGACGGACTGCACGATGACCGGCGCCTCCGGATGCACGCTCGTCGGCACGAGCTGCCAGACGCTAAGGCTGACCAGGAGCGCGGCGGCCAGCGCACCGCCATACGCCCATCGTGGCCGCAGCCAGACGGCGCGCCGCGGCGTCGCATGGGCGACGCGCGCGTCCTGAATGCCCCGGACGACTCCCGGCCAGAAGCCGGTCCAGTCCGGCTCCACCGGCTTGGCGACGGACGCGAGCAGGCCCTTCATGCGCCGCAGGGTGGCGGCCTCGCCGGCACACCGCGAGCAGCCGCCGACATGCGCCCGAACCGCGCGTTCTCGCGGGGCTTCCAGCGCGCCATCGAGCCAGGCGCCGATCCGTCGTCGATACAGGTAACAAGTCAGCACGTTTGTTGGACGCGAGAGGTCCCCCTCCGTATTCTCGTCCCGGCATGATAGCCGAGCAGGCCGTGACGCTGAGCGTCGAGGCGGGGATCGCCCTGGAGGCCCGGATAGCCATCCCGGACGGCGCCCAGACAGGCGTCGCGATGTGTCATCCCCACCCCCTCTACGGCGGCGACATGGAAAACCCGGTCGTCGTCCGGGCCGTGGAAGTCACCGGCGAGCTTGGCCTGGCGACGATCCGGTTCAACTTCCGGGGCGTCGGGGGCTCGACCGGGACCCACGGGAGCGGCGACGCCGAGCGCCGTGATCTCGCGGCCGCAGTCGCCCACCTGCGCGCGGCGCTCCCTGCTGATTCGACGCTGATCGCCGCCGGCTATTCGTTCGGCGCGATGGTGGCCGCGCACGTCGCGGCGGCGGGCGAGGCGGCCGCGCTCGCGCTCATCGCCCCGCCGCTCGGACTCGATGGGTACCGGCGCCTGCCGGAGCTGCCGGCGACGATGCCGCTGTTCGTGGGCGTGGGCGCGAGCGACGAGTACTGTCCGCCGGCGGCGATCGAGGAGCTGCGCGCGCACCGGCCACACGCGCAGATCACCGTCGTGCCGGGCGCGAACCATTTCTTCTTCGGCACGCTGTATCCGCTCGGCGCCGCGCTCGCCGACTGGCTGCGGGCGACGGTCGCGACGTTACGAGCGGGGCAGGCGCGTCGGGCTGGCGGTGCCGGCTGAGAGGATGACGCGAATCCCCTGCTCGACCGACAGTCCCGTCGGGATGACCGCCTCGCGCGGCACGACGATGATGTCGCCGAGGTAGAGGTTGTTCGTCGGCACGAACACCGTCACCATCTCGCGCTTGCCGTGCGGCGTATCGAGCAGGACCTCGCTCGTGACGAAGCCGAACGCGTACGAGCCTTCGCGCGGATGCTCGACGAGCCCGACTTCCTTGAAGGAGTTGCGCCGTTCCGGCGAAAACGCGTCGATCAGCATCTTCACGGAGGGATAGAGCCGCCGGTAGATCGGGACCTTCAGGAGGATCTGGTCGCCGAGCGCGAGGACGCGCCGTCCGACGACGTTCCTCGCGATCGTGCCCATCAGCAGAATGATCGCGACCGCGGTGAGGAAGCCGAGCCCGGGGACGGGCCGCCCGAAGATGCCCTGGTACATCGGACCGAAGATGTCGTCGATCTTCACCCAGAAGATCCACAGGAGGTAGGCCGTCGCGAACACCGGGACGACGAAGAAGAATCCCGCGATGAAGCGCACCTTGAACCAGTTCCTGAGGCGAGTGGACATGCTCGTTTCCATCATGCCATCACGGGCGGCGACTCAGGCGAACAAACGCGCGGCGCTCGTGACCGGCGGCGCCGTGCGCGTGGGCCGCGCGATCGCGCTCGCGCTCGCGGATCTCGGGATGGACGTCGCCATCGGTTATCACGGCTCTGCGTTCGAGGCGCGGCGCACGGTGCGCGCGATCGAAGCGCGCGGCGTCCGCGCCATCGCGCTGCCGGTCGATCTGAGACACCCCGCCGCCGCGCAGCGGGTCGTGAAGACGGCGGCGACGCAGCTCGGCCGACTCGACGTGCTGGTCAACAGCGCGGCGGTCTTCCGCCGGGTCCCGTTCCCCACCGTAACCGCGGAGACCTACGATGAGTTCCTCGACGTGAACCTCCGCGGCGCGTTCTTCTGCTCACAGGCGGCGGCACGTGTGATGGCGCGGCGGGGCGGTCACATCGTGAACCTCGGGGACGCGGCGATCGCGCGTCCGATGCCAGGCTTCATCGCGTACGCCATCTCGAAGGCCGGTCTGGAGGCCATGACGAAGCACCTGGCGTCGGCTCTCCGTCCAAAGAACATCGCAGTGAACGCCGTGGCCCCGGGCCCGGTGTTACGTCCGAAAGGCTATCCGCTGGACCGCTGGAAGAAGCTGACGCGTAACCGGACGGTGACGCTGGAGGACGTCACGGCAGCGGTGACGTTCCTGGCCACGTGTCCGAAATCGATCACGGGCCAGACGCTGTCGGTGGACGGCTGAGGGCGCTGTTCCAGTCGGGGCGACGTCAACACGGTCAGGCGCGAAAGCGAGGAGCGAAGCGACAGCGCGTTCCGGGCGAGAGGCGAGCGGGGAGCGCCGGGCGATCGGGTGCGGGGAGGGGTCGAGGACCCGTCCCCTCCAACGGCCGGCGGACACAGCGTGCCTGGCTGGAACCCAGCCGCAACGGGTCGTGCGCTCGAATGGGCGCGTGGTCGCTCGACCCCTCCCCGCGCCCGATCGCCCGGCGCGTCGCACCACGCACCGCGCGGCTAAGGAAGGACGATCCGCGAAGGCCCCATCGTGCGCAGGAACTCACCCAGCGACGAGAAGCGCATGAACGGATTCGACCGCTTCTCGTCGCCGATGGTGGACTCGGGGCCACCGTAGTTGTGCCCGGGATAGAGCACGGTCTGATCGGGCAGCGCGCCGAGACGCTGCGTGAGCGAGTAGTACATCTCGGACGGATCGGAGCCGGGCAGATCGGTGCGCCCGCACGAGCCGATGAAGAGCGTGTCGCCGGAGATCAGCCGATCGTCGACGAGAAAGCACTGCGACCCGGGCGTGTGTCCCGGCGTGTGCAGGAACGTGATCGTCAGGCGACCGACGGGCAGCGTGTCGTGGTTGTCGACCTTGACGAGGTCGGACCCGAGGCCGCGGAGAAACTCGCGCTCGGCCTTGTGGACGTAGACCTTGGCCGGCACGCGGGCGAGGAGCTCCTCGACGCCCGCGATGCGCCCGGGCATGCCCCACGATTCGAGGCTGCCGCCGACGTGGTCCTGGTGCGTGTGCGTCACGAGCGCGCCGACGATGCGCATGTCGGCCGCCTCGGCGGTCTGCACGATCTCGTCGATCTCCCACGCGGGATCGACGACCACGCATTCGCGCGCGACCGGATCGCCGACGAGATACACGAAGTTCTGCATCGGACCGAGCTCGAGCTGCCTGAGGAAGATGTCCCCGCTCATCGGTGCTTATCGTACACGCGCGCCAGGCGGCGGATACCTTCGCGAATCGTGCGCTCGTCGAGCGCCGCATACCCGAGCATGAGCCCGGCCTGGGGCGGCGACCGGAAGTAGTACGGCGCGATCGAATACACGCCGACCCCCTCGCCGCGCGCGTCCTCGATGAGCGCGGGCACCGCGGCCGGCGACAGCCCGCGCAGCCACGCGAGGAGATGGACGCCCGCGTTGGCGCCGACGACGTCGACGCGATCGCCGAGCTCTCCGTGCAGCGCGGCCAGGAGCGCTTCGCGGCGCGCGGCGTTCCGGGTGCGCGAGCGCCGCAGGTGGCGCTCGAAATGTCCGTCGGCGATGAAGTCGGCGAGCACGAGCTGCTCGAGCGTCGCGCTGTGGCGGTCCGTCACCCACTTCGCCGCCGTGAACGCCTCCACGAGCGACGGCGGCACGACGAGATATCCGAGCCGCAGCGCGGGGAAGAGCACCTTCGACGCCGTGCCGACGTAGATGACGCGGCCGCTGCGATCGAGGCCCTGCACCGCTTCGATCGGCCGACCTTCGTACCGGTACTCGCTGTCGTAGTCGTCCTCGACGACCCAGGCGCGGTTCGCGCTCGCCCACTCGAGCAGCGCCAGGCGCCGCGACAGCGACATGACGACACCGGTCGGAAACTGGTGCGACGGCGTCGCGTACACGAGACGCGCGCGCGCGCGCTCGCGTCCGAGCCGCGTGACGTCGAGACCGTCGGCGTCGACGGGCGCCGCGACCAGGCGGGCGCCCGCGGCATGGAACGCCCATCGCGCGCCGAGGTAATTCGGCTCTTCGAGCGCCACGGTGTCGCCGGCATCGATCAGCACGCGAGCCGTCAGATCGAGTGCCTGCTGCGAGCCGTTGACGACGAGCACCTGAGCGGGATCGCAGACGACCGCACGCGCGCGCCGGAGATACGCGGCGATCGCCTCGCGCAGCACCGGCGCACCCTCCGGCGGTCCGTACGCCATCGTCGCCACCGTCGACCCGCGCGCGTGCCGCCCGAGCAGCCGTCGCCACACCGCGTGCGGAAACTCGGCGACCTTCGGCGTGCCGTACCGGAAGTCGTACGGCAGATGCCGATCGGGCCCGCGCGGCGACGCGAAGCGGATCGCCGCCGCGCGCGCGCCGTACGCCGACAGGCGCGCCGGCGTCGTCTGTACGCGAGCGGTCGCCCGCGCGGCACCTGCCGGCGCTTCCGGCAGCGCCTGCGCGACATACGTGCCCGAGCCCGGCCGGCCCTCGACGTAGCCCTCGGCGAGCAGCTGGTCGTACGCGAGCAGCACCGTGTTGCGCGACACGGCCAGATCGCGCGCGAGCGTCCGCGTCGACGGCAGCCGCGTGCCGGCGGCGAGCTCCCCGGCCAGGATGGCGCGCCGGAGCGACG
The DNA here is from genome assembly GCA_016184365.1 of Candidatus Rokuibacteriota bacterium. Lineage (GTDB taxonomy): Bacteria > Methylomirabilota > Methylomirabilia > Rokubacteriales > CSP1-6 > AR8. The sequence goes on from JACPCW010000086.1 coordinate 33,459, forward strand.
CGTAGACCTGCGTCGACAGCGTGCGGTCCTCGCGGAGCGTGACGAGCATGCCCTGACTGGTACCACGAAATGCGCTCGAAGCGGCCCTTTTCGTGGGACCAATGGACGCCTATCCTCGGAGCACGAGGAGGCCCGGATGATCTTCCACGGCTACGACACGGACGCGCGCTCGTGAGCGTGATTCGGACCGTCTGCGCGCACGACTGCCCCGACATGTGCTCGCTGCTCGCCCACGTCGAAGACGGGCGACTGGTGCGCATCGAAGGCGATCCCGACCAGCCGTTCACCGCCGGCTTCGCGTGCGCGAAGGTGAACCGCGAGCCCGAGCTCGTCCATTCGCCCGAGCGCGTGCTGACGCCGTTGCGTCGCGTCGGCGCGAAGGGCGACGGACGTTTCGCGCCGGTCTCGTGGGACGCGGCGCTCGACGAGATCGTCGCGCGCTGGACCGGGATCGTGCGGAGCGACGGTCCGCTCGCGATCCTCGGGTACTGCTACAGCGCGCACCAGGGCCAGCTCAACCGCTGGGTGCCGATGGCGCTCTTCCACGCGCTCGGCACGACGCGCCTCCTGCCGGGCACCGTGTGCGACACGTGCGCGGACGTCGCCTGGGACATGACGCTCGGCGGCGTCGGCGGCGCGGATCCGGAAGCGGTCGTCGACGGCGATCTCGTCGTCGCGTGGAGCGCCGATCTCGTCACGACGAACGTCCACTTCTGGGCGAAGGTCGAGGAGGCGCGCGGGCGCGGCGCGACGCTGATCGTCGTCGATCCGCGACGCAGCCGCACGGCCGCGCAGGCCGACTGGCATCTCGCGCCGCGCGTCGGCACCGACGCCGCGCTGGCGCTCGGCGTGATGCACGTGCTGGCGCGCGAGGGTCTCGCGGATCGCGACTATCTCGCGCGCGCCACGCTCGGCTGGGACCGGCTCGAGCGCGACGTGCTGCCGCGCTTCACGCCGGCGCGCGTCGCCGAGATCACCGGACTCGCCGTCACCGACATCGAACGCTTCGCGATGACGTACGGCCGCGCCCGCCACTCGCTGATCCGGCTCGGCACCGGGATGTCGCGCCACCGTCAGGGCGGCCAGTCGATCCGCGCCGTCGCGCTGCTCCCGGGTGTCACCGGGATGTACGGTCATCGCGGTGCCGGCACGGTGTTCGTCTCCGCCGCCGGCATGGGCTTCGATTACTCCGCGATCCGCACGCCGTCGGGACCGGCCGAGACGCGAGTCGTGAATCACTCGAAGCTCGGCGAGGCGCTGCTCGAGCTCCGCGATCCTCCGATCAAGGCGCTGTTCGTCGCATCGAACAATCCGGCCGTCACGTGCCCGGACAGCGGTCGTGTCCGCCGCGGGCTCGCGCGCGAGGACCTGTTCACCGTCGTGCACGATCCGTTCGTGTCGGACACGGCGCGATACGCCGATCTCGTGCTGCCCGCCGCGCTCTATCTCGAGACGGAGGACATCTACCGCTCGTACGGCGCCTACTACGTTCAGTTCGGACCGCGCGCGCTGCCGGCGGCCGGCGAGGCGTGGTCCAACGTGCGGCTCGCGCAGGAGCTCGCGCGGCGGCTCGGCGTGACCGATCCGCTGTTCACGGCGTCGACCGACGCGCTCGTGGGGATGCTCTTCCGCAACGCGACCGGCCCGGCCGCGGCGATCGACGTGACGACGATCCGCGAAGCGGGACCGATCAAGCTCGATCCGTATCCGGACGGACAGCGCTTCGGGACGCCGTCGGGCAAGCTCGAGTTCTACTCGGAGCGGCTGGCCCGGGAGGGGCTGCCGGCGATGCCGGACTGGTGGGACGAGCGCGACGGCGAACGCTGGCCACTGCGTCTGCTGACGGCGCCGGGGTACTTCCAGAGCCACACCGTGTTCTCGGGCAACGCGGCGCTCAGGCGGCGGGAAGGCGAGCCCGTGTGCGTGCTGCACCCGGACGAGGCGCGCGTCCGGGGCCTGGCGGACGGTGACGCGGTCGAGCTCGTGAACGATCTGGGCCGGGTGCGGATGCGGCTGTCCGTCGGCGACGACGTGGGCCCCGGCGTCGCGCTGGTGCCGGGCCAGCGGCCCGCCGCCGAGGCGATCGAGGGCACGCTGAACGCGCTCTGCGACGACCGGCTCTCCGACCTCGGCGCCGGCGCGACGTACCAGTCGACACGGCTCGACGTCCGCCGGGTGGGTCCATCCCTTCTCGCTCCGTAGGTACTTTCTTACCGCGTTCGCCGGGCCGCATGCTCACTGCGTCGCGACGTACCCTGGTGCCCGTCCAATGTTTCAATGACGACGGAACGGCGTTGCGAGTCCGGCACGATGCTTGCCGCCGTCAACGGACATGAGAGCCATCAAAGCCGCCGGGCTCGCCGCCTTGCTCGTCATGCTGATCTCACCGGCCGTTCAGGCCGGACCCCCCACCGAGCAGCTCCAGTCGGGCATGGACCGCATCTTCACGATGCTGGCCGATCCGGGCTTGAAGCCGGCCGACAAGCTCGAGGAAAAGCGCGCGAAGGTGTTCGCGGTCGCCGAGGAGCTGTTCGACTTCGGACACACGGCGCGGCTCGCCCTCGGCGCGCACTGGGACCGGCTGTCCCCGACCGAGCGCGACGAGTTCATCGCGCTCTTCAAGGGCTTCATCCAGAAGGCGTACATCACGAACGTGGAGATGTACGACGGCGAGAAGATCGTCTACGCGGCGGAGACCGTCGACGGCGAGAAGGCCACGGTGAAGTCACGCATCGTGACGAAGAGCGGCGGTGAGATTCCCGTCGACTTCCGGCTGCTCCGCACCGAGGGCGACCGGTGGCGTCTCTACGACGTGGCGATCGACGGGATGAGCCTGGTCGGAAACTACCGCGTGCAGTTCATGAAGGTGATGAAGGCCGAGTCGTACCAGGCGCTCGTGCAGAAGCTGCGCGCCAAGCAGTAGGCGGCGCGTCAGCCCTTCAGGTCGTCCGGGACTTTCGGCAGCTCGCCGAGGAGCTTCGGGTCGACCGCGTAGACCGCCGGCGCGCTCTTCATCTTCACGTAGGCGCGCTCGGCCTCGCGCTTGCCGACGATGACCGTCGCGATCTCCGTCCCGTCCGGGCGGAAGAGCGCGACCTCGAAGCTCGGGGCGTCGAGCCCGAACTTCGCGGGCTCGGCCGCCGTCGGCGCGACGATCTCCCTCCAGCGCAGCCCGCGGAGCATGAAGAGCAGATCGTCGACCTTGTGCTCCTTCGCGCCGCCCTTCGCCGGCTCCAGCACGGTCCAGCTGTCGCCGCTCTTCTCGAGCAGCATCGACTTGCCGCCCGCCTTCACCGTCATGCGCTTGACGTCCTTCGGCTCCAGACCGGACACGAGCGCGCGGTCGCGCAGGTCCGTCACCGACTTCGCGAGCTCGCCGACCGCCTTCCCGTCCACCAGGACGACGGGCCCCCGGTCGACGACGCCTGCGTAGGCGCTCGGCTGACCGCCGCGCGTCTCCGATGACGCCGCGAGCACGACCGTCTTCGGAGGACCGCCTTCCTCGGTGAGCGTCACCTTCACGTCGGGCTTCGCGAGAAACCGCGGGACGCCGGACGCGTCCTCGCTCAGAAACGCCTGCGCCTTCAAATCGCGGAGCTTGAAGAGGATGCCGCCGGTCTCGACCTGGTCCGCAGGCAGCGCCTCCGGCGCGACGATCTTCCAGCGGTTCCCCTCGCGCACGAGGCTCACGGTGCCCTTCGCGCTCGTGACCTCGAGCTTGACCACCTTGTCGCGGTCGAAATCGACCACCGTCTTGTCACGCGCCATCGCCACCGTCTTCGGCACCGCGCTCCAGACGTCTTCGGGGACGAGCATGACCGTCGTATCGCCCTGGCGCATCGCGTAGACGCCCTTCTTCTCGGGATCGAGGCGGCCGAACGCGACCGTCCGGCCCGCGCGCTCCTTGTCCTTGCCGGTGACGATGGTCACGCGCGTCGGCTGATCGAGCCCCCAGCGGGCGAGCGACGCCGGCGATTCGGCGACGAATTCCTTCGCCTTCGCGCCCGACAGCTTGTCGAGAAACTCGCGCACGACGTCCGGCTCGGCGGGCAGGGTCCGCGGCTTCGTGATCGTCCACTTGTTGTCCGCCGCCGCGAAGGCGAGCGTCTCGTCGCGCGTCGCGATCTCGAGCGCCGTGACGGCGCCACGGTCGAACGTGAGCACCGTCTTGTCGCGGAAGTCGATGACCGGCCGCGTCGCGTCGCGCAGCACGCTCTCGCCGACCGCGAGGACGGCCGGCCGGTCGGCGTTGCGCGCATACACCCAGGCGCCCGTCGGATTCTTGCCGCCGAGCACCAGGCCGGCGGCCTTGCCGTCCGTGCGGGTCATCGTGATGCGCGCCGCGGGCTTGTCGAGCCCGAAGTCCGCCAGCGCCGACGGCGCCGGCGACGCCTCGATCTCGCGGTCGCTCTTCATGGTGAGCAGGTTCGTGAGCACGTCCTCGATGGTCGCGCGGTCGGCGCGCGCCTTCACCGGCTCGAGCATGTCCCAGCCGTCGCCGGCGCGCTTGACGTGGATCTTCCCGTCCGGGCGCTCGACGACGAGCTCGGTGACGTCCTTGGCTTCGGTCGTGAACACGCGGCCCTTGCCGCTCTCCGCCTTCTCGCGGTCGGGCGCGAGCCGCACTTCGTAGACGTAGAAGAACGCGCCGAGGATGGCCAGAATGACGGCGAGGATGGCGGTCGTCTGCCAGCGCATCGGGACGACTACTTCAGCGCGCGACGACGGATGACGGTGACGATCCCGCCGAGGATGACGAGGCCCGGGAGAATGACGACCGGAAGCAGGAACGCGGCCTGCGCCTGGCGGGACGTGAGGAACACCGGCGTCTGCTTCGTGTCTTTCGGGCGGATCGAGATCAGATCTTCTTCCTCCGCGAGCCAGCTCACCGTGTTGAGGAAGAAGTCCTTGTTGCCCTGCACGTTGAGGAACTGGTTCGACGCGAGGCTCGACGTCCCGTAGACGACGAGCCGCGCCTTGTCCTTCGTGATGACCGCGGCGACCGGGAGCGGGCCCTTCGCATCCTGCGCGTCGGGGTTCGCCGTGCCGCGCTGGAGCGCTTCACGGTTCGTTTCGCCCCAGCTCTGCGCGCTCGTCTTCGCGAGCGCCTGCACGGTCACGCCGGCCGGTGGCGCCTTCGCGGGCGTCACCGTGCGCGTCAGCGGGAACAGCGTCGACACGCCGCCGAGGTCGCGCGTGATCGCGTGCCCCTCGTACTGCTGCACGATCGGCACCTCGGGCCCGATGCCGAAGAGCTGGCCGATCGGATTCGGCTCGATGACGAGGTTGTCGCCGAGCTCGACGCCCCACTTCACCAGGTACTTCTTCATGCCGTCGCTCTGGAACGGATTCACCATCACGAAGACCTTGCCGCCCTTGGCCATGAACGCGTCGAGCGCGTCGAGCTCCGGCGTGAAGAGATCCGTGCGCGGCCCCGCGACGAGCACGATCGCCGCGTCCGCCGGCACCGTGCCTTCGCGCGCGAGCACGAGCGGCTTGACCTCGTAGTTCGCGCGCTCCATGGCGCCCTTGGCCTCGCTGAATCCCGAGCGCTCGGTGTTCGCGAGATCGTGCTCGCCGTGGCCCTGCACGACGTAGACGACGCGCTTGCCTTCCCGCGTGACCTTCACGAGGCCGTTCGTGAGCTTCTCTTCGTCGGCGTCCGTGACCTTCTCGGACTTCTGCTTCGTCTCGAGCACGATCGTTCCGTAGTTCTCGATGCCGTAGCGGCGCGCCAGACCGGGCTCGCGGTCGGGATCGACGACGCGCCACGTGAACTTGCCGTTCGCGAAGCGGACGAACTGCTTGAAGAGGTCTTCAGCGACGCGCTTGCCCGGCTGATCCGACCGGAAGAACGCGACGGCATTGACGTCGGTCTTGAGCGAGCCGAGGAGCTGAATGGTCTGCGGCGCCAGGCTGTGCCGCTTGTTCTCGGTCAGATCGAGCCGCGAGTTGTGCCGGTACGAAACGGCCTCGACGAGCCCGATGACGCCGATCAGCAGGAGGACCATGATGCCGGTGTTGACGCCGTAGCGCGCGGTGCGATGGCCGAAGAACCGCCGCAGCTCGTCGCCGTGCGTCATCAGCGACGCCAGCACGAGCAGCACGCCGGCGATGACGAGCCACCACCGCACACCGACCCACTCGGGCCGGCCGACGAACGGCAGGAGCGCCGCGGCGGCGAGCACCGCGAGGCCGACGTATCCCGCCCACTCGAGCGCACGCTTCATGCGTCTAGCCCTTCCAGCGGCGCGCTTCCAGCGAGCGCTGCGAGAGGAAGAGCGCCAGCACGATGAAGTTGACGTAGTAGATGACGTCCTTCGTGTCGAGCACGCCCTTGGCGAAGCTGTCGAAGTGCTCGATCAGCGACAGGTGTCGCAGCGCGCTGCCCCACATGCCGCCGGCGTAGTCGGCGCTCCAGCCGATGACCCAGAAGATCAGCAGCACGCCGAACGCGATGAGCGACGCGACGATCTGGTTCTCGGTGAGCGACGAGGCGAAGAGACCGACGGCGAGGAACGTCGCGCCGAGCAGGACGAGGCCGAGGTAGCCGGTGACGAGGGGGCCCCAGTCGAGGCGCGCGAAGTACACGAGCATCACCGGATAGAGCAGGGTGCCGGCGAGCATGCAGCCGTACAGCGCGAGCGCCGCGAGGTACTTCCCCAGGAGCACCGCGCCGTCCCGCACCGGAAACGTCAGGAGCAGCTCGATCGTTCCCGACCGCCGTTCTTCCGCGAAGAGGCGCATGGTGACCATCGGCATGAGCAGCAGCAGGATCACGGTGATGTTCGAGAACAGCGGGCGCAGCACGCTGTCGGTCACGTTCAGGTCGCGCGCCATCTGGGGGTTCATCGCCGACTGCATCGACGCCATGGAGAAGAACGCGAAGATCGAATGGAAGAAGTAGCCCGAGATCAGGAGGAAGATCGCGCCGATCACCCAGGCGATGGGTGACGTGAAGTACAGGCGCATCTCCTTCTTGAAGATCGGCCACACCTTCACGGTCGGACCTCCTCGACCGCCGGCGCCGCGACGGCCGGCTCCGAATCGCTCCCGGCTTCCTCGCCCGCGACGACGCGCATGAAGACTTCCTCGAGCGTCATGCCGACGCGGCGGAGCTCGCGGAGATCCCACTTCTGCTGGGCGGCGAGCTGGAACACCTCGGAGCGCACGTCCCGCCCGCGCGCGGCGTCGACGATGAAGACCGCGGCGCCGGGCAGGCCGGTCACCGCGCCGTCGCTGACCGCGGTGACGCCGGGCATCGCGGCGAGCCGCTCACGCACGAGCTCGCGCGGGCCGTCGATCTCGACGTGGACGCGCGACATCGGGAAGAACTGCTCGACCAGCGTGTCGATCGGGCCCTGCGCGACGATCCCGCCCTTGTTGATGATGATGACGCCCGAGCACACCATGGAGACCTCGGGGAGGATGTGCGTCGACAGGATCACGGTGTGGTCGCCCGCCAGCGCCTTGATGAGCGCGCGGATCTCGGCGATCTGCTGCGGATCGAGGCCGATCGTCGGCTCGTCGAGGATGAGGACGGCCGGATCGTTCACGATCGCCTGGGCCAGCCCCACCCGCTGCCGGTAGCCCTTCGAGAGGTTCCTGATGAGCCAGTTCCGGCGGTCGGCCACCTGGCAACGCTCCATCGCTTCGCCGACGCGTCCCTTCCGCTGTCCGCGCGGCACGCCTTTGACCTCGGCCACGAAGTCGAGGTACGCCGCCACGCGCATGTCGGTGTAGAGCGGAACGCTCTCCGGGAGGTAGCCGATGCGCTGCCGGACCTGCATCGACTCGCGGAAAACGTCGTAGCCCGCCACGCGCGCCACGCCGCTCGAGGCCGGCATGAAGCAGGAAAGGATGCGCATCGTCGTCGACTTGCCCGCGCCGTTGGGCCCGAGGAAGCCGACGATGTCGCCCGGCGCCACGGTGAACGACACGTCGCGAATGGCGGTCACCGGGCCGTAATGCTTCGTGAGATTGCGGACTTCGATCATCGTGCGCTAGCCACGGGATTATACACTGCGCTCCCCGTCCGGCTCCTCCGGTGTCGGGAGGTCGACGGCGACGACCGGCATGATCGTCGACAGCCACGGCGGCACCCCGACCAGCTTGCCGGTCGCCGGGTCCTGGCACGCGTGGACCGTATGACCGGTCGCGACGCGCTCGCCCCCCTCGTTGACGATCTCGTAGTCGAAGCGGAACCGGGCCCGCCGCCGCTCGCCGATCCAGCACCGGACGTCCAGGAGCTCGTCGAGCCGCGCGGCGCGCACGTACCGCACCGTCGCTTCGACGACCGGCATCCAGAGCCTCGCGTTGATCTCCGCGATCGTCGTGCCCTGCTGGCGGAGGTATTCGACGCGCCCGACCTCGAAGTAGGTCAGGTAGTTGCCGTAGTACACGACGTGCATCGTGTCCGTATCCTTGTAGCGGACGCGGATCTTCGTCGACGAGATCACGAACTCACAGGTACTGGCCGTAGCGGATTTTCTCGACGACGCTCCGCACGCGCTTGTAGGCGTCGATCGCGTCGAGGAGGTCTTCCGTGGTCACCGGCGCCTGGGCGGCGCCGTCCGCGACGCGGTGGACCTTCGTCTCGAGCGCGCGCCGGATGATCTCGGAGGCGTCGGCGCCGCTCATGCCGCCCATCACCGGCAGCACGCGCCGGTAATCGATCGGCTCGAAGAGGGTGCGGCCGGCCTTCTTCTCGGTGCGCGCGCGGATGAGCTCGAGGATCTCCTGCTGCGCGGCGGCGTCGGGCAACGTCACCTCGACGAGGTGGTCCAGCCGGCCGGGCGCGACGAGGTTCGAGTCGAGCGCGTCGGTGCGGCTCGTCGCGGCGATCACCAGCGCGCGCGCCGACGGCTCCACGGCGTCGAATTTCTCGCACAGGGAGGCCACGAGCCGCGCGCTCGCCTCGCGCGCCTGCTGCGGCGGCAGCAGATGCTCGAGCGACAGCGCGTCCGCCTCGTCGAGGAAGACGACGGCGCGGCCTTCACTCATCGCGATGCGGAAGATCTCCTGGAGCAGATCCCCGGTGTTGGCGGCGAACTTCGACGTCAGGTTGGTGAGCTTCAGGTGATAGAAGATCGCGCCGGCCTCGGTGGCGAGGGCGCGCGCGAGCGTCGTCTTGCCGGTGCCGGGCGGACCGTAGAGCAGGATGCCGCGCGGGGGCCGGATCCCCCATTCCCCGTACAGCTCCGGGTTCGTGAGCGCGTGCGCGAACCCGCGCATGGCGGCCTTCGCCTGCTGCAGACCGCCCACTTCGTCGAAGGAGACGTTGGGCCGGATCTTCGTCTCGACGCGGCCGGTGAGGTCGCCGAACTTCTCGCCGAGCTTCGCGAAGACGTCGTCGAGCCGACGCTGGAGCGCCCACTGGAGGTCGTCGGTGCCGAGCTGGGCCATGGCCTAATGAACCTCGCGGAATTGGTTGACGGCCCCGCCCACGGCGGCCGCTGCGGGCGAGCCGTCGTCGCCGGGCTCGTTCCGGCGCGGGGCGAGCGCGGNGGATGGGGGGTCGCGCTCGTCACGCCCCGGAACGAGCACCGGCGTCCAGGCGAGCCCGGCGCGGTCGCCGTGGGCGGGGCGGTCAACCAATTCCGCGAGAATCATTAGATCGACGGCCGCCGCGGCGGCGTCACCGTGCCCCCGGCCTTGTCGAAGACGCGGTCCTCGACGAACACCGGGACCTTCGCGCGGATGGCGAGCGCGATCGCATCGGAGGGACGCGAGTCGAGCGTCATCTCCGAGCCGTTCGCGTCGAGATACACGGTGGCGTAGTAGACGTCGTCGCGGAGGTCGGTGATCACGACTTTCGTGACCGTCACCTTCAGCCGGCCGAAGAGCGTGAGGAAGAGGTCGTGCGTGAGCGGTCGCGGCGGCGTGACACCGGACAGCGGCACCGCGATCGCCGTCACCTGCGCGACGTCGATGGCCATCGCGAACCGCCGGCGGTCACGCTTGCCCTGCAGCACGATGGCGGGCTGCTGCGACCGCTGATCGATCATGACGCCGACGACGTCGCTCTCCTGCGGCCCGACCGGACGCGGCGGCGTCACTTCAGCGCGATCGCGCGCGACGGCGCTGCCGGCGACGACCACGCTCAGCAGCAGAGATGCCACGACGCGAACCGTGCTGCCCATGAGACGGCCTCCTCGCGGATCCGGATGCGCCAAGTATACGCGGCCCGTTCGCGCCGGCCCGGCTCTCAGCGCGTGTCGGCGAGCCCGATGCTCAGGACCGAGCCGATCAGCAGCAGCGCCGCGAGCGCGGACCACATGATCGCGTAGCCGGCGGCGTGCGCGACGTATCCGAACGCCATCGACCCCGTGGTCTGCCCGATCAGCTGCATGGCGCTGAAGACGCCGATGACGGCGGCGCGGCGCGCCTCGGGCGCCTGATCGGCCACGAGCGCGGCGAGCGCGGGATAGAGAAACCCGTGCGCGCCGCCGGACATGAGCCCGGCCAGCATGAGCACGGGCACGGCGGGCAGCCACGGCACGTCCAGGATGACGACGGCGAGCGCGGCGAGCATCGCCGGTGCGCTCGCCTGCACGAACATGGACGGCACGATGACGGCCCGGCGCCCGCGCGTGTCGATCAACCGCCCGCCGACGACGCGCACCACGATCGCGGCCGCGGCATAGCCGGTATAGAAGACGGCGAGCGTCCGGACGCCGAGGCTCTCGGCGTACGTCGGCATGAACGCGAACAGCGCGCCGGTGCCGAGCCCGAAGAACAGCGAGATCACCATGTGGCGCTGCATCACTTCCGTCATCGCGTCGCGCGCCCACCCCCACCCGCGCACGACCGGCACGTCGGCGCGGCGCTGCTCGCGGATCGGGATGACGAGGACGAACGCCACGAGCGCGACGAGCCCCATCAGCGTGAAGAGCGTCGGGAAGCCGAACCGCCGCACGACCCACTCGCCGAGGAGCGGGGTCAGCGCGGTCGACACGAAGCCCGACACGCCGAAGATCCCGAGCGTCCAGCCGCGCTGCGCCGCCGGGACGAGATCGATGACGTACGAGAACATCGACACGAAGAACGCCGAGAACCCGACGCCCTGGATCAGCCGCACGACGCCGAGCACCGCGATCGCCGGCGCGACCGCGGCGACGACGCAGGAGATGACGACGAGCACGACGCCGATCACCATGAAGGGTTTGCGTCCGACGGCGTCCACCCACGGTCCGATGATGGGCTGCAGCACGATGCCCACCGCCGGGTAGAGGCCCATCACGAGCCCGATCTCGATCTCCGTGCCGCCGAGCTGCTGGATGTAGAGCGGCAGGAGGACGAAGCCGTTCAGGCTTCCGAAAAAGAAGAAGTTGGTGACCGTGGCCCGGACGAAGGGTTGATCACGCAGGAGGGACCAGCGCACCTCCCGACCGTACTACACGGGCGTGCTATCGTGCCGGCCGTGTCGCTCGTGACGATCGGAGACGCGCTGCTGCGCGGAGAGATCGCCCCGGTGCCCGACGGCGCACGCCTCACCCTCGATCGCCGCTTCGGCGGCCTGCCCGACATGGCGCACGGCGGGACGATCCTCGCCTTGTTCGACGCGCTCGCGGCGCACCGCGGACCGCGAAGGATCCGCGGTCACTACATCCGGCGCGTGCCGCTCGCGACCGACCTGACGCTGACCCATGCGATGACCGACGGCGCAACGCGCCTCGTGTTGGCCGACACGGCCGGGACCACCCTGGTCGACGGCACGGTGACCGCGGTGTCGGAGCGCGCCGAGGCCCGCGCGTCGAGCGGCGGTGAACGCCATCCCCTGCCGGTCTCGTCGACGTGCTTCGTCTGCGGCATCGAGAACGAGCTGGGGTTGCGGGCGACGCTCGAGTTCGATGACCAGCGGGTGCGCGGCCAGTGGCAGCCGCGCGAGGCATTCCGCGCCGCGGACGGCACGCTGGCGCCGGTCGCGCTGACCGCGCTGCTGGACGAAGGCGCGTTCTGGCTCGGCGCGCTGGCCACGGGCGAGTCGGGCATGACGACGGAGATCGAAGTGACGCTGCGGCAACCGGCGGCGTACGGCGCGCCGATCACGATCGTGGGCGATCGCGCGCGCGTCACACCGCGCGCCGGCGACGCGCGTTACCTGGACACGGAGCTGGCCGCGTACACGGACGACGGCACGCCAGTCGCGACGGGCCGAATCACGTTCGTCTCGGTCCGGGGCGCGTCCAGACGCATGACGAAGTGGCTGGCGCGAACGAACGCGCCGGAGACGATCGAGCGCGTGTTCCGGACGTAGCGAACGGCGCGCGCGCCGCGGCGCGAAGCGAGCAAGCGGATCTGCGGGCTCGCGATGCGCGAGCGATCGAGCACCGCGGATGCGTAACGAGCGTGTGCCGATGAGCGATGCGTAAGCGAGCGGGGCGACGGCCGGCGAGGTGGGCGCCGGGGGCTCGACTGACCCGTGCCGGTGAGCGGAGATGTCGACCGAGCGGTGGTGAGTGGGAACGGCTCAAACGGTGATGGGTGCTGAAATCTCGTGGTCAGCGAGCCCCCGGCGCCCACCTCGCCGGCCCGCCTCCAGCGCGCCCAGCGGCGTCGCAGCAGGCGTCAGTCGGCGGACACGCGATGCGCCACGCAATGCGCGAACGCGATGACGCGATCGGAGTCGACGTCGCGCACGGTGACGTCGTAGAATCCGGCGCGCCGTCCCTGGCGAACCTCGCGCGCCTCCGCCACCAGCCGCGAGCCGGGCTCGGCGCCGCCGATGTAGCTGATCGTGACGTTGAGCGCGACGGCGGGTACGCCGTGCGAGTTGCACGCAGCGCCGAACGTGGCGTCGGCGAGCGTGAAGATGACGCCGCCGTGCGGCCGTCCCTGGAAGTTGACCATCCCGGGCGCGAGCGTGAGCGAGGCCTTGCAGTACCCGCGCGCGATCGTGAGGTACTCGATGCCGATCGCCCGCGTCCACGGATCGCGCGCGATGTCGGCCGCGAGCTCGGGCGCGATCGGCGCCGGCGCGCCGTCGGTCATGCGGGCGACTTGCCGGCCTGCGGTCGGCCGCGCACGCCGAAGCGCCTGATGACCGCCGACACGAGCCACGGGACGTGGCGCTGGAACAACACGACCGCCTTGCCGTGCCCGGTGATGACGGTCTCCTGGCGCCGCGCGGCCGTCGCGCGGACGATCTGACGCGCGGCTTTCGCGGTCGGCATCCGCAGCCAGTCGGGGACGACGGCCGCCGTCTCCGCGTGATACACGCCGGTGTTGTCGACCTGGTGGATCTCGCTCACGACGTAGCCGGGGCTCACCAGCACCACGGCGACGCCGCTCGGCCCCAGCTCGTGACGCAGCGATTGCGCCAGCCCGCGCACCGCGAACTTGCTCATCGCGTACGGCGCGGTGCCCGGCACGCCGATGTGGCCGCTCACGCTGCCGATCAGCACGAGCGTGCCGCGCGTCCGCTCGAGATCGGGCAGCGTCGCGTAGACCGTGCGGAGCACGCCGAACACGTTCGTCTCGAACTGGCGGCGAAAATCGTCGAGCGTCAGTCGCGCGACCGGGCCGACGACGCCGAAGCCCGCATTGGCGACCGCCACGTCGATCGGTCCCAGCGCCACACGCGTCTCCGCGACCGCGCGCTCGAGGTCGCCGTCCCGCGTCACGTCACACGCCAGGGCCGTCGCGCGCCGGCCCAGCTTCGCGACGTCGGCCGCGACCGCGTGCAGGCGGTCCACGCGCCGGGCGGCCAGCGCCACGGCCGCGCCCTCGCGCGCGAACTCGCGCGCGAGCTCGGCGCCGATGCCGGATGACGCGCCGGTGATGAAGACGATCCGTCCGTCGAACGCGGTCATTGAAGAACCTTCAACAGGCTACCCGATGATGCAACGGTGATCGGAGTCTGACACGAAGCCGTCGTCGTGACGCGCGCGCGACGGGTGCCTCGTGGGAGGCGCGACGAATGCCGCGAAAACACGCGAGAAACACGGGCCGCGGTGTGGTGCCCGCCTTGCATCCCGAACGACCTCGTGCGCGACGTCTATCAGTTTGCCCGCCGGCTCGGTGACCTCCTCGTGTCGCAGGGTCTCGTCACGCCCGATCAGCTCGGGCGCGCGATCGCCGAGCAGGTCCGCACGGAAGAGCGTCTCGCGACGGTCCTCGTCCGTCTCGGCTTCGTCGACGAAGACGACCTGATCGGCTTTCTGTCGCGCGAGTACAAGCTGCCGGTCGTCGAGCTTCCGGACGAGATTCCCCCGGACATCGCCAAGCTCGTCCCCGCGAGCGTCGCCCGGAAGTACGAGGTGCTCGCCGTGAACCGCACGGCCATGGGCCTCACGCCGGCGGTGGGCGACCCGACGAACGTGTCGGCGCTCGACGACGTGTCGTTCCGCACGGGCCTCCGCGTCCTCCCCGTGCTCGCGCGTCCGTCGGCGCTCCGCCGGTACCTGATGCAGGCCTACCAGTCGCCGCGGGAAACGCTCGCCGACGCGCTCACGCTCGCCGAGGCGGAAGCCGAGCGCATCGAGCGCAGCCAGGGTCGCGGCCTCGACCACGACCTGCGCGTCTCGGCCGACCAGGCGCCGATCGTCCGGCTCGTCAACGCGGTGCTCGAGGAAGCGGTGCGCCGCGGCGCGTCCGACGTGCATCTCGATCCCACCGAGCCGGCGCTCCGCATCCGGCTGCGCACCGACGGCCTCCTCGCCGAAGTCATGGCGGCGCCGAAGCGCATCGAGGCGGCGGTGATCTCGCGCGTGAAGATCATGGCGAACCTCGACATCGCGGAGCGGCGGCTGCCGCAGGACGGACGCATCAAGCTCCGCTACCTCGAGCGCGAAGTGGACTTCCGCGTGTCGGTCCTGCCGACGATCTTCGGCGAGAGCATCGCCCTCCGCGTGCTCGACAAGGACGCGCTCAGGCTCGATCCCGGCATGCTCGGCTTCGACGACTGGGGACTCCAGCACTTCGAAAAAGCCATTCAGAGCCCGCACGGCGTCATCCTCATCACCGGGCCGACGGGCTCGGGGAAGTCGACGACGCTCTATTCGGCGATCCAGGCGCTCAACTCCCCCGACCGCCACATCGTCACGCTCGAGGATCCGGTCGAGTACAACGTCCCCGGCGTGAACCAGGTGCAGGTCCGCGACGAGATCGCGCTCACGTTCGCGACCGCGCTGCGCGCGTTCCTGCGGCACGACCCGAACGTCATCCTCATGGGCGAGATGCGCGATACCGAAACGGCGCAGATGGCCATCCGCGCGGCGCTCACCGGCCATCTCGTGCTGAGCACGCTGCACACGAACGACTGCCCGTCCACGATCGCGCGGCTCGTCGACATGGGCCTGCCGCCGTTCCTGCTCGCGTCGGCGCTCCGGCTCGTCGTCGCGCAGCGCCTCGTCCGCAAGGTCTGCACGGACTGCGCGGAGCCCGTCGAGATCGACGAGGACACGCTGGCCGCCTACGGGGTGCCGCCGCGCGGCCGCGAACGCGTCGTGCTGTATACCGGCAAGGGTTGCGCGATCTGCAACTTCACCGGCACGCGCGGGCGCGTCGCGATCTACGAGGTGATGGCGATCACGCCGGAGATCTGCGAGCTCATCATGGCGAACGCGCCGGCCGGCGACATCCGTCGCGTCGCGCGCGACCAGGGCATGCGGACGCTCCGCGAAGCCGGCCTCGCCAAGGCGATCGACGGGGTCACGACCCTCGACGAGGTCGCGCGGGTGACGGCGGAGTAGCGCGCTCGGCGTCGATCCACGCCTTCCAGTCGTCCGGCTGGTGCCCGATGCTCACACGGTTGCCCACTCGCACCAGCGGCGTCTTCAGAATGCGGGGCTCCGTCAGCGCGCGCTCGAGCATGCGCTCGGGCGAGTCGCCGCGGACGTGCAGCCCGAGCGCGCGGAATTTCGGCGCAGACCGGTCGATGACGGCCGCGGCGCCGTACTTCTCCTGAAACCGCCGCAGCTCGCCCTTCGACGCCGGCCGCTCCGTGAGGTTCACGAAGTGGACCGGCATGCGGCGCTCGGCGAAAAATCGCAGCGCCTTGCGCGTCTCGGCGCAGTCGTTGAACCCGAAGACCTGGACGTTCACGATCGGCGCGACCTCACGCCGCGCCGCCGCTGCGGAGACGCGCGGCGCGCTCCTGCACGCCGTCCCACGCCGTCATCGGCACCGCCGGCGTCCCCGGTGGATTGACGCGCCCCGTCTGCGGACCGTGGAAGTCCGAGCCGCCCGTCGCGACGAGCCCGTACCGGTCGCAGAGCTCGAGATAGGCGCGCACCTGCGCGGCAGAGTGCTCGGCGTAGTACGTCTCGATGCCCATGAGGCCCGCGTCGACCATCCCGGGAATCATGTCGTCGCGGCTCGCGAGACCGGGATGCGCGAAGACCGGCACGCCCTGCGCCTTCCGGATGATCTCCACCGCCTCGACGGGCGTCAGCCGCTTGCGCGGAACGTTCGCGGGACCATTGGAGCGCAGGTAGCGGTCGAACGCCTCGCGGACCGACTTGACGTATCCGCGATTCACCATCACCTGCGCGACGTGCGGCCGGCCGGGCGAGCCTTCCTTGCAGATCGCGAAGACCTCCGCCGGATCGATCGGCATCCCGAGCTCGGCCAGCCGCGCCGCGATGCGGTGCACGCGCGCCGCGCGCTCGGCGCGCTGCGCGCGGAGGAAGTCCTGGAACCACGGCGCTTCGTGATCGACGCAGTAGCCGAGCACGTGAACCTCGCCGCCCGGCACGTCGCAGTTGATCTCGAGACCCGGCACGATGGTCAGCCCGGGATGACGCGCCGACTCGGCGAACGCCTCGGCGAGGCCCTCGGTCGAGTCGTGATCCGTGATGGCGAGCACGCGCACGCCGTGTCGGACCGCCTCGCGCACGAGGTCGCGTGGCGCGAACGTCCCGTCGGACGCCGTCGTGTGCGAGTGGAGGTCGACGGCCCCCATCAATAACTCTCGTGGAATCGGTTGACGGTCCCGGCGCCCGCCGCCGCTGCTGGCGAGCCGTCGTCGCCGTGCTCGTTCCGACGCAGGGCGAGCGAGGCTCGCGGATCGCCAGCTCTCGCGCGGCCCCCGCTGGGGGATGGGGGGTCGAAGCTCGTCCTGCCTCGGAACGAGCGACGGCGACAGGCGAGCCAGTCGCGGCGTCGGGCGCCGGGACCGTCAACCAATTCCACGAGACTCATCAGCGGGGCGTACCGTCGGTCAGGTACGCGAGCAGCGTCCGGACCGCGACCCCCGTGCCGCCCTTCGGAGACAGCGGCAAGTCGTTCTCCGTGAAGGCCACGCCCGCGATGTCGAGGTGGGCCCACTTCATGTCGCCCGCGAACTCGCGGAGGAAGAGCGCCGCGGTGATCGCGCCGCCGCCGCGCTGACCGACGTTGTTCAGGTCGGCGACCGTGCTGCGCAGATGGTCCTTGTAGTCATCGATGAGCGGCAGCTGCCACATCCGCTCGCCGGCGGCATCGGCCGCCGCGAGCAGGCGGTCGGCCAGCCGCTGATCGTTGCTGAAGAGCCCGGAGCAGAGCGGCCCGAGCGCCACGACGCACGCGCCCGTGAGCGTCGCCAGGTCGATGGCCTCGTCCGGCTCGACGTGCTTCGCGGCGTAGGCGAGCGCGTCGGCCAGCGTCAGCCGCCCTTCGGCGTCCGTGTTGCCGATCTCGATCGTGGTGCCGTTCATCGCGCGCAGCACGTCGCCGGGCCGGAACGCGGTCCCCGACGGCATGTTTTCCGTCGCGGCGATGAGGCCGTGCACCTCGACGCGCGGCTTCAGCTTCGGGAGGGCGCGCATGATGCCGAGCACGGCCGCCGCGCCGGACATGTCGTCCTTCATGCGCAGCATGCCCTCGGCGGTTTTCAGGTCCAGGCCGCCGGCATCGAAGGTGATGCCCTTCCCGATGACGGCGACGCGTCGCCGCGCGCCGGCCGGCTTGTACGTCAGGTGGATGAACTTCGGCGGCTGCTCGCTGCCGGCGGCGACACCGAGAAACGCGCCCATCCCGAGCTTCTCGCACTCGTTGCGCCCGAGAATCTTGAGCGTGAGGCGTCCGTCACGAGCCACCTGGGTGGCGACCTCGGCGAGATGCGTCGGATGCACCTCGTTCGCCGGACCGTTCACGAGATCGCGCGCGAACCACGTCGCGGCGGCGAAGATCTCGCCCGTCTTCGCGCCGTCCGTCGCGCCACGGCGATCGCTCGCCTGGGTCACCACGACGGTGAGCGCTTCGACGGCCTTGTCCGACTTCTCCTTCTTGTAGCGTTCGAACGTGTAGGTGCCGAGGATCGCGCCCTCGACCACCGCGTGCGCGCGCTGCCGCGCCGGCTGCCGGTCGCCGAGGAGCTCGATCGCGACCGTGCGCGCGCCGAGATCACGCGCGCGGCGGAGCGCCGCCGACGCCGCGCGCCGGATGATCTCCGTCGTGACCTGTGCGCGCGGCCCGAGGCCCGCGACGATGACACGCGAGGCGTTCACCCGATGACCGTTCGTGTGGATGTGCGTGACCTGGCCGGACTTGCCCTGGAACTTCTCGGCGTCGAGCACGGCGCGCAGCGTGCCGCCCATCGCGTCGTCGAGCGGTACCAGCGCACGCCCGGGACGGACGCCGTCCGCGTACACCCCGACGACCAGCGCGTCCGCGGCCACGTCCGCCAGCGGCTTCGTCGCGACGTCGACCTTCATGGACGGCTTCGCCCTGCCTTTCGCCCGACCTTCATAGACTCGCCCCGCACACGCTCCGCCGGCGGGACTTCATCGTAGTGTCGGCTCGGCCGTCGAACGGCCTCACCTCCCACTGCCACGCCGTGCTGCGGCCTCGCCCTACCGTCACGATCCCGGTCCCCCCGGCGCGTCGGTGCGCCTCTGTGCGTGCCGCTCGGCGAGCGCCAGCGCGCGCGCGAGCATCGGCATGAGCCCGTCGGTCACGTCGAGCTGGGCGACGTGGTCGATGTCGACCCACTGCGCCTCGGCGGCGTCGTCACCCGCGCAGATCGCGTCCGATACCGCCGTCGCCAGGTAGTCGATCAGCACGTAATGGTAGCGAATACGTCCGTCGGCGTCGCGCACCACGCGGTCGAACACGCCGGCGACGTCCACGAGGTCGATGTCGATCGCGCACTCTTCACGCAGCTCGCGACACACCGCTTCGGCCGCCGTCTCGCCGAGCTCGACGAGCCCGCCCGGCAGCGTCCACTTCCCCATGGACGGGCTCCCGCCGCGACGGACGAGCAGCACGCGTCCCTGATGAAACACCACGGCGCCGACGCCGACCCGGGGATAGGCGGGATACTCCCGGGACATCAGATGGGGGGCCCCGACATGGCCCCCCATACCCCCCCACGCTCGGAGGCGTCCCGGCCTAGCCGTGACGCCCCTCGACTCCCCACCCCACGCTCCGCCGCGTCCCGGCCTAGCCGTGACGCCCCTCGACTCCGCCAGCCAGCACTCACGTCCGCCTCCCGTCGCCGACACCCGCCGGGCGCGGGCGTGGCGATCGCAGCCCGCGCGGCCTGTCCTCGGACTGAAGCCACGCAACGGTCCCGTAACGCTCGGTCACGAGCCGCTCGACGGCGCGCATCTCCTCCTCGTCGAGGCCGCCCGGCTGCAGATCGAGACCATGCTCGGTCTCGAAGCCTGACCGGAGCGCCGCCGCGCACTCGTCGAACGACGGCCGGCGGCCGAGGGACGCCTCGAGCGACGTCATGGTGCTCAATGGATCCGCGGTGGTCGGAAACAACGCGCGCAGCCGCGGCTCGTCCACGCCCAGGACCACGGCGCCGTGCTGCAGGAAGCACCCGCCCTGGCGGCGCTGCGCGCTGCCGACGAGCTTGCGTCCCGCCACTTCGATCTCGTACCGCCCGGTGCGCGCGAAGCAGAACGCCGGCGTGGGGCCGGCGCCATCGGTCACGGGAATCATTTCGGCCGGGGCGCCGATCTCCGTGAGGCCACGCAGCAGCGCTCGTCCGATCCACCGATACGTCTCGAGGAGGTCGGGCGTGCCGACGTCGGCGGCCGACGCGACGACGCTGTACGTGAGCTCACGCTCCGGGCCATCGTGGTAGATCGCGCTGCCACCGGTGAGCCGCCTGACGAGCCCGATGCCGAGCGCGCGACACGCCACGACGTCGACGTGGCGATCGAGGGGTTGACCGTAGCCGAGCGATACGGTGGGCGGGTCCCACGCGTAGAACCGGGTCGTCGCCGGCGACGTTCCGGCCTGGCGACCGGCGAGCAGCGCCTCGTCGATCGCCATGTTGGTGGCGCCGTCCGTCGCTTCCGTGACGAGCAGCCGCCAGGCCGTCATGGCATCAGCAGTTCGAGCTTCGGGAAGTACGTGCGATAGCGGCCGGCATCGCGCGTCACCAGCGGAATACCCCGGACGGCGGCGTGAGCACCGATGTAGAAGTCCGGCAGCGGTGCATGCCGGGCGCCGCCGGCGCGACGATACTTCACGAAGCACTTGCCGGCGAGAAAGGCCGCGTCCCACGGGAGGGCCTCGCGGCGGAAGAACGCGTCCGGAAGGGCCGCATCGAGCTCCTCGATCCGGTTGAATCCGACAGAGACCTCGGCGTAGACGATGGGATTGATCACCAGATCGTGATCGGCTCCGAGGCGAGCGAGCGCCGCGGCCGACCGGTCGAACCACCGGGCATCTTCGGTCAGCACGTCGAGCAGGACGTTGCTGTCCACCAACACATCAGGCACGCCGATGCCGTCAGCGCCGCGTGAGCGCCAAGATCTGGTCGGTACTCATCCCGGCGGTCGCCCGTCCACGCATGGACTCGATGAGCCGGTCGCCACGGCTGCGAGTCGTCGCCGCCTTCTTCAGAATCACCACGCCGCGATGCATCGTGAACGTCACTTCCGTGTTCGGCCGCAGTCCAGCCTTCTTGCGGATCTCGACCGGAATCGTGACCTGGCCCTTGCTCGTGATCCGCACGGCGCCCTCCCTCGTAAGATTCTTACGAGTAAGAGTAATACGTCAGGGCCCGGCCGGGCGACTCCATCTGAGCGCCGGCTCGCGCGCCGCCCTGGTCTGGTCGAGCCGGCGAACGGGCGTGGTCAGCGGCGCGGCATGGATCACGCGGGGATCGGTTTCCGTCTCGCGCGCGATCTGGATCATCGCGTCGCAGAACGCATCGAGCGTCTCCTTCGACTCCGTCTCGGTCGGCTCGATCATGAGCGCTTCCTCGACGATCATCGGGAAATACGTCGACGGCGCGTAGAAGCCGAGATCGAGCAGGCGCTTCGCGACGTCCATCGCCGTGACGCCGAGCTTCTTCTGCCGCCGCGCCGAGAGCACGCACTCGTGCATGCACGGCCCGGGGGCCGCGACGTCGTAATGCGCCTCGAGCCGCTTCATGATGTAGTTCGCGTTCAGCACCGCGTTTTCCGACACGCGCCGCAGCCCGTCCGCGCCCATCGTGCGGATGTACGTGTACGCGCGCACCAGCATCCCGAAGTTGCCCCAGAAGGCCTGCAGCTTGCCGATCGATTTCGGCCGCTTCCAGTCGAAGCCGTACGTGTCGTCCTGCTTGACGATGACGGGCGTCGGCAGGAACGGCTCGAGATGCGCCTTGATGCCGACCGGCCCGGAGCCCGGCCCCCCGCCGCCGTGCGGCGTGGTGAACGTCTTGTGCAGATTGAAGTGGCAGACGTCGAAGCCGAGGTCGCCCGGACGCGTGATGCCGAGAATCGCGTTCAGGTTCGCGCCGTCCATGTAGACCTGCGCGCCCTTCGCGTGGCAGAGCTCCGCGATCTCGACGACGCGCGGCTCGAAATTCCCGAGCGTGTTCGGGACGGTGATCATGAAGGCGGCGACGTCGGGGCCGAGATGCCGTTCGAGGTCACCGAGATCGACGGCGCCCTCGGCGTCGGACTTGACCTCGATCACCTCGTACCCCGCGAGCGCGGTCGACGCCGGGTTGGTGCCGTGCGCCGAGTCGGGGATCAGCACCTTCGTGCGCTTCTCGCCGCGCGACCGGTGATACGCGCGGATCATCAGCACACCGGAGAGCTCCCCCTGCGCGCCGGCCGCGGGCTGCAGCGACACCGCATCCATGCCCGAGATTTCGGCGAGCGCGAGGCCGAGATCGTACATCAGCTGGAGCGCGCCCTGCGCGCTCGCCGCCGGCGTCATCGGATGCAGCCGTCCGAAGCCCGCGAGGCGCGCCATGTCCTCGTTGATCTTCGGGTTGTATTTCATCGTGCACGAGCCGAGCGGATAGAAGTGCGTGTCGACGCCGTAGTTCATCTGCGACAGCCGCGAGTAGTGCCGGACGATGTCGAACTCCGACACCTCGGGCAGCTCCGCCGGCTTCGCGCGCAGCTGCTCGCGCGGCAGCAGCTCGCCGAGCGGGCGCTCCGGCACGTCGGAGTCCGGGAGCGAGTACGCGATGCGGCCGGGCGACGAGATCTCGAAGATCAGCTTGTCGTACGCGCGCGTGCCCTGCCGCTCCATCACGCCACCGCCTGTTCGAGCGCCAGCACGAACCGGTCGATCTCCTCGCGCGTGCGCTTCTCGGTCACGGCGACCAGCAGGCAGTCACGCAGCGTGCGGTCGTGGTCGCGCAGCGGCACGCCGGCGAGGATGCCCTGCTTCGCCAGCTTCGCGACGACGCGCTCCGGGGACTTCGGCAGCTTCAACAGGAACTCCTTGAAGAACGGGGCCGGGAAGCGCAGCGACACGCCCGGGATCTTCGTCAGCCGCTCCGCGGCGTAATGCGCCTTCGCGGTGGAGAGCGCGCCGACCCGCACGAGCCCCTGCTTGCCGACGGTGGAGAGATAGATGGTCGCCATCAGCGCGCACAGCGCCACGTTCGTGCAGATGTTCGACGTCGCCTTCGCGCGGCGGATGTGCTGCTCGCGCGTCTGCAGCGTGAGGACGAAGCCGCGCGCGCCTTCCAGGTCGACCGTCGCGCCGACGAGGCGGCCCGGGATCCGGCGCACGAGCTCCTTCCTCGCCGCGAAGACGCCGAGATTCGGGCCGCCGAACGACATCGGCACGCCGAGTCCCTGGCCTTCGCCGACGACGATGTCGGCGCCGAGATTGCCGGGCGCCTCGAGCACGCCGAGGTTGATCGGATCGGCGGCGACGATCAGCAGCGCGCCGGCGGCGTGCGCGATCTCCGCCAGCGCGCGCACGTTCTCGAGACATCCGTAGAAGTTCGGCGACTGCACGATCACCGCCGCCGTCTTGCCGCCGACGAGCTTCCGCACGGCGTCCGGATCAGCGATGCCGTCCGGCGCAGCGGCCTCCCGCAGTTTCAGGCCGGGCCCATCGACGTACGTCGCGACGACCCGGCGGTACAGCGGGTTCACGCCCCTGGCGAGCACGAAGTCGGTACGCCCCGTCACGGCGTGCGCCATGAGCGCCGCCTCGGCGAGCGACGACGCGCCGTCGTACATCGACGCATTCGCGACGTCCATGCCGTAGAGCTCCGCGATCATCGTCTGGTACTCGTAGATCGTGCGTAATGTCCCCTGGCTCGCCTCCGGTTGATATGGGGTATATGCAGTAAAAAACTCGCCGCGCAGGACGAGGTGATTGATCGGGCTCGGCGTGTCGTGGTCGTACGACCCGGCGCCGAGGAAGCACACGGTCGAGTCGGCGTCGGCATTCTTCGCGGCCATCGCGCGGAGGTGCCGGACGAGATCCATCTCGGCGAGCGCCGGTGGCAGCGCCAGCGGGCGCGACAGCCGCGCCTTCGCCGGCACGCGAACGAGGAGATCTTCGATCGACGATACGCCGATCGTCGCGAGCATGTCCTTCTGCTCGCGCGGCGTGGTCGGCAGATAGCGCATCAGTGTCCGCTCTCGCTGAGGAACTGCTCGTACTGCTCCGCGGTCAGCAGCTGATCCCAGTCACCCGCGCTCGACGGCGCCACGACGAGCATCCAGCCGCGCCCGTACGGATCCTGGTTCACGAGCTGCGGCGTGTTCGGCAGGTCGGCGTTGATCTCGACGATCTCGCCCGAGATCGGCGCGAACAGGTCCGACACGGCCTTGACGGATTCGACGACGCCGAACGTCTTGTGCGCCGTGAGCTTGGTGCCGACTTTCGGCAGCTCCACGAACACGACGTCGCCGAGCTGCTCCTGCGCGTAGGCGGTGATGCCGACGCGCACACGGCTGCCTTCCTGCTTGGCCCACTCGTGCTCGCGCGTGTACCGGAGATCGGACGGAATGCTCGACATGATGTCCCCTCTTGGCGTCAGGAAGGCTTCTTGACGTGCGGCGGATGGAACGGCGTCTTCACGACGCGCGCGGGCTTGCCCTGGCCGCGGATCTCGACCTCCACCTCGCTGCCGACGGTCGCGTGCGACGACGCGACGTAGGCGAGCGCGATGTAGCGGTCGACGGACGGCCCGTACGAGCCCGACGTCACGACGCCGATCGGCGTTCCGCCCGCGTGAACCGGATACCCGTGGCGCGCCACCGCGCGCTCGGTCATCTCGAGGCCCACGAGCCGGCGCTTGAGTCCCGCGGCCCGCACCGCCTCGATGGCGTCGCGGCCGATGAAGTCGCCCTTCGCGGGCTTCACGACCCAGCCGAGGCCCGCTTCGAGCGGGTTCGTCGTCTCGTCGATGTCGTTGCCGTACAGCGCGTAGCGCATCTCGAGGCGCAGCGTGTCGCGCGCGCCGAGACCGATCGGAGCGACGCCGTCGCGCGCGCCCTCGTTCAGCAGCGCCCGCCACACGCGGTCCGTCGACTCCCACGGCAGGTACAGCTCGAACCCGTCTTCGCCGGTGTAGCCGGTGCGCGAGATCGTCGCCGGCACGCCGGCGACCGCGCCGCGCTCGAAGCGGTAATAGCCGATCGCCGGGACGTCACGATCGGCAAGGCGGGCGACCAGCGCCTCGGCCTTCGGGCCCTGCACGGCGATCAACCCGGTGCGCGGCGAGACGTTCGTCCAGCGCGCGTCGAAGCGTCCTTCGGCCGAGCGCTCGGTGCACCAGGCGAAGTCCTTGTCGATGTTCGACGCGTTCACCGTGATCATGAAGTGGTCGTCGGCGAGCCGATACACGGTGAGGTCGTCGACGATGCCGCCGTTCGGGTCACAGAGCACGGCGTACTGCACCTGGCCGATGGCGAGCGCCGCGACGTCGTTCGACGTGACTCGCTGGAGGGCGGCGAGCGCGTCCTTGCCCGAGACCTCGAATTCGCCCATGTGGCTCACGTCGAAGAGGCCGACGGCGCTGCGGACCGTCCGGTGCTCCTCGATGATCCCGCGGTACTGGACCGGCATCTCCCAGCCGCCGAACGGGACCATTCGGGCGCCGGCCTTGACGTGAGCGTCGAAAAGCGGAGTGCGCTTCAGCGGGGTGTCCACGGGAGGCCTCAGTAGACCATCGCGTAGAGGGAGGGGTCAAGGCGTCGGGCCGCGCCGACAGGCATTGCTTTTGCTGAGTTGGATCGCGGGATGAAGACTTCACCGCTGGACGGCACCCGGATTCTCCTCGTGGAAGACAGCGCCGACACGCGCGAGGCGTTCGCGCGCCTGCTCGAGATGGAAGGCGCCGAGGTCGTCGTCGCCGCCGACGCGCGCGAAGCGGCCGACATCGCGCGGAGCGGCGATTTCGACGTCCTCATGACCGACCTCGGGCTGCCGGACATCTCCGGCGATGCGCTCATTTCCACGGTACTTTCCACCGCGCGCCGTCGGCCCCGCGTGGTCGTGGTGACGGGCTACGGTGAGCCTTACGTGACGCGCGCGCGGTCAGCCGGCGCCGATGCCGTCCTTCTGAAGCCGGTCGTCTGGCGCCGGCTGCTCGCGCAGCTCGCGGCCCCCGCCGATCAGCCGATCGCCGCCTGACCGTTGTAACC
This sequence comes from Candidatus Rokuibacteriota bacterium, assembly GCA_016184365.1. GTDB lineage: Bacteria > Methylomirabilota > Methylomirabilia > Rokubacteriales > CSP1-6 > AR8. Next base: position 59,240 of record JACPCW010000086.1, read on the forward strand.
CCGCGCGTGTAATTGCAGCAGATCGGACGCGATCAGCCGACGATCCGCGCCGACCGCGGCTCGGCGAGGACCGCGGTGACTTCGCGCGCGATCACGGCCAGCGGCTCCGCCGTGCCGGACAGATCGAGCGACTCGTAGTAGGCGATCCCTTCGAGAAGGTTGGCCGCGAAGGTTCGTACGTCACGGCCCTTGGCCTGCTCTCGTCTCAGGTAGTCGACGTAGAGGGTCAGCTCGTTGAGGAACATGTGGGGACGCGGCCGGTCGTTCAGGACGTTCCCGCGCCCATAGATGTGGTCCACCATCTCCTGGAGCGAGCACACGCGCGAGAAATAGGCGAGATTCGGCCCCGGGCAGAGGCTGACGGCCGACAACCCGTTGGCCGGTCGAAGACCGTTCTTCAGCAGCACCGCGGCACCGAGCCCTTCGCAGAGGCAGTCTTTCGCGGTCACCACGTCCGTCTCGTGCCGGAGCACCTCGGCCGCGAGCGCCTGCTTGCGAAGCTGGTCCAGCTTCGCGTGTTGGTACTGCCGCGAGGCCGTACAGATCGGCGCCGCCGTCAACTCGGTGTTGAATGCGAGGAACCCCTTGTAGCAGGGACTCCCCGGACGTCCGTCCGCGATCCGCCGGTTTCGCTGCGCCTCGGACGAGCTCCGGCGGAAGTTGTTGAAGGGGACGCCGAGCGGAGACGTATCGCTCAAGACATAGTCGTCCGGCGTCGCCGACACCAGCTGGCGCAGCGTCTCGTCGTCGACGTTCGTGGCTTCGGGCACCAGCAGGAAGGGACTTCCCCAGCCGACACCGTCCACGCCGTACCGCTCCATGAGGAACGCGTGCTCGGCGGCCGTTCCGATTCCTCCCTGCACCGTGAGCTGCATCGCCGGCGGGTGCGGGAACGTGGCGTAGCCTTTCCCCGCCAGCGCGCGGTTGCACACGGCGAGCAGCTGCGCGGCGAGCGCAGTCCTGGCGGTTCGGAACTCCTCGAGAATGGGCCCGAGCAGGACGCCATCGGTCGGGAACGCGTGGCCGCCGCAGTTCAGTCCCGACTCGATGCGGAACTCGGACACCCACAGCCCCTTCTTCGCCAGGAACCGTCCCTGCACCGCCGCCGACCGGTAGTCGCTCACCTTCAGCGTGATCTTCTTCCTGAGACGTCCCGCGGCGTCGGGGAAGAAATCCGGGAAGGATTCGCAGTACGTGTAGAGCCGAGGGTTGAGCCCGGCGGAAAACACGACCGAGGAAGAGAGGTCGCTTGCGGCGAAGCCCCGCAGGGCGGCGTGGGCATCGGCGTACTCCGCTGGCAGCACGGCGCCGGCGGCGTCGTGGTTGGTCCGATCGCACTTCGTCATGATGTTGACGTCGATGGCGCCCGCGACGACGTGATCGCGCAGCGCCTGCTGAAGCGCAACGCGCTCGTGTCCCGCCGGCAACCGTCGCATCCGGTCGAACAGCGCTCGTGCCGGAGACGAGACCGGGAGCAGTTCGAAGTACCGATCGATCTCGGAGCCGGTATCGAACGTTCCCGCCCGAAGCGTCGCGACCTGGCTCTGCACCGTGCGCTGGAGCAGGTTCAGGTATGCGGTGATCCGTTTCGCGCGGTGATCGACGTCGGCCTTCGGGATCGGGACGTACACCTCGCCCTGCCGCTCCGCGTGGACCGCGCGCATCTGCTCCACGAGGTCGTCCTCGATGATCGACACGACGGAGGAGATCCCGAAGCGCGCGACGCTGAGCGGCGTGTCGATCGTGTATCCCAGGCCCATGACCGGGATGTGGAAGGTGTGGAGCTGCACGCGAGGGCCATTCTGCCCGTCCGCGCGACGCGTCGCTATCCGTCAATCGGCCTAGTCAGGCCTTCGGCAGAAAATCCCGCAGTGGCTTGACCGTGCACCCCGCTCGGTCGAGCGCCTCGCGCACCGCACGGACGATGTTCTGCGCGCCCGGCGTGTCCCCGTGGCAACAGATGGTCTGCACCGAGATGTCGACGTCGACGCCGTCGATCGTGCGGACCTTGCCTTCGAGCGCCATCCGCACCGCCTGGTCCGCCGCCTTCTTCGGGTCCGTGAGGAGCGAGCCGGGCAGCCGCCGCGACACCAGCGTCAGGTCGACGTTGTAGGCGCGGTCGGCGAAGCCCTCCGACGCGACACGCAGACCCATCTTCCGGCACGTCGCGTCGGATTTACCACCGGAGAGGCACATCAGGATCAGCTCCTTGCCGGACTCGCGCGCGGCCTCGCCGATGGCCGCCGAAAGCGTCTGTGCCGGCTCGTGCTCGATCTGCGTGTAGAGGATGCCGTGGGGCTTCATGTGCTGCAGCTCGGCCCCGACGGCGCGCAGGTATTCGCGCAACGCGCCCGTCTGGTAGCAGATGTAGTCCTTCAACTCCTGGGGCGTGATGTCCATCACGCGCCGCCCGAAGCCCATCAGGTCCGGGAGTGACGGATGGGCCCCCACGGCGACGTGATGCTTCATCGCGAGCGCCACGGTCTTCCGCATCACGTGCGGATCGCCGCCGTGGAAGCCGCAGGCGACGTTGGCGGACGTGATATACGGCATGATTTCTTCATCGGCGCCCAGCGTCCATCTTCCGTAGCTCTCGCCCATGTCGCAGTTGAGATCGATGTACTTGGTCGCCATGGTTTGCGCTCCTTTCCGCCCGCTCATCTATTGATCGAGATGGAGGGGAGACCCCTCCATACCTCCCCGATGGCACTCGATGCGCGCGCCTGCCCTCAACCCGCGCGCCCGTTCGCTCGCGTCAGCCGCGCGCGAGGACTCGCGCGAGCGCGTTCACGAACCGGTCGATGTCCTCCTCGGTCATCGCGAGCGAGATCGCGCCCAGCCCGCGCTGCGTGAGGAGGATGCCTTCGTTCAGCAGCCCGAGGAACACGCGCATCGGCATCTCGAGGTCCTTGGGACGGCTCGACCGGTAGTCGACGATGTGCGACGACGTCCAGTGCAGGCAGAACAGCGAGCCGACGCCGGTGACCTGCCCGCGACGCCGCGTGCCCTCGAGGAAGCGACTGACGCTGCCGCGCAGCCGGTCGCCGAGCGCGTCGAGCCGCGCGTACGCCTCGGGCGTGAGCGCCTCGAGCGTCGCCAGGCCCGCGGCCATCGTGGCCGGGTTCGCGTTGAACGTCCCGCCCTGGCTGATCCGCGCCTTGCCGCGCCGCGGGTCGTAGAAGTCCATGATGTCGCGCCGGCCCCCGAACGCGCCGACGGCGAGGCCGCCGCCGATGATCTTGCCGAGCGTCGTCAGATCGGGCCGGATGCCGAACCGCTCCTGCGCGCCGCCCGGCGCGACGCGGAACGAGATGACCTCGTCGAAGATCAAGAGAATGCCGAGCCGCTCGGTGATCTCGCGCAGGCGCGCGAGGAAGCCCTCGGCCGGCGGAATGATGCCGCCGATGCCGAGCAGCGGGTCGACGAGCAGCGCCGCGACGGTCGCGCCTTCCTTGTCGAGGATCGCCGCGCACGCGTCCGCGTCGTTCCACGGCAGCACCACGACGTGCTTGAGCACCGCGGGCGGAATGCCGGCGGACCATGCGACGGGCTTCGGCTTGCGCGCGCTGCCGCCCGCGCGCGGATCCGGCGTGACGCTGACCATCACCCAGTCGTGCGTGCCGTGGAAGGCGCCCTCGAACTTCGCGATCTTCGGGCGGCCCGTGAACGCGCGCGCGAGACGGACCGCGTTCATGGTCGCCTCGGTGCCGGAGTTCGTGAAGCGCAGCGTCTCGAGCGACGGGATGCGTCGCGTGAGCGCTTCGGCGAGCCGGATCTCGTACTCCGTCGGCCCGGGGAACGACAGCCCCTTCGCGACCGCGTCCTGCGCCGCGGTCACGACGGCTTCGGGCGCGTGGCCGAGGATCAGGCTCGTGTAGTTGCCGTTGAAGTCGAGCCGCGCGTTTCCGTCGGCGTCCCAGATCGTCGCGCCCTGCCCGCGCTGGATGTAGAACGGATACGGATCGAAGAACGTCGTCGTCCGGCTGTTGCCGCCGGGCATGACGGCCAGCGCTTCTTCGTGCAGCGCGCGCGACCGCGCCGTCTTGGTGGCGTACTCCGACTCTTCCTTGTCGACGCTCATGGCCTCTCCTGCCGCTCGGGTTGACCGCGCCCCACGACGCGGGTGTCCAGCGATGTTCGATGCGCGGCGCCGAGGCGATGCGCCTCCGCGACGGACACTGCGGTGAATCGCACGGTGCGGCCCGGCTTCACCTGGACGAGCCGTCCGATGTCGAACGAGCACACGGTCGCGAGCTTCGTGTAGCCGCCCGTCGACTGGCGGTCGACGAGGAGCACGATCGGAGAACCGTCGCCGGGAACCTGCACGCTGCCGAGCGCCGTGCCGTCCGAGATGATGTCGTGCCCTTGCGCGTGGGCGATGCGCGGCCCTTTGAGCCGGGCGCCCATGCGATCGAGCTGCGGCAGCATCTCGTACGTCGACTCGAGGAACGTCCGGACCCCGTCCTCGGTGAAGCGGTCGGCCTGCGGCCCGAGCACGACGCGCACGACGGTCTCCGCCTCCGTGTCGGGCGGCGGCGTCGCGACGGCGCGCGCCTGGGGCGCCGGTCGATCGAACAGCTGAAGAACGTCGTCCTTCCGCAGCCCGCGTCCCTCGACGCCGCCGAGCCGGCCGCGCACGTACGTCGACCGCGAGCCGAGGACGACCGGGACGTCGAGCCCGCCGCTGAACGCGATGTACGTGAACACACCGACGCGCGGCACCCCGACGCGGACCTGGTCGCCGGCGGCGAGCGGAATCGTCGTCCACCGGTCGGCCGGCTGGCCGTTCACGGTGACGGGCGCCTGCGCGCCGGTGACGGCGACCGCGCACGCGCGCTCGACCGAAAAGCGCGGTCCCATGTACGTGCACTCGAGCCCGGCCGCGCCATCCTCGTTGCCGCAGAGACGATTGGCGATGACGAACGCGTCGCGGTCGACGGGGCCCGATGGCGGGATGCCATACCGGAGGTGTCCGGCCCGGCCCAGGTCCTGAACCGTCGTGAGCGGCCCGCCGTCCAAGACGCGGATCACGACGTTCGAGCGCGGGCTTCGCCCGCGCAACCCTTCCTGGGGGAGGTGTCGGAGGGGGCCGTCGAGGCCCCCTCCGATTGGATCACCGGCCGGAACGACCGCGCCTGGACGGCGGCCGCGATGCGATCGAACTCGGCGCGATCGACCGGCCGGAACCGCACGGTGTCGCCGGGCCGCAGCAGCACCGGGTCGCTCGCCTCGGGATCGTAGAGGCGCAGCGGCGTGCGCCCGACGATCCAGTAGCCGCCCGGACTCTCGACGGAATAGATGCAGCACTGGCCGCCGCCGAGCCCGACGCTGCCCGGCGGCAGGTTGGTGCGCGGCGTGTCGAGCCGCGGAATGCGCAACCGCTCGGGCAGCATCATGTACGGCAGCCCCGGCGTGAATCCGATGAAGAACACGTGGTACGCGAAGCCGGCGTGGAGCGCGACGAGCTCGCGCGCCCCGAGTCCAAGACGCGTCGCGGCCGCTTCGAGATCGAAGCCGAGCTCCGGGTCGTCGTAGCAGCACGGCAGCTCCACCGTGCGCGCGGGCGGCAGCGACGCATGTTCCACCTGCGACATGAGCTCCGCGAGCGCGGCGCACAGCGCGTCGTAGCCGACGACGCCCGGGTCGTAATAGACGAGCAGCGCGCGGTAGGACGGCACCATTTCGACGACGCCCGGCAGGCCCTTCTGCTGGATCAGGTATTCGAGGGCGCGGACGCGAGTGTTCAGCTCGAGGCTGATCTCGTCTCCCAGCTGCACCGAAACGGCGGCGTCTCCGGCGGGAAGAAACCTCACCGGGTCCTAAAACGCCGCGAGCGCCGAGTTCGGCACGTCCGTGATGAACATGCTGCCGGGGCTGTGCGTGATCATGAACGACGGCTTCGAGGCGAGCGCGACGGCCTGCGGCGTCACGCCGCACGCCCAGAACACCGGCAGGTCGCCGGGACGGAACTCCTGCGCGTCACCGTAATGCGGCGTCGTGATGTCGTCGATGCCGATCGCCTTCGGATCGCCGACGTGGATCGGCGCGCCGTGCGTCGCCGGGAAGCGCGAGCTCGCGGTGACCGCCTTCGGCAGATCCGCCGGCGCGATCGGCCGCATCGACACGACCATCGGCCCGTGGAACGCGCCGGCCGGACGGCACGCGATCGACGTGCGCCACATCGCGACGTTCTTCCCCTGCTCGATGTGCCAGAGGCGAACGCCGGCGTCGAGCATCGCCCACTCGAAGGTGAACGAGCAGCCGAGCAGGAACGCGACGAGGTCGTCGCGCCAGTACGGCGTCGCGTCCGTGACCTCGTCGGCGAGCACGCCGTCCTTGTAGATGCGATAGCTCGGAATGTCCGTTCGCAGATCGGCGCCGGGCGCGACTCCGACGGGCTCGGGCGACCCGGCGTCGGTGACCTCGACGAGCGGACACGGCTTCGGGTTGCGCTGACAGAAGAGCAGGAAGTCGTAGGCGAGGTCTCGCGGCAGCACCGCGAGATTCGCCTGCACGTATCCCTGCCCGCGCCCCGCGGTGACGCCGGTGATCTTGCCGCTGCGGATGTCGCGACGAATGTCGCGCGGATGCCGGGTGTCGATTTTCATAGACTCGCCTCGCATCCGCTCCGTCTGCGGCTCCGCGCCATGCTGCGACTTCGCCCTCCCACGCCGGTATTCTAGCAGGCGGTCAGCCGCGCACTCCGAGGCGATGACGCCCGGCGGACCCGCGCCCTAGGACGTGGCGGGAACGAGGTGATCGAGCCGTGGCCAGAGCGCCGGGTTGCCGAGCACGAGCGGACGCTCGCCGCGGAGCACGCGGAGCATCTCGGTCGCGACCGTCACCGCGATCGCGCGATCGGCTTCTTCGGTGACGCCGGCCACGTGCGGCGTGCAGATGACGTTGTCGAGCGCGAACAGCGGATTGTCGGACGGGCTCGGCTCGTGCGCCCACACGTCGAGGCCGGCGGCGCGCAGGCGGCCGTTCGCGAGCGCGTCGTAGAGTGCCGCCTCGTCGTGGACGGCGCCGCGCGAGGTGTTGACGAAGATCGCGCCCGGCGGCATCCGCGAGAGCGCGCGGCGGTCCATCAGACCGCGTGTCGTCGGCGTCAGCGGCGTGTGGCAGCTCACGATGTCCGACGAGTCGAGCAGCGTGTCGAACTCGACGGCCTGCGCGCCCCGGCGCGCGAGCTCGGCGGCGTCGACGGCAGGATCGTGGCCCAGCACGCGCATACCGAACGCGCCGGCGAGCGCGGCGACGGCGCGTCCGATCCGCCCGACCCCGACGAGGCCGAGCGTCTTTCCACGCAGCTCGGTGATCCCGCGGTACCGGGCAGGGCCCCACGTGCCGGCGCGCGTCATGCGATCGAGCGTGCGGAGGTTCTTCACACACGCCAGCATCAGCATCAGCGTGTGCTCGGCCGCCGCGGGCGCGTTGGCGTCCGGGGCGTGGACGACCGCGATGCCGAGGCGCGTCGCGGCGTCGAGGTCGACCGTGTCGAGGCCGGCGCCGTATCGGCCGACGACGCGCAGCCGCTTGCACGCGCTCATGAGTCGGTCGCTGCACGGCGGTGCGTGGCGAATCATGAGCCCGGCGGCCTCCGCGGCGGCTTCCACCACCCGTCCTTCCGTGAGGTCGACGCAATCCACGACCGTCGCCGCGCGCTCGAGCAGGGCGCGGGCGTCGGGGTGCGGAGGAACGGCGAGGACGATGGTGGGCCGCGGGCCGGTCATGTCACCGCGGCCCTCCGTTCGCGAACTCGCGCTCGAGCAGCGCAGGGAGCTCGCCGAGCGAGGCGATGATGTACGTGGGGCGGAACTCGGCGAGCTCGGCGCTCGCGAACTTCCCCGTCGTCACCGCGACGCTGCACGCGCCGGCCGCCTTCGCGGACAGCACGTCCTGCGGGGTGTCGCCGACGACGACGGTCTCCGCCGCGGCGACGCCGAGGAGCTCGCACGCCTTGAGCACGGGATCTGGCGCGGGCCGGTGCTCCTTCACGTCCTCGTCGCAGACGACGGGATAGTCCCAGCCGAAGCGGCCGAGGATCGCCCGGCCGACGACACGCGGGAAGCCGCTCGCGGTCGCGATGCGCCAGCCGCGCGCGCCGAGCGTCCGCAGGCAGTCGGCGGCGCCGGGCATCGGCTCGATCGTCTTCACCTTGCTGACGAGGATGTCCTCGAACTCGGCCATGCACTGCCGGACGACGTCGGCCTTGCCCGGGGCGTCGCCGAGCGCCTCGGCGAAGAGGAAGTGTTTCGGCCGGCCGGCGAACTGCTTGAACAGCTTGATCTTCTCCGCCGCGACGCCGTGGCGCGCGAAGACCTCGAGGTAGGCGGACTCGATGAGGTCGACGGTCCGCACGAGCGTGTTGCCGATGTCGAACACCAGGGCGCGATACATGCGGTCTCCTTTCGTGCCGTATCAGGAATCAGGCGAACGAAAACGGTTCGAGTCCGCTCTTGCAGGGATGCGCTTCGCTGACGTGCATGCGGCCGGCGCCGAGCTCCATGATGACGGCGCACTTCGTCTCGCCCGCGAGCCCGTCCGCCGTGTCGTGCGCGTGGCGGCAGATCGCGCCCGGCGCGTCCGAATGATCGCTCAGCACGCCCTTCGCCTCGGTGACGCCGACGGCGCCTCGGCACGCCGCGAGCAGCCGCTCGGCCCGCCAGAGCCGGACGACGCTATCCGGCTCCCGGAGCCGGCACTCGCGCCGCGCCAGGAACCGCGCACCGATGTAGTGGTTCGTGTGCACGAGGAAGCGGCCGGCCGGCGTCAGCATGTCGTACTCCGACGGCAGCGCCTCCACGGAGAACGCCGCGCGGTCGCGGGACGCCACCAGGTAATGGTGTGGACCGTCCTTCGGGGTCGTGCTGATGACACGGACCGCGTCCGAGAGCGTCGTGGCGGCCAGCGCCTTGCGGATCGCCACGAAAATCGGCACACCGCGCGCGGCGGGCCGCAACGAGTGGAGCCCGTTGACCACGATGCCGATCCCCTCGCTGTTCAGGCCGATCTTCGCGAGGGTGCCCGCCTCGGTCAGCGTGAGGATGCGTGGAGTGCCGGGATCGCGGACATCGAGCACGACGGCCCGCAGCCTCGTGAGGTTGTCCCAGTTCTGTGCGAGCAGCGGCGCCCCCGGCTCCCCGACGCCGGGGACGACGGCGAAGCTCGTGCAGTCGTCCGGCGAGTGCGTCAGCGTCAGCGACGAGCGGGCGTTCAGCACGACGATGTCGCGGACGTCGGCGCGGGCGCCGGCGGCGATGCCGGCAATCTCATCCGCGAGCGCGCGATCGAACGCGCGGATCCGCGGCACGAACCCGGCCGCGTGCCGGCGCGCCGTCGCCCAGGGGATCCCGAGGCGGCGCCGCAGCAGCAGCCGGTACGTGTCGATGTTTTCGTGGATGAGGTCGCGAGCGGCCTCGCCGTGCGCCGCTCCGCGGTCGCGCGCGCTTCCTTCGCACCGGACGAGCAGATGTCCCACGGGGGCCTCCGTCTAGTCCTGTCCCCGCAGCCGCGGGTCCAGGAGGTCGCGTAATCCGTCGCCGAGCAGGTTGAGACCGAGCACGACGACCATGATCGAGATGCCGGGGAGGACGGTGAGCCACCACGCGATGCTGATGTGCTCGCGCCCCTCGGCGAGCATGTTCCCCCAGCTGGGCGTCGGCGGCGGCGTGCCGACGCCGACGAAGGACAGCGCGGCCTCGATCAGGATGGCCTGGGCGAACAGGAACGTCGCCTGCACCACGATCGGCGACACGCAGTGCGGGTAGATGTGCCGGACCATGATGCGCGCATTGGTGCAGCCGAGCGCGCGGGCGAGCTCGACGAACTCGTTGGCGCGCACCGAGAGGACCGCGGACCGCACGAGCCGCGTCATCCGCGGCACCTGCGTCACGACGATGGCGATCACGAGATTGTCCTGCCGCGCGCCGAGAAATCCCATGAGCGCGATCGCGAGGATCAGCGACGGGACGGACATCATCACGTCCATCAGGCGCATCACCGGGTTGTCGAGCCGGCGGAACCACGCGGCCGTCACGCCGATGACGGACGCGACGACCGTGGTCAGGACGACGATCACGAGCGACAGCACGAGCGAGATCCGCGCGCCGTATGCGATCCGCGTGAACACGTCGCGCCCGAACGCGTCGGTGCCCGCGATATGCGCCATGCTCGGTGGCTGGATCCGGTGGCGCAGGTTGCTCTTGAGCGGGTCGTACGGGGACATGACCGGACCGAGCACGGCGATCCCGAGCACGAGGGCGAGGGCCACCGTGCCGGCGGTCACCAGCGCATTGCGGAAGAACACCCGATGCAGCCGGCGTCCGACGCGCGGCGACGTGCGCGTGGTCAGGGCAACGCCAGTGGCGATCGCCGGCCCCGTCGCCACCGTCATGTCGCAGCGCCGTAGCGGACGCGCTTGTCGATGACGACGTACGAGAGATCCACGACGAGGTTCATCATCACGTTCGCGGCGGCGACGAAGAGCAGGACGCCCTGGATGACGTGGTAGTCACGGCGGGCGACGGAGTTGATCAGGAGGCTGCCGACGCCGGGCAGCGCGAACACCGTCTCGATGATGACGACGCCGCCCAGCAGGAACGCGAAGTTCATCCCGACGATCGTCACGATCGGGAACGCGGCGTTCGCGAGCGCGTGCTTGAGGATCACGCGCCACTCCGGCAGTCCCTTGGCGCGCGCCGTCAGCGTCACGTAGTCGAGCCGCAGCACCTCGAGCAGGCTCGCCCGCGTCATGCGCGCGGTCAGCGCCGCCTGGGCGACGCCGATCGCCGTCGCCGGCAGCACGAGGTGCCACAGCCATCGCCCCGGGCTGTCGGTGAACGTCGCGTAGCCGACGACCGGGAACCAGCCGAGCGCGACGGCGAAGACGAGCATGAGCACCGTCGCGAACCAGAACGACGGCATCGAGACTCCGAGCATGGCGAGCAGCATGAACGCCTGGTCCCAGATCGAGCCGCGCTTCACGGCCGCCAGCACGCCGGTCGGGAGCGCGACCGCGAGGCCGATCACCAGCGAGATGATCGCGAGCGCGAGCGTGAGCGGGACCCGGGAGGCGAGCATGTCGAACACCGGCTCCCGGCTGAAGAACGACCGTCCCATGTCACCGCGGACGAGGCCGGCGATGTACGCCGCGAACTGCGCGGGCAACGGCCGGTTCAGCCCGAGCTGCTCGCGGACCTTGTCGACGTTCGCCGACCCGCCGCGCTCGTCGCCGACGATCAGGCGCGCCGGGTCGCCGGGCGTGAAGTGGATGAGGCTGAAGATGAGAACGACGTCGAGGAGGAGGACGCCGGCGGCCGCCGCGATCCGGCGCACCACGTAGACGGTCAACGGCGTCTCCTCCTCCGGTCAGCCCTCGATCACTTCTCCAGCCAGACGTTCCACAGCGGATGCGTGTAGATCGGCTGGAGGCCTCTGACGTGGCTCCGCAGGCCGCGCAGCGCGAACATGTCGCCCATCGTCACCCAGGGCACCTGCTCCACGATCACGTCCCGCTTGAACGCCTCGAAGGCCGCGCGCAGCTTCTCGATGTCCGTTTCAGTGCCGATGGTGTCGAGGAGCTTCTGCGTCTCGGGCGACTTGAACCCCATCGACGTCACCAGCTCGGCCTCCGACGGGACGGTGACGACCGTGCGTGTGTACGTGATGTCCCACTTGCTCGGGTCCCGCTGGAGCTGGGAGACCGTCGGCCAGTCGCGCAGGTCGAGCGTCACGTTGAAGCCGGCAGCCTTCAGCTGCTCGGTGATCTGGATGGCCGGGCGCTTGTGGTGGAACTGCGTCGCCGACGCGAGGAACCGGAGCGGCTCACCCTTGTAGCCCGCTTCCTTCGCGAGCGCCTTCGCCGCCGCGGCGTTGTTCTGGTTGTAGATCTCCTTGCCCGTGTCGCTCCACAGCGCCTGGAAGCGGAACCACAGCTGGTCCGGGTTCAGGTCGTAGAAGTCCTGGCTGCCGGTGGCCGCGTACATGATGTCGTCCATGTTGAGCGCCGCGCGCAGCGCCTTCCGCAGCTTCACGTTCTTCGTCGGGCCGTCCATGCTGAAGTACATGACCGGCTTCATGTCGAACTTCACGATCACCGGCTGTACGCCCGGCACCTTCTTGAGCTCCCCGAGGTACTCCTGCGGCAGCGGCTGGGCCGCGTCGAACTGGCCCGTGCGGAGCCCGGCCATGCGCACTTCCGATTCCGGGATGCTGCGGAACACGATGCGATCGAGATAGGCGACCTTGCGGCCGGCGAGACCGCCGCGCACGTCGTCGCGCGCGCTGTACTGCGGAAACCGCTCGAGGACGATGTGCCGGTCCGGAACCCATTCGACGAGCTTGTAGGGACCAGTCCCGACGTACGCGGACAGCTTGTTGACCGGCGCGTTCTCGATGATCTCCTTGGGGTGCACGACCGGCTGCTGGCCCTCGCGGGACAGGATGAACGGCAGCGACGCCAGCGGCGCGCTCAGCCGGAACACCACGGTGTGCCGGTCGGTCGCGGCGATCTCCTCGATGCGCGTGAGCATCTCCGCGCGCGCCGACACCTGACGCCACCGGTTCAGGGACGCGACGACGTCCTCGGCCGTCATGACCTTGCCGTTGTGGAAGCGGACGTTCCGGCGCAGCGGGAACGTCCACGTGAGCCCGTCCTTGCTGATGTCCCACCGCTCGGCGAGCATCGGATGCGGGACGAACTTCTCGTCCATCGCGACGAGCCCTTCCCAGATGTACATACCGGCATAGACGATCGTGGCCCGCGCGCCCGTCGTGTGCCAGTCGAGCGTCGGCGGCGTCGTGGCGACCGCGAAGGTGAAGGTGCCCCCGGCCCGCGGTTGCGCGGTGGCCGGAGCGCCCGCCAGCCATATCCCGGTGGTGAGCGCGACCGTCACGAGGAGCGTTCGCCGGTTCATCATAGGACCTCCTTGGTCTCGGATGACACGCTCACCCGTAGAGGAGGGGGACCCTCCGGTCAACGCAGAAATTCTGATGCCGCCATAAAGGCGACTGATGATCAGGCCGGCGCGCGAAACCTCTCGCGGCAGAAGGCGAGGAACGTCTCCACGACGACCTTGCGGTAGGTGAGCTTCGGATACACGAGCATGAAGCTGCGCGCCATCCGTACGTCCTCGATCGGCACGACAGCGATCGACCCGATCCGAAGCTCGGCGCCGAGCGACAGGCTCGACACGATCGAGACACCCGCGCCCGCTTCGACACCCGCCTTGACTGCCTCCGTACTTCCGAGCGTCAGGGCCACGTGCAAGTCCGCGAGGGCAATGCCGTGCTGGCCGAGATACCACTCCAGCATGCGGCGGGTGCCGGAGCCTTCCTCGCGGAGGATGAACGGCTCGGCGACGAGGTCGGCCAGCGTGACCGCTTCGCGCGACGTCCACGGGTGGCCGGCGGGCACGATGAGCCGCAGCTCGTCCTCGATCAGCGGCTCACCGATGTGTCCCTTCAGGTCGACCGGGTCGCTCACGATCGCCAGATCGAGCGCGCCGTCGAGGAGCTGCGCCACGATGGAATCGGTGTTCCCCGCCTCGAGCACGATGCTGACCTGCGGGTTGCGCTTCTTGAAGAGCCCGATCGGGCGCGGCATGACGTATTTCGCGATGACGCTCGCCACGCCGACGGTGAGCGTGCCGCCGACGTGCTCGACGAGCCGGGCGATCTCGGCGTCGGCGCGGTCGTAGAGCGCGAGGATATCTCGGGTGTGGCGCAGCAGGATCGCGCCGACCTCGGTGAGAACGACGCGCTGCTTCTCCCGCCGGAAGAGCCGCGCGCCCAGGTCCTCTTCGAGCGACTTGATCTGGAACGACACGGCGGGCTGGGTCAGCGAGAGCAGCTCGGCGGCGCGCGTGAAGCTCTGGTGCACCGCCGCCTCGTAGAAGACGCGGAGCCGGACGTCCTTGATCAGCATGGCGACCTCTCCGCGGATCGGGCCGTCGGTGCGCGGGTTCAGCGCTGACCGAGGCGCGACCACACGTCGGGATTCACGAGCACGTCCGGTCGCTCGCCGCGCAGCACGCGCAGCATCTCGCCCGCGACCTGCATGCCCGCGACGCGATGCGCTTCGCGCGTCACGCCCGCGACGTGCGCCGAACAGACGACGTTCGGCAGGTTGAGGATCGGGTTGTCCATCGACGTCGGCTCCTGCTCCCACACGTCGAGGCCGGCGGCGGCGAGCGTGCCGCGCGTCAGCGCCTCGAACAGCTCGGGCTCGGTCTGCACGCCGCCGCGCGACGTGTTCACGACGATCGCGCCCTGCTTCATCAGCGCGATGTTCTTCGCGCCCAGCATCCCGCGCGTCTCGGCGGTCAGCGGCGTGTGGAACGTGACGACGTCGCACTGCGGCAGCATCGTCTCGAGGCTCGGCGCCGGATCGACGCCGCGACGGCGCAGCTCCTCGGCGTCGACGTACGGGTCGTAGCCGAGCACGCGCATGCCGAGCGCGCCCGCGAACTTCGCCACGCGGCGGCCGACGTTGCCGACGCCGACGATCCCGAGCGTGCGGCCACCGAGCTCGACGTTGTGCACGCTCGTGCGCGCGGTCCAGTCGCCCTTCTTCGTGAGGCGGTCGATCTCGAACGTGTGCTTCGCGCACGTGAGCATCAGCATGAGCGCGTGCTCGGCCACGGCCTGCGAGTTCGAGCCGGGGGCGTGGACGACGGCGACACCGAGCTTCGTCGCGGCCGGAATGTCGACCGTGTCGAGACCGACGCCGTGGCGGCCGACGACGCGGAGCTTCTTGCACGCCGTCATCAGGCTCGCCGTCGCGCCCGGTTTTCCGCGGATGAGAATGCCGTCGGCGCCGGCGGCGACCTTCAGAAACGCGGGCTCGGTCTCTTCGGTCGTCACGACCACGCGCGCTTCGGTCTCGAGCAGCGCGTGGGCGTCCGGATGAATCGGGCCTCCGAGCACGACGAGCGGGCGGGTCTCGGCCATCGGAATCGATCTCCTCGGTTCGAACAATCTCGCCAGCGGTTCAGGCGCGCCATTATACGTGGGGGGCCCCGACATGGCCCCCCCAGCGCTCGGAAGCGCCCCGGGATACCCGGGGCGCTCCTCGACGCCGCGAACGCGTGTGCTATCGTTCGCGCGATGACGACGCTCGTGACCGGCGCGTTCGGTTGTCTCGGGGCCGAGGTCGTCCGCCAGCTGCTCGCCGAGGGCGAGCGACCGGTGCTCCTCGATTTCGGCGACGACCCGTGGCGCCTGCGGATGATCGCGGGCCGCGACGTGACCGAGCGCGTTCCGGTGATCCGCGCCGACGTCGCGGAGCTCGCCGACCTCGCGCGCATCGTGCGCGAGCACGACGTGCGGCGCATGATCCACCTCGCCGCGTGGCAGATTCCGTTGTGCCGGCGCGATCCGTCGATGGGCGCGCGCGTCAACGTCGTCGGCACCGCGAACGCGCTCGAAGTCGCGCGGCTCGCCGACGGCCGTGTCGAGCGCGTCGTGTACATGTCGTCGATCGCCGTGTACGGTCCGCCGCACCTCTATCCGCCGGGCCCGCTCGCGAACGACGCGCCACCGCATCCGACGACGCATTACGGCGTCTACAAGGTGGCGAACGAGGGCACGGCGCGTGTGCACTGGGCCGAGCATCGCGTGCCGTCCATCGGCTTTCGCCTGCCGGCGATCTACGGCCCGGGCCGCGACGTCGGGCTCACCGCGGACCCGACCCTCGCGATGAAGGCGGCGCTGCTCGAACGGAAGTTCGCGATCCGCTGGAGCGGGCGCTCGGCGCTGCTCTACACGAAGGATGCCGCGGCGTCGATCATCCGTGCGTCGCGGTCGACCGTCGACGGCGCGCGGGTCTACAACCTGCGCGGCAGCTCCGTCGACAACGCCGACATCGTCCCCGCCATCGAGCGCGCGTGGCCCGCGGCCAAGGGACTCGTCACGTGGGGCGGCGATCCCGTTCCGTTCCCGGACTCGCTCGACGACAGCCGCTTCCAGGCCGAAGTCGGTCCGGTGCCCGTCACGCCGTTCGACGACGGCGTGCGCGAGACGATGGAGACGTTCGCGCGGCTTCAGCAGGAGGGCCGGCTCGACGCGCGGGAGCTCGCATGAGTTACGGCATCCGCCCCGCGACCGCGGCTGACGCCGACGCGATCTGCCACATCTACAACCAGGGCATCGAAGACCGGCTCGCGACGCTCGAGACGGAGCTCCGGACGCCCGACGAACGGCGTCGGTGGATGGAAATCCGGACGCCGCGCCATCCGGTGATCGTCGCGGAAACGGCCGCGGGCGAGGTCGTGGGCTGGGGCAGCCTGAACGTCTTCAACGCGCGCCCGGCGTACCGCTTCGTGGCCGACTTCTCGGTCTACGTGGAGCGCGCGTTCCGCGGCAAGGGTGTACAACATACGACGAACGTGTCGCCCGTGTGGTAGCGGCTCGCGGCGCTCGCCAGATACACCGCGAGCCCGCCGAAGTCTTCCGGCACGCCCCACCGCCGCATCGGGACGCGCGGCAGCACCCTCTCGACGAACCGGTCCCAGCGCAGCGTCTTCTCGGTCATCGGCGTGTCGATCCAGCCCGGCACGACGGCGTTCGCGCGGATGTTCGAGCGCGCGAGCTCGACGGCGAGCGCCTTCATCATCGAAATGAGCCCGCCCTTCGTCGCGGCGTAGTGCTCGCCGCGCGCCTGGCCGGAGAGCGCCGCGAGGCTCGACGTGACGACGATCGAGCCGCCGTCGCCGCGCTCGACCATGTGACGCGCCGCGGCGCGCAGCGTGAAGAACGCGCCGTCGAGGTTGACGCTCATCACGCGGCGCCATTCCTCGGTCGTCATCTCGAGGAACGAGTTGACGCCCCGCCGGCCGGCGACGCCGGCGTTGACGAAGCACGCATCCACCCGACCGTGCGCCGCGAGCGTGTCCGCGAACGCGCGCTCCACGGCCGCTTCATCGGCGACGTCGCAGCGGAGCGCGGTCGCCCGCCCGCCGAGCTTGGCGAGCCGCTCGAGCGCCGCGCGGTTCTTGTCTTCGTTCGTGCCCCAGACCGCGACGGCGGCGCCGGCCGGCGCGAGCGCTTCGGCCATACCGAGGCCGATGCCGCTGTTGCCGCCGGTGACGAGCGCGACCTTGCCGGCCAGATCGAACGGCGCGTACGTCACTTCGCGTAGAGCCGCAGGACGCCGAGCGCGAACGTCGAGACGACGACGACGGCGCCGATGAGCGTGAGCGCGATTTCCTGGAGCCGGCTCACGACCGCGGCGCCTCCAGCTCGCGCGCGACCGCCGCGGACGATGCCACCGGTGCAGGCACCGGCTCGAACCGGCGGATCTTCTGCGACGCGAGCCCGCCCGCGAGGAAGATCAGACCGACGGCGTCCGTCGTGATCCCCGGGTCGATCAGGAGCAGCGCGGCGACGATGAACAGCGCGCGCTCGATCCAGATGGCCGGCCGCAGGAATTGCCCTTCGAGACCGGCGGCCAGCGCGATGACGCCGATCGTGCCGGTCACCACGACGCGAATCACCTCGGGCCACGTGCCCTGGAAGAGCAGCGCCGGCGAGTACACGAAGAAGAACGGCACGATGAAACCGGCCGCGGCGAACTTCATCGCCTGGAGGCCGGCGCCCCAGAGGCTCGCGCCGCCGATCGACGCCGCCGCATAGACCGCCAGCGCCACCGGCGGGGTCACCGCCGACAGGCACGAGAAGTAGAACGCGAACATGTGGGCCGCGATCGGTGTGACGCCGAGCTTGATGATGGCGGGAATCAGGAGCGCCGCCTGCATGATGTACGCGGGCGTCGTCGGCATCCCCATGCCGAGGACCACGCCGGCGATCATCGTGATGACGAGCGCCAGGATCAGGTGCCCGGCGGCCAGGTCGATCAGGAAGCCCGTGAAGCGCAGGGCGAGGCCCGTCTGCAGCACGATCCCGATGACGATGCCGGCCGCCGCGCACGCCATCGCGACCGGAATGGTGTGCTCCGCGCCTTCCTTCAGCCCGAGCGGGATCTCGTGGAACACGAGCCGGCGCAGTCGCTCGGTCCCGGCCGGGAGCCGCGTGGCGAGCACCAGACTGGCGGCGGCCAGCAGCGCGAGCAGCACGCCGAGCGTGCGGCCGTTCGAGCTCACCCACAGCACCGCGCCCACGGCGACGAACGCCCACGCCCACCGGTCGAGCAGCCAGCAGAAGAGCACGACCACCGCCGAGAGGATCGCGGCGTACGTGGCGGTGAATCCGTCGACGAGCAGCCCGATGATCACGATGACCGGCAGGAACAGATGGCCCTGCGCCCGGATGACCGCGACGAGGTCCGGCAGCTCCTCGCGCGGGATGCCGCGCAGGCCCGTCCGCATCGCGTTGAAGTGGATCGCGGCGAACAGCGCGCCGTAGTAGAAGACGGCCGGGATCAGCGCGGCGATCATCACCTTCGAGTACGACCAGCCGAGGAACTCGGCCATCACGAACGCGGCCGCGCCCATGACCGGCGGCATGATCTGGCCGCCCGTCGACGCGACCGCCTCGATCGCCGCGGCGCTCTCGGCCTTGAAGCCGGTCTTCTTCATCATCGGGATCGTCAGCCAGCCGTCGACCATGACGTTGGCGACGGCGGAGCCCGAGATCGTGCCGAACATGCTCGACGACACGACGGCGACCTTGCCCGGGCCACCGCGCGCGCCGCCCGCGATCGCGTTGGCGAAGCTCATGAAGAACTGGCCGGCGCCGGACTTCTCGAGATACGCGCCGAAGATGATGAAGAGGATCACGTACGTGCCGGCGACCGCGAGCGGCACGCCGAAGACGCCCTCCGTGGTGAACCACGTCTGGTCGAGCAGGATCTCGAGGCTGAGCCCCTTGTGATGGAGCACGCCCGGCAGCCAGGGACCCGCCAGGGCATACGCGATGAAGGACACGGCCACGATCGGCAGCGAGGCGCCGATCGTCCGCCGGGTCGCCTCCAGCACGAGCAGGACGCCGGCGATGGCGACGATCTTGTCGGCCGCGAAGAGCGGGTGCGCCGTCGGGAAGCGGTTCACGACGTAGTCGTACTCCACGAACATGTAGCCGACGGCCGCGAGCGACAGGGCCGCGAGGCCCAGATCGCTCCACGGGATCACGCCCGGCGAGGCGCCTCTCGCCCGCGGCCAGAGCAGGAACGCGAGCGACAGGCTGAAGCCGAGCGTGATGTAGAGGAACGCCTGCTGGTCGGGCGCGTAGGTGGTGAGGCGCGCGTAGACGTGGAAGGCGGCCATGACGACCGCCACCACGCCGACGACGAACCCCGGGTATCCGGAGAGCTTGCGCACCGGACGACTACCCTCGCGGCCCTATTTCAGGATGCCGATTTCCTTGTAGTACTTCGCGGCGCCGGGATGGTACGGCATGCCGTAGTCCCGGCCCATCTCCTGCGGCGTGATGCCGGCCATGCTCTTCGCCACGTGGACGAAGTCGTTGCGGCCCTCGATGATCGCCTTCGTCACCTTGTAGATGGCGTCGGCGGGCGTCTTCGCCGACGCGATCAGGATGGTCGGCGCCTGGAACGTCAGGACGTCTTCCTTGATGCCCTGCTCGCCGTACGTCCCCGCCTTGACGGTGTGGCGGACGAACCCCGGGTTGTGCTCCTTGATCTTCACGAATTCCGCGTCGCTGACCGGGACCATCTTGAGCTTCATGGTCGAGCCGAGGTCGAGGATGAAGGAGCCGGGGACCACGGTGAACCAGCCCGCGGCGAGCGCCTGCCGGTTCTTCATCGCCTCGACGTTGGCGGTGATCGGACCGTAGCTCTTCGATCCGAGATCCTCCAGCTTCATGCCGTTGACCTTGAGCAGCAGTTCCCAGCCGTCGGTCAGGCTCGTGTTGCCGCGCGCCGGCAGCGACACCGGCTTGCCCTTCAGGTCCTTGATGCTGCGGATGTCGCTGTCCACGGGCACCACGAGCTGCCACACGTTCGGGTAGTAGGTCGCGACGTACAGCGCCTTGTCCGTCTGCTTGCCGGACCACTGGCCCTTGCCGCTGCGCGCATCCTGCAGCACGTTGGTCATCGACCAGCCGAGGTCGGCCTTGTCGTTGCGCATCTTCTCCATGTTGACGAGGGCGGCGCCGGGCTCCACCTGCACGTCGAGCTCGGGGAACTTCTTCCGGACGACCTCGGCCGTGGCGCCCGCGAGCGGCGTCCAGGAACCGCCGGTCGGTCCGGCCGAGAAGACCAGCGACACCTTCTGCTGCGCCGCCGTCGGCGCCACGAGCGCCGCCGCCAGGGAGCCCACCGCGACCAGTGCGATCAGGGACTTGCGAATCGACATTGCGAGCGCGTCCTCCTTGAGGGATTGGAGCCTTGAGGGATTAGAGCGGGATCAGCTGACCGGCCGCGTCGAATCCGAGCGGCACGGGGTCGCCCACCGGCGTGAGGTCGGCCCGGCGGCGCACTTCGTCGAAGTACGCCGCCGACACCTCCACTTCGCCGAGCGTGAGCGTGTTCTTGATGCGGATGACGCGCGCCTGCTCGGGCGTCGTGAGCCCGATGCACGCGAGCGCGTTCTCGATGGCCTCGCGGTCGGTGTCGAACGTCGCCGGCACCTTCGCGCCGTTCGGCGCGCACGCCGTGATGGCGTTGATCAGCGTCGGCTTCATGTCGATCTTGTCGACGAGCCGGCGCGTGGTGAAGTCCGCGTTGCCGATGCCGACCGCGTTGCCGTAGCTGTGCTCCGTCAGGTCGAGCGCGACGATCCAGAGGATCTTCTGGTCCGACGGGAACGGCTCGTGCGGATTGGACGGCCGCCCGATCACGTTCGTGTCCATGCCCGAGCCTGAAATGTTCTTCCCCATCTCCTCGACGATGAGGATGTCCACGGGGGTGAACGGCAGGCGCATCATCCAGTCGCGCGCCTGCTCGAGTAACCGCCGCTCCCCCGCTTCGAGTTCCCGCGCCCCGAACGCTTCGAGATGCGCCGTCTCGTCGTAGCCGTTCTCGAGCACCGCGAGCCCGAAGCCGATCCGCGCCTGGCCGAGGATCTCGCGGCCGACGGACGTGATGACCTTCTCGTAGCCGTGCGTGACGTTCGTCCGGTGGTACTGGATCGCGCCCTGGTACTTGCCGAGGCCGATCGTCATCATCTTGAACAGGCCGGACTCGATCGAGCCCTTGAAGTCCGTGTGCGGCTTGACGCGGTTCACGAGGCCGATCCAGTCGGCTTCCGACGCGAAGCGATCGAGCCACACCGGTAGGCCGAACGCCTCACCGACCTGGACGACGTCCATCGTCGCGCGGACGGGGCAGCCCATGGTCTGCTCCGTGATGCCGTAGTGCGCGAGGACGTCGAGCTGTCCGTCGGCGGTGCCGCCGCCATGACTGCCCATGGCCGGGAAGATGAACGGCCGCGCGCCGAGATCGCGGAGCCACCGCACCGTGGCGCCGACGATGACGTCGATGTTGGCGATGCCGCGGCTGCCCGCGCCGACCGCGACGGTGTCGCCGCGGCGGACCGGCAGACCGGCGCCCGCGAGCGTGTCGCCGACGGCGCGTGGAATGTCGGTCACGCGCGGACGCGGGAACGTCTGGCGCACGCGGAGCATCGCCGGTAGAGCCATGTGGTCGGTATCCTCCAGGGACGTCGACAAGCCGGGGCCGAAGCGCCCCTTGTAAATACCGGTCAGACCGCGTGAAGTCAAAGGGTTTTTGCCCGACGGTTGTGGTATATATGCCCCCCAATTCCGATGCCTGATGTCCGTCGTACCCTCGTCATCCTCGTCATCGTCGGAGTGCTCGGATCGAGTAGCGGCTGTGCGTATCTCACGCCGCAACCGACACCGATCCTTCCGCCGGCAGAGCTCTATTCGAAGGGCGAATCGGATCTCGCGCGCGGCCGGTACGAGGACGCGCGGACGAGCTTCCGCACGATCGTCGAACGCCACGCGAACGCGTCGGCCGCGCCGCGCGCGCGGTTCCTGATCGGCGAGGCGTTCTATCGCGAGGGCGAGTTCGACAAGGCGATCAAGGAGTTCGACGCCTTCATGGCGTTCTATCCGCGGCACCAGATCGCGGACCTCGTGCAATTCCGGCTCGCGATGAGCTACTACGACCAGCTGAAGCCGATCGAGCAGGACCAGGGGCTCACCGCCAAGGCGCTCGAGCAGTTCCGCAAGCTCGTGAAGGAATACCCGGAGAGCCGGTACGCGACCGACGCGCTCGCGAAGATCGACATCTGCCGCGGCCGCATCGCGCAGAAGGAAGTCTGGGTCGCGAACTACTACTTCACGCAGGGCAACCCGGGCGGCGCGCGCCAGCGGCTCGAGAACGTGCTGAAGGAATATCCGCGCACGCTCGTGGTGCCCGAGACGCTCTTCCTCCTCGCCGAGGTCAACTTCCACGAAGGCAAGAATCCCGAAGCCGTCAACCTGCTCCGCCGGCTGTCGAGCGAATATCCGCACACGGAGTGGGGCCGCCGGGCGGCGCAACGGCTCCGCAGCCCGAACTGAGGATCCCGCCATGCACGACGTCGTCGACCTTCGCTCGGACACCCTGACGCTCCCGACTCCGGAGATGCGCGACGCGATGGCGCGCGCCGAGGTCGGTGACGACGTCTGGGAAGAGGATCCGACCGTCAAGCGCCTCGAAGCGATGGCGGCGGAGCGCCTGGGCAAGGACGCGGGTCTGTTCGTCACGTCGGGCACGCAGGGCAATCTCGTCAGCGTCGTCGCCCAGGCGCGCGGCGGGCAGGAAGTCGTGCTGGACGCGGACTCGCACGTCTTCAATTACGAGGTCGGCGGCGCCGCCGTCGTCGGGCACGTGCAGACGCGGCCGATCAAGACGGCGCGCGGCTTTCTCACGCCCGAGCAGGTGCGCGAGGCGATCCGGCCCGCGAACATTCACCTCGCCGAGACCGCGCTCGTCTGCATCGAGAACACGCACAACCGCCATGGCGGCACGTGCTGCACGCCCGAGGAGATCGCCGCCGTCGCGGAGGTCGCGCACGGCGCCGGCGCGCGCGTGCATCTGGACGGCGCGCGCCTGTTCAACGCCGCGGTGGCGCTCGGCCGTCCCGCGCGCGACTTCTGCCGCGCCGTCGACTCGGTCACGTTCTGCCTGTCGAAGGGCCTGGGGGCGCCGGTCGGCTCGATCGTCTGCGGTTCTCACGAGCTCGTGTCGCGCGCCCGGCGCGTGCGGAAGATGCTGGGCGGCGGCATGCGGCAGGCCGGCGTCATCGCCGCCGCGGGCATCGTCGCGCTCGAGCGCATGATCGACCGCCTGGCCGACGATCACGCGAACGCGCGCACGCTGGCGGAGGGCGTCGCCCGGCTCCCCGGCCTGCGCGTCGACCTCGCGTCGGTGCAGACGAACATCGTCATCTTCCACGTCGAGCGCGGCGCGGCCGACGCGTCGGCGCGCGCGACGCAGGAGCTCGTGGCCGGCGGCATCGCACGCAAGGTGAAGGTCCACGCGATCGGCCCGATGTCGATCCGGTGTGTGACCCACAAGGACGTCGACGCCGACGACATCCGGCGCGCGCTCGACGCAATGAACGAGATCACCCAGGGCTGGGCCTAGAGGCCCGCGGACGCGCCTGAGGAGGCCTCCATGGCGGAACCCCTGCTCGAGATCAAGGGCCTGAAGACGCACTTCTTCACGGATGAAGGTGTGGTCCGGGCCGTCGACGGCATCTCTCTCTACATCAACCCCGGCGAGACGCTCGGCGTCGTCGGCGAGTCGGGCTGCGGCAAGAGCGTGACCGCGCTCAGCATCATGCGCCTCATCCCGACGCCGCCCGGCCGCATCACCGAAGGCCAGATCATGTACAACGGCCGGAACCTCCTCGACTTGACGCCGGCGCAGATGCGGAAGATCCGCGGCAAGGAGATCGCGATGATCTTCCAGGAGCCGATGACGTCGCTGAACCCGGTCTTCACCTGCGGCGAGCAGATCGCCGAGGCGATCCGGCTCCACGAAGGCCTCTCGCGGCGCGACGCCATGGACAAGACCGTGGAGATGCTGCGCATCGTCCACATCCCCAACGCCGAGCGCCGGGTGAAGGAGTATCCGCACCAGCTGTCCGGCGGCATGCGGCAACGGATCATGATCGCGATGGCGCTCAGCTGCAATCCGAAGCTCCTGATCGCGGACGAGCCGACGACCGCGCTCGACGTGACGATCCAGGCACAGATCCTCGAGCTCCTGAACGAGCTCAAGTCGAAGTTCAACATGGCGATCATGCTCATCACGCACGACATGGGCGTCATCGCCGAGACGGCGCAGCGCGTGGTCGTCATGTACGCCGCCGAGGTCGTCGAAGAGGCGCCGGTGGTCGAGCTCTTCAAGGAGCCGCTGCATCCGTACACCCAGGGCCTGCTGCGGTCGATCCCGCGCATCGACCTCGCGGCCGTCCAGAAGACGAAGCTCGAGCAGATTCCGGGAACGGTTCCGACGCTCCGCGGCGACGTGAAGCCGGGCTGCCGGTTCGCGCCGCGGTGCGCGCTGGCCAAGCCGATGCATTTCGAGAACACGCCCCAGCTGAAGGAAGTCAGGCCCGGCCACAAAGTGGCCTGCTTCCTTTACTAGAGGTCAGCCATGGCCCAGGTCCAGACCGGACAACCGCTCCTACGCGTCAAGAACCTCAGGAAGTACTTCCCCATCCGCGGGGGCCTCTTCTCGCGCGAAGTCGCGCGCGTCCACGCGGTCGACGACGTGTCGTTCGAGATCATGCCGGGCGAGACGCTCGGCCTCGTCGGCGAATCGGGCTGCGGCAAGTCGACGACGGGACGGACCATTCTGCGATTGATCGAGCCGACGGCGGGCGACGTCTGGTTCCAGGACAAGAACGTCAGCCAGCTCGACAAGCGGCAGCTGCGGGCGCTCCGGAAGGAAATGCAGATCATCTTCCAGGACCCGTATGCCTCGCTGAATCCGCGCATGACGGTCGGGTCGATCATCGGCGAGGCCCTGGTGATCCACAAGCTCGCGCCGACGCGCAAGGCGCGTGAAGAGCGCGTCGTGCAGCTGCTCGAGGTCGTCGGCCTCACGGCCGATCACCTGCGCCGCTATCCGCACGAGTTCTCCGGCGGCCAGCGCCAGCGCATCGGCATCGCCCGCGCGCTCGCGGTCAACCCGAAGCTCATCGTGTGCGACGAGCCGGTCTCCGCGCTCGACGTGTCCGTGCAGGCGCAGGTCATCAACCTGCTCGAGGATCTACAATCGAAGTTCGGCCTGACCTACCTCTTCATCGCGCACGACCTGTCGGTCGTCGAGCACATCTCGACGCGCGTGGCCGTCATGTACCTCGGCAAGATCGTCGAGGTCGCGACCGCGAAAGAGCTCTACACGAATCCGAAGCACCCCTACACCGAGGCGCTGCTGTCGGCGGTGCCGGTGCCGGACCCGACCGTGAAGCGGAAGCGGATCATTCTCGAAGGCGACGTGCCGAGCCCGATCAATCCGCCGTCGGGATGCCGGTTCCACACGCGCTGCGCGATCCGGGTGCCGTCGTGCTCGCGCAACGAGCAGGTGCTGCAGGAGGTCTCGCCGGGCCACTGGGTCGCGTGCCAGGTCCGCAGCGGAGTCGCGACCGCTTGAACTGGGGGCCCCGAAATGGCCCCCAGACCCCCCGACGCTCGGAGCGCCCCGGCAAAGCCGTGGCGCTCCTCGAATCCGGAGCAGGGAGACGACGATGCCGGTGAAGCCGTCCGAATCGGAAGAGGAATACTTCGCGCGCCAGGAGTTCGAGAAGCGCAAGACCGCGCTCGCCGAGGCGAGCAGCAAGGCGTCGCAGGACGAGCGCGCGCGCATCCTGGCGGTCGCGAAAGGCCGCTGCCCGAAGTGCGCATCGCCCCTCGTCGAGGTCCATTACCACGGCGTCGAGCTCGACAAGTGCTCGGGCTGCGGCGGCGTGTGGCTCGACGTCGGCGAGCTGGAACGCGTGGTCGAGGACAAGGGCTTCCTCGGCGGCGTCCGGAAGATCTTCGGCTGAACGTGGGGGGGCCCCGACATGGCGCCCCACACCCCCCAACGCTCGGAGCGCCCCGGCGTAGCCGTGGCGCCCCTCGTCAGCCCGTTCAGCGCCCGCCCGTCACCGGCAGCGTCACACCCGTGATGTAACTCGCCTCGTCGGAGGCGAGAAAGAGCACCGCGTGCGCGATCTCCCGCGGCGTCCCGAGCCGGCGCAGCGGCGTCATCCGGCTCGGGCTGAACTCCACCGTCTCGTCGAGCCGGCGTAGCTCCTTCCCGACGCGTTCGGTGTCGATCGGACCCGGGGCCACCGCGTTCACGTTGATCCCGTGCTCGGCGAGCTCGAGCGCGACGTCGCGAATGAACCCGTGGACGCCGGCCTTCGCCGCCGAGTACGCCGACCCGCCCGCGTAGTACGCGGTCCACGGCGTGCCCTCGCGCGCGCCCGACGAGATGCAGACGATCTTGCCGTACGAGTTCCGGATCATGTGCGGCGTCGCGGCGCGCGTGCAGAGAAACGTCGAGCGCAGATTCAGCCGGATGACGCCGTCCCAGACGTCGTCTGCCATCTCCCAGATCTTCGCGCTGCGGCTGCCCCCGACGACGTTGACGAGGATGTCGAGCCGGCCGAACCGCTCGACGGCGGTCTCGATGAGACGGCGCGCGCCATCGGCCTCGGTCACGTCGCCGAGCACCGGCACGGCGGTGCCGCCGCGTGCCTGAATCTCGGCGACGCACTCGTCGAGCGCCGGCGCTTCGACGTCGCCGGCCACGACGCGCGCGCCTTCTTCGGCGAGGCGCTCGGCAACGGCCCGACCAATCCCGTTCGCCGCGCCCGTCACGACCGCGATCCGATCCTGCACCCGTCCGACGGTCACGCGTTTCGCCTGAGCCGTGGCATGCGTTGGGTTATACGGGAAGCCCGAGCTCGCGCGCGGCCTGGTTCTGCGCGGCATCGAGGCTGACGAAGCGCGTCAGGGGCTGCTCGCGATGAAACCACGACGCCGTTCTGAGATGGACGAGGTCGAGTGAACGCGGCGTGGAGACGAGCGGCATCACTCGCGATTCGCAGAGGTCGAGCGTGACGTCACGGAGCGTGAACGAGTCGAGGCCGGCAACCAGCCGATCGAAGGCGATTTGGGACTCGGCCGCCGAGAGCCGGCCCGCGCGCGACAGATGGATCAGGGTCCGATCGCCCTCGAGAACGAGCAGCACGCTCGATACGAGCTGTGCGTCGCGCAGTTCGGTATCCAGGCGCTGCCACCCCGGCTCCCCGAGCAGCAGGCACATATAAGCCGACGTATCGATGTAGAGACGCCCCCGCGCCACGTCGTCAGCGCGAGTTGTCGGCCGGGCGCCGATCCTCGATCAGGACGTCCAAATACGCCCCTTTCGTCGGTCCTTTGAGCGCCGGCTTCAGGCGCGCCCGCCCGAACCGTGACCCGATGTGGACGTGCTGACTGCCGGCCGGCGCGAGTGCGGCAACGGGACGGCGGTGGCGGGTGATCACGATGCGCTCACCCGACGCCGCCTGGTCGATGAATGACGACAGGTTTCGCTTCAGCTCGTCGATCGAGACCGTTTTCATGACCGAATAGTACCGATTCTAGGGCTGATCCTCAAATGATCCCGTCCGGATTTCGCACGGACGGAGATCGTTACGGCGACGACACCTGCGCGCCGCCGTCGACGACGATCTCGATCCCCGTGATCCACGACGACGCGTCGGACGCCAGGAACAGCGCGCAGCGCGCGATGTCTTCGGGCTCGCCGACGCGTCCGAGCGGAATGCCGCGGCCCGCGGCGGTCTCGCGTTCCACTCCCGCGATGACGTCGGCGGTCAGCCGCGTTCGGATGAACCCCGGACAGATCGCATTGACGCGAATGCGGTCGGCCGCGTACGTCGCCGCCATCGAGCGCGTGAGACCGAGCACCGCGCCCTTCGACGCCGCATAGGCGTGCGTCGGCCGCGACCGTGAGCCGCGCAGCGCGGACACCGACGAGGTGTTGACGATGGCGCCGCCGCCGGCGGCGCGCATGTGGGGAATGGCGGCGCGGCTGACGAGGTAGATCGCGCGCACATTGACGTCCTGGGCGAAATCCCATCGCTCGAGGTCGATGGTCTCGACGGTCCCGCCGACGACCATGGTCCCGACGCCGGCGTTGTTGAACAGCACGTCGAGCCGGCCGAACGCGCGGACGGCGGCGTCGACGACGCCGGCGCAATCGTCGGGTCGCGCGAGATCGGCGACAACGTCGATGACGTCACCGCCAGCAGCGCGAATCTCGCCGACGGCATGCGTGAGCTCGCGCTCGCGAACATCGGCCAGCGCAACGCGAGCGCCAGCGGCGGCAAAGAGCGCGGCCGTCGCGCGTCCAATCCCGGTGGCGGCGCCGGTAACGAGCGCAGCTCTGCCGCCGAGCGGCCGGCTAGCGTCAGTCAAGGGTCGTTCGGTCCGGATTGGTCATGGTCGCCGGACGCGACCGACCGCGTCAGAGCGCGGCCAGTCAACGCGTGTGAGCGAGACGTCGGAGCGTGGAGCGGCCATCGCGTGTGGGCGACGGAAGTGCGAACGGGAGACGGACGCGACAGGACCCGTCCGACGCGCGCGAAGTCCTCCATGAGATCCGCGAAGCCGTCCATGAGATCTAGGAGAACGTAGGCGCAGGCACGCTCGCGATCGCGACGTCGATGACGGCCGGGCATCCCGACGCAACAGCCCGTTCGAGCGCCCGAGGCAGCTCGTCGGCACGATCGACGTGAACGCCGAAGCCGCCCAGAGCCGAAGCGACGAGATCGTAGCGTGTCGGCAGCAGATCGCACCCGACGGTGCGCTCCGCGCCGTAGTGCCGCAGCTGAAGCTGGTGCTCCGCGTTCCAGCGCGCGTCATTGCCGACGACGGCGACGATCGGCAGCCCGTAGCGCAGCGCGGTGTCGAGCTCGAACGCGTGATAACCGAACGTGCCGTCGCCGAGCGCGACGAGCACGGTCCGTCGCGGATGCGCGAGCTTCGCGGCCAGCGCCATCGGGATCGCGCTGCCGATCGATCCGGACAGGTTGTTGATGATCCGCTCGCGCGGCTCGAGCGCGGCCTGGATCCACTGCCCGTACTCGCCGCCGTCGCTGACGAGCACGGCGCCGGCGTCGACCCACGGCGCGAGCGCGGCGGCGACGGCGAGCGGATGCATCGCCGTGCGCACGTCGCGCGCGAGCGCGTCCCACTCGGCCGGGCGCGAGAGCCGCGCCGCGGCGACTTCGGAGCGCCACGGCGAGCCGCGCCACGCGCGCTCGCGCGCCGCGGCCGCGAGCACGCCGGCCGCGATGGCCGGATCCGCGACCCACGAGCGCTCGATGCGCGCGCTCTTGGCCGGCAAGGGCGCGTCGGGCGCGATCTGGAGAAATCGCGTCGTCGATGCGAACGGCGCGCCGCCGAACTTCAGCGAGAAGTCGAGCGCCTTGCCGAGCAACAGCACGACGTCGGCGCGCCCGAGACATCGCGACGCCGCGCGCAGCCACGGATCGTTCACGCCGCGCGGACTCTCGATCGGCAGCGCGGGGATACCGGTCACCTCCGCGAGCGCGCGCACGGCGGCGTGCCGCGGCCCGCGCGCCAGCGCCGGACCGACGAGGATGAGTGGACGTTCCGCCTCGGCGACCGCCGCCACGATGTCCCGCGCCGCGGCCGCGTCGATCGACGCCGCCGAGTCGGCGCGTGAGTCGAGGAGCGCCCCGGGTGTCCCGGCGTCGGCCAGGCGATCGAGGAGCGCCCCGGGTGTCCCGGCGTCGGCCAGGCGATCGAGGAGCGCCCCGGGTGTCCCGGGGCGCTCCGAGCGTTGGGGGGTGTGGGGGGCCATTTCGGGGCCCCCCACGTAATCGAGGACGTCGCCCGGAAGACTCACGTGCACCGGGCCAGGTCGTCCGGATCGCGCGATCGCGAGCGCTTCGCGAACGTCCTCGTCGACCGTCTCGGCGCGCTCGGCGAGCCACGCGGCCTTCGTCATCGGACGCGCGGCGGCCACCTGATCCATCTCCTGAAATCCGCCCTGACCGATCTCGCCGCGGCCGCAGTGGCCGGAGAGCAGCACGACCGGCGATTCCGCCATCAGCGCGCCATAGAGCGCGGACAGCGCGTTCGCGTGGCCGGGCCCCGCCGTGACGAGCGCAACACCCGGCTCGTCAGTCAGTCGGCCCCACGCGTCCGCCATGTGAACGGCGGCCGCCTCGTGCCGCGTGTGGAGCACGGTGAGGCCGCGGCCGATCGTTGCGTCGTAGAGCGAGAGGATGTGATTGCCGGAGAGCGTGAAGACATTCCGCACGCCGGCGTCGGCGAGCGCGTCGACGACGAGGTCCGCGCCCCGGCGCGCCGCCGGACTCATCGGACGGTGTAGACGGCGTCGAAGGCCGACGCGCCGGGCGCGAGCGTGCGCCGCACGCCGTGGTCGGGATTCGCCGCGAGGTGCTGCAGCACCTTGAAGACGGTCTCGATCTCGCCGGCGAGACCGGCGCCGGCGGCGACGTTCTCGACGGTCAGCCGCTCGCGACGCCGGCTGCGCAGCAGCGCGAGAACTTTCTTCTGCACGTCGAGCACCGCGGCCGCGGCCTTCTTGCCGGCTTCGACGCCCGGCTGGTGGTACGCGTTGATGTTCACGAGGCTCGCGTAGAGGCCCACCGTGCGCTCGTAGAGCGCGACGAGCTTGCCGACGGTCTGCGGACTCGTGTCGGGCACGGTGAGGGTCACGCTCTCGCGTCCGTTCTCCCAGAGCGCGCGGCGCGTCCCCTGGAAGAATCCCGAGAGGTAATCCCCGCTCGTGACGCCCGGCTCCACCTCCATCGACCGGCCGCTCCGATCCCGCAGCACTTCGATGAAGGTGACGAAGAAGTTGTTCAGGCCGTCCCGAAGCTGTTGCACGTAGGCGTGCTGGTCGGTGGAACCTTTGTTCCCGTACACGGCAATGCCCTGGTGAACGACACGGCCGTCGAGATCGCGCTCCTTGCCGAGCGACTCCATGACGAGCTGCTGGAGGTACCGGCTGAAGAGCTCGAGGCGGTCCTTGTACGGCAGGATGACCATGTCTTTGGCGCCACGCCCATCGCCGGCGGCGTACCACGCGAGCGCGAGCAGCGCCGCCGGATTCCGGCCCGGATCCTTCTCGCGCGTCACCGCGTCCATCGCGCGCGCGCCGGCGAGGATCGCGTCGACGTCGAGTCCCTGAAGCGCGGCGGGCACCAAGCCGACGGCCGACATCTCGGAGGTGCGCCCACCGACCCAGTCCCACATCGGAAACCGCGCGAGCCACTCGCCCTCGACCGCCGCCCGGTCGAGCTGGCTGCCGGCCTGCGTGATCGCGACGGCGTGACGACCGAACGGCAGCGTCCTCGCCTCGTACGCGCGCCGCGCTTCGCGCATGCCGTTGCGTGTCTCTGGTGTGCCGCCGGATTTCGAAATCACGATCGTGAGCGTCTCGCGGAGCGCGTCGCCGATCCGTCCGAGCACGAGATCGATGCCGTCGGGATCGGTGTTGTCGAAGAAATACGGACGCAGTCGATCGCGACCCGGCGCGCCGAGCGCGCGCGCGACGAACGCGGGCCCGAGCGCGGATCCGCCGATGCCGACGACGAGCACGTTCGTGAAGCGGCGCGCCTTCGGCGGCTTGATGCGAGCGCCGTGCACGTCGCGCGCGAACCGCTTGATCGCGGCGAGGCACGCGCGGATCTCGCGCGCGATCGCGGGCGTCGGCGCCTTCGACGGATCGCGCAGCCAGTAGTGGCCGACCATGCGGTCCTCGTCGGGATTCGCGATCGCGCCGGCCTCGAGCGCGTCCATCGCCGCGATCGCCTGGCGGATGCTCGCGTCTTTCTCGGCGAGGAAGCTGTCCGGAAAGCTCATGCGCGACAGATCGATGCTCACGCCGACGGACTCGGCGACGTACAGCCGCGAGCGGAAGCGCTGCCAGAGCGCGTCGTTGTCCACGATGAGGCCCTCCGTGAGCGGCGATGATACCGGAAACCGCGCGGATCTGGCACGGCCGGGCAGATCTGACACGGCGGAGCGCGCAATCCGTTACCCATCGAGGGCAACGCCTTACCCGGCGCGACGATACGTCGCACGTCCCGGCACGACAGTTGCGACCGATGCCGCCCATGAACCGTCGTCGTCAGGCCGCCGGGATCGCACTCATGGTTACGATGGCGGCGCTTGCCGCAGCACGAATCGCCGACGCGCATCCCGTGGACGATCCGATGACGGGCATCGCGTCGTGGTACGGCGAGCCGCATCACGGACGACTCACCGCGAACGGCGAGATCTTCGATCAGGAGGCGCTCACCGCGGCGCATCCGTCGCTGCCGTTCGGGACGATCCTTCGTGTCACGAACCTTCACGACGGGCTGAGCGTCGAGGTCCGCATCAACGACCGCGGACCGGTCATTCCGGGCCGGATCGTCGATCTCTCGCGCGCCGCCGCGCGCTCGGTGCGCGCGACCGGGCTCGGCATCTTCCGCGTACGTCTCGAGGTCGTGCCGCGCGAGACGCCGACGACAGCGGCGATGCGTGACGCGAGCGCGAGGCGGACGACCACGTCGCCGAAGCCGTGATCAGAGCCGCGGGTACGCGTCGGGCTTCTTCGGCGGCGCCGGCGTCTTCGCCCGCCGCAGCCGGCGCTCGATCCGCGTGAGCAGGCGGCGCTGGTCGAGGAAGATCTCGAGCAGCTGACCGAAGACGATGAAGGGACTTCCGGCGAGGATGCCGGACATGAGCAGCGCGCCGACGAGCAGCGCCCGCTCGATCGCTTCCTGCGTTCCCGTCACCCCCGGCCGCCACTCGTCGGTGAACCCCGCGATGCCGGCGGACACGACGCCGAGCGCGATGAAGACGATGCCGACGACGACCATGAGCCGCGACCAGACGCGCGTGAACTTGTATTTCATCAATTGGGGGGCCCCGACATGGCCCCCCAAACCCCCCAGCGCTCGGAGCGCCCCGGGGAACCCGCGGCGCTCCTCGATCCACGCGTGGCCAGACGCCGCTTGGGGGGCCCCGACATGGCCCCCCAACCCCCCCAGCGCTCCGCGCGCCCCGGGGCACCCGGGGCGCGCCTCGTTCCCCGCGTGGCCAGACGTTTCACGCGATCACTTTATCGCGATCGTCGCGGAGTGGAGCTAATCCCAGAGGAAGCTGCGGGGATTGACCGGCCGGCCCTTCACGAGCACCTCGTAGTGGAGGTGCGGGCCGGTCGTGCGCCCGGTGTTGCCGGTGTAACCGACGAGCGCGCCGCGCGCGACCGTCTGTCCCTTGCGGACGCTCACGCGCGACAGATGTCCGTAGTGGGTCCGGATCTCCTCGCCATGCTCGATCACGACGCCGATGCCGTGATCGCCGAGATCACCGGCGATCACGACCGTGCCGGCGGCCGGCGCGTGGACCGGCGTGCCGATCTTCGCGCCGATGTCGAGCCCGCTGTGGAACTCGCTTCCGCCCGTCCACGGTGACAGGCGTCGTCCGAACTCGGAGTTGATCGACCCGCGCACGGGCCAGCGTGACGGCAG
This sequence comes from Candidatus Rokuibacteriota bacterium, assembly GCA_016184365.1. GTDB lineage: Bacteria > Methylomirabilota > Methylomirabilia > Rokubacteriales > CSP1-6 > AR8. Next base: position 92,692 of record JACPCW010000086.1, read on the forward strand.
GGATGCGAGCGCCTTGCCGGCGCGTCCGATCAGACGATCGAGCGCGCGGAGGCTTTCACCTTCCTCGGCGATGCTGTCGGCGAGGCGATCGATCGCGCTGCGCTCGCCGCGCGGCGCGACCGGGCGCAGGCCGCCGCCGATGCCGGCGTTCGGCGTGCGCGCCGCGGGTTCCGGACCGAGCGCTTCCCAGATGCGCGCGTGCATCTCCCGCCACGCTTCGGTGTCGCGCGACAGATCATCGAGACGCTGCGAGATCGCCGCGAGCGTGCGGCGCTGCTCGCCGAGCGCGACGCGATCGGCGCGGGTTTCGCGGGTGATCTGGCGAAGCGTGATCCAGTCGCCGACGAGCACGCCGAGTCCCGCCACGAGGACGACGGCGAGCGCGCCACCGACGACGGTCGCCCGACGCGGAAGGTTGATACGGAAGACGCGGGAGCCATTGCTTCGAACGACCAGCAGGCTCCAGTGCTCGCGGCGGCTCAAACGGGTTCGCGCTCCCGGTGCGGCAAGATTTTTCCCGCGCCTTGATAACCCGCCCCCCGGGCAGTGTCAACGGCTGAAACGGACTGCGGCGTAACTCCTCGTCGGAACGGGTCTTTTGACACCGGTGCGACCGCCTTAGTATGATCCGCGTTACCCTCGACCGAGGGTCACGCTCACGACCGCGTGACCGGGGTCACGCCGGAAGGGCGGGAAGGACGGATGGACGACTTCTACCGGATCAAGCGGCTGCCTCCCTACGTCTTCGCGATCGTCACGGACCTCAAGACGAAGGCGCGCGCGCGCGGCGAAGACATCATCGACCTCGGCATGGGCAACCCGGACATGCCGACGCCGAAGCACATCGTCGCGAAGCTCGTCGAAGCGGCCCAGAACCCCAAGAACCACCGCTACTCCGCGTCGCGCGGCATCACGCGGCTCCGCCAGGCCATCGCGCGCTGGTACCGCGAGCGCTACGACGTCGAGATCGATCCGGACTCCGAAGCCATCGCGACGATCGGCGCGAAGGAAGGCATGGCGCACCTGGCGCTCGCGGTCCTGCAGCCGGGTGACGGCGCGCTCGTGCCGAATCCGACGTACCCGATCCACGCCTATTCCGTGGTCATCGCCGACGGCGACCTGCGCTCCGTGCCGATGACGCCCGACGGCGACTTCTTCGCGCGCCTCGAGGAAGCGGGGAAGCTCGCCTGGCCGAAGGCCAAGCTGCTGATCCTGTCGTTCCCGCACAACCCGACGACGATGTGCGTGGACCGCGCGTTCTTCGAGCGCGTCGTCGCATTCGCGCGCGAGCACCGCCTGATGGTCGTGCACGATTTCGCGTACGCCGACTTCGGGTACGACGGGTATCGGCCGCCGTCGTTCCTGGAGGTGCCGGGCGCGAAGGACGTCGGCGTCGAGATCTTCTCGCTGTCGAAGTCGTACAACATGCCAGGCTGGCGCATGGGCTTCGTGTGCGGCAACGCGCGCATGATCCTGGCACTCGGCCGCATCAAGTCGTACCTCGACTACGGCGCGTTCCAGCCGATCCAGATCGCGAGCATCATCGCGCTCGAGGACGACCAGTCCGTCGTGCACGACATCGTCGAGCTGCACCGCCGGCGCCGCGACGTGCTCGTCAACGGCCTCAACAAGATCGGCTGGTCGGTCGCGAAGCCGCAGGGCACGATGTTCGTGTGGGCGCCGATCCCGGAGGCGTTCCGTCCGATGGGATCGCTCGAGTTCTCCAAGCTCATGATCCAGGAGGCGAAGGTCGCGGTGTCCCCCGGGATCGGGTTCGGTGAATACGGCGAAGGCTACGTGCGCTTCGCCCTCGTCGAGAACGAGCACCGCATCCGCCAGGCGCTGCGCGGCCTGAAGGCGCTCACGAAGTGAACGCCGTCCGCATCGGCCTGCTCGGCCTCGGCACCGTCGGGGCCGGCGTCGCGAAAATCCTCGAGTCGCACCGCGCGATGCTCGAGGAGCGCGCGGGCTGCCGGCTCACGCTGGCCGCGATCGCGGACACCGATCTCACCCGCCCGCGCGAGGGCCTCGACATCGGCCGCCTGCCGCTCACGGGTGACGCGGGCCGCGTGCTGGACGATCCGTCGATCCAGATCGTGATCGAGCTCGTCGGCGGCCTCGAGCCGGCGCGGACGTTCGTGCTGCGCGCGCTGCGCGCCGGCAAGCACGTCGTCACCGCGAACAAGGCGCTGCTCGCGCACCACGGCGCCGAGCTCTACGAGGAAGCGCGCACGCGCGGCGTGACCCTCGCCTTCGAGGCGGCGGTCGCCGGCGGCATCCCGCTGATCCGCGCCGTGCGCGACGGCCTGGCGGCGAACCGCATCCTCTCCGCGTTCGGCATCGTCAACGGGACATGCAATTACATCCTGTCGAAGATGACGAACGAGGGGCTCGACTTCTCCGTCGTGCTGAAGGAAGCGCAGGCGCAGGGCTACGCCGAGGCCGATCCGACGTTCGACATCGAGGGCCTCGATTCCGCGCACAAGCTCCAGATCCTCACGATGCTCGCGTTCCGGACGTTCGTGGACCTCAAGGACATCCACACCGAGGGCATCACGCGCGTGACGGCGCAGGACATCGCCTACGCGCGCGAGCTCGGCTATCGCATCAAGCTCCTCGCCATCGCGAAGGCATCGGACGGCGCCGTGGAAGTGCGCGTGCACCCGACCATGATCCCGGCGGGCTCGCCGCTCGCCGCCGTGTCGGGCGTCTTCAACGCCGTCTTCATGACCGGCGACAACGTGGGCGACCTGATGTTCTACGGGCGCGGCGCCGGCCAGCTGCCGACGGCGTCGGCCGTCTGGTCCGACGCGCTCGAGATCGCGCGCCGCATCGCGCACGGCATTCCCACCGTCGCGCTCGAGCTGCCGTTCGTCGGCGGAGCACCGCTGCCGCTCCGGCCGGTCGACGACATCCGGTGCTGCTACTACCTGCGCGTGATGGCGCAGGACCAGCCCGGCGTGCTGTCGAAAGTGGCCGGGATCCTCGGCGACAACGACATCTCCATCGCGTCCGTGCTCCAGAAGGAGCGCGGGACGGCGCAGGCCGTGCCGGTGGTGATGATGACGCACGAGGCGCGCGAGCGCGACATGCGCCGCGCCCTCGGCGCGATCGATCGCCTGCCCGTCGTCGCGACCGCGACGACGATGATTCGCGTCGAGGGTGGTCCCGCCTGAGACCGCACGCCTGAGCCCGCACGAATAATTGAGAGGTCTCAGACTCGCCGTGGCCGTCGCGATCAGCGTCGCGCTGATCGCGTACCTGCTCTACAGCGTCGATCTCACCGAGCTCGGACGTCAGCTCGCGCGCACGCACTGGGGCTGGGTCGCCGTCGGCGTCGCCGCCGGACTCGGCGGTCTCTTCGCGCGCGCCGCCCGCTGGCGCTACTTCTTCCCGCGCGACGTCCATCCGCCGGGGCTCGTGCCGGCGATCATGATCGGCTACATGGCGAACAACGTGCTGCCGCTGCGCGCCGGCGAGTTCGTGCGGATCTACGTCGTCGCGCGGCGATGGGGCCAGGGCTTCTGGACGGCGCTCGCGACGCTGATCGTCGAGCGCCTGCTCGACAGCCTGTCGCTCGTGCTCATCCTCGGCGTGCTCGTGCTGAGTCTCGACGTGCCGCCGCTCTTCCGGAACGCCGCGCTCGTCATTCTCGCGATCGACGTGGTCGGCGTGACGGGCCTGGTCCTCCTCGCGGTGTTTCCGGCGGCGGGCCGTCGGATCCTCGCGCGGCTCGGCCGCCGCTGGCCGGCGGTCGAGCGCCGGCTCGCGCGCGCGTACGACACGTTCGTGGTGGGACTCGAGGGCATACGCACGGTGCGGCACCTTCCGCCGCTGCTCGTGTGGACGGTGATCGTCTGGGTGCTGCCGGCGATCGCCGCGTGGACGACGCTGCGCGCGGTCGACGTGCACCTGCCGTTCGTCGGCGGCTGGGTGGTCGTGGCGTTCGTCGGCCTCGGGATCAGCATCCCGTCGGCGCCGGGGTACATCGGCGTCTTCCACGTCGCCGCGGCCAAGGCGGTGGAGCTCTTCGGCATCAATCCGTCAGCCGGCGTGGCGTTCGCGCTCGTGTTCCACGCGAGCCAGTTCCTGACGGTGACGCTCGTGGGCTGGCTCTACCTGATCCGCGAGGGCGTGAGCCTCAGTGAAGCGACGCACGCGCCGGCGCCGAGCGCTCTACCTGATCCGCGAGGGCGTGAGCCTCAGTGAAGCGACGCACGCGCCGGCGCCGAGCCCGGCCGACCATTGACCTGCCTGGCGCCGCCGAGCAGACCGTGGAACCGCCGGTGTTCCACGGTCTGTCTCGGCCTCCCTGCGGCCATCAATGTCGCGCCGAAGCCTCACGGCTACGGATTGATCGTCACCTCGAGCCTCGGCGTCGCCCATCCGATCGACCGCTCGTCCTGCTTCGCCGGCTCGAACTTGCCCGAGTCGCTCAGGTAGAACGCCGGCTGGCCGGGGCGCGCCCGCTCGATCTTCTGGTCCTTGCCCACGGCGAACGGCAGCCGGAACTTGCCCGTGAAGGGCAGGCCGGGCAGTACAGGCCCCCCGAGGAACCTGTGATCGATGTCGATGCTGCCCGTGATTCCCAGCCACACGTCGAACCCGGCCTCGGCGATCTTCGCCGCGACTCCGGGCGGCATGTCGGGCAGGGTCACCGGCGCGAAGCTCGCCGTGAAGGTTGCGGTCGTGACGGCGACCTCGGCGACGTCGTTGCTGTTCGTGGTGAAGCCCAGAGCCGACCCTTCGACGACCACGCTCAGCGTGCCGGTGATCCCGTTCACCGGATCCGCCCTGCCCTCGCCCGTCACGAGGCATTTCCCCTGGGCGAGGCCCGCACCTGCTGCGGTCAGGCAGAGGAGGCTGTCGATCCTCGCGGCGCCGAGCACCGGCGCAACCCGGCTCTGCGTCGACAGATCGATGCTTTCCGATGTCTCGTACAGCACGACCTCCGCGACCAGATCGGGCGGGGCCGCTGCCGCCGGAGCGGCGGGAATCGCCGCAAGCATCAAAACAAAGACCGAACCCAATAGCAGCCGAAGCGTCCTCATCGTCGTCCTGCCTTTCCTGTGGCGCCGAGGGTTCATCCCTCGCATATCGACGTCCGGGCAAATGGCACACCCCGTGCCAACCGCTGCCCGCGCAACGTCACGTGTGGACGGCGTCGATCATCCGTTATTTCACGCGTACCTGTAGAACCGGCCCGACACCCCCTCGGTTGGGGCCGCCACCGACGTGAGAGTGCCCGGCGGTCAGTCACTGGCCAGTGGACGCGAGCTCAAGCGGATAGAAAATGATCAAAGAAGCCGCCGGCGCTCCTTGCCCCAGGCCGCCGTTTGCCAGGATTTTCCGCCGAATCGGTCGCGATCGACCGTCTGGTACTCGATTTGCTGCTCGGCCGCGACGGCGTTCAATCTGCCCGCTGAGAGCCGACAGAACTTGCTGACACGGGGTGTGACGTCGCTGACCGAAACACTCGAATCGCGCGCGGACTCGTCCGTGCCTCGGAACGAGTCACGAGCCCTCGCGAACATGTACGACCGCGTGTTTCGCCACAGCGTGCGCATGCGTGCCGTCGAGCAGATGCTCCTGAAGGCCGTCGTCGGTGAAGATCCGGTGTTCGTGACCGGCGAGACCGGCACGGGCAAGGAGCTCATCGCCGACCTGGCCCACGCGCTGTCGCCGCGCGCGAACGGCCCGTGGGTCAAGGTGCGCTGCAGCGCCCTGCCCGGCGAGCGGCTCGAATCCGAGCTGTTCGGCGACGAGCTGCGCGCCATCGACGGCGGCAACTCCGTCCGCCGTGGCCGTCTCGAGCTGGCGGCCGGCGGCACGCTGTGCCTCGACGAGATCGCCGATCTGCCGCTCGCGCTTCAGAACAAGCTCCTCGGGTTCCTGCACGAAGGCCGCTTCATGCGCAACGGCGGGCGCGTGCCCGTCGCGGCCGACGTCCGGCTCGTGATCACGACGAACCGGGATCTGCGGGCGATGACGACCGCGGGACTCTTCCGCGAGGATCTCTACTACCGCCTGAACGTCATCACGATTCCGGTCCCGCCGCTCCGCGAGCGCCGCGAGGAAATCCCGTCGCTCGTCGAGCACTTCCGCGCGGAGTTCTGCCGCCGGCTGGAGCGTGACTGCCCGCCGTTTTCGCCGGAGACCGTGGATCTGATGCTCCATTACCGCTGGCCTGGAAACGTGCGCGAGCTGGAGAACGTCGTGAAGCGCTACGTGGTGCTCGGCGACGAGCGCTACGTGGAGCAGGAGCTGCGCGGCCGGCTCGAGCCGGCCAGCGCGGTGTTCGCGGCGTGGCCGCCGGCGGAAGGGCTGCGCGGCATCGCGCAGCGCGCCGCGCGCAAAGCCGAGCGCGCGCTGATCGAAGAGACGCTCGATCGCGTCGGTGGCAATCGCGCCGAGGCCGCCCGGCGCCTGAAGGTGAGCTACAAGACGTTCCTCAAGAAGCTCCAGGAAGTCGGCGTCGCCGGCGCGCGCCGTCACGGCGGCGTCTGAGTGGCGGTCGTGCAGTCCGAGGCCGCGCCCTGCTCGACGAGGCCGGTCACGTCACCGTCCGCGCACACGCGGTGCTCGTCCCGCTCGGTGACCGGCTCACGCTCGTCCGCGCGACCGCGGATCTGCCGGACGCGATCGCGGGCGCGTCGCCAGACGACGTCCAGATCGTCACGCGCCGACGACACGCAGGACGCCGCCTGAACCTCGAACCCGGGCTGACGCTGCGCGACGTCGAGCGCCGCCACATCCGCTCGACGCTGCGCGCCGTCGCCGGTAACCGCACGGGCGCGGCGCGCCGGCTCGGCATCAGCGTGCGGTGCCTGCAGTACAAGCTCAAGGAATACGCGAGCGACGAGCGGATCGAGGAGGCGGAAACGATCGGCCGATAGTCCGCCTTCCCCCGCGATCGAGTACGATGCAGTCCACCCATGCGCACCGACCTGTTCGGCCGCGCCACCCGCACGATCGGCGTGGTGGTCGTCCTGGTCGTGATCGTCGTCGCGTTCACGCCACTCGTCAACGTCGCCGCCCGCTGGACGCGGCCGCCGCTGCGAGTCGAGAAGAGCGAAGCGATCGTGGTGCTCGGCGCGGGCGCGAATCCCGACGGCACGCTCAATCCCGCCTCGCTCGTGCGGCTGATCCATGGAGTGGTGCTCTATCGGACCGGCTGGGCGCCGCTGCTCGTCGTCGCCGGCACGCCAGCCGAGACGCAGAGCCGCGCGCGGCTGGCCTACGCGCTCGGCGTGCCGCCCGCGGCCCTGGTCGGCGAGACCTCGGCGCACACCACGGGCGACGAAGCCCGGCGCATCGGCGCGATCCTGCGCGCGCGCGGCGTGAAGACCATCCTGCTCGTCACCAACACACGCCACCTCGTGCGCGCCACGCAGCTCTTCCAGCACCAGGGCCTCGTCGTGAGCGGCGTGCCGGCCGATCTGTCGTCCGAGTCTTCGACGCAGCCGGAAGTGCGGCTGGAGCTGCTGCGCTCGATCGTGCAGGAGATGCTCGCGCGTCTGTACTACCGCATGACCGGCGCGCTGTGAGGAGAGCGGCGTGATCGAGCTCGAAACGCTCGTGCTGCCGGCGACCGTGGTCCTCACCTCGCTCGGCGGGTACGCGCTGGCGCGGCGTGGGTTCCGTTTGCCGGCGCGGCAGCTTCGCGTGGCGGTCGGGTGGATGCTCGAGTGCATCGGGCTCACGGTCGGCTTCCTGATCGTCAACGTCGCAGTCGGCGCGGCGCTCGTGCACGTCTTCCGGCTGCTCACCCCGAGGTTCGTGGCCATCTATGCCGCCACCGACACGGTGCTGATCCCGCTCTCGCTCGTGCAGGCGCTGATCCTCTGCGGGTGGCGCGCGGCGCGGACCCCGAACGCCGGCGGCTGAGGCGCTCCGCACCTTGCGACGCTCGGAAAGCGTCGTGTAGAGTCGAACGCGCCATGGTGATCGTCCAGAAATACGGCGGCTCGTCCGTCGCCACGCCGGAAAAGATCAAG